>NZ_JACYVC010000008.1:0-204320 GCF_014842145.1 Stenotrophomonas sp. CFBP 13718
CGAGTCCGTCAACACCTTCGTTCGATTAAATCGTTCGGCGGTGGTGGCGTGCTGTTTCCGCTCTGTTTTCCGAAGAAAGCGTTGCGTTGCAGCGAGGGAGCGAATTGTAGAGATCCTGCAGGATTCGTCAACACCTTTTTTCAATTTGATGACACTCGCTGTGCTGCGTGGTGTCGGCGGGGGTGCTGGCGCCGGCGCTGTGCTGCCGCGCGCGCGTTGCGCGCACGGCAGCACAGCGGGTATCAATGGAGAGGTCTTGCAGGGAACACACAACAATGGATGCGCTCGTACGCCGCCCGTGGTGGCGCGATCTCTCGCTGCCCGCTCTAGTGGCCGGCTTCATCACCGTTCTGGTGGGCTTTGCCAGTTCAGCGGTGATCGTCTTCCAGGCGGCCCAGGCCGTCGGTGCCGATCAGCGTGAGATCGCTTCATGGATGTGGGCGCTTGGCCTCGGCATGGGCGTTACCTGTATCGGCCTTTCACTGCGCTATCGGATTCCGGTCGTCACTGCATGGTCCACCCCCGGTGCCGCGATGCTGGTGGTGGGTGCGGGTGGCGTCAGTCTGGCCGAGGCGATCGGTGCCTTCCTGCTCGCGGCTGTCCTCGGTGCGCTCCTCGGCTTCTCCGGCATATTCGCCAAGGTGATGCAGCGTGTGCCGATGGCATTGGCGGCCGGCATGCTGGCTGGCGTCCTGCTGCGGTTCGGGCTGGATGTGTTCGTCTCCATGGGGTCCCAGTTCGGCATGGGCGTGGCGATGTTCGCGACCTGGCTGGTCGGTCGGCGCTGGCTGCCCCGCTATGCGGTGATCCTTACCCTGGCGGTCGGCATTGCCGTCGCGGTGGCGCAGGGACAGCTTCACCTGCAGGGCGTGACCCTGCAGTTGGCCGTGCCGGTGTGGACCACGCCGCAGCTGAGCTGGGCGGCGGTGGCCAGTGTGGCCCTGCCCTTGTTCGTGGTCACCATGGCCTCCCAGAATATTCCCGGTGTCGCGGTGATCCGCGCATCTGGCTATCAGGCACCTATCTCGCCGGTGATCGGTTGGATCGGCGTCGTCAATGCGGCACTCGCTCCTTTCGGTGCGTTCGCGCTGAACCTGGCGGCGATCACCGCCGCGATCTGCATGGGGCGGGAGGCGCATGAGGATCCTGCGCGTCGTTATACCGCGGCGATGGCGGCTGGCGGGTTCTACCTGCTGGTGGGTCTGTTCGGCGCAACGGTTGCGGCGGTGTTCGCCGCCTTCCCCAGGGAGCTGATTGCGTGCGTGGCGGGGATCGCGCTGTTCGGCACCATCGGCAACAGTCTTGCCAGTGCACTAGCCGTGGAGCGGGATCGCGAGGCGGCGCTGGTCACCTTCCTGGTGACCGCTTCCGGATTGGCATTGGGGGGAATCGGGTCGGCGTTCTGGGGGCTGGTGGCCGGTGGCTTGACGCTGATCGTGCTTCGACCGCGGGCGGCTTGATGCCCGGGCGGATAGAGCCGACTGGGTAGTGCCGACTTCAGTCGGCACCGTTATTGCTAAGCCGACTGAAGTCGGCTCTACCTTGCTGCGTTGCTAAGCCGACTGAAGTCGGCTCTACCTTGCTGCGTTGCGAAGCCGACTGAAGTCGGCTCTACCGTCCTGGTCCAGCCGACTGAAGTCGGCTCTACCGTCTACAGTGACTGCACGGTCAGGGTCTGCTTCAGCACATGGCGGCCGCCGGCGGGGACCGTGACCACATCCGGGCCGGCGTTGGCGGCTTCCAGGCAGACATAGTCACGCCAGCCGTCGCCGACGTCGGCCATCTTCGCCGCGGCCTCCGCGCCGGGGTTCCACGCCACCAGCGCGCGGCTGCCCTGGGTTTCGAGGGTGATCCGGCGCTTCATGACGGGATCACGCAGTACGTAGCGGCCCCCCGCCTCTGTATAGATGCGGTCGCTACGCCCGGGATCGCGCGGGTCGCGCAGGTTCCAGGGGCCCTGCTGGCGTCGCGGCTGGGCGTAGTTCTCATACTTGTCGAGATAGTCCAGCCCGTCCACGCCCTCCACGTCCACGCGCGTGGCGTCACCGACGCGGAAATAGTTATGCAGGGCCTGGGTGATGCTGGCCGCGCTGCTGCCGGTGTTCTCGGTGACCAGGGTCTGCTCCAGGGTCGCGCCGATCACCAGCACCATCTGCAACCGCAACGCCAAGGTGTCCAGCACAGGCGGTGCGAGGGTGAGTTCGATACGGCCGTCTGGCAGCGTGCGCGCCTGCTTCAGCTCCCATGGCAGGGTCCGTACGAAGCCGTGTGACGGGACGTCGATGCCCTGCCCCTGCCGACCGAAGTACGGCCAGCACACCGGGCTGCCGCCGCGGATGGGGGTGGGCAACTCCGCGCGGCGCGGCGACAGCCACATCACGTCCTGTCCCCCTTTCGGGACGAAGGACAGCAGTTGGCCACCGAATACGCTGATCGCCGCGGTGGACTGTGGGGTTTCGACCAGCCAGGCATCGAGTCCCTGGAACTGGCCACTGGTGACGCCTTTGATCTGCTGCACGTTGGAAGCACTCCGCAGCGCCGGCGACTGGGCCAGCGCGGTGTAGTTGGACGGAAGGGTGAAACGGGTGGCCGCAGGGGCCGCGGTGGGCTCGGCCTGCAGCGCCTGCAGGATCCGCCGCCCGGCGCGACCGTCCGGCGTCGGCCAGCCCAGTCGTTGCTGTTCGGCCTGGATGGCGCGGCGGCTGGCCGTCCCGATCATGCCGTCGACCGGTCCGACGTCATGGCCGCGGGCGGCCAACAGGGTCTGCAACTGGCGGCGCTCACGGCGGCCCAGGCCAGGGTCATCGGTCGGCCACGCGGTGGCCAGCCCTGCCCCGCCGCGCAGCCGGTCAGCCAGGGTCGCGATCGCCAGGGCATAGCTTTCGGCGGCGTTGTAGCTGTAGATCGCATCGTAGTTGCGGAACACCAGCATTGCCGGTCCCTTGATCCCCGCCGGCAGCAGCAGCGCGGCGCGCACATCGCTGGGCAACCCCGCCGGCGCGATGGCATCGCCCTCCAGCGTGGTCACGCCAAGCGCCTTCCATTCGGACAGGGGGCGGCGCTGGGTGCGGCCGGCCTGGTTGACGGCGAATCCTGCCGGCACGCGTACTTCCATGCCCCAGGGTTCACCGGTCCGCCAACCGGCACGCTTGAGATAATTGGCGGTGGACGCCAGCGCGTCCGGAATGCTTGCCACCAGGTCGCGACGTCCATCACCGTCCCCGTCCACTGCAATACGGGCATACGTGCTGGGCATGAACTGGGTATGGCCGAACGCACCGGCCCACGATCCCACCAGCCCTTCACCCTGCAGGTCACCTTGGTGGATCAGTTTCAGCAGCGCCAGCAGTTCGCCGCGGAAGAAGGCCTGGCGTCGCCCGGCGCAACTCAACGTGGCGAGTGACTGCAGCAGGGGCCGCTTGCCGAACACGCGTCCGTAATCGCTCTCGACGCCCCATACGGCCACGATGGTCGCCGGATCGACACCGTACTCGGCGGACACGCGCTGCAGCAACGCGGCGTGCTGCGCCAGCATGGCCCGTCCCTCTTCCACCCGCTGGTCATCCACCAGGGCGGCCAGGTAATCCCAGATCGGCGTGGTGAACTCCGGTTGCGCATCAAGCAGGTCAAGCACGGTCGGATCCGGTTGCACCGGCGACATCATCGCGGTGAAGCGCTCTGCCGGGATGCCCTGCTTCAGCGCAGCGCCCTGCAGGGTGGACAGGCAGGTCGCGAAGGCGGGATCGACCTGCTGGGCATAGGCCATCGGACTTGCCGCCACCGCGACCAGCAGGATCAGGGAGCGCTTGAACATGGATATCCTCCGTGCCGCCATGGCCCGGTCATCATAGCGGCAGCGGTGCCGACTCAGCGGCGTTGCAGCAGGCGCAGGCCGAATGCCGGCTCGGGTGCAACCGAATCCCACCGGCCGACGATCTGCAGATCCGCCGCGTCAAGCAACTGCTGGAAGCTCGCCTCGGTGTATTTGTGGCTGTATTCCACCTGGATGGCGTCGCCGGGCGCGAAGTGGAACTGCTGGCCCGCCACGGTGACCTCCTGCTCGCGGTCACTGACGAGCTGGGTTTCAATCCGCAGGTTCGGCACGCTGTAGCGTGCGCGGTGATGGAAGGCCTGCAGGTCGAAGTCGCTGCCGATCTGTTGGTTGAGCCGCCGCAGCAGGTTCAGGGTGAACGCTGCGGTGATTCCGGCGGCATCGTTGTAGGCGGCCTCGACGGTCGCAGTGTCCTTGTGCAGGTCGATGCCGATCAAGGCCATCCCCTCGCGTCCCATGGTCTGGTGCATGGCACGCAGCAGGGTGATGGCTTCGGCCTGCTCGAAGTTGCCCAGCGTGGAACCGGGAAAAAACATCAGCCGACGGCGCGGCTCTTCTTCTGGTTCCGGCACCTCCACCGGGTGGGTGAAGTCGGCGCAGACCGGCAGCATCTCGATCGCCGGCAAGGCAGGCGCCAGATGGTCGATGCTGGACAGCAGCGCTGCACGGGATATTTCGATGGGGGTATAGGCCACCGGTTCCCGCAAGGCCTCCAGCAGCAGCGCGGTCTTGCGGCCACTGCCGCTGCCCAGCTCCACGACATGCGCCTTTTCGCCGACTGCGCGGGCGATGTCCGGCAGGCACCGGGCCAACAGGGCAAGCTCGGTGCGCGTGGGGTAGTACTCCGGGGTGCGGGTGATCTGCTCGAACAGCGCAGAGCCGGCGGCATCGTAGAAATACTTCGAAGGCAGCCGCCGTGGCTGGCTGGACAGGCCACGGAGTGCATCCTCCAGCACGCGCTCGCGGCTGGGGGTCAGGTCGGTAAGCGCCTGCCGCGCCGCATGTACGGTACTCATTGAACGTTACTCACTGAAGGTCGCGGGCCAACCGCACACCGGCAAACTGCCAGCGCGCGGAAGGATTGAAGAAGTTGCGGTAACTGGCGCGGACGTGGCCCCTTGGCGTGGCGCAGGAGCCGCCGCGCAGGATCCACTGGCCGGACATGAACTTGCCGTTGTACTCGCCCAGGCTTCCAGGGAAGGTCCGGAAGCCCGGATAGGGGCCATACGCACTGCTGGTCCATTCCCACACATCCCCGTGCATCTGCTGCAGCCCGCCGTCAGGCGAGGCGGCCGCACTGGGATGCAGACGGCCATCGTCAGCGAAATGTCCGTCCGTCGCCTGCTCAGGCGCCGCCGCTTCCCATTCGAACTCGGTGGGCAGACGTGCACCGGCCCACCGCGCATAGGCGTCAGCCTCGTAGTAACTGATATGGCACACCGGGGCATTCGGATCCAGTGCGCGCCAACCGCCCAGCGTGTACTCGCGCTCCAGCGCGTCATCCCAGTAAAGCGGGTGCTGCCAGCCTTCGGCCTGGTTCAAGGTCCAACCCTCGCTCATCCAAAGCTGGACCTGGCGGTAGCCACCGTCGGCGACGAATGCAGCGAACTCCGCGTTGTTGACCGGGCGGCTGGCCAGTGCGTGGGCGGGCACGATGACGCGGTGCGGGGGTGACTCGTTGTCATACGCGAATGCAGCGTTGTCCGGCCACGCCGGCGCGCCGATCCACGCAATGCGCTCAGGGCTCTCGATCCACTGCAACGGCTGCAGGCTGCCGGTGGTTACCGCCAAGTCCTCGCGATATGCCGGCTGCAGCGGGTTGCTCCACAGCGCGTGCTTGATATCGGTCAGCAGCAACTCCTGGTGCTGCTGCTCGTGCTGCAGCCCCAGCTGCAGATGATCCAGCGTTTCGTCGTCCAGGACTTCGCGGCGCAGCAGGTTGAGCACCTGCTCGTCGATATGCGCGCGGTACCGGCCCACTTGGTCGAGACTGGGCCGCGACAGCAGGCCGCGCTGCGGCCGCGCATGCGCCGGGCCGATGGTCTCGTAGTAACTGTTGAACAGGAAATGCCATTCCGGCTGCAGCGGCTGGTAGCCGGGCTGCGTACCGAGCACGAAGCGTTCGAAGAACCAGGTGGTGTGGGCAAGATGCCACTTGGTCGGGCTGGCATCGGCCATGCTCTGCACCATCGCATCCTCGGCGCTCAGCGGCGCGGCCAGGGCGAGGCTGCGTTGGCGCACGTGGGCGAAATGGTCTGCCAGCATGGCGTGGCGGGACGAGGCGGAGGGGACGGTAGCGAGCGATCTGTTCACCCCCGCAAGCTTCGGGGAGCCGGGGTGAGGATGACGTCATCGGCTCGTTTCGTCAGGGTGTCGACCGCCGTGTGGCGCCCATCAGATCGCGTCGAGGTAGAACCAACGTCCGTCGCGGCGAAGGAAGCGGCTGTGCTCGGTCATCTTTACCGCGCTGCCGCCGCCGATCCGATAGCGTGCGGTGAAACGCACCTGGGCGGTGTCCCCCTCGTGGGTGTGCGCATGCACGGTCAGGCCCAGCCATTGGGTTCGCTGGCCGGGGGCATCCTGAACCGACAACTCGGTCGGGCGCGTATCCGTTGCCCAGCTCTCCAACAGGTAGTCCGCCCGCTGCAACACATAGGCGCTGTAGCGCGAACGCATCAGGCTGGCGGCATCCGGGGCGGGCGTGCCGGCGTGGTAGCGGCCGCAGCAGTCCTTGTAGGCTTGGCCGAGGTCGCAGGGGCAGGGGGCGGGCGCATTCTGGGTCATTTCGCTATTTTTGCACGGCCGGGCCGCGGCCGCGCTGCTGGACACGGGGCAGTGGGCGTATCCTGTCGCCCCGCTCTGCAGGCTGTGACCCGTGCTGGAACTGATCCCCCCCGAGCTCTGGTGGCTGGTGGCCATCGCGTTCATCGCCGGCCTGGTCGATGCCGCCGTCGGTGGCGGCGGCCTGGTGCAGTTGCCGGGCTTGTTCACGGTACTGCCGCAGCACACGCCGGCGATGCTGTTCGGTACCAACAAATTCAGTTCGGCCTTTGGTACGGGCGCCGCAGCGTGGCGCTATGCGCGCAATGTGCGCTTTCCGTGGCGCCCGGTCCTGTTCGCGGCGGCGACGGCCTTCGTGTTTTCGTTCCTGGGAGCGACGGCGGTCAGCCTGCTGCCGAAGGACGCCGTGCGACCGCTGGTGCTGGTGCTGTTGATCGCCATGCTGGGCTATACGCTGTGGAAGAAGGATTTCGGCGCGCTGCACCGACCCCGTGACGTGGGGCGTCGCGAACTGTGGATCGCGTTGGCGATCGGCGCGGCGATCGGCTTCTATGACGGCTTCTTCGGTCCCGGCACCGGCAGCTTTCTGATTTTCCTGTTCGTGCGCTTCTTCGGGCTGGATTTCCTGCGCGCGTCTGCGGCATCCAAGGTGGTCAACGTGTCGACCAACGTGGCCGCGCTGTCCTTCTTTGTCCCCACCGGTAACGTGCTGCTGATCTTCGCCCTGCCGATGGCGGTGGCCAACATCGTGGGATCGGTGGTGGGAACACGGCTGGCGTTGCGCGGCGGGACGCCGTTGATCCGCAAGCTGTTCGTGGGACTGGTGGTGGTGCTGATCGCGCGGATGGGCTGGGATACGTTCGCCTGATCCCGTTGAGGTAAGCCGACACCGGTAGCGCCGAGCCGTGCTCGGCGAGCGCGCAGCGCGGTCTGTGTCGGCGGCCGCGAGGTCGGCCGGGGCGTGGCCAAGAGCAGCCGACTGAAGTCGGCTCTACCTGGGCGTCATGCAGCGCGGACGACGAGCCGGTAGCGCCGACCCGTGCTCGGCGAGCGCGCAGCGCGGCCTGTGTCGGCGGCCGCGAGGTCGGCCGGGGCGTGGCCAAGAGCAGCCGACTGAAGTCGGCTCTACCTGGGCGTCATGCAGCGCGGACGACGAGCCGGTAGCGCCGACCCGTGCTCGGCGAGCGCGCAGCGCGGCCTGTGTCGGCGGCCGCGAGGTCGGCCGGGGCGTGGCCAAGAGCAGCCGACTGAAGTCGGCTCTACCTGGGCGTCATGCAGCGCGGACGACGAGCCGGTAGCGCCGACCCGTGCTCGGCGAGCGCGCAGCGCGGCCTGTGTCGGCGGCCGCGAGGTCGGCCGGGGCGTGGCCAAGAGCAGCCGACTGAAGTCGGCTCTACCTGGGCGTCATGCAGCGCGGACGACGAGCCGGTAGCGCCGACCCGTGCTCGGCGAGCGCGCAGCGCGGCCTGTGTCGGCGGCCGCGAGGTCGGCCGGGGCGTGGCCAAGAGCAGCCGACTGAAGTCGGCTCTACCTGGGCGTCATGCAGCGCGGACGACGAGCCGGTAGCGCCGACCCGTGCTCGGCGAGCGCGCAGCGCGGCCTGTGTCGGCGGCCGCGAGGTCGGCCGGGGCGTGGCCAAGAGCAGCCGACTGAAGTCGGCTCTACCTGGGCATCATGCATCGTGGACGACGAGCCGGTAGCGCCGAGCCGTGCTCGGCGAGCGCGCAGCGCGGCCTGTGTCGGGGCCGCGAGGTCGGTCGGGGCGCATGGCCAAGAGCAGCCGACTGAAGTCGGCTCTACCTGGTCGTCATACATCGCGGACGTCGAGCCGGTAGCGCCGAGCCGTGCTCGGCGAGCGCGCAGCGCGGCCTGTGTCGGCGGCCGCGAGGTCGGTCGGGGCGCATGGCCAAGGGCAGCCGACTGAAGTCGGCTCTACCTGGGCATCATGCAGCGCGGCCTGTGTCAGGGCCGCGAGGTCGGTCGGGGGTCATGCAGCGCGGCCTGTGGCTCAGGCGGGTTCCGGTTCGCTGGCCTGTTGGCGGCTGCGTTCGGGCAGCTTCAGGCGCTTGCCGTCTTCGTCGTACTCGATCAGCAGCACGCCGGAGTCGTGGCGGCCGCTGATTTCGACGAAGCAGGCACCGCCGATGAAGGGCTCCAGCGTCATCACCGATTTCAGCGGCGTGGCCACCACCATCTGGAAGCCGAAGTTGTCGAAGATGTTCATCGCCAGTGCGGTGAACTCGTTGTCGGCCTTGTCGAAGGCCTCGTCGAGCACCACCGCGGCATAGCTGGGCAATTGCCCGTCGGCACCGCCCAGCTGGTAGCGCAGGGCCGCCGCCAGGCAGGTGGTGGCCAGCTTCTGCCGCTGACCGCCGGACTTGCCGGCACCGCTGCGGTAGATCTCGACCTGCTGGCGCGTCGCCGCGTCCAGTTCCACACCGATGAACTCGACATGCATGCGCACATCCAGCACCAGCTCGCGCCAGCGCTTGTCCTCGCCTTCCTGCGAACCCAGGCGGTTGACCAGCACGCGCAGCACGGCGAACTGGGCTTCGGCCAGCTCGCGCTGTTCGGTCTGCTGCTGGGTCAACACTTCACGCAGCTGATGATGGAACTCCAGCACTTCGGGCAGGCGACGGTCGCTGAGTTCGATGGTCAACAAGGTACCGCGGTTGAACGGCACCTGTTCCAGGCTGGCGTTGACCTCGTCCAGACGCTGGCCGATCGACTTGCGGGCTTCGGCACTGTGTCGCTGCAGCGCAAGCAGATTGTTCTTGCTCTGGTTCTGCAGCAGGTCGAAGAAGCGTTCCTCATGCTGCGGCAGGCCGTCGCGCTCCAGCCGCTCCAGGCGCGCGAGGAAATCGTCTGCCGACGCCACCGACACCGTGAAGTCACCGGATTCCTCCGGCCAGCCCTGCACGAAGCGGCGGAAGCAGCCGAGCAGCTGGTTTTCCACGCGATTGACGTCCTGCTGCGACGACGACAGCGCTTCGTTCAGTGAATTGCTGACCTGGCGCATGTGCGCTTCGAGCGTCTCCAGGCTCAGTGGGCCCAGTGCATCCAGCCGTGCCTGCAGGCCGGCTTCCTGTGTGCTGCCCAGGGCGGGCAGTATCAAGGCGCGACTCTGCTGGCGGGCACGGTCCAGCCGGTCGCGCTCCTTGACCAGTTGGCCGCGCTCCACCCGGGTGTCTTCGTAGGTGCGGCGTGACTGTTCGATATCCGCGCGCGCGGCGTCGATCTGGCGGGCCAGCTTTTCCAGATCGGCATTGCCTTCACGCAGGTCGCGCAGGGTGGCTTCGATGTCGGCCAGGCGCTGCTGCGGGGTCGCGATGTCGATCTCGTTCCAGCTCATGCCCACCAGTTGGTGGCACGCCAGGCGGCGATCGTTGTCGAGGTCGCGCTGCGCACGCAGGCGGGCGACGTCCTCGTCACAGCCCGCGATGCGCAGGGCAAGCTCCTGCGCTTCCTTCTCGTACACCGCCAGCTTGTCGCGGTTGTTGAAGCCCAGCAGCCAGCGGCGGCGGTCGGTGACGGCGCTGCGGTCATCCTTCTCGAAGCGGTCGCCCGGGTGCTTGACCTGGCCTTCGCGGGTGATGCCGCGTTCCACGTTGCGCAGCTGTCGGGCATCCACGCACTCGTAGTCGAAGCGCTTGCCCAACTCGCGGCGCAGCCAGCCTTCGAAGACGTGGTCGCGCAGCTCCAGCTTGTGCAGCAGCGAGCGCGGCGACGGATCGCGGGCAAACGCCTCGTCGTTGCGGCGCACGCGGTAATACGTGAAGCGCATGCCGAGGTGGGTACGGTTCACCCAGTCGGCGACTTCGTTGTAATGCTTGTCATCGACCAGCAGCGACTGCGCGAAACCGAACAGGACGCGCTCGATCGCACCCTGCCAGGCGAGGTCGTCCTGCCCTATCTGGATCAGTTCGCCCACGAAGGGCAACGCCGCTTCCGGCAACCCGGTCTCTTCGACCAGTCGCGCACGCAGTTTCTGCAGCGGCGCAGGAATGCTGGAGGTGTTGCGCTGCATGGCATCGAGTTCGGCACGCACATCGCCGAAGCGACGCTCGTCGTCGCGCCGCCCCCCCAGCCGTTCGCTGATCGCATCGTCCAGCGCCGATGAGGCGCGCTTGCGGTCCAGCAGCTCGTTCGATGCGTGCTCGACCAGCTCGGCAAAGCCGTGGGCATCGTCGGGCAGGGCTTTCTGCAACTGCGCTGCCGCCTCGCGGGCCTGGGCCAGCTTCGCATCGCGGCGGTCACGCTCGGCTTCCGCACGCCCCTGCTCGCGTTCCAGCTCCTCGATGCGTTCGCCACCCTGCTGGCGGCGCTGCAGTTCCAGCTCACCGAGTTTGGCCTGGTGGTTGTCCAGTGCCGCGCGCCGCTGCGATTCCTCACCCAGCAGGCCGCGGTCACGGGTATCCAGCTCGCGCAGGCGCGCATCGATCAGCTGCTGCCGACGGGTCTCACGGAAGCTGTCGATGCCCAGCTTGAGCGTCTCATCGTCGGCGCGCCGACGGTTCATGGCCTTCAGTTCGTTGTAATGCGCGCGCGCCGGCGACAGGGTTTCGACCTGGCGACGGGCTGTGACCACGGCCTGGTGCGCGCCGTCCAGTTCGGCGAAGTCGTTGACCAGCCGCTCGGCCGCGTCGAAGGTCTTCGGCGTGTCCAGCATGAAGTCGCGCAGGAAGACGTTGAGGTCACCCAGGTTCTTCGCTGACTGGGTCTTGTGCAGCAAGCGCAGGGCCATCTCGTTGTCGATGCCCAGCAGGTGGCGGAAACGCTCGGCATAGCCGGCGAAGCTGTCGAAGTGATGCACGTCGGCGAGCTTCTGCTTCAGCTTGCGCAGGTCCAGGTCAAAGCCGCCCAGGTCCTTGGCCACATCGAACGGACGTTCGGCCACCATGTAGTGCTTGCGTACATCGGCGGCCGTGGTGCCGTTGCCGGCGATCCAGAACAGGCGCACCAGGCTGACCACACGGCCATCGCCACTGCGATACTCCAGCACCACGGCCGTCCAGGTAGCGCCCTTGCGCAGGTACTGGGTGGCGATCTCACCAGTGCCGCGGTCCTGCTGGTCGGCCCATGCGCCGCGCACGTACGACACCAGGTTGCGGTCGCGGCCACTGCGTTCGGCTTCGCGCGCCGCCGCGTTGAAGTCGACGATCGCCGGCGGCACCAACAGCGCCGACATCGCGTCGAGCAGCGTGGACTTGCCCGAGCCGGAACGGCCGACGAACAGGAAACCGCGCTCGGCGATCGGCACTTCGGTGAGGCCGTTGAAGGTGCCCCAGTTGTGCACCTGCAGGCGGCGCATGCGGAACTGCTGCTGGCGCGCGTCGGGCTGGCCTTCGGTGAACAGGGCGGGGGTGTGCTTGGAAATGGCCATGGCGTGCTTCCGTGGTTCAGGCTTCGGCGGCCGGGGTCTCGCGCAGCTGGCGGTACACCGCCGACAACGCCGAAACGTCCTCGGCCGAGAACAGCAGCTTCAAGGCCGGCGACACTTCGTGGCGGTCTTCCTGGCCGGCAAGGCGGGTCAGGATGTGGTTGTCTTTCATCTTCTGCACGGCACTGGCGACGCGGCGGTTGAAGCCGGCGCGGTCGGTGGACAGGTTCTTCTCGTAGACCGCCAGCGCTTCGGCCATCTCGGCGTCGGCGACGACCGCGCGATTGCCGCGCGCATCGGCCTCACCCAGCTGCTGCCGCAGGTACAGCAGCAGCACCGAGTCGATGAAGGTCAACGGCGAGGTGCGCAGCAGGACCGGCGTATCCAGATCTTCGGTATCGGCCTGGCGGGTGAAGGCGACGCCGCTTTCGCGGTCAAGCACCAGCTCCAGGAACAGGTCGGCCAACGCGGTGCGCAGGGCGGCTTCGTTGCGCAGCAGCGCCGGCCACAACTTGGCATGGCGCTGCTGGTCGATGCTCGGCCCGATCAGCAGCTGGCACAGCGCGCGGCGCGCATCCACCGGCAGACGGCCGGTGTCGCCCAGATACAGCACGTCGTTGCCACGGCGCGGCAGCGGAGTCACCACCACCGGCTCGGCGTCGTGCGGTTCTTCGTCCCGCCCCAGGCCTGCGGTGTCGATCGGATCTTCATTCCAGCTCATGGCGTTTCTCCTGGGTGAACCAAACCAGCGGGATGCGGGCGCGCCGCCAGTGACCGTCACCACCGCGCCAATGCGCGAGCTCCTGCTCGCCCTCGACGACGCGGCCGAAGCGCGTACCCAGCGACAGATAACCGATGACGCTGCCCAGCCCCTGCGGCGCTTCGCGCTGAGACAGGGCCTGGGCAATACTCAGCTGCGGCTGCATGCCCAGCAGGTCGTGCAGGTCGCGGCGGAGGGTGCGGAAGTCGATTTCCGAGGAAGCCACCAGGTCGCCGACGCTTTCCAGGCTGATCGCCGCGATGTCGTTGCGTTGCACGCTGCCATCGACCTGCGCGCTGCGCGGATCGTGCAGCTTCCACTGCGACCACGAACGCAGGCGGGTGGTGGTCAGCTGCAGGTCGCGGCCGATGGCGCGCTGTGCGGGGAATTCATCGCGCAGCGCCAGCGCCTCACCCTGGGCCTGCTTGAGCAACTGGTTGAGGCGGCGCTGCTCCAGGTAGCCGCGGCTCTGCACGAACCCGCGCAGGCTGCGCGCGAAGTGCTGCAGCACGTCGTGCACCTGGCCACCGCGCTCGAGCATGGTGCCGGTGAACCCGCGCAGGAAGGCACGTTCCTGGCGGTCCAGCCGACGCGCGAAGCCACGCGCGAGCACGCTCTCCAGCGCGGCGTCGAGCTGCGCACTCTGCTCTGCGTCGTTCAGCAGTCGCCAGAAGGCCTGGAAGCTGCGCCCGGCGTCACTGTCACCGATCACATCCACGCCCTCGAACAGCTTGGACAGCACGTCGCCACGCTCACCCTCGTCGTCGATGATGCGCTCGCGGAACTCGCGGTTCAGGCGCTCGAAGTCATCGCGGACGCGGCGGAAATCTTCAGTCAGTTCGTCGGCCAGGCCGATGATCTGGCGGGCCCGCTCCAGCGCGCGCTTGCCGTCCAGCGCAGCGACACGGCCCTCGCCGACCCGCGCGATTTCCGCGTCGATGCGATCGCGTTCGTCGCGCAGCGCGGACAACCGCGCATCGGGATCGGCTTCAGTCTGCGCGGCCAACTGGGACAACTGGTTGATCACCAGCGCCAGGCGGCTTTCGGTGGCGGCGACGCGGCTCTGCTCCAGGCTGTCGGCAAAGCGGATCGCCTGCAGGGCCTGGGTGGACAGTTCGTACTGTTCCTGGTCGGCGCCTTCGGGCAAGCGGCGCTCCAGCCAGCCCTGGGCGAGCCAGTGCGCCACATACGCCTGCGCGGTGCGCGGCAGCTCACGGGACAATTCTTCCCCATTGAGCTGGTCCAGCGCACGCTGCAGCCGCTCGTGCAGGACGGCGGCCGGCAGGGTGCGCTCGCCGTCCATCAACAGGGCCTGCAGCAGGCCGATGATCTCCGGGGCGTGGGCGGCAGCCAGCAGCTTCCACTGTGGCTGCTCGCGCAGGTGACGGTAACGGATGATGCGATCGCGGTGCTTCATGCAGCAGGAGGATCCGGAAAGACGGTCAGCGGCAGCCAGGTGTGCAGCTGGAACGGTGCCCGCCATGACGGCAGGCACCGGGCCGGCGACCTGCTCAGCGCTTGCCGCCGACTTCGATGAAGCGCAGGAACTCGGCGCGGGTGCGGGCATCTTCGCGGAAGCTGCCCAGCATCTTCGAGGTGACCATGCTGACGCCCCGCTTATGGATGCCGCGGGTGGTCATGCACTCGTGCGCGCCTTCCACGACGACGCCGACACCGATCGGCTGCAGCACGTCCTGGATGCACTGGGCGATCTGCGCGGTCATCTTTTCCTGCACCTGGAAGCGGCGCGCGTAGGCTTCCACCACGCGTGCCAGCTTGCTGATGCCCACTACTTTGCCGGCCGGCAGGTAGCCGACGTGCACCCGGCCGATGATCGGCGCCATGTGGTGCTCGCAGTGGCTTTCATATTCGATGTCGCGCAGCACGATCAGCTCGTCGTAGCCGGCGACCTCTTCGAAGGTCCGCTCCATGTAGGCGCGCGGATCATCGCGGTAGCCACTGAACCAGTCGCCATAGGCTTCGGCCACCCGTCGCGGGGTGTCCAGCAGGCCTTCACGGGTCGGGTCTTCACCGGCCCAGCGCAGCAGGGTGCGCACGGCCTCTTCGGCCTGCGTCTGGCTGACATCGCCTTGCGGCGCCTTGGAATTCTTGTCGTTGCTCATTGCGGACGGCTTCCCGGATGGGGCGAGCATGGTAGCCGACCGGAAGGCGGATCGTCCGGGATCCCGTTGCTTTTCATGCAGGAAGAAAGCGGTGGCATGAACAGAAAGCGGCGCTGTCCTATTGATAGGCATGAAATTAGTAGTATCCTATCTATCTGCCATGAATGATTCCCTCGACGAACGTACCCGGCTGCAGATGCAGCTCAGCTCCGGCCTGCTTCAGTCAGGGCGGCAATGGCAGCGCTTGGCCGATGGCACGCTGGGCAGCTATGGCATTTCCACCGCCTGCACCATGCCGCTGCTGATGATCGGCCGCTCGGGCGGTGGCATCCGCCAGGTCACCCTGGCCCAGCAGTTGGGCCTGGAAGGCCCCTCGCTGGTGCGCCTGCTGGACAAGCTGTCGGCCAGCGGGCTGGTGCGCCGTGAATGCGATGCCAGCGACCGTCGCGCCAACCTGCTGTGGCTGACCGATGCCGGCCAAGCGCTGGTCAGCGAGCTGGAAGAGAAGCTGATCGGGCTGCGCCAAGACGTGTTCGGCGAGCTGTCCATGGAAGAACTGCGCGCGGTGTTGAAGGTGTGGCACCTGCTGGCCGCCGCCGTCGATCGCATTACGTAAGTGCTGCACTCCCGGGCGACGCCGCTGCCGTGCAGACGCCAGTGGCTTTCGCCCGTTGCTGTTGATGTCCCTCCCCCGTATAGAAGCCAGATCCCTGCCGATGCCCGGTGAATTCAGTCTCCATGGCGTGTTTGTCCCGACCCTGCTCGGGCTGATGCTGGTGGCCTATGTGCTCAACAGCGGCCTGCGCGTGCTGCTGCAGCGCAGTGGCGCCTATCGGCTCGTCTGGCACCCCGCCCTCTTCAACCTGGCCCTGTACGGCATCGTGCTGGGCGGGTTGTTCCACCTCCTGCGTTGGATGCAATCGTGAACAAGATCGTCAAGAAAGCCCTGCCGCCGGTGCTGACCGTGCTGGCCGTGATCGTCGCGCTGCTGGTGCTGCGGCAACTGTGGGTCTACTACATGGACGAGCCGTGGACCCGCGATGCGCATATCGGCGCGGACGTCGTGCAGGTGGCCCCGGATGTATCCGGACTGGTTGAAGCAGTGGACGTGGCCGACAACCAGGCAGTGAAGAAAGGCGCGCTGCTGTTCGTGGTGGACCGGGCGCGTTATCGCATCGCCGTGGAGTTGGCGCGGGCGTCATTGGCCGAACGCCAGGCCGCGGTGGCGCAGCTGCGCCGGGAGATCGCGCGCGACCGCAGCCTGCAGGATCTGGTCGCCGGCGAAGATGCCGAAGTGCGCCGGGCCAAGCTGCAGGCTGCACAGGCCGCGCTGGCCACGGCGCAGGCCGCGGTGGACCTGGCCGAGCTCAACCTTGCGCGGACCGAAGTGCGGGCGCCGGCCGATGGCCAGATCAATGACCGCACCGTGCGCGTCGGTGACTACGTGACGGCCGGCAAGCCGGTGCTGGCCCTGCTGGACACCACCTCGTTCCGCGTGGATGGCTATTTCGAAGAGACGCGGCTGCGCGGCGTAGCGCCCGGCCAGCCTGTGGATATCCGGCTGATGGGTGAAGACGTGGCGCTGGTCGGCCATGTCGAGAGCATCGCCGCCGGCATCGAAGACCGGTACCGCACGGCGGGAAACAGCCTGCTGCCGAACGTGAACCCGGCCTTCGACTGGGTGCGTCTGGCCCAGCGTATTCCGGTACGCATCCGAATCGATGCCGTACCCGATGGCGTGCAGCTGATTTCCGGCCGCACTGCCACGGTGACCGTCAACGTGAAGGGCCACACGAAGGACACCGCTGCCACGGTGCCGGCGCGGGCCGCGCTGTGAGCGCGATGGTGCATACGCTGCGCCGCGTGGCGCTGGTCGTCGCGCTGACCGGCCTGGCGGCGTGCCGCACGGTGGGCCCGGATTACGCCGTGCCCGAGGCCTCGGCCTTCCATCGGCCGCAGGCCAACGATGCTTTCATCGATACCGGCAACCCCGAGGTGGCCGCGAGTGCCGACCTGCCCTCGCGCTGGTGGTCGTTGTATCAGGACCCCACGCTGGACGGTCTGGTTGAACAGGCGCTGCGGGACAACGTCGAACTGAAGGCCGCCGACGCGCATCTGCGGCGCGCCGCTGCCCTGTACGAGCAGGCGATGGATGCAGGGGGATTCGAGTACGAAGCAGAAGCCGGTGTCAGCCGGGCCCAGCTGTCTGCCGAATCGTTCCTGCTGGAGCACGAGCTGCCGCCGATCAACCTGGCCGACGGCAAGTTCGCAGTGAGCTATCAATTCGATCTGTTCGGCAAGCTCAGGCGTGGCGCGGAAGCGGCGCGCGCGGACGAACAGTCGGTCGCCGCAGCGCGCGATATCGCCCGCATCACCGTGGTGGCTGAGGTCGCCGACAACTACCTGGACATCTGCCACGCCAATCATGAGCTGCAGGTGGCCGCGCATTCGCTGCAATTGCAGCAGCGCGGCCGGGAGGTCACCGAGCGCCTGATCGCCGCCGGTCGCGGTACCGCCCCGGAACTGGCGCGCGCAAATGCCCAGGTGGCGCTGCTGGAAGCCGCGCTGCCGCCGCTGCAGGCCAAGCGCCAAGCGGCGGCGTATTCGCTGGCGGCGCTGTTGGGGCAGACCCCGGGGCAATTGCCGCCAGGCGTGCTGGACTGCGCCCATGCGCCAGCACTGCAGCAGCCCTTGCCGGTCGGCGATGGCCGCGCGCTGCTGGCGCGCCGTCCCGATGTGCGTCAGGCAGAACGCAAGCTGGCCGCCGCGACCGCGCGCATCGGCGTGGCGACTGCAGCGCTGTATCCGGATATCCGCCTGGGCGCATCGGTCGGTGCCGCTGGCCTGCTGGCCGACTTCGGCGAGCCGCTCACCCAGCAGTGGTCGCTCGGCCCACTGATCTCGTGGACCCTGCCCTCTTCCGGTACACGGGCCCGCATCCATGCCACCGAAGCCGGCGCTGACGCCGCGCTGGCCGAGTTCGACCACACCGTGCTGCAGGCGTTGCGCGAAACACAGACCGCGCTGGACCGCTATGCGCAGGATCTGCGTCGGCTGCAGTCGCTGCAGGTGGCGCAGCAGCAGGCCACGCTGGCCGCCGCGCAGAACCGCCGGTTGTACCAGGGGGGCCGCACGCCGTACCTGTCCAGCCTGGACGCCGACCGCAGCCTGGCCACCGCCGACGCCACGCTGGCCGAGGCGCAGGCACAGGTATCGCGTGACCAGATCCATCTGTTCCTCGCCTTGGGCGGTGGCTGGGATGCCGGCGCCGATGCCGCGCCCGCCGCCGCACCGACAGCGGCGAGGTAGACCCGATGTCCGTGCTGCTGGACCGCCAAGGCTGGCTGTTCTCGATCAAGACCTTCCTGGCGTCGATCACGGCGCTGTACATCGGGCTGGCTGGCAACCTGTCGCGGCCTTACTGGGCGATGGCCACGGTGTACATCGTCAGCCAGCCGCTGCTGGGGCCCACGCGGGCCAAAGGCGTGTACCGGATCCTGGGTACGCTGCTGGCCGGCGTGGCCACGCTGATCATGCTGCCCCATCTGGTGGAGACCCCGCTGCTGCTCAGTGCGGCGATGTCGCTGTGGCTGGCCGGCTGCCTGTTCCTGGCGCTGTTGAACCGCGGCCCCCGGGGCTACGCCTTCCTGCTGGCCGGCTACACCACCGCCTTCATCGGCTTTCCTGCGGTCACCTCGCCGGAGATGATCTTCGACACCGTGGTGGCGCGCAGCGAAGAGATCATCCTCGGCACGGTCGTGGCGGTGTTGTTCGCTGCACTGGTGTTCCCGGCCTCGGTGCGGCCGATGCTGAGTGGCCGCATCAGTCGCTGGATGGACGACGCGGCGCAATGGTGTCGGCAGATCCTGGAAGGTGGCCGCGCGCACGTACCGCGCAACCGGCTTGCCGCTGACCTGGTGCAGTTCGAGGCGCTGATCGAGTTCCTGCGCCGCGATGATCCACGCCATGCCGGCGCGGCCGTGTCGATGGCCCGCCTGCGCGAACGCATGCTGCTGTTGCTGCCCGTGCTGTCTTCGATTGCAGATCGGCTGGAGGCGCTGCGTGGTCACGACAAGGCGCTGCCTGAGGATCTGCAGTCCGTCGTGGACGACACCCGCGAATGGCTGGTGGCTGACGATGCCACCGCTGCCGCTGGCCTGTACACGTCGCTGCGGGCACGCATCAGCGCATTGAAACCGCAGGTGGACGCTGACCTGCAGCGCCTGCAGCTGGCCACCCTGTTGCTGCGCCTGGAGGAGCTGGTGGACCTGTGGCAGGACTGCCGCATGCTGCACCAGGCCATCGAGCACGGCACGGCGCCGCGCGAAACGCCGCGTTACCGCATCCGCGCGCGCGCGGTGACCGACGCCCGCCACGTGGATTACGGCATGGCGCTGTTTTCCGCGCTCAGTGCCGGTATCGCGCTGATGAGCTACTGCGTGCTGTGGATCGGGCTCGGTTGGGAAGGCGGTGGCAACGGCGCGATGATGGCCGCCGTGGCCGCGGCGTTCTTCGCCGCACAGGACGATCCCGCACCGAGCATGATGTCTTTTCTGATATGGGCGGTCGTGGCGAGCATCGTGGCCGGCATCTACCAGTTCGGCATCTTTCCGGCGGTGCACGATTTCGGCCTGCTGGTGCTGCTGCTGGCCGTGGTGTTCCTGCCGCTGGGCCTGCTGCTGCACAACCCGAAGACGATGCTGTTCGCCCTGCCGTTGACGGTGAACCTGGTGGCCCTGCTCAGCGTGCAGAACACGTACAGCGGCAACATCCAGGGCTTCGTGAACTCGGCCGTGGCCATGTTCATCGGCATCGGGTTCGCGGTGGTGATGACCCGGTTGTTCCGCTCGGTGGGCGCCGAGTGGAGCGCGCGGCGATTGGTGCGTCAGGGCTGGGGCACGCTGGCCGAAGCCGCCGAAGGGCGTGGCCAGCAGGACCGCGAACGCTTCGCTGCGCGCATGCTGGACCTGCTGGGCTTGCTGGCGCCCCGGCTGGCCGCCACGCCGGAGGGCAGCGACATCGCCTCGGTGGACATGCTGACCGAGGCCCGCGTGGGGCTGAACATCCTGCAGCTGCGGCGCGCCCGGCTGGACCTGCCCGAGCGCAGCCGGGAGGCGGTGGAGCACATCCTGGCCGACATCGCGACGCACTACCGCCGCCAGGTTGCCGCCCGTCGGCCGGTACCGGGCGAGGCTGCGCTGCGCGAGCGGCTGGACGCCTCGCTGGCGCGGGTGGGCAGCGTGGCGGCCGGCAAGGCCCGCGATGAAGCCCTGATGGGGCTGGTCGGCCTGCGCTTCGCGCTGTTCCCCGCAGACCTGCCGGCGCGCGAAGGCAGCGCCGCGCTTCCTGCCTCGTAACCCGCCGGTCCTTTTCCGACGGTAGTCATCCCCCCGCAAGCACGGTCGCGCTACCCTGCGCGTCCGCGCTTGCTGCGCAACGTCAACAGGAAGATCCGATGAGCTACGACATGATGGTGTTCGACCCCGCCGTGGCACCGCGCGAAGCGGCTGCCTTCATCGCTTGGTATGAGAAGCAGACCGACTGGAACGAAGATCATGACCACGATGATCCCAAGGTCACCACCCCGGCACTGCAGGCCTGGTTTGCCGAAATGGCCGAGCATTTCCCGCCGATGAGCGGCCCGCTGTCCGACGATGAGGACGACCGCGATGAAGTCACCGATTACAGCATCGCCGCGAGCGTGATCTATGGCTCCTTCGACGACGCCGTCGCCGAGCGCGCGCATGAAATGTTCCAGGTGCTGGCACACCAGCACGGGCTGGGCTTCTTCGATGCGAGCAGTGATGAAGCGGCGATCGTGTACCCGGACGGCACGGTGCTGGTGCTGGAGTAAGCGGATGGAGCACCGTGGTTTGACCGCTTTGGTTTGACCGCTTTGGTTTGACTGCTTTGGTTTGACTGCTTTGGTTTGACTGCTTTGGTTTGACTGCTTTGGTTTGGCTGCTTTGGTTTGGCTGCTCTGGTTTGGCTGCTCTGGTTTGGCTGCTTTGGTTTGGCTGCTCTGGTTTGGCTGCTTTGGTAGATCCGACTTCAGTCGGCTGCGGAGGACGTCAGCCGACTGAAGTCGGCTCTACCAAGGGCTCTGCCGGTCAGCCGACTGAAGTCGGCTCTACCAAGGCGGTGGCGCGACCAGGGTGGGTTGTACCGACGCTGCTGTCCGGCATCAGCCGAACAGCGAGGCCTGCACCGGTTCGGCGCCCAGGCGCCACGCCAGCCCGGACATCCGGCTGGCGTGGCGGTGCAGGGCTTTTTCCAGCACCTCGGCCGGACCGGCCAGGTGCAGCCGCTGCCGCGCGCGGGTCAGTCCGGTGTAGACCAGTTCCCGCGACAGTACGCGTGCATCGTGCCGCGGAAGCTGCAACCACACTTCGTCGAATTCCGAACCCTGCGCCTTGTGCACGGTCATTGCGAACGCACTTTCATGGGCCGGCAGTGCGGCCGGGTGGAATGCACGCGGCTGGGCCAGGTCATCGCCTGCAAACCAGGCCACGATCGCGCCCGTTGCGTCGCGCAGGCAGATGCCGATATCACCGTTGAACAGACGATGGCGGTAGCTGTTTTCAGTCACCAGCAGCAATCTGCCGTGGAAGTAGCCTGCATTGGCACCGGCCAGCAGCGTTTCAATGCGATGGTTCAGGCCGCGCGCGCCCTGCGGGCCCTCGCGCAGTGCCGTCAGCACGCGCAGGCGGCTCGCCTGCGCCAGTGCCTGCGCGGGATCTGCCGTCTCGCCCAAGGCCTGCCAGTGCCCGAGCAGATGCTCGCGCTGCACCGACAACGGGTCCAGCACATCTTCGTGGAAGCCGACGCCTGCCAGTGACTGATCCCGCAACAAGCGCAGCGCGCCGTCGCTGTCACCGCGACGCACCGCGGTAGCCAACGGCGCAAGGTCCAGGGTGGCTGTCTGCCGGTAGCCCCGCTGCAGCTGCACCCGGCGGCCGGCGAAGGCGCTGGGCGGCGCCTCGGGCAGCAACGATGCCGGTGCCAGCAGCGGCTTCAGCGCGCGTGCGTCATCGGCACGCGTGCCCTGCCCGTCGCCGCTGGCACGCAGGATGGCGCTGAGCACATCGCCAGCCTCCACCGACGGAAGCTGGTCCGGGTCACCCAGCAGGATCAGCCGCGTGCCCTCGCTGATCGCCTCCACCAGCTTGGCCATCAGCGGCAGGTCGATCATGGAGGCCTCGTCCACCACCACCACATCGAATGGCAGGGGATTGTCCGCATGGTGGCGGAACCGCGGCGAATCCGGAATCACCCCCAGCAGGCGGTGCAGCGTGGTTCCACTGCTGGGCAGGCCGTCGCACAGCGCAGCCTCGATGCCCTCGCCCTGCAACCGCTGCATCGCCAGCCGCAGGCTTTCCGCCATGCGCTCGGCGGCGCGCCCGGTCGGGGCCGCCAATGCCATCCGGGGGACGGCGCGGCCTGCCTGCGCCGCCTGCGCGATCAGCAGCAACAGCAGGCGGGCGATGGTGGTGGTCTTGCCCGTGCCTGGGCCACCGGTCACCAAAGCGAGGGGGTGACGCAGCGTCACCGCCGCCGCGCGAGCCTGCTGGTCCGCGCGTTCTGCGGCGTGTGGAAACAACTGCGCGAACAACGGGGCGAGCGGTTCCAGGCCTGCGTCAGGCAGGGAGAAACGCCCTATCCGTTGCAGCCCCTCGGCCAGCGTGCGTTCGTATTCGCGGTAGCGGCGCAGATACAGCAACCCGTTTTCCAGCACCAGCGGTGCGTCATCACTGACCGCATCCGCCGTGGCCGGCGTGGCCACCCAAGGCGAGGCGCGCAGCTGGTCCGCCCAGTCTGCCGCCAAGGGCCAGGTGAAATCGCCTTCCACCAGCCGCTGTGGCTGCGCCGGATCGAAACCGGCGTGGCCCTGCGATACCGCCAGTGAGGCCAGCGCAGCGGCCACCAGTACCGCCTGCGGAGTATCCGCACGCAGACGCCCCAGGCTGAGCGCCAGGGCATGGTCCAAGGTGCGCAGCTGGCCACCCTGCTTCAATGCGGTCAACAGGTTCATGCGACGCCTCCCAGCACGCGGGACACCAGCGCGGCCTGGGCGGTTTCGCCCCCGGCAAACAGCGCATCCAGGGCATCGACCAGTGCCACATCGAAGCGCGCCGCGTGTACACCGTGGCCCGGCACCTCCAGGCCGCGACAGAACAGGTAGCGGATACCGCCCATGTCGCGCGCGTAGTCATACTGGTTGCCCAGCCGGAAACGCAGCCAGCGATGCAGCGCAACGGTATAGATCAGCGCCTGCAGATCGTATTCGCTGTGCTGCATGGCCACCTGCAGCAACGCCGGGGCGTAGCCGGGAAGGCGGTTCGATTTGTAGTCGAGCACGTACCAGCGGCCGTCGCGTACATAGGTCAGATCGATCTTGCCGGTCATCAACCCTTCCAGCTGGCGACGCAGGCCGAAGCCGCGGCGGGCCGGCACGATGCCGAAGCGATGCAGCACCTGCAGCAGGGCGGGTACGGCCGTCGGCTGCATGGCGAAGTGGAACTCGATTTCGGCGCGGCGCTCGTCGGATGGCAGGCTGTACAGGGCACCGCCTTCCGGCAATTCAACGGTGAGCGTGTGGCCGACCAGCGGGGTCAGCACGGCGACGCCCTCGTCCAGGTCTGCATCGGCGTAGCCTTCTTCGCGCAGCGCCTTTCGAAGCACCGCGTCCTGTCCTTCCGGTGCAGGTTCGCCAGGCTGCCAGAGGCCCCACGCCGCAAAGTCGGTGTTCTCCAGCGCATCGTGCAGCACGTTGCCGAAGCGGCTGCCCATGAAGCGGGGATCCACCGGCACCGCGTCGGGCTCTGCACCGGCAGGCAGCGCCGGCTCCAGCGGCAGTTCCGGACCCGCCGGTTCGTCGGCGGCCGGCGCGGGTACCTCGGTTGCTGCCGCGTCCACATCATGGCCTGCATCGGCGTTGGCCAGCTGGGTGAAGCTGTAGACCCACCAGTCATGCGGCACGCGACGGTCGATGCGGCGAACCGGTGGCAAAGCCCCTTCGCTTTCCAGCGCAAGCTGCGGCGGGCGCAACGGCGGGCCGCTGTCATCGACCACGATATCCGGGTCTGCCGCCAACGCCGCCGCGTCGGCCAGCATGGGCGCCAGGCGGGTCTTCGACAGGCCGGCCAGGTCGCCCACGGCAATCCACAGGGCATGCTCTGCACGGGTCAGGCCGACATACAGCAGTCGCGCATCTTCGGCTCGCTGCTCCTGGTCACGCAGTGCCGTTGCGTTGTCCCACGCCGCGTCCTTGTCCAGCTTCCAGTGCAGTTCCCGGCGATCGTCAGCGTGCACGGTGCAATGGCTGGCCGTGTTCGGCGCCCCGCCCTCGATGCCGACGAAGGGCAGGTAGACCAAGGGATATTCCAGGCCCTTGCTCTTGTGCAGGGTGATGATCTGTACACGACGCGCGTCCGACTCCAGTCGCAGCAACTGCTGCTCATCGTTCTGGTCGGCGTGCGCCATCTGCCCCTGCAGCCAGTCCAGCAGGCCATGCATGCCCAACGCCTGCGCGGACGCTTCCTGCAGGAGTTCGCCCAGCTGCAGGTAATTGGTCAGCCGTCGCTCGCCGTCGATCAGCGCCAGCAGGCGCTCGGCCTGGCCAGCACACGCATCGGCGATGACCGCGAACGGCCCGCCACGGGTCCAGCGCTCCCGCCACTGCAGCAGCTGCGACTGGAAGCCGCGCTGCACATCGCCCTCGCGTTCCATGCTGGCGATGGCGGCCGCATCCTGTCCCAGCAGCACGGTGGCCAGCGCCGCACGCAGGCGCCCTTCATCGGCCGGCTGCAGCAAGGCCATCAGCAGCGCGCGCAGGTCCTGCGCTTCGGCGCTGGCGAACAGACTCTGCTTGCCCGCCGCCACGGCGGGGATGCCCACGGCCGCAAGGCCCGTCTGCACCAGGGTGGCTTCGCGGTGCGAGCGCACCAGCACGGCGATGTCGCCGGGCGCCACGGGTCGATCGCGCAACACGGCAAGGCCGCTGCGCGCCTCCAGCAACACGCGGTGGATGTCAGCGACGCAGGCCCGGCACGCCATCTCGCGCGACGGCTCCGCGTTGAAAGGCTTGCCTCCTTCGTTGCGCAGCACGCGCAGCGTGAGCCCGTGGGCGGGGACTCCGTTGCGCAGGTAGTCGTCGTCGCGGCGTACGCCACCAGCCGCTACCGGCTCGAACTGGATGGCCGGGTCCAGGAACGCATCAGCGCCGGCGCTGGCGTACAACGTCTGCAGCGCGCGCAGCACGGCCGGGCGGGAACGGAAGTTGCGGTCCAGTGCCGGCGCGACCTGCGCCTCGCGCCGGGCGTTCAGATAGGTGTGGATATCACCGCCACGGAAGCCGTAGATCGCCTGCTTCGGATCGCCGATCAGGAACAGCGCAGGTGGCAGGTCATCATCGCGGTTTTCCGCGGAGTCGCCGAACACGCTGTCGAAAATGCTCCATTGGCGATCATCGGTGTCCTGGAACTCGTCCACCAGCGCGATGCGGTACTGCGCACGCAGGTGGCGCACCAGGGTGCGACGGTGCGGTCCGTCCAGGGCATCGGCAACCCCCTCGATGAGGTCATCGTAGCTCTGCACCCGCCGCACCTGTTTCAGAGTGGCCAGGCGCTGCCGTGCCTCTTCGCGTACGGCGTGCAGGAAGTTGATGGCCTGCAGGCGCAGCCACGCCTGTCGTGCATCGCGCGCATGCAGGTAGTCCTGCAGCGGCGCCTGCAACGGCGACACCGGTGCGCGGCCGGCGAATTTGGAATTCGTCTTGGCCGCCAATGCCTCGGGCAGGAAAGCCGGCAGCCGCTCGCTGTCCAGCGGCGCGGTTTCATCCCCGCGCAGCGCCCAGTCGCGCAGTGCGCTGCAGACCGGCTGCACCCAGGTCAGCTTGTACGAGGTGCCGTTCAACCACTTGGCATCCACGGCATCGCACAGGGCCTGGAAGAAGGCATCACCGTGCTCGCGTACGGCCTGCGCCAGCGCGCGGGTGGTCTGCTGCAACGCGTCGATCGGATCCGATCCGATCGGGCCCGGCGCAGGCAGCAGGGGCAACGACTTCAACAACGCGGGAAGATCCGACGCCAGCGCATCGGGGCTTTTCCACAGCCATGTCAGTGGATCGATCGCGGCCGGGTCGCTGGCATGCACGCGCCACAGGTCCGCCGCCAGTTCTTCCAGCAGACTCCGCTCGCTGGCCAGCAGTTCGGGCGGGTCGAACGTGTGCCCGCTCTCCAGCGCATGTTCGCGCAGTACGCGGGTGCAGAAGCCGTGGATGGTGAAGATCGACGCCAGGTCGATTTCATCGGCCGCTACCTGCAACCGCCGCTGCAGGGCGCTGGCACGTTCCTGGCCGCCCTGCAGATGGCGTTGCAGCACGAAGCGGGTCAACGCCACATCCGGCGATTCGCCCTCCTGCGGCGCGCTGTCCACCAGCTGCGCCGCCAATGCCAGACGCTCGCGGATGCGCTTGCGCAGCTCCTGCGTTGCCGCATCGGTGAAGGTCACGGCGAGGATCTGGCCGATGCGCAGGCCCTGCTCCACCACCAGGCGGGTGAACAGCGTCGCCAGGGTGAACGTCTTGCCGGTACCCGCGCTGGCCTCGATCAGCTGCACGCCCTGCAGCGGCAAGGCCAGGTACGGGTCGTGGTGCAAGGGCGTGGCGATGTGGCTCATACCGTGTCGTCCTGCGGGAAATCGGCCAGCGCACGGCCTTCGCGCACCGCCGTGAATATCAACCGGCTGATGTGCAGCAGCTCGGCATAGTGGGTGTCGTCGACGAACGGGTCCTGTCCGCGCAACGTCAGCTGCAGGGCTTCACTGCGTGATTCGCCCCAGCTGCGGTCCGATCCGTGCCAGCGCTTGGCGCCTTCAGCGCGCTGCTTCTCCGCGCTGGCGGTGTGGATGGCCCAGCCGGTGTACGGGCCGAAACGCAGCGGTTCGCGCAGGCCGCGCTGGCGCAGCCGGAGCAGCGCACGCAGCGCGTCGCTGGCCTGCGCCACGGAGAGCGCCGGCTGCACATGCGGCCCGATGCCCGCTTCCCCGTCATCGTGGAACTGCACCAGCGGCAGCGCGTCGCCGGCCGCATTGGCGAGCAACCAGTCCAGACCGTGGCGGATGGCGGCCGGTCCGTTGAGGCTGCCGGTACGCAGGCGCACCAGCCCATCCGGATGGCGGTCTCGCACACGGCCGTGCAGGCGCACGCCATCGATCTGCACTTCGTAGCGGCGGCTCTGCAACGGCTCGGCGCGCAACCACGCACGCAGGGCATCGGCATAGGGCCTTGTCTGTGCCTGCAAGGCATCGAAGCCGCGCTCGCCCAGCGCCCCGGACGGCAGCAGCGCACGTGCGCGCAGCCGCGGATACAGCGGTGCGTCGACCTCGGTCAACGTCGCCTGCACGACGGCCAGTTGCACGCTGCGGGCGGCGGGGCTGCGGTCATCCAGCACCAGCGGTTCGATGTCATCGGTCTCTTCCACGTCACCGGGCAGGCGCAGGCCCAGTGACAGCGCCAGGAACTGGCCTGCCGGATCGATCAGGAAGCGGCGCAGTTCGTCCAGCGACAGGGTGTCTTCGGCGCGGTCCGTGGCGCCCGCCAGGACCGGCAGCGCCGTCGTGCACCACGGTGGCAACGCGGCGCGCGCACCGCCCACGCTCCCCGCGGCGGGATGCCATTGCCGCCGGTAGCTGAAACGGCGTGGATCCCCGCCACCGAAGGCCGCCGGTGAAAACGGCTGCAGCGCATGCCGCACCACGAAGCCTTTGCCGGCGTCCACGGGGTCGACGTGGTACTTCATCGCCGCATCGATCAACTCGCTGACCAGTACGGACGGTTCGCGTGCGGTGCCATCGCGCGGATCAGCCCCCAGGTAACTCAGGTAGAACGCATCCTGTGCGGCGGCGAACAGCTGCAGGAACAGGAAGCGATCGTCTTCGCGCAGTGAGCGATCGCCCGGGCGACGGCGCGGCGAGTCCAGCTCTGCGGTCAGCTGATTGAGGCCGGCGGCGGGGTCCCGGCGCGGGAAGTCGCCATCGTTCAGGCCCAGGATGCAGATCACCCGGAACGGCAGCAGGCGCATCGGCACCATCCGGCCAAAACTGATGCCACCGGTGAGCAGCGGTGCCCGCGTATCGGCCTCGGCCAGCGCCGCGGCGAAGTGGGAACGGATCACCTCTGCCGGCACCGCCGCATCAGATCCGGCCTTCGACGCGTCCTCGGCGAACTGGTTGATCAGTCGGCGCAACCGCTCCAGCGCGCGCTGGCTGTTGGGCGAGGAAGGCGGCGTCGGCAGCACCGCATCCAGCAGGCCCAACAGGCGCTGCCGCCACTGGTCAGGCGGCAGACGCTCACCCAGCCGTTGCTGGTACACCGCCAGCACGCGCAGCAGTCGGATCAGCCGATCCAGCGCATCCAGCGCGCTGCCTTCCAGTTCCGGCCACGGCGCGACGCCGGCGATGTCGCCTTCGCTGCCGCTGGCGTGCCCCAACAACAGGCGGTCCAATGCGAACTGCCAGGTAAAGGCATCGTCGGCCGGTGCCTGATGCTGGCGCCGGTGATCGGCGTTCAGGCCCCAGCGCACGCCGGCCAGCTGCAGCCAATCGTGCAATCGATCGAAGGCGGCCGCGTCCAGGCCGGCCGCTTCCGCCAACGGCGCACTGGCCAGCAGGTCCAGCACTTCGTTCAAGCCGAAGCGCGCGACGGGCAGGCCGAGCAGGTGCACGAACACATCGGCCAGCGGTTCACCGGCCAGTGGACTGGTGTCGGCCAGCGCATAGGGAATGTGGTCATCACCGCCGCTGCGGCCGCCGAACACCGCTTCCAGATAGGGCACGTAGGGATCGATGTCCGGCGCCAGCACCGCGATGTCACGCGCCTGCAGGGGCGGATCGAATCGCGGATCCTGCAGCAGCCCGCGCAGCTGGTCATGCAGCACCTGCAGTTCGCGCAGGCGCGTGTGGCAGGCATGCACCTGCAGGCTGGGGTCATCCAGCCGCAGCGTGGGGCGGAGAGCACCAGCGGGCAGTCCGCGGCGATGGAACAGGTCGCGCTGCAGGCGGTGCAGCAGGCTGTCGGACAATCCGCCCTCGTCCAACGTGGGGCCGGCATCCTCTTCGGGATCGACATACGCGGCGATCTCGCCGGCGGGGTGCACGACTTCGTAGCTGCCGAGTACCGCCATGAAGTCGCGCCCGGCTGCACCCCAGGCTTCCAGCAGACGGTTCTCACCTGCGGATTCGCCGAACGGATCCGGTGCCCCGCTGCGCAGCTTTTCCGCCAGCGTCTGCAGGTCTCCCCAATAGGCCTGCACCGGCGTAGGCAGGTAGAAGTGCAGTTCGCCGACGCGTGCCTGGGTGGCCATCACCCGCAGCACATCAGGGGAGATGTTCAGGGTGGCAAACGCCGAAAGGCGCGGCGGAAGGCCCTGTGGCAACGGTTTTCCGGCGCCTTCGAACTGATCCAGGTAGGCCTGGATGCGGCGCGCGCGATAGCCTCGCCCCTCGGCGATGGCCCGCCACAGGATCGCCTGCGGATCCTGCGGATCGGCGCCGGCCTCCCAGCGCAGCAGCCAGTCACGGCGCCATGCCTGGTATTTCTCGAACACGCTGGCCAGCTCGCCGGCCAGCGCCCACGGTTTCAGTGGATCGCCGCCGGACAGGTACGCCTGCAGCGCGCGCATCGGTGGCCGGGCGATCAGGTCTGCATCGCCCAGCGCGGCGTACAGGCGCCAGCGCAAGGCGGCCGCGTCCAGATCGTCGGTTTCACCGGGCACATTGGCATTCAGCGCACGCGCGACGAATTCGCCCGGGGTGAGGAACTCCAGGTTGGCGGCCACGCCATATTCGGCGGCCAACGTGGATTGCAGCCAGCGCCGCATCGCCACCTGCGGAATCAGCACCACTTCCGGTGCCAGCAGGGGCTGGCCGGGCATCGGCGCGCGGACGTGCCGGGCCAGGAGCGCGGCGAGCACATCGAGGGAATTGGAATGGTAGAGGCGGAAATCGCCGGCAGGGTCGCTCATCGCAGACAGTGTGCCGCAGCGCGGCGATAAATGAATGCCGGGGGGTGCAGCGCGCGGCTGTCGCGTTCGCCACCGTGCAAGGCAGACAACCGATTGTTCCGGTGCCCTTCCTGACTGTCCCACCGTGCTGCCGCCCCAGCTCCGGCAGCGCGTGCGACAATACTGGACGGTCCAGTACGCTTATGTTCAGGCGCAGCTGCTGATTCTTCAACGTTGGAAAATCGTTCACGGTGCCCATGCAGGCTTCAGCCACCCCCTTGGTGCAGTTGTCCAACGTCCGCATCGATCGCGGCGGTCGGACAATCCTGCGCGACGTTTCGCTGCAGGTGCCGCGGGGCAGCATCACCGCCGTGCTGGGGCCGTCCGGCAGTGGCAAGTCCACGCTTCTGGCTGCACTCACCGGCGAACTGCGTCCGGTGCAGGGTGAAGTCACCCTGTTCGGCAAGCCGATCCCTACCGGCAACCGCGACCTGTTGGAGATGCGCAAAAGTGTCGGCGTGCTGCTGCAGGGCAATGGGTTGCTGACCGACCTCAGCGTTGCCGAGAACGTGGCGCTGCCCCTGCGCACCCATACCAAGCTGCCGGTGCCGGTGCGCGAACGCCTGGTGCAGATGAAGCTGCACGCGGTGGGCCTGCTGGCTGCCGGAGACACCTGGCCGCGCGAGCTGTCAGGTGGCATGGCGCGACGGGTAGCCCTTGCGCGTGCGCTGGCCCTTGACCCGCCGCTGATGATCTACGACGAGCCGCTGACCGGGCTGGACCCGATTGCCTCCGGGGTGATCATGAGCCTGATCCAGCGCCTCAACCACAGCCTGGGGCTGACCAGCATCATCGTCAGCCACCACGTGCACGAGACCCTGCCGATCTGCGACCAGGTGATCGCCATCGCCAACGGGGGCGTGGTGTTCCAGGGCAGCCCGGCCGCGCTGGAGTCCAGCCAGGATCCGCTGCTGCAGCAGTTCCTGCATGGTCGTCCGGACGGGCCGATCCCCTTTGACGCCGCGCCCCGCACGAGGACTGCCTGATGCCCTTTGTTGCCGGAACCCGCGCGCTGGGACGCGCCGGCCTGTTTTCGCTCACCGTGCTGCGCGGATCGCTTCCGACGGCGGACTTCCTGGCCGAGCTGACCCGCGAAATCTACAAGATCGGCGCGCGTTCCCTACCGATCATCGCCGTTGGCGGCGCATTCGTTGGTCTTGTGCTGACCCTGCAGGGCTACCGCACGTTGACCACCTTCGGCGCCGCCGATGCGCTGTCCACGCTCTTGGGCCTGTCGCTGTACCGCGAGCTGGCCCCGGTGCTGACCGCGCTGCTGTTCATCGGCCGCGCCGGCAGCTCGATCGCCGCCGAACTGGGCCTGATGCGGGCCACCGACCAGATCAAGGCGCTGGAACTGATGGCCATCGATCCGATCGCCAAGGCCGTGGCACCGCGCTTCTGGGCGGCGGTGCTGACGGTGCCCCTGCTGACCGGGGTGTTCTGCTCGCTGGCCATTTCAGCCAGTTACTTCGAAGCGGTCCACCTGCTCGGGCTGGATAACGGCGTGTTCTGGTCGGCGCTGCGCAACAGCGTGGACTTCTGGAACGACTTCGGCGTGGCAATGCTGAAGTCCGCCATCTTCGGTGGCACCGCTGCCCTGGTCGCCTCGTACGTCGGCTTCCATGCGGAACCGACCATCGAAGGCACCTCGGTGGCCACCACGCGCGCGGTGGTGAACGCGTCGCTGCTGGTGCTCATGTTCAACTTCGTGCTGTCGGCGATGCTGTTCCAGTAACGATGGATTCCTGGTTCCTGCGCTTTGCAGCGCGGGGATGATCTGAAACTCCCGCTTCGGCATCGGCCGGGGCACCTGTCAAAAATGGTGAAACGAACATGGCCATCCGCGGTCCCAGACTGGAATTTTCCGTCGGCGCCTTCCTGTTGCTGGCATTGGCTTCGCTGATGGTGCTGGCCGTCGCTTCAACCAACCAGCGCTGGGGGCTCGGCGGTGGCGGCTATGAGCTCAAGGCCCGTTTCTCGCAGATCGGCCAGCTGCGCAAGCAGGCGCCGGTGAAGATCGGCGGGGTCAACGTCGGTCAGGTCGCCGCCATCGACCTGGACCCGGTGAAGTTCGATTCCATCGTCACCATCAAGATGGACGGCAAGTTCAAGGACCTGCCGGCCGATACCTCCGCCGGCATCTTCACCAGCGGACTGCTCGGCGAGAGTTATATCGGTCTGCAGCCGGGCGGAGATCCGGACGTGCTGAAGGCCGGCGATGAAATCGTGTTCACCCAGCCCGCTGTAGACCTGATCCAGCTGGTCGGCAAGTACATGTTCGGGGGTGGCGGCGCCGGTGGCGACGCAGCCCAGTCCACTGAATCCCATGACGGCGCTGCCGCGCCCGCAACGGAACCGCAACCATGAAAATCAAGCTTCTTCCGCTCCTGCTGGCCTCCAGCCTGTTCGCCGCCACCCCGCTGCTGGCATCTGCCCAGACGGCTCCCGCCGCGGCGCCGGCTGCCCAGGGCCAGGCCGGCAAAACCGTCATCGATGCCAGCACGCGCATCATGACCACGCTGCAGCAGCGCAAGGCCGAGTTCAGCAAGGACCCGGCCGCACTGCGCAACTTCATCAACAGCGAGCTCAACCGCACCTTTGACCGTGACTACGCCGCACGGCTGGTGCTGGGCGCGCATTCGCGCGGTGCTTCCGACGCCGACATCAAGCTGTTCGCCGATGCCATGGCCGACAACCTGATGCAGCGCTACGGTTCTGCGCTGCTGAACATCCAGGGCAAGCCGACCTTCCGCCTGAAGGGCGAGACCCCCCTGCCGGGCAATCGCGGCGTACGCGTGGCCACCGAACTGGTGCGCTCGGGCGACCAGCCGACTCCGGTGGAATACCTGATGCGCAACAGCGGCGGCCAGTGGAAGATCTTCGACGTCAACATCGAAGGCATCTCCTACGTGCAGACCTTCCGCAACCAGTTCGATGCCCCGCTGCGCCAGAAGGGCATCAAGCAGGTGGCCACTGATCTGCGCAGCGGCGCCATGCAGGCGGCACCGGGCAGCAATGGCAAGTAATCCTGCCCCCACGCAGCAGGCCCAGGTCCGCCTGGACCAGGGCACGCTGCGGGTGACCGGCGCACTGGACCGCAGCGCGGTGATCGCGCTGTGGCCGCAGCTGCAGGGCATGGTCAAGGGCGCACAAGCGCTCGACCTGACCGATGTGCCGCGCGTGGACAGTGCCGGCGTTGCGCTGCTGGCCGAACTGGCTGCCCGGGTACGCACCGAGGGTCGCGTGTTGGCCATCCAGGGCACACCCGCGGGCCTGACCGAACTGGAGGCCGCCTATCGGCTGTCTGCAGACCTTGATTTCACTGCCCCTACTGCCGCGAGCTGACATGAACGTCGTACGCATTCTCCCCCTCTTCGTGTTGGCCGCCGCGCTCAGTGCCTGCGCCGCCAAGCCCGCCCGTGATGCCGCACCGGTTGCGGATACCGTAGTGCCCGCCGCCGATGCGCCGGTCAGCGATACGTCGGCGTCGACGGATGTCGATACCGCCGCCGTCGCCACGGGCCCGGCCGTCGATGCCTCTGCGGCGTCGGCAGTGGCTGCTGCACCGCCTGCGTCGGCACCCGTGGATGCCGACGGTGATGGCGTCCCGGATCCGGCCGAAGACGATTTCACCGCCCTGTATGGCAGCGATGGTGTCAGCGGCGGCTCGTCTGCGGTCTACGATCCGTGGGAACCCTTCAACCGCCGCGTGCATCGTTTCAACGTGGTGGTGGACAACGCCGTGGCGCGTCCGCTGGCAACGGCGTACACCAACGTCGTGCCGCGCTTCGCACGCACCGGCGTCAGCAACTTCTTCAGCAACATCCGTTCGCCGGTGACCATCGTCAACCAGGTCCTGCAGGGACGCCCGGATGATGCATGGGACACCTTGGGCCGCTTCCTGATGAACAGCACGCTGGGTGTCGGCGGTCTGTTCGATCCGGCCAGCAAGGCGATGATCGCCAACCGCAAGGAAGATTTCGGCCAGACGCTCGGCGCGTGGGGCTGGCGCCCGTCGCGCTACGTCGAGCTGCCGTTCTTCGGCCCGCGTACGGTGCGTGATGTGTTCGGCCTGGCCGGTGACATCCCGCTCTCGCCGATCCGCCAGATCGAAGAAGACAAGGTGCGCATCGGCCTGCAGGGCCTGCAGCTGGTGGACGCCCGTTCGCAACTGCTGGCGGCCGATGACATCCGCTCCAGCGCCGTGGACGAATACGCCCTGGTGCGCGATGCCTGGCTGCAGCGCCGTACGTACCAGATCGAGAATGACCTGCGCGGCAAGCATGCACGTGGCAAGGACGATCTGGATTCGGCCATCCCGGTGGATGCGATGCCGATGCCGCAGTGGGGCAACTGATCGCCGCTGCTGGATGAAAAAAAACCCCGCTTCGGCGGGGTTTTTTTTGTGGTCGCCGCGGTGGTAGCGCCGACCCATGGTCGGCGGGATCGGTCAGGCACCGCGATCAAGCGTCGCCGAGCATGGCTCGGCGTTCCCGCATCAGCGTGTGCTGGTCAGGCGGCGAGTGCGGTGTCCACGGCGTCGCGGAGGCGCGCGTCGTCGGCCGCTACGTCCGGGGCGAAGCGGGCGATGACCTTGCCGTCGCGGCCGATCAGGAACTTCTCGAAGTTCCACAGGATGCCCGGTGCCGGCTGGGCGAGGTCCTTCGCCGCCAGGCGCTCGCGCATCGGACCTTCGCCGATGGCCTCCGGCTGGGCGGCGATCAGCTGCTGGTACAGCGGATGCACGTCGTCACCGGCGACGCTGATCTTGGCGAACATCGGGAAGCTGACATCGTAGGTGAGCTGGCAGAACTGCTGGATGTCCGCTTCGCTGTCAGGCTCCTGCCCGAGGAAGTTGTTGGCCGGGAAACCCAGCACTTCCAGCCCCTTTGCCTGCTTTTCCAGATACAGCGTCTGCAGGCCTTCGTACTGCGGGGTAAGGCCGCACTTGGAGGCGACATTGACCACCAGCAGGACTTTGCCCTGATAGTCCGCCAGCGATGCGGGCTGGCCTTCGATGGTGTTGATGGAGATCTGCTGGATGGGTGCGGTCATGACGGGATCCTGTCTGGAACGGGAAAGGGAAAATCGGGAATGCAGCGCGCGCTCAGTCGACGCAGATCGTGCCCTGGGCCACGCCACCGTCGATGCGCTGGCGGCAGCCGAAGTTCTCGCTGGCGTCGCGCTGGCAGACACCGGATGCCGGTGCGCCGGCAACGACTTCACCGATCGCCAGGCACTGGCCACTGCAGTCGGACTTGGTGGTGCAGGTCTTGCCGGCATCGGCATTGGGCACCACGCACTGCACCCGCTGCAGGCGCCCCAGGGGACGCAGCTCGCCGCCCTTCGCGGTGCAGGCCTCTACTTCCGGCAGGGACGCTGCCGTGTCCAGCGGTGCGCGGCTGCCGCCGAAGGCGCAGCCGGCAAGGGTGAGGGTCAACAGCAGGCTGGTCAGCAGGGGCAAGCGCATCGGTGGCATCCATGAGGTGTGCAGGTAGACCAACGAGGATACCCAAGCGGTATGTCTATTCTTCGTCAGGTCCCGCCAGCTGCTGAACCACTTCGGGTTGCAGTTCAGGCGGCAGCGCCTTCTTCGCTTTGCTGCCCAGCTCGGCCAGGCGACGCGCGCGGCTGATCGCCGAATTGCGCGAATCCTGCAGGCGGTTGCGTGCGTTGGAGAACGCCGTCGTGGCGTCTTCCAGCTTCTTGCCGACGTTGTTGAAGTCGGCCAGGAAAGCGACCAGTGCATCCAGCACCAGTCCGCCGGCATCGCTGATCTGCAGCGCCTGTTTCTGCACCTTGTCGCGCGTCCACAGACGTTCTGCCACGCGCAGCAGCGCCATCAACGTGTTCGGCGAAGCAAACACGACCTTGTTGTCGAAGGCGTAGGTCTGCAGCGAGGGGTCGATGGACAGTGCTGCCGACAGGGCGCCTTCGATCGGCACGAACGCGATGGTCACATCCAGCGTCTGTTCTTCGCCCATGGCCTTGGGGTAGTTGCGCACGCCGAGATCGCGCACATGCGCGCGCAACGCCGTGGCATGGCGCAGCAGCGCTTCGTTGCCGGCATCGGGCGTATCGGCGTTCATGGCTTCCTGCCATGCCACCAGATTGACCTTGCTGTCGACCACGATGCTGCGCTGGTCCGGGAAGTTCACCACCACGTCCGGACGCAGGCGTTCGCCTTCGTCGTCCACCACGTGCTGCTGGCGCTTGTAGTGCACGCCCTCTTCCAGCCCGGAACTGCGCAGCACCGTTTCCAGCATCAGCTCGCCCCAGTCGCCACGCACCTTCGCGTTGCCTTTCAGGGCATTGGTGAGCGCGGCAGCCTGCGAGGCCATGTCCTGGTTGAGGGTCTTCAGTTCACCCACGGCTCCGAGCAGGCTGGCACGTTCGCGTGCCTCTTCGGCGTACAGCACGTCGACGCGGCCGCGGAACTCCTGCAGGCGCTCGGTGAAGGGCTTGAGCATGTTTTCGATGTCCAGCCGCGACTGCCCGGTCGCCTGGCGCACGTTCTTCTCGAACTGCTGGCCACGCTCCTCGAACACCTTGCCGGCCAGTTCAGCGAAGGCGCCGCTGAGCTTTTCCTTCGCCGTATCCAGATAGACGCGCAGCTCGGCGCTGGCCTGCTGCTGGTGCTGCAGGTTGGCCTGCAGGCGGGTGTGGTCACCGTGCAGCTGCTGGTAGGTTTCGCGCTGGGCGTGCAGTTGCTGCTGCAGGTCGACCAGTTGTTCCTGCATCTGCTGCAGGGCGTTGCCTCGTTCCACCAGGCGGGTGTCACGCTCGCTGGCCAGGGCGGCGTCGCGTTCTATGCGGCCCTGCGCGGCGCTGAGTGCCTGCTGGGCATCCTGCGCGCGGCGGCGTTCGCCTTCGATGTCGTCCTGCAGGGCCTGCAGACGTCCGCGCAGCTGGCCGGCGTCGACCTGGGCGGCCAGGCTGCGCTCGCGTTCTTCGCTCAGCGTGTGGCGCAGCGCGTCGAGTTCGTGGGTGTCGGTGCCGCCACTGGAGCGGCGCAGCACCACCACCAGCAGCACGAGGATGATGGCGAGCAGCAGCACGGCCAGGAGTACAAGGGTCTGGGTTTCCATCCGCCTAGTTTAGGCGGGTGCTGTCTCATGCGCTGCGTCGGGGTGGTCGAACGGGCTGGGCCCCCTCGCGGCCGACGCCGTGCTGCATCTGAGCGGGTCGGGCGGGTGGGCCAGGCAGGACACGCCGTGAATCCGTCCATGGAGGCTGCATCGCCGCATCCATGCGGCTCAGCGTCCTGCCTGGCCCACCCGCCCGACCCGCTGACGGGTTCCGTGTGCTGTCTGCCGCGTTGAAAAAAGAAGGAAGAGAAAAGCGGGCTTACCAGCCTTCCAGGACGATCTTGCCCTTGGCTTTCTGGCTTTCGATCAGGGCGTGGGCGCGGCGCAGGTTGGCTGCGTTGATGCGGCCGAGATTCTCGCCCAGGGTGGTGCGCAGGACGCCGGCATCGATCAGGCCGGCCACGCGGTTCAACAGGACGTGCTGCTGCTGCATGTCAGCGGTCTGGTGCAGCGGGCGGGCGAACATGAACTCCCAATGCAGCGAGGCGCACTTGCGCTTGAGGGCCATGACATCCAGCTGGCCGGGATCGTCGATCAGACCCAGCTGGCCCTGCGGCGCCAGCACCTCGATGATCTGTGCGTAGTGCTGGTCGGTGTGGGTCAGGCTGGCCACGTGCTCCACCTGCTGGATGCCCAGCCGCGACAGGCCCTCGGTCAGCGGCAGGCTGTGGTCTATCACGTGATGGGCGCCCAGCGCGTACACCCAGTCCTGGGTTTCCGGTCGCGATGCGGTGCCTACCACGGTCAGCTTGGTCAGCTGGCGGGCCAGCTGCACCAGGATCGAGCCGACGCCACCGGCTGCGCCGATCACCAGCAGGGTCTGGCCTTCGCCACCGCCTTCGGCGATGCGCAGGCGATCAAACAGCAGCTCCCATGCGGTGATCGCGGTCAACGGCAGTGCCGCGGCGCTGGCGTCATCCAGACTGGCGGGCTTGCGGCCGACAATGCGCTCGTCTACCAGTTGGTATTCGGCATTGCTGCCCGCCCGGTCGATGGCACCGGCGTAGTACACCGCGTCGCCGGGCTGGAACAGGGTGACCTCACTGCCCACGGCATCCACCACGCCGACCGCATCGAATCCAAGCACGCGCGGGGTCTCGGTGGCGGCGCTGCGGCGCACCTTGGCATCGACCGGGTTCACCGCCACTGCGGTCACCGCGACCCGCAGGTCCCGTGGACCCGGGGTGGGGATGTCCATCTCCAGATCAACCAGGGCCTTCGGATCATCGATGGACAGGCCGGCACGGGTATAGGCAACAGCGCGCATGGGGAACTCCGCAGCAAAGGGGGATTCACGCCAGCATGGACGCTGCGGGGGCCGCTGGAAAGGCGCAGAATCCAACATCACTTTCTCTCTCGTGGTGAAAATGATCCGCTTCGATGACCTGCAGTTGTACGCCCGCACTGCGGCGCTCGGCAGCTTCAGCACGGCAGCGCGCGAGGCGGATCTGCTGCCGGGGCAGGTCGCGGCGGCGATTGCCCGGCTGGAGCGCGAGCTGGACCTGCGCCTGTTCGTTCGTACTACCCGCAGCCTTCGGCTGACCGCCGAGGGCGCGGTGTACCTGCCGTATGCACACGACGTGCTGGCGGCGTTGCGCGAGGGTCGAGCCCGGGTGCAGGGCGAGGATGCCGAGCTGGCCGGCACGCTGCAGGTGGCCGCGCCCTCGGATCTTGGCCGCAACGTGCTGCTGCCGTGGCTGACCGCCTTCCGTCGCGCACATCCGCGCCTGCAGTTGCATCTGCAGTTGTCCGACCAGGTGACGGATGTATTCCGCGATCCGGTCGACATCGCCTTTCGCCTGGGTCGGTTCGACGACGCCAGCTACGTCGCCCTGTCGCTGCTGCCGGACAACCGTCGCGTGCTGGTGGCCTCTCCCGGCTATGTGCAGGCACACGGCACGCCAGGCAGCATGGATGCCCTGAAGGACCATGCCTGCCTGCTGTACCAACTGGGCGGGCGCACGCACGATCGCTGGAACTTTGAACACGATGGACGGCGTAGCGTGGTGGTGGTGCGTGGCGCACTGCTGTGCGATGACGCCGATGTGGTGCGACGGTGGGCGGTGGCGGGTGAGGGTATCGCCTACAAATCATGGCTCGATGTGGGCGACGACGTACGTGCCGGGCGGCTGCAGGTGCTGCTGGGCGGCAGTGGCGAGCCGCTGCCGTTGAACCTGGTGTGCCCACATCGCAAGCAGTTCTCGCCGGCGGTGCGGCAGTTGCATGGGTTCCTGGGCGAGCGGCTGGCGCCGTTGCTGGAAGGGTTGCCCATCGCCCGATAGTGAGGGCCGCTGGCCGTCAGCTCTTTGCTTTGTCGGTGATGACCGTTGGTCGTCTCGGGGCTGCCGCTGCGCTCGCCGAGCGTGGCTCGGCGCTACGGGATCGCAAGCGCCCGGCCACATCGCGGCAACCGGGCTGGATCAGCGCCGCGCCACTACAATGGCAGCCCCCTGCGTTGAATGAGTAAGCCGCCATGCCGTGGATGGGCATCCAGGACCTGTGGACCTTCCTGGTCGCCGTGCTGGTGTTCCTGGCATTGCCAGGCCCGGGTACCTTCACCCTGCTCACGGCCACCGGTCGGGGAGGTGTGCGCGGTGGCTATACGGCACTGGCCGGGTTGCTGGTGGGCGACCAGATCCTGATGTGGCTGGCGCTGGCCGGTGTGGCCGCCCTGCTGAAAGCCAATCCCACCGTCTTCCATGCCGTGCAGTATCTCGGCGCGGCGTATCTGGTATGGGTCGGCATCAGCCTGTTGCGTACGCCCAAGGGTGACGGCACCGACACGCCCGGCACGATTCGCCTGGCGCCCGGGCATTACTTCCGCCAGGCGATCCTGGTCAGCCTGCTCAATCCGAAGGCGATCCTGTTCTACATGGCCTTCCTGCCATTGTTCATCGACCCAGGCCAGCACCAGGGTCTGGCAACCTTCGCCGCGCTTGCCGGCATCATCTTCGTGGTCAGCATCGCCTACTGCTCCCTGCTGATCGGCGCCGGCAACCTGGCGCGGCGCCGGCTGATCCAGCATCCCCGCGTCAGCGATGTCCTTCGTCGCGTGGCCGGCGTATTCCTGATCGGCTTCGGCATTCGCCTGGGCTTGAACGGCTGATCGACCGATTGTGCCGATTCCGGCAACACGCGTCGCGGACAACCTCTATCGCGCTGCAGGTGAGCGCTTGGCAGTGGTAATGCTGCGCCGCGTTCGTTCACACTCGGGCACTTGTCGTTCCCAGTCACCACGAGGCCTGCATGTCTTTGCTCCGGCGTAAATCCCTGGATACCGTCACCGTCCACGAAGCCGGAAGGCAGTTGGTCCGTACCCTGAGTTGGCCCCATCTGATCGCGTTGGGTATCGGGGCCATCGTGGGCACCGGCATCTACACGCTGATCGGCGTGGGCGCCAATCTGGCCGGCCCGGCCGTGTTGATCTCCTTCGCCATCGCCGGGGCCGTCTGTGCCTGTGCTGCGCTGGCGTACGCCGAGCTGGCCACGATGATGCCGGCCTCGGGCAGCGCCTACACCTACAGCTATGCCGCATTGGGGGAGATCTTCGCCTGGGTGGTGGGCTGGAGCCTGATCCTGGAGTACTCGCTGGTGGTGAGTACGGTGGCGGTCGGCTGGTCCGGCTACTTCGTCGGCTTCCTGGAATGGGTGCATACCCAGATGGGCATCGACATCCGCCTGCCGCTGGCGCTGTCGGCCGGTCCGCACGTGGAAGGCGGCATGTTCAACCTGCCTGCGGTGCTGATCACCTGGGTCGTGGCCGGTGGCCTGATGTTGGGCACCAAGGAAAGCGCCACGCTCAACGCCGTACTGGTGGTCTTGAAGATCATCGCGCTGGCAGTGTTCGTTGCGGTTGCATTGCCCGCCTTCGATACGGCCAACCTGCAGCCATTCATGCCGTACGGCTTCGCCAAGTCGCTGGGCCCGGACGGGCTGGAGCGTGGTGTGATGGCGGCTGCCGCGATCATCTTCTTCGCGTTCTATGGCTTCGATGCGATCGCCACGGCGGCCGAAGAAACAAAGAACCCGGGGCGTGACCTGTCCATCGGCATCATCGGCTCGATGATCGGCTGCACCATCATCTACATGCTGGTGGCGCTGGCAGCCATCGGTGCCATGAGCTACGCGGTGTTTGGCAGCAGTGCCGAACCGCTGGCCCTGATCATGCGCCAGCTGGGCCACCCGACGGCCGCACTGCTTATCGGCGTGGTGGCCATCATCGCGCTGCCCACCGTGCTGCTGGCTTTCATGTTCGGCCAGAGCCGGGTGTTCTTCGTCATGGGCCGCGACGGCATGCTGCCGCGCAGCCTGTCCAACGTGAGCAAGCGCACCGGTACGCCGGTGGCGACCACGCTGTTCAGTGCCCTGCTGGTATCGGCGCTGGCCGGTGTGGCGCGGCTGGATGAAATCGCCGCGCTGGCCAACGCCGGCACGCTGGCCGCCTTCACCGCGGTGGGCATCTGCCTGGTGGTGCTGCGCCGCCGTGAACCCAACCGCGAGCGCAAGTTCCGCACGCCGCTGGCTTACGTGGTCGGTCCGGCCGCCGCACTGGGTTGCGTCTATCTGTTCTTCAGCCTGCCGCAGAGCACCCAGCTGTACTTCCTGATCTGGAACGTGATCGGTCTGGCGGTCTACTTCCTGTACAGCCGTCGGCACGCGCTGCTGGGCAGGTAGTGACGGCCGCTGGCCGTCAATCGGAGTGACGGCCAGCAGCCGTCACTCCCGTCTGGTCCGTCAGCGTTCGGCGTGGTCCTGAGCCTGCTGCATCACCCGCAGCAGGTTGCCGCCCCAGATGCCGGCAATCTGCTTTTCGTCATAGCCACGGCGCAGCAGCCAAGCGGTGATCTTCGGCAGGTCGCTGACATCGCGCAGGTCGGTCAATCCACCGCCACCGTCCCAGTCCAGGCCGATGCCCACGTGCTCAGGCCCGACGACCTCCAGGATGTGGCCCATGTGGGCGAAGAAGTCATCCAGGGTGGCGTGGCGCACCGGGTACTTCGCATCCAGGGCGTCTTCGCCGCGCTGCAGTTCAGCGCCCTGTGCGATGCTCATCGCTTCCCAACCGCCAAGGCGCTTGCTGAGCGCGTCTTCGGCGGCCTTGCGCTGCGGGCTCTTGCCGGGATCCACCAGATAACCCCCGTAGGCGTTGACCTGTATCACCCCGCCCGCTTTGGCCAGCTGCCGCAGGCGCGTGTCGTCGAGGTTGCGCGGGTGGTCATGGGTCGCTTTCGACGCACTGTGCGACAGCACGAACGGCACCGGCATCATCGCGATCAGCTGGTCGAATACCGCGTCGGAGGCGTGCGACTGATCGATCACGATGCCCTGCTTCACTGCATCCAGCACCAACGCCTTGCCCGCCGCGCTCAGTCCGTTCCACTCCGGGCCCTGCGGATTGGTGGCCGAGTCGGCGAATTCGTTGTTGGCGAAGTGCACGGTGCTGAGCATGCGCAGTCCGGCCTGGTGGTAGAAGCGCAGCAGTGAGGGATCGGCCACCAGCGGGCTGGCGTTTTCCATGCTGATGAACACCACGCGCTTGCCATCGGCCTTGATCCGCCGTGCGTCGGCCGGGGTGAGGGCCAGTTCGAAACGGTCAGCGTTGGCCGCCACCATGGTGCGGATCTCCAGCAGGCGCTGCAGGCCCGCATCGCGGTCGCGCAGATGGGCCGCGGCGGTGCGGTCGCCCTGACCGGTGTAGATCGCCCAGAACCCCCCATCCAGCGCACCATCGACCATGCGCGGGTAATCCACCTGCGACAGGGCATTGTGATCGTGGCGGTTAACGATGTCGAAGCCATCGCGGGCGAAGTTGGCCGGCGTATCCAGATGGCTGTCGAGCGTGAGCAGGCGCTGCTGCAGGGCTTTCGCGCGCTGCAGCTCCGCCGTGCTGAAGTCGATGGCCTGGGCGGACAGCGGCACGCTGAGCGCCAAGGCGAGCAACAGGGACAGGCGACGCAGGATCATGCGGGTCTCACCGGGAACGGGAAAACCCGACAGTAGCCTGCGCGTGACAACACCGGTAGAGCCGACTTCAGTCGGCTGCACCTCCCGTGCCCCTGGATACCGTCCGCCGAGCATGGCTCGGCGCTACCAACCGCTTGGACCCGCGGTTACAGCACCCGGCAGAACACCGCCTTCAGGTAGCGTGATTCCTGCACGTGCGCCATGAACGGGTGGTCGGGGCCGGCGCCGGACACCTTCAGGATCTGGATCGTGCGGCCGGAGTAGAACGCCGCGCGGCGCAGCATGTCCAGGAACTGATCTTCAGCCACCAGCCCGGTGCACGAGAACGTGGCGAGCAGGCCACCGGGCTTCACCACCCCCAGCGCCAGCTTGTTCATGTCCAGGTACTTCTTGAGTGCGCTGATCACCTGGTCGCGGTCGCGGGTCATCTTCGCCGGGTCCAGGATCACCACGTCGTACTGCTCGCCGCGGTTGGCGGCATCACGCAGCCACGGGAAGATGTCGGACTGCACGAACTTCGGCCGCACGTTGTTGAGCTTGGCGTTGCCCTTGGCGATCTGGATCACGTCCTCGTCGATGTCGATGCCCACCACTTCACTGGCACCGCGCGCGGCGGCGTACACCGCAAACCCACCGGTGTTGCAGCACAGATCGAGCACGGTCTTGCCTTCGACCTGCTGGCTCAGCCACTCGCGGTTGTCGCGCTGGTCGGCGAAGAAGCCGGTCTTGTGCGCGCCGGCCGGATCGGCGCGGAACTTCACGCCGTACTCGGTGATCACCGAGGCTTCGGTGGTGGTGTTGCCGTGGAAGTCGAAGCTTTCCTGCTTCTGCACGTGCTCGTCGGCGAAGCTGTGGAAGCGGCAGCCCGGGAACTGTTCGCTCAGGGCTTCGTAGATCCACTCGCGATGGCGGAACATGCCGGCGGCGAAGAACTCCACCACCACCAGATCGCCATAGCGGTCCACCACCAGGCCGGACAGGCCGTCGCCTTCGCTGTGCACCACGCGCCAGGCATCGCTGACCGCATCCAGCTTCAGCACATCGCGGCGCAGTTCCACAGCCTGGGCGATCTTGCGCGAGAACCAGCCCGCGTCGACCGGCACGCGTTCGTCGGTTTCCAGGATGCGCACCGCGATGCGCGAATGGCCGTTGTAGAAGCCGCGCCCGATGAAGTCACCCTCCACGCCGAAGACATCGACGATGGTCCCGGGCTTGGGCCGGACGGCCGGCTTTTCGACCAGTTTCTGGAAGATCCACGGGTGGCTGGAGCGCCAGGCATTCTTGAGACGGACAAAGGGGGCAGAGGTATTCATCGGTCCATTGTAATCGCTGCGGCAGGGGCGGCCGCAGTCGGGTAGTGATGGCCGCTGGCCCAGCAGCCTTCACCTGCGGTTGATTGACGCAGCGCCGTTATGCCCGCAGAATCGGCCGCAGAAGGGGAGTAGCTCCCAACGTTGTCGCCGTCAATTCGAGCCCGCAGGCTCCGGTGCAACGGCAGTCCCAGTACACCGGGGCTGCGAGCGAGACCTTCGCCGTACTGGCGAAGCTCTGTCCCTGGATCCCCTCCCGATCCTCCGTTGCAGACCCTCGCCGTCCGGCTTGAGATGTTTCCTTTTCTTAACGGACAAACCCATGCAGACGATCGGCAATTTGTGGTTATGGCTTGGCTTCGGCGCGGTGGTGATCATCGCGCTGCTCGTCGACCTCGTATTGATGCGCCACGGCGGCCCGCACAAGGTCACCTTCAAGGAAGCCCTGTGGTGGTCGATCGGCTGGGTGCTGCTCGCCCTGGCCTTCAACGGCGGCCTTTGGTACTACCTCAATGAGACCGCGGGCCAAGTGGTGGCCAACAAGGTCGGCCTCGAGTTCCTGACCGGTTACCTGGTCGAAAAGGCGCTGGCAGTCGACAACATCTTCGTCTTCCTGATGATCATGGGCTACTTCGCGGTGCCCGAAGAACAGCGACAGAAGGTGCTGATCATCGGCATCCTGGGCGCGATCGTGCTGCGAACGATCATGATCTTCGCCGGTAGCGTGCTGATCACCCAGTTCCATTGGCTGCTCTACGTGTTCGGCGCCTTCCTGCTGTTCACGGGTTGGAAGATGTGGTTCTCTGCGGGCCAGGAGCCCGACCTGGAAAGCAATCCTGCCCTGCGCTGGATGCGCAAGCACCTGCGCCTGCTGCCGGACTATGCCGGCAACGCCATGAGCGTCATGCGTGACGGCAAGCGGTGGTACACCCCGTTGTTCGCGGTGCTGATCCTGATCGCGGTCACCGACGTCATCTTCGCGGTGGACAGCATCCCGGCGATCTTCGCCATCACCACCGACCCGTTCATCGTGCTCACCTCGAACGTGTTCGCGGTGCTGGGCCTGCGCGCGATGTTCTTCCTGCTGGCCGGCATGGCCGATCGCTTCCACCTGTTGCCGTACGGCTTGGCGCTGGTGCTGGGCTTCATCGGCATCAAGATGATGATCATTGACCTGTTCAAGATCCCGACCCCGATCTCGCTGGGCGTGGTCGCGCTGATCATCGCCATCACCGTGGTGCTGAGCCTGAAGATCCCGCCCAAGCACGACAAGGTGTGATCCCCCGCGTCGCCGGTCCTGCGGGGCCGGCAGCGCGCGCTGTTCTGACGGGTCGGCGGGGATTGTCCCGCCGGCCCGTTTTACTTTCCCACCCTGCCGGGGTTGGTTTCGCCCCGGCCACCGCCATTGCTTGGATATGAACGCCAACGCACCCGTGCCAGCCGGCAAGACCCCGGCCCCGCCTCCTGAACGCCTGCGCATCCTGCGCGCCTTCAACCTGAGCCTGGGAACGGTCGTGCTGCTGGTGGCGATCTTCGCCCTGCAGAGCTACTTCGATTGGCGGCCCTGGGCCGTCGCGCCACTCGACATCGCCGGCCTGCTGGGTCTGCTGGGTGCGCCGCTGCTGCACGGCTCTGTGGAACACGTGGCCGCCAACAGCGTGGCGCTGCTGATCCTGGGCACGCTGGCCGGCAGCGTGTACCCGAAGGCGACACTGCGCGCGCTGCCGCTGCTGTGGATCGGCTCGGGCATTGGCGCTTGGTTGCTGGGCGACCCCGGCAGCCTGCACTTGGGCGCAAGTGGCGTTACCCATGGCTTGATGTTCCTGCTGGCCAGCCTGGGCCTGCTGCGTCGCGACCGTGCCGCCATCGCCACCGGCCTGATCGGCATGCTGTTCTACGGCGGCATGTTGATGACGGTGCTGCCGCATACGCCGGGGGTGTCGTGGCAGTCGCACATGGGCGGAGCATTCGCCGGCATCATCGCGGCGTTGCTGTTCCGCCACAGCGACCCGATGGCCGTACGGCCACGCTACAGCTGGGAAGACGAAGAAGAGTCCATCGAAGCCCTGCCCGATGACGAACTGGAGCCCCCCTCACCGCGCCAGGTGCCGGTGCTGTGGCAGCCGCGCGAGGGGAAAGACTACGTGGTGCTGCCGTTCCGCCGCCCGGGCCAGGACGACGCGCGCCAGGACTGACCCTGCTCCTGGGGTAGCGCCGAGGCGTGCTCGCCGGGAGCTTTGCACGCGTTCCGATGGATTCCGCCGAGCGTGGCCCGGCGCTACTGTGCGACGTCAGGGGCCGTCGACGGCCTTACGGCCCAGTGCTGGATCATCGGTGAAGAACGCATCGATGCCGGTGGCCAGATAGGCCCGCATCTCCGCGACGGAGCCCTCGTTGTTGCGGGCGTTCGGCTCACCGGTGCGCAGATTCGCGGCAATGAACGAGTTCTCTGGCCGGAAGGTATAGGGGATCACCATCAGCCCCGCCGCGTGCGCGTCGCGCACCAGCGTGGTCGGCGCACCCAGCGCTCCCTTTGCGTCCAACGGAATGATCGAGCGCAGTTCCGGACCAATGCCGTCGGCGTAGGTGGCGATCTCTTTCAGGCCGGCCGGGGTCAGCATCTGCGCATAGGTCAGCGTGCCACCGGCCCTGGCGATGTCCGCGGGCTGCGCATCGCCTTTCCAGGTCAACTGCAGCAGACGGATGTTGCTGCCACGTCCGATTTTCCCGCGCAGGTAGCGCAGGTTGGCGGTCTCGAACGACTGCAGCGTGACCGGCCCTACCTTGGTGTAGGGGTTGGCCTGCAGCGCGGCCAGCACCTTGTCCTCCATCGGCAGGCCGATGGACTGGAAGTAGCTGGGGTGCTTGATCTCCGGTACCAGACCGATGCCCTTGTTCGCGCGCCCGGCCTGCTGCACCAGGAAGGCCAGGATCTCGTCGAAGGTGGCGATGCGGAACTGACCATCGAACGCGGTACTGCGCAGGGCCGGCAGGCGCTCGCGCACGTACAGCGTCTTCAGCTCGGCCAGGGTGAAGTCCTCGCTGAACCAGCCATCCACCTGCTGGCCATCGATCGTCTTGCTGGTGCGGCGGTCAGCGAACTCTTTGCGCGACGCGACGTCGGTCGTACCGCCGATCTCGTTCTCGTGGCGCGCCACCAGCACACCGTCCCTGGTCATGACCAGGTCGGGCTCTATGTAGTCGGCGCCATCGCTGATGGCCTGCGCATACGCGGCCAACGTGTGCTCGGGCAGCAAGGCACTGGCCCCGCGGTGGGCATAGACAGATGCCTTGCCCGGTGCAGCTGAAGAAGTTTCGGCGCTCATGGCCACCGATGGTGCCACGGCCAGCGAGAGGAGCAACGCACAACCCCACGACTTCACAGACTTTCCCCTTGGGTGATGAATGCGGCGAGTATGCGTCGGCAATATGACAGGGGGAGGTTGCGCGTCACCCGGCTTTGGTCGGACCGTCTGCAAGCTCTTTCTCGAGCTGTTCGATGCTGGGCAGGCTTGTCTGCAGCGGTTCGGGCAGCGGTCCCAGCACCTTGTATTCGGCAACACCCATCGGTTGCACGTTCTCACTCAAAGCGTACTCCGCCACGACTTTATTGCGCTCCTTGCACAACAGCAATCCGAGGGTCGGATTGTCATCGGCCCGCTTTTTCTGCTGGTTCACGGCCGTCAGATAGAAGCCCAGCTGCCCCAGATGCTCGGGTTTGAACTTGCCCGCCTTCAGCTCTACGACGACATAGCAGCGAAGGTGCAGGTGGTAAAACAGTAGATCGATGAAGAACTCTTCCCCCGCCACTTCGATGAGCACCTGCCTGCCTACGAATGCGAAGCCGGCACCCAGCTCCAGGAGAAAATCAGTGGCGTGCCGGACCAGGCCGTCTTCCAACTCGCGCTCGCTGGCCTCGCGTCCTACCGCGAGAAAGTCGAATCGATAGGGGTCTTTGAGTGTTTCGCGGGCGAGGTCTGAATGTGCCTTGGGAAGGCGCAGCTCGAAGTTGGTGACGGCAGAGCCGGTGCGTTCGAGCAGTTTTCCTTCTATGTTCAGCACCAGCACGCTCCGCGACCAGTTGTGCTGTATGGCCTGGTTCGCGTACCAGATACGTTCCGAAGACGTCGATAGCTTGTCCAGCAACATGAGTTGATGGCCCCAAGGCAATTGTGCAACCACCTGTTGCACAAATGCAGGGTCCGGCCATGCCTCGGCAAAGGCACGCATGTATTTCAGGTTTCGCGGCGAGAAGCCCTTTGCCTGCGGAAAGGCCAGGCGAAGGTCATGGCCAAGACGGTCAATGACTTTGCTACCCCAACGCTGCTCGGCTTGCCGAACAAGAATGTCACGTCCCATCTCCCAGTAGAGCAGGACGAGCTCGCGGTTTACGGCCAGCGCGGCACGTTGCTGGGCAGAGTTGATGCGGTGTTTCAGCTCGTCCAGCCAATCGGCATAGCCTTCTGGTGGGGCAATGAGGGAAACGGGATATGGGGTCATGGGCGGGCTTCCGGCGGTCACACCAGCGTGTGATGCGAGGAAGGGTCAGACCATGCGTTTATCTTCAACTGATCATCGTTCTTACTGAGGATTGCGGACGAATTCCTGTCGTCCGCTTATCGTCGAATGTCGTGGTGCCGTTGGAAGGCAGCCGACTGAAGTCGGCTCTACCAGGTGGCTCAACCTGGCGGCCTACTTGCCGATGCAGAAGCTGGAGAAGATGCGGCCCAGCAGATCGTCCGCGCTCATCGCGCCGGTGATCTCGCCCAGGGCGTCGTGTGCCAGACGCAGCTCTTCTGCCGCCAGTTCCAGATGCTCGTGTGCCAGCTCGCCATCGGCCTGCAGCGCATGTTCCTGCGCGCGCTCGATGGCATCGACATGGCGGGTACGCGCGGAGAACTCGCCGTCCACCTGTTCGCCCGCACCGGCGCTGGCGATCGAACGCAGTCGTGCGTGCAGCTCGTCCAGACCGGCACCGGTGGCCGCTGAAACGAAGACGCGGTCCGCATCGTTGCTGCCAGAACCCGGCGGCAACAGATCGGACTTGTTATGGATGTAGACCTTGTGCGGCACGCCTTGCAACGACGCACCGATGGCCGCTTCGCCCGCGGCGGGATCGCGCGCGTCCAGCACGATCAACGCAAGATCGGTGCGTTCGATTTCGGCGCGTGCGCGTCGCATGCCTTCACGCTCGATCGCATCGCCGCCATCGCGCAGGCCAGCCGTATCGACCAACGTGAGCTCCAGCCCGTCCAGGCGGATCGTCTCGCGCAGGGTGTCGCGGGTGGTGCCGGCAATGTCGGTGACAATCGCCCGTTCGCTACCGGCCAGCGCGTTGAGCAGCGAGCTCTTGCCGGCATTCGGCGGGCCGATCAGCACCGCATGCAGGCCGTCGCGCAGGCGGCGCCCACGTTCGGCATCGCGGCGCAGCAGCGACAGCGTTTCACGTGCCTGCAGCAGGCCACGCCGCACCTGCTCACCGCCCAGCGTATCCAGCGGTTCGTCGGCAAAATCAATGGCCGCCTCCACATGGATGCGCAGCCTCACCAACTGCTCGGCCACCTCATCTACGCGGCGCGAAAACACGCCATCCAGGGAACGGCGCGCGGCGCGCGCGGCACGATGGTCGCCGGCCGCGATCAGGTCGGCGATGGCTTCGGCCTGGGCCAGGTCCAGCTTGCCGTTCAAGAACGCGCGTTCGCTGAACTCGCCCGGTCGCGCCTGGCGCGCACCGAGTGCGATGCAACGTGCAACCAGTTGCTGCAGCACCACGGGGCTGCCATGTCCCTGCAGTTCCACCACTTCTTCGCCGGTGAAGCTGTTCGGTGCAGGGAACCACAGCACGATGCCATCGTCGATCACGTCGTTGTGCGCATCGCGCAGGCGCGCGTAGTGCGCATGGCGCGGCCGCAGCACCGGCGCGCCGAGCAGGTGGGCGATGGTCGCCGAGCGCGGCCCGGAAAGGCGCAGCATGCCCACGCCGCCGGCACCGGCAGCGGTGGCGATGGCAACTATGGTGTCGGTTGCAGTGGTATCCATGGCGTGCATTGTGCGGCGTTGCTTCACGGGGAGCCAGAAGCAGGAAACCCGCCTTTCGGCGGGTTCCTGTGTGGCTTACTTCTTGGTCGCGACGGCGGGGACCGGGTCGCCGCCATGGCGCTTGGTCATCCACCACTGCTGCAGCAGGCCCAGGCCACCGTTGACCACCCAGTACAGCACCAGGCCGGACGGCATGAAGGCCATCATGACGCCGAACACGATCGGCATCATCTGCATCATCTTCTGCTGCATCGGGTCCATGCCCGGTGCCGGCGTCAGCTTCTGCGTCGCCCACATCACCGCCACGTTGATCACCGGCAGGATGAAGTACGGGTCACGCGCGGTCAGGTCCTGGATCCAGCCCAGCCAAGGGGCCTGGCGCAGTTCCACCGATTCGACCAGCACCCAGTACAGCGCGAAGAAGATCGGCATCTGGATGAGGATCGGCAGGCAACCGCCCATCGGGTTGATCTTTTCCTTCTTGTACAGCTCCATCATCGCGGTCTGGAACTTCTGGCGGTCATCGCCGTAGCGTTCCTTCAACTGCGCGATGCGCGGCTGGAAGCGACGCATTTTCGCACCGCTCTTGTACTGCACCGCCGACAACGGATACAGCACCATCTTCAGCAGCACCACCAGGCCGACAATCGCCCAGCCCCAGTTGTTGACCAGCTTGTGCACCTGGTTCAACACCCAGAACAGGCCCTGGCCGATCACGGCCATCAGCGAGAAGCGGCTGTAATCGACGACACGGTCCAGGCCGGGCACGTCTTCCTTGGCGATCTGGCTGACCAGCTTCGGGCCGACCCACAGACGTGCTTCGCTGCTGACCTGCTGGCCAGGTGCGACGTTGAAGGCCGGGCCGCGGGCTTCGATCTGGTCACGACCGTCATGCTGGGACAGCACGTAGTGGGCGACCTGATCCTTCTGCGGGATCCACGCGGTGAAGAAGTGGTGCTGCAGCATCGCCAGCCAGCCGCCGGTGATGTTCTGGTTCAGCGCGCCATCGTCCAGGTAATCCTTGAACGCACGACGCTGGTACTTCTTGTCGTTGTCGTACCAGGTGGCACCGTTGAAGCTGAAGGAGTCCGGGTTGGTCATGCTGCGCGACAGGATGGTCGGGCTGCGGTCCAGCGTCCGGTAGACATAGCCGCTCCACGGCGCCGCGCCATTGTTGCGGACCACGTCCTTCACCTGCACGGCGTAATGGTTCCGCGACAGCGTCAGGGTGCGATCGATGACCACGCCATTCGGGCCATTCCAGACAAACGGGACCTGCAGCTCGTTCTGGCCGTCGGCCAGCACGAAGTCGCGCTGCTCGCCCACCAGCTTGAAGCCTTCTGCGCCCGGCACCGGCACGCTCTTGTCTTCGCTGGCCCAGCCACTGACGGCGCTGTACGGGTGAACGGCATCTTCGGTCAGCAGCCGCACCGGCGGGCTGTTGTCGTCCTTGGTCTGCGGGAACTGCAGCAGCTCGGCATCCAGTACGCGGCCACCATCCAGCACCAGACGCAGGACGTCGGTGGTGATGGTGATGCGCTGGCTGGCCGGCGCGGCCGTGGCCTGTGCCGTGGCGGCAGCCGGGGCACCATTGGCGCCGGGGACCTGCGCGCCGGGCACGCCGCCCGGGGTGGTACCCGGCACAGCCTGCTGGGTTGCCGGGGCCGACGTCGTGGCGGCGGTGACCGGCGGGGCAGCCTTTTCACGGCCCCACTCCATCCACAGCAGCACGGCTACCATCAGCCAGGCAAAAATCAGGAAAATACGGGTCTGGTTCATCAGCGGACAGGCTCTGCGTTGCCGGGACGTGGTGCCGGCTCATTCGAAGAAGGCGATGCGACGCCGTCGGGAGGCGGCATTGTGCCGTCCAGGACCGGAGCGGGCAATGCACCAAGGCGACGCAACAGGCGCAGGAAGGCCTGACGGATCTCGTCGTTGCTGGCTGCGCGCGCCGCACTGCGGGCCACGACGACAACATCGCCTGGCTGCAGATCGGCACGGCAATGACGCATGGCGTCGCGCAGGACGCGCTTGATCCGGTTACGCCCTACGGCGTGCGGATCCACCTTGCGTGAAACGGCCAGACCCATTCTGGCCGGCCGGTCTCCCGGCAGCCAGTGAAGGGTCATCAGCGGTTCGGACACCCGGCGGGCGCCGTTGAAGACCGTAGAATATTCGGCACGCGTGCGAACACGCGCAGAGCGAGGGAATCGCTTGCGCGGGTCGGCATTACTCACTATCGGAAGGATTGCGTCTGCCGCGGGAAGCGGCATGGCAATCAGGCGCTCAGGACTTTGCGGCCCTTGGCGCGGCGACGCGACAGGATCTTGCGGCCGTCTGCGGTCTTCATACGGGCACGAAAACCGTGGTCGCGCTTACGCTTGAGGTTGCTGGGCTGGAAAGTGCGCTTGGTGGCCATGTTGGGCCTCTCGTATGAAATGGACGGAAAGAACCGGCAATTCTGGAGGTCATACCCCCCTCAAGTCAAGCCCTTGTGACTACGTTATTTCATGGGGCTGTGCAATAGCTGTGGATGATTTTGTGAATAACTGGGGGACAACCATTCCAGAGCCTGCCGCGCGGTGGTAGTCTGAGTCATCCTTTTCCCCCTTTCCGGCCAGTCGGGACGGTGCTTTCCTGCGCCCTCCCCCCGGCCCAAGATGATTATTGCCGATGGATGCCTGGTCCCGTTGTCTCGAACGCCTTGAGGCGGAATTCCCGCCCGAGGATGTTCACACCTGGCTGAAGCCGCTGCAGGCCGATCTGCGCGCTGACGCCTTGATCCTCTTCGCTCCGAATGCCTTCATCGTGGACCAGGTACGCGCCCTGTACCTGCCACGCATCCGCGAGCTGCTGACCCATTTCGCAGGGTTTGGCGACGTTTTTCTTGAAATCGGCTCGCGTCCGCGGCCCATGGAGACGCAGATCGCGCCGAATCCGGGGCTGTTCACCGGCGGTGCCTCGCCCGCTGCGCCACCGCTGGCCAGTGAGCCGGTGGTGCCGTTCGCCGGCAACATGGATTCGCACTACACCTTCGCCAATTTCGTCGAAGGCCGGAGCAACCAGCTGGGTCTGGCCGCCGCTTTCCAGGCCGCGCAGAAGCCGGGTGATCGTGCGCACAATCCGCTCCTGTTGTACGGCGGCACCGGTCTGGGCAAGACCCACCTGATGTTTGCCGCCGGCAATGCGATGCGCGAAGCCAATCCGCATGCCAAGGTGCTCTACCTGCGCTCGGAACAGTTCTTCAGCGCGATGATCCGGGCCCTGCAGGAAAAGACCATGGATCAGTTCAAGCGCCAGTTCCAGCAGGTGGACGCGCTGTTGATCGATGACATCCAGTTCTTTGCCGGCAAAGACCGGACGCAGGAAGAATTCTTCCATACGTTCAACGCGCTCTTCGACGGCAAGCAGCAGATCATCCTGACCTGCGATCGGTATCCGCGCGAAGTCGAGGGCCTGGAAGCGCGCCTGAAGTCGCGGCTTGCCTGGGGCCTGTCGGTCGCCATCGAGCCGCCGGACTTCGAAACGCGCGCGGCGATCGTGCTGGCCAAGGCACGCGAGCGCGGTACTGAAATCCCCGACGATGTTGCGTTCCTGATTGCCAAGAAGATGCGCTCCAATGTGCGCGACCTCGAGGGCGCGCTGAATACCCTGACCGCCCGGGCCAATTTCACTGGCCGTGCGATCACTACCGACTTCGCCCAGGAAACCCTGCGCGACCTGCTTCGGGCCCAGCAGCAGGCCATCAGCATTCCCAACATCCAGAAAACCGTCGCCGACTACTACGGGCTGCAGATCAAGGATCTGCTGTCCAAGCGGCGGACCCGTTCACTGGCCCGGCCACGCCAGGTGGCGATGGCGCTGACCAAGGAACTGACCGAGCACAGCTTGCCCGAGATCGGAGACGCCTTCGCCGGACGTGACCACACCACGGTGCTGCATGGCTGCCGCCAGATCCGGACGTTGATGGAAACCGACGGCAAGCTGCGGGAAGACTGGGACAAGCTGATCCGCAAGCTGAGCGAATAATGCACGGACGCCATTGAGGCGTCATCGCACAAAACGGTGCAGAATCCGGGGGCAAGCGTGGGGCATGTTGTGGATAAAAAGCCTGCTGTAGACGCCTCGGATTTTATCCACAGCTTTCCCCACCCCTTGAGGGGCGGTATTCCAGAGGGTTTCGAGCATGAAATATTGTTTGGAAACAAATACTTAGATGTGTTTTCCCTTAATTCTGGCTCTACCATCACCACCAAGCTTTTGATTTATTCCACATCTTTTAAAGCATAGGGGCACGGAACCACATGCGTTTCACACTGCAGCGCGAAGCCTTTCTCAAGCCGTTGGCACAGGTCGTCAACGTGGTCGAACGCCGCCAGACCCTGCCGGTTCTGGCAAATTTCCTCGTCCAGGTCAAAGACGGGCAGCTTTCGCTGACCGGTACGGATCTGGAAGTTGAAATGGTGTCGCGGATCGCGGTTGAAGATGCTCAGGACGGCGAGACAACCATTCCGGCCCGTAAGTTGTTCGAGATCATCCGGGCCCTGCCTGACGGCAGCCGGATCACGGTCTCGCAGACCGGCGACAAGATCACCGTGCAGGCCGGCCGCAGCCGGTTCACGCTCGCTACCCTGCCCGCCAATGATTTCCCGTCGGTCGACGAGGTCGAGGCCACCGAGCGTGTGGTGATCGGCGAAGCCACGCTGAAGGAGCTGATCGAGCGCACCGCGTTTGCGATGGCCCAGCAGGACGTGCGGTATTACCTCAACGGTCTGCTGTTTGACCTGCGTGGCGATACGCTTCGCACGGTGGCCACTGACGGACACCGTCTGGCCCTGTGCGAGACCGACCTGGCCAAGCCCAGCGGTTCCAAGCGCCAGATCATCGTGCCGCGCAAGGGCGTCACCGAGCTTCAGCGTCTGCTGGAAAGCGGTGATCGCGAGATCGAGCTGGAAGTGGGCCGCAGCCATGTCCGCGTCAAGCGCGACGATGTCACCTTCACTTCGAAGCTGATCGACGGCCGGTTCCCGGATTACGAGGCCGTGATTCCGATTGGCGCCGACCGTGAGGTCAAAGTGGACCGCGAAGCACTGCGCGCCTCTCTGCAGCGTGCGGCGATCCTGTCCAACGAGAAGTACCGCGGCATCCGCGTCGAAGTCTCGCCGGGCAATTTGAAGATCAGCGCGCACAACCCGGAACAAGAAGAAGCCCAGGAAGAAATCGAAGCCGAGACCACGGTCTCCGATCTGGCGATCGGGTTCAACGTGAATTACGTGCTGGATGCCCTGTCAGCGCTGCGCGACGAGTTCATCATCGTGCAGCTGCGTGATTCGAACTCCTCCGCACTGGTCCGCGAAGCCAGCAGCGAGAAGTCTCGCCACGTGGTGATGCCGCTGCGTCTCTGACATCCGGTTCCACGTGGAACAAGAAGCGCCCGGCATGTTCGGGCGTTTTTTTTTGTTCCACGTGGATCATCCGTAGCGGGTGCAACGTCGTGCCACTGAATCGCCCGATGGACCGATGGGGTCTTCGGTGCGGTGTTTGTTGGCCCGCCGTTCGTCAGCTGCCCTGGTGCGGCGGGCCAGATCACGATGGTTTGCCATGTCCGTCGCACTTCCCTGTTTTCGATTATCCACATCCCGGTGGGACCCGATCGGAGGGGCTGCCAAGCTTTTAAATCTGGGTATAAATCTAAAGCATGGTGGTGATGGTAGGGCCAGATTTCATGTATAACTGGCCTATCTGTATGATTTATATACGTTTATTAGCCTTGAAACCCCCCTTCCAAGTGGGGGGTGGGCTGGGGGAATACCTGTGGATAGATTTCGAGCCTTGGTAAAACCGCTTTTTTATCCACAGCTTGCGCAGAGGTTGTGTATAAGTAATCCCAAGGGTTTCAAGACGGCTCCGGCTACGCCGTGAATTTCTTGAAATCTGATGGGGCGCGCGGGTTGGGACCCAGCAGAATTCAAGGATTCGACGCCTTTCACGTGGAACCGCGACCCGCGAAGGGCGCAGATTCTTGAAATCTGACGGTTGGCGCGACCAGCGAGACCACAGAACGCAGCGGATTTGAGCCAATTGAGCTGCATCGCTGCCCGATCTCCGTGGCCAGTCGATGCCCTTGACCGATGCAGTAAGCTGGTAGATCGCTCACCCTCCCGCGCCGTCGATTCCGGCAACCTCCCTTCATGCAGATCCGCCGCCTTTCCCTTCAGCACGTACGTCGATTCGAGTCGGCAGACCTGTTGCCACAGCCGGGTATCAACCTGCTGACGGGCGACAACGGCGCCGGAAAGACCAGCGTGCTCGAAGCGCTGCACCTGATGGCCTACGGGCGCAGCTTCCGCGGCCGCGTGCGGGACGGTTTGATCCGTCAAGGCCAGGAATCGTTGGACGTTTTCGTGGAATGGGACGAATCCAACGCCGAAGGCAGGGAAATCCGGCGTCGCGCGGGTCTTCGTCATTCTGGACAGGACTGGAAAGGCCGGCTGGACGGAGAAGATGTCGCGCAGCTGGGAAACCTGTGCGCAGCCTTGGCCGTGGTGACCTTTGAGCCCGGCAGCCACGCACTGGTGAGCGGGGGCGGCGAGCCCAGGCGTCGATTCCTGGATTGGGGTCTGTTCCACGTGGAACCAGACTTTCTCTCCCTGTGGCGGCGCTACTCCCGGGCGCTGAAACAGCGCAATGCCCTGCTGAAGCAAGGGGGAGCGCCGCGAATGCTGGATACATGGGATCATGAGCTCTCGGAGGCGGGAGAACCGCTAACCAGTCGGCGTTTTCATTACCTGGAGCGCCTGCAGGCCCGAGCCGTGGAACTGGCCGCCGAACTGGCGCCACAACTGGACGTGCAGTCAATGACGCTCAGCCCTGGCTGGCGCCGCCACGAGGTGTCCCTCGCCGATGCGTTGCTGCTTGCGCGCGAACGAGACCGGCAGGCGGGCTATACCTCGGTGGGACCGCACCGTGCGGATTGGACGGTTGGCTTCGGCAGCATCCCGGGGCGCGACGCACTGTCGCGTGGACAGGCCAAGCTGACTGCCCTCACCTGCCTGTTGGCCCAAGCCGAAGACTACGCGGTGCAACGCGGGCACTGGCCGGTTATTGCACTGGATGACCTGGGATCAGAGCTGGATCGCAACCATCAAGGCCGGGTGCTGGACCGACTACTGGCTGGCCCGGCGCAGATATTCATCACCGCCACCGAAACCCCATCACCACTGCTGGATCGTACCGATATCGCGCGGTTCCACGTGGAACATGGCCAAGTGACCGGTGTGCCATAGTGGTCCACGGGGTAGACCTGCCCGGCTGGTATAATTCAGGTTGTATCACCCCTTCTTTCTCGGCGCGCCATTCGTTGGCGCCCGACCTGCGGAGCCTACGGCGAGCGCAATGACCGACGAACAGAACACCCCTGCACCTGCAAACAGCGGCACCTACGACGCCAACAGCATCACTGCGCTGGAGGGCCTGGAGGCCGTCCGCAAGCGTCCCGGCATGTACATCGGTGACGTACACGATGGCACCGGCCTGCACCACATGGTGTTCGAAGTCGTCGACAACTCCATCGATGAGGCGCTCGCGGGCCATGCCGACCACGTTTCGGTGACGATCCACGCAGACGGGTCTGTGGGCGTGACGGATAACGGCCGTGGCATCCCGACCGGCAAGCACGAGCAGATGAGCAGGAAGCTGGATCGCGAGGTCTCGGCTGCCGAGGTCGTGATGACGGTCCTGCACGCAGGCGGCAAGTTCGACGACAACAGCTACAAAGTCTCCGGCGGCCTGCACGGCGTGGGCGTCAGCGTGGTCAACGCGCTGTCGCAGAAGCTGACGCTGGACATCTATCAGGGCGGTTTCCATTACCACCAGGAATACGCCGACGGTGCGGCCGTGATGCCGCTGAAGCAGGTTGAGGCCAGCACAAAGCGCGGCACCACCCTTCGATTCTGGCCCTCGACCAAAGCATTCCACGACAACGTCGAGTTCCACTACGACATCCTCGCCCGTCGTCTGCGCGAGCTCTCGTTCCTCAACTCCGGCGTCAAGATCGTGCTGATCGACCAGCGCGGAGAAGGTCGTCGCGATGATTTCCACTACGAAGGCGGCATCGCCAGCTTCGTGGAGCATCTTGCCCAGCTGAAGACCCCGCTGCATCCGAACGTGATCTCGGTCGTGGGCGAGCACAGCGGTATCACCGTGGAAGTGGCGCTGCAGTGGACCGATTCCTACCAGGAAACGATGTACTGCTTCACCAACAACATTCCGCAGAAAGATGGCGGCACCCACTTGGCCGGCTTCCGCGGCGCGCTGACCCGCGTGCTGAACAACTACATCGAACAGAATGGCATTGCCAAACAGGCCAAGATCAACCTGACCGGCGATGACATGCGCGAAGGCATGATCGCCGTGCTGTCGGTCAAGGTGCCGGATCCCAGCTTCTCCAGCCAGACCAAGGAAAAGCTGGTCAGCTCGGATGTCCGTCCGGCGGTGGAGAACGCATTCGGCCAGCGTCTGGAAGCGTTCCTGCAGGAAAACCCGAACGAAGCCAAGGCGATCGCCGGCAAGATCGTCGATGCGGCCCGTGCGCGTGAAGCGGCGCGCAAGGCGCGCGATCTGACCCGCCGCAAGGGCGCGCTGGATATTGCCGGCCTGCCCGGCAAGCTGGCCGATTGCCAGGAAAAGGATCCAGCACTGTCGGAATTGTTCATCGTCGAGGGTGACTCGGCAGGTGGCTCCGCCAAGCAGGGACGCAACCGCAAGAACCAGGCCGTGCTGCCGCTGCGCGGCAAGATCCTCAACGTGGAGCGTGCCCGTTTCGACCGCATGCTGGCCTCGGACCAGGTGGGCACGCTGATCACCGCGCTGGGCACGGGCATCGGCCGGGACGAATACAACCCGGACAAGCTGCGTTACCACAAGATCATCATCATGACCGACGCCGACGTTGACGGTGCGCACATCCGTACGCTGCTGTTGACGTTCTTCTACCGGCAGATGCCGGAGCTGATCGAGCGCGGTTACGTCTACATCGGCCTGCCGCCGCTGTACAAGATCAAACAGGGCAAGACCGAGCTCTACCTCAAGGACGATCCGGCGCTGGATGCGTATCTGGCCAGCAGCGCGGTGGAAAATGCCACGCTGGTGCCGGCCAGCGGCGAGCACGGCATCGAAGGCGTCGCGCTGGAAAAGCTGCTGCTCAGCTACGCCGGCGCGCTGGACTCGATCTCGCGTAACGCCCACCGCTATGACCGTCAGCTGCTTGCCGCGCTGGTCGACTTCATTCCGATGGATCTGGAACACCTGCGCAATGCATCGCCCGAAGAAGGCCTGGATGCGCTGGCAGCACGCCTCAACCAGGGCAGCCTCGGTTCGGCGCGTTTCACCTTGGAACTGCAGGAACCCAACGATCAGCGCCCCGCTGCCGTGTTGGTGACGCGCCGCCATATGGGCGAAGTGCACATCCAGGTGCTGCCGCTAGCCGCGTTCGACGGTGGCGAGCTGCGCGCGATCTACCAGGCGGCATCGCTGCTGCACGGTCTGGTGCGCGAGGGCGCTGTCATCTCTCGCGGCGCCAAGTCGATCGAAGTGACCTCGTTTGCGCAGGCCCAGGCCTGGTTGCTCGATGAAGCCAAGCGCGGTCGCCAGATCCAGCGATTCAAGGGTCTGGGTGAAATGAATCCGGAACAGCTGTGGGATACCACGGTGAACCCGGATACGCGTCGTCTGCTGCAGGTCCGCATCGAAGATGCGGTGGCGGCTGACCAGATCTTCAGCACCTTGATGGGCGATGTGGTCGAGCCGCGCCGCGACTTCATCGAGGACAATGCGCTGAAAGTGCACAACCTGGATATCTGACACAATCCGAAGAGATCGCCCCGTGCAACGCGCACGGGGCGAAGCCCCCTTCAGCTGCCAGGTTGCCGATGTCCGTCACTGCCCAGGTCCCACCGCCGCCGCTGCCTGCGGCCGCACCGCCACCCCCTGCACCGCGCAAGGTCAGCTCGCCCCTCGCCGGATTTCTGATCGATGTGGGTTTGGCCGGGTTGATCCTGTTTGGCATCAGCCTGATGGCAGGACTCGTGTGGGGGCTGTACCGCGGGGTCATGGTGGGCATGGAGGCCGCTTCCCAGAAGGCTGACGCGCCGGATCCCAACGCAATAGCTGCCCTGCTCGGTCAGCCGGGGCCCTTGGCCCAGATCCTGATGGCGCTGGTGGCCACCGGCGGTGCGGCCCTGATTCTGTACTTCTGGCGACGCCCCGCCACGCGTGTGGAACGTGAAACCTCACGGCACGCGGCCGCCCAGCTGTCCACGTGGGGCTGGACCCTGTTCGTCGCGGTGCTGGTCATCATCTTCAGCAACGGCATTGCCTTCCTGGCCAAGCGCGCCGGTATCGAGCCGGTTCCGACAAACCTGGACCTGATGACCCGCGCGGTGGATCAGTTCCCTGTGTTCCTGATGCTGTTCGCTGTCGTGCTGGCACCGGCCTACGAAGAGCTGCTGTTCCGCCGCGTGTTGTTCGGCCGCCTGTGGCAGGCCGGCAAGCCCGTGCTGGGCATGGTGTTGAGCAGTCTGGCCTTCGCGCTCGTGCACGAGATACCGGGAACCAGTGCGAACGGTCCCGCTGAAATCGCCCAGTTGTGGCTGATCTACGGTGGCATGGGCGCCGCGTTCTGCTGGCTGTACCAGCGCACCGGAACCCTGTGGGCGCCCATTGCCGCGCATGCGCTCAACAATGCGGTGGCGTTGAGCATGCTGATGCTGTTCGGCACCCACTGAAGCAGCCGCCGAGCGTGGCTCGGCGATACAACAGCAGCAGCCTTCTGCGCCGACGAAGCGGTAGCGCCGAGCCACGCTCGGCGGATGCCATCACCGTTCGCGAAGTACGACGGACAACGCCATCGAGCCTGTGCCGTCCGTACCGTGCAGGGATTGACGAAAAATTAAGCTTGCGGCGTGGACACTCAGTGCATGAACACGGGGAATGGATCCATGAAACGACTTCTGCTGGCTTTTACGATCACCGCACTGCTGAGCGCATGCGCCACCACCACCTCGCCGACCGGCCGCCGTCAGGTTGTGGGCGGTGTATCCCAGGCCGAGCTCGATCAGCTGGGTACCCAGGCTTTTGCTGAAACCAAGCAGAAGGAAAAGGTCAGCACAGACCCCAAGCAGACCGCCTATGTGCAATGCGTGGTCACGGCCCTGGTGGCTCAGCTGCCTGCTCAGTACCGTGGCGTACGGTGGGAAACAGCTGTCTTCGCCGATAACGAACCCAATGCCTTCGCGCTGCCAGGCGGCAAGGTCGGCGTGAACTCCGGCATCTTCACCGTGGCCAAGAATCAGGACCAGCTTGCCGCGGTCATTGGTCATGAGATCGGCCACGTGATCGCGCGCCACCATGAAGAGCGCATCACCCGGCAGATGGGAGCGCAGACGGGTCTGTCGGTGGTCGGCGCACTGGCAGGCGCTGCCTATGGTGATACCGCAGCGAGCGCGGTCAATCAGTTCGGCGGCATGGGCGCGCAGACCCTGTTCCTGCTGCCCGGTTCGCGTACCCAGGAAAGCGAAGCCGATGTGGTTGGCCAGAAGCTGATGGCCGAGGCCGGGTTCGATCCCGCGCAGGCCGTCAACCTGTGGCAGAACATGATGTCGGCGAGTGCGGGACGTAGTCCCCAGTGGTTGTCCACCCATCCGGACCCCGCCAATCGGATCCGTGAACTGCAGCGCGATGCGCCTGGATTACAGGGCGTCTATCAGCAGGCGCAGGCGGCCGGACGCAAGCCGCGCTGTAGCTGAGATTCGATGAAAATGCTGTGATGCAGCACAGGAAACGATTTCTCACGTCCCATAATTCTGATACGTTTGGCGGCTCAGATTTTTCTGACGTACGTCATTGCTGCCGCTAAGCGGTCCGATCGAGGTGAAAGATGATGCTCCGTAACCACAAGCAAGCCCTGCTGACCATGCTGATCGCGACTGCCGTGAGCGGCGCCGTAGTCACCGATGCCTTCGCGCAGACGCGCTCCGCCGACCGTTCCGAGCAGCGCGAGCGCCGTGGCAGCAGCAAGTCCGAAACGGCTGCGCCGCTCTACCCGAACGCGACCCGCAAGGAACCGGGCGTGAAGTCCTCGCCGAAGCTTGGGAAGCAACTGCAGAAGCTGATCGACAGCTACAACGAACAGCAGTACCCGGAGACGCTGACCGAAGCGCAGTCCATCATCGGCAATTCGGCGGCGAACGAATACGATAAATCGCTTGCCCTGCAGCTGGCCTCGCAGGCCGCTTACCAGACCGATGACGTCGCCACGGCGAAGAAGTACCTGCAGCAGGTGCTGGACCTCAATGGTCTGGATAACAACGGTCACTTCCAGTCGATGCTGATGCTGGCCCAGTTGCAGCTGCAGGACGACGACAAGGCCGTGCAGGCGCAGGGCTTGACCCTGATCGACAAGTATTTCGCCGAGAGCGGTTCGAAGAAGCCGGAAGACCTGATGGCCAAGGGCCAGGCGCTGTACCAGCTGGAGCGCTATGCCGATGCGATCCCGGTGCTGCGTGAAGCCATTGCCGCATCCCCCGAGCCGAAGGACCAGTGGAACCAGCTGCTGATGGCTGCACTGTCCGAAGCCGGCCAGACCGGTGACGCGGTCAAGGAAGCCGAGCAGATCGCGGCGAAGAACCCGACCGACAAGAAGGCGCAGATCAATCTGTCCAGCATGTACATGCAGGCAGAGCAGATGGACAAGGCCGCCGCGATCATGGAAAAGCTGCGTGCTGCCGGCCAGCTGACCGACGAACGCGAATACAAGCAGCTGTATTCGATCTACGCCAACAGCGAAAACAAAGAAAAAGAAGTAATCTCGGTCATCAACGAAGGACTTGAGAAGGGCATCCTGAAGCCGGACAACCAGGCTTACCTGGCCCTGGCCCAGTCTTACTACTATTCCGAACCGCAGCAGGTCGACAAGGCGATCGAGGCGTGGCAGAAGGCCGCACCGCTGTCGCCCACCGGCGAGACGTACCTGAATCTGGCGCGTGTATTGCACAGTGAGGGGAAGATTCCCCAGGCCAAGGAAGCAGCACGTCAGGCCAAGGCCAAGGGTGGCCTGAAGAACGCCGCGGATGCGGATAAAATCATCAACCTGAAGTAAGTAGGAATAACGCCTGAATGCCTGCGCAAAGCGTACGCAGGCACTCAGGATTGGTATAAGCTTGGAGGTTCCTGCGGTGTCATGCACCGCTGATCAGGGTTACCGCTCCCCGGTAACCCGGCCCCACAATTGAGCTCTTGGCGCATGACGGAACAACTAGTCTTTCACCGCTACGAACAAACTGCAGAGAAAGGGCTGAGCTGGCCCCGGATCTTCGGGATCGCGTTTGTAATCGCCCTGCATCTGGCTGCCTTCATGATGCTTCTGATTCCTGCCGTGGCCCCCAAGGCTGCTGCGGAAAAAGAACGCAATGTGATGGTGACCATCGTCGACGCGCCGCCGCCGCCACCGCCGCCGCCGCCGCCGCCGCCGCCGGATGAGACCCCTCCGCCGCCAGTGAAGAATCTGTCGCCGCCGAAACCGTCGCCCGTTCCCCCGCCGCCGCAGGCGCCGGTGGTCGACATTCCGGATCCGCGTCCGACCGATATCGTCACCCCGCCGTCGCCGCCTGCGCCGCCGGCACCGCCGACCTCCATCGAGGCCAGCGTGGATATCTCGTCCAAGAACATGAATCCCCCGCGTTATCCGCCGGCTGCATTCCGTGCGGGCATCCAGGGTGAAGTGATCCTGATCATCGATGTCGATGCCCAAGGCAACGTCACCAATGTCACGGTCGAGAAATCCAGCCGTAACCGCGACCTGGATCGCGCTGCAATGGAGGCCGCACGCAAGTGGCGCTTCAACGCAGCAGAATCGGGCGGCAAGAAAGCCGCGGGCCGCGTCCGCGTACCGGTCAACTTTGCACTGAGCTGATACGCCGGGTGGCCCCCGGGCCACCTCTGCTGACAGTTCGTTAGTCCAGCTACACCCTTCAACACCACACACAACAAAGGTAAGCGTCATGCTGCAGGAAATTTTCATCGCCGCTGCTGCTGGGGGCAACTCCAACGCCCTGTCGCAGATGGGCTTCGAGCACCTCATCCATGAAATGACCAGCCAGCCGGGCGACTTCGCAGTCTCCTGGGTCGTGCTGATCACCTTGATCGTCATGTCGGCCATGTCCTGGTACTGGACTGTCATCAACATCTTCCGTGCTGCCCGCCTGAAGGCTGCTGCTGACAAGGTCACCAGCCTGTTCTGGGATACCCCGAACGCGCAGGACGCCATCCGTGCCATGGAAGAGCAGCCGGCTTCGGAGCCCTTCTCGAAGATCGCCCTGGACGCCGCACAGGCTGCCGCCCACCACCAGCGTGCCGAAGGCGGCGCAACCGGTGGCCTGGGTGAGACCCTGAGCCGTTCGGAATTCGTCGACCGCGCCCTGCGTCAGGCCGTGACCCGCGAAAGCAACAACCTGCAGTCGGGCATGACCCTGCTGGCCACCGTCGGTGCAACCGCTCCGTTCGTCGGTCTGCTCGGTACCGTGTGGGGCATCTACGGCGCGCTGATCAAGATCGGTGCAACCGGTTCGGCCTCCATCGATGCCGTCGCCGGCCCGGTGGGTGAAGCGCTGATCATGACCGCGATCGGCCTGTTCGTGGCTATCCCGGCCGTGTTCGCCTTCAACTTCTTCAGCAAGATCAACAGCGCGACCATCAGCCGTTTCGATACGTTCGCACACGACCTGCATGACTTCTTCGCTACCGGTTCGCGCGTCCGCTAAGGACGCGCTGTACCCGGCACGAAGGTAGTTCACACCGATCTAGACGGAGCCCGTTATGGCTTTCAGTAGTGGTAACAGCGGCGGCCCCATGGCCGACATCAACGTTACGCCCCTCGTGGACGTGATGCTGGTGCTGCTGATCATCTTCATCATCACGGCGCCTCTGATGTCCCACAAGGTCAAGGTCGAGCTGCCCGAAGCCAATCTGATCCAGAACCCGGACGATGCAAATGATCGTAAGGGTCCGATCACGCTGGCGGTCAAGGAAGACGGTTCGGTTTACTGGAACGACGAGGAAATCGATCGCGGGACGCTTGAGTCCCGCCTCGCCACCGCCGCCCAGCAGACCCCGCAGCCGCCGCTGAACCTGCGTGGTGACCGCACCACCAAGATGCGTGTCATCAATGAGCTGACCAAGGTCGCGCAGGAACAGGGCATGCTGGACGTCGGCTTCGTTGCGACCAAAGAGAAGGGGCAGTAAGCCATGGCATTCAGTTCTGGTGGTGGCAAAGGCCCCATGGCCGATATCAACGTCACGCCCCTCGTGGACGTGATGCTGGTTCTGCTGATCATCTTCATCGTGACCGCGCCGATCATGACCTACCCGATCGCCGTGGACCTGCCGCAGCGTGTGCTCAACCCGCCACCGGTGACGGTTGAACCGCCGCCGCCGGTCGAGTTGCGCGTCGATGCGAGCAACCAGGTGTTCTGGAACAACAGCCCGGTCGCCGTGACCGAACTGCAGCAACGGATGGAACAGGAGGTCCAGCGTGACCCGACGAACCAGCCGGAACTGCGGATCGACGCGAGCCCGGACTCGGAGTACGACGTGATGGCCAAGATCCTGGCCAGCGCGAAGAACGCCCAGATGAAGAAGATTGGTTTCGTACAGCAGTAAACGCACTACGCAGTCCGCACTCATGACGCGACTGGAAAACGCCTTCGGAAACGGAGGCGTTTTTTTTTATCCGGGATCTGACGTCCGCCTTCGCTCGCGTATCATCCGCCGATGATTGCTTTCTTCGACGCCCTCCGCCATTGGCTGGACACCATTCCCCACCTCGGCACGTCGCTGGCGATTACCTATGCGCTGTATCTGATCGGCCTGATCGGCTGGATCATGCTGCAGAAACGCGAGCCGGTTGCCACGCTCAGCTGGATATTGTCGTTGGCGGCGCTGCCCTATATCGGGCTGTTCATCTATTACCTGCTCGGCCCGCAGAAAGTAAATCGGCAGCGCCTGCGCCGCGGCCGTTCGCGTTCGGGCATGGAGCATTACAGCACCGTCTGCCCGCCGGACGCCGACTGTACCGAGCTGGCGGCGATCGGCCAGGCGACCACCGGCCTGGCGCCCAGCAGCGCCACCGAAGTGGAATGGCTGGTCGACGGTGCAGCGACCTACGCGGCCCTGCTGGAAGGCATCGCCCAAGCGCGGGACCATATCAACCTGGAGTACTACATCTTCGAACCCGACCACACCGGTACCGCCGTGCGCGATGCGCTGGTGGCTGCTGCGCAGCGCGGTGTGCAGGTGCGATTGCTGCTCGATGCAGTAGGTGCGGGCAAGATCCGTGCGCGTTTCCTGAAGCCGCTGCTGGATGCCGGTGGCGAGGCGGTGTGGTTTCATCCGCGGCAACTGCTCAAGCCCTTCAAGCGGCCGTGGTTGAACCTGCGTACCCACCGCAAGCTGGTGGTGATCGACGGTGTGCTGGCCTTCACCGGCGGCATCAACATCACCGACGAAGAGAACGAGCAGCGCGACCCGAACGCCTACCGCGATCTGCACATGCGGCTGCAGGGGCACGTGGTGCGCAGCCTGCAACTGGTCTTCATGGAGGACTGGCTGTATGCCAGCGGCCAGGACGCCAAACAGTTCGATCAGCTGCGCTTGTGGCCACGCGAAATGCCGACCCGGGCCGATGGCAGCATCAACGCGCAGGTGCTGGTGTCCGGCCCGGATTCGGGCTGGGAAACCATCCACCGCCTGCACGTGGCGGCCATCCACGAGGCCAAGCACCGCGTATGGCTGGTGACGCCCTACTTCGTGCCCGGCGAGGCCGCGCGCATGGCACTCACCTCGGCCGCACTCGGTGGACTGGACGTGCGCCTGCTGGTGCCCAAGATGAGTGACTCGTGGTTCGTCACCCAGGCCGCGCGTTCCTACTTCGACGAACTGCTGCAGGCCGGGGTGAAGATCCATGAGTACGGTCCGCGCATGCTGCATACGAAGGCGTTCATCGCCGACGACGACGTGTGCATCGTGGGCACCGCCAACTTCGATCACCGCAGTTTCCGCCTCAACTTCGAGCTGTCGATGCTGCTGCGGGACAAGGGGCGCGTCGCCGAGCTGGCCGGCATCCTGGAGCACGAGTTTTCCAGTGCGACGCGCGTGCACAACGAGCGCAACCGCGGCCTGTGGCGGCACCGCTTGCCCGAGGCGTTCGCCCGCCTGGCCTCGCCCCTGCTGTGACAGCGGCGCTACACTGCGCCCCTCTGTCCGTGCCTTACCGCCATGACCCGTCTCAGCGTCAACGTGAACAAGATCGCCGTACTGCGCAACTCGCGCGGAGGCCACGATCCGGATGTGCTGCGCGCCGCGCAGGCGTGCCTGGACGCCGGCGCGCACGGTATCACCGTGCATCCGCGGCCTGACCGGCGGCACATCACGGCGGAAGATGTGCACGCGCTGTCCACGCTGACCCAGGCACGCGGCGTCGAGTTCAATATCGAAGGCAACCCGTTCGCCCCGCCACGTGATGGCTACCCGGGCCTGTTGCCGCTGTGCGAGGCCACCCGCCCCGCGCAGGCCACCCTGGTGCCCGATGGCGATGGCCAGCTGACGTCCGACCACGGGTTCGATTTCGAGCGTGATGCAGACCGGTTGAGGCCTCTGATCGCCTCGCTGAAGGCGATGGGCTGCCGCGTGAGCCTGTTCGTCGATGCCGGCAATCCGCTGCTGGAACTGGCCGCCGACGTAGGCGCCGACCGCATCGAGCTGTACACCGGACCGTATGCCGAAGCCCATGCCGCTGGCGATGCCACCGACACGCTGGCGCTGTTCGCAACCGCCGCCCGCCGCGCTCAGGCCGTGGGCCTGGGCGTCAACGCCGGCCATGACCTGTCGCAGGCCAACCTGCGCGCCTTCCTGACCGCCGTACCTGACGTGCTGGAAGTCTCGATCGGCCATGCCCTGATCAGCGAAGCGCTGTACGAGGGCTTGGATGCCACGGTAAAGGCCTACCTGGCCCGGCTCTGACCCGCTCTGGTAGCGCCGCCCCAGGGTCAGCGGAAACCATCCGCCCCGTGAAACCCGGGCACCCAGGTAGCGAAGGCCGCTGGCTGTCACAACGTCTCATGTCGCATCCCCTGAGACCCAGATCCCCTACCCTCGGCTGCGCATCGCGTGGCCTGCAATGTCCTGCGCGTTGTCCTGACATGACCGTATGTCCTGTGGATAACCATGGGGGCAACCTCCAGCCGCAACCCGCTCCACGCCTACAGCCATCTGATTTCCAGCACATTGCATATGCTGTGGTTAGCAATAATACTAATCGCACTTTCAGTAGAAAATTCCCATGGGTCGCCCTGATTCCCTTCCCCCTATAGCGATCAAAGGCCGTGGTGCTACCTCCCACATCGCGGGCCGCTTCGAGAGCACAGTCAGCGAAGCGGTGGACGACGGCTGGGAGCCGGATGAAAGCGAGGAGTTCCTGACTCCCCGCCTGCGGACGGAAGTGCGCACGGAGACCGCACGCAGCATCATCAGCCGCAACAGCTCCCCGGATGTAGGCTTCAGCCAGTCAGTGAACCCCTACCGCGGGTGCGAGCACGGCTGCAGCTACTGCTTCGCGCGTCCCTCCCACGCCTATCTGAATCTGTCGCCTGGCCTCGACTTCGAAACCAAGCTGTTCGCCAAGACCAATGCTGCGCAGTTGCTGCGCAAGGAACTGGCGAAGCCCGGGTACGTGCCGCAGCCGATCGCGCTGGGCATCAACACCGACGCCTACCAGCCGATCGAACGCAAGTTCAAACTCACCCGCCAGCTGATCGAAGTGATGCTGGAAACACAGCACCCGTTTTCGCTGATCACCAAGAACGCGTTGGTCGAGCGCGACATCGATCTGCTGATGCCGCTGGCGGAAAAGAACCTGGTCAGCGTGCATTTCTCGGTGACCTCGCTGGACCCGGTGTTGTCATCGAAACTGGAGCCGCGTGCCGCTGCACCGCGTGCCCGTCTGCGCGCCATGCGGCGGCTGCACGACGCGGGCATCCCGGTCGGGGTGATGGTGGCGCCGGTGATTCCGTGGGTGAACGATGCCGAGCTGGAAGCCGTCCTGGAGGCAGCACGCGATGCCGGCGCGCGCACTGCCGGCTATGTGCTGCTGCGGCTGCCGTTGGAAGTGTCGCCGCTGTTCCGCGACTGGCTGGAAGCGCACTACCCCGACCGTGCCGCGCACGTGATGAGCACCATCATCCAGCTGCGCGGCGGCAAGGACTACGACAGCCAGTTCGGCACGCGCATGCGCGGCCAGGGCGTCTATGCAGACCTGTTGAACAATCGATTCAAGCTGGCGCGCAAGCGGCTGGGGTTTGATGCGCAGAACAGCCATTGGCCGAAGCTGGATTGCACGCGGTTTGTGCGGCCGCTATTGATCAAAGTGAAAGATGAAGCACAGGGCACCTTATTCTAGAGAGCCGGCGTGCTCTGCCCGACGCCTTCGGCAACCAAGGACGATGTATGACAAGGACGAAGCCTCACCTGCTGCTGTTCGCATTGTTCGGCATGACGAGCTATCCCACGTGGGGAAGCGAATACGCATCTGAGCTGGCCAGCGAACTCATCGCGATGGCGGAGGCCGATCAACAGGTCCGCAGTACGCAGCCCGTCGACGTCGCCCATGTGCTGTCCACGGACGCCGCACATTCCAGTCGGCTCTCGGCAATCATGGCCGCATCCGGCTGGCCACGTGTATCGGTCGTCGGAAAACCGGCCGCCGATGCAGCCGCCTTGCTGGCGTTGCATGCCGATCGTGCCCCCCAGGTGCAGCGCCAAGCACTGGCCCTGATGTTGCCTCTACTCGGATCAGGCGAAGTAGACGCCCGTAAGTATGCTTACCTCTGGGACAGGACCCACAGCCCACAGCGATACGGCACTCAGGGCAGCTGTGTGGGACAGAGGTGGTACCCGGATGAGATCGAAGAGGCGCCGCAGGTGGATAGCCGCCGAGCGGCTGCGGGTCTTGGGACATTGTCGGAGTATGTCGAAGCAGGCAGCGAAATGTGCGCGCCGGCGGGGGCAATCGACTGATGACCGGCGTCACCTGAAATTCCTGTCGCCCTCGGCCTTACACAGGTCACGCAGGATGACTCCGCAGCTTTCCTGATGGACGCCCTTGGACGCCACATCGCACGATGACCGGGCTGGTGCCGAATGTGCCAGCCGGGATTGGCGTCCTGTTACTACCTGAGAGCAATTGCCTCTGTTGTGGCCTTCGGGCACGGCGGAGAATGCACTGCACTGCCGGTCATACGGCGGGCGGTGCGCGGGGATCCCGATCCGCCGGTTTTGAGCTCTCAGATAGTCCGGTACGCCAACCCGCACCGCCCGCCACCTCGCGCTTTGGCGCAGGTGGCCGTTTGCCTTGCGAGGTCCTACCGATGTCATTGCAGCTCCGGCGCCCTGCGCGCGTGTCTTTCCGGACCCCCGAACTGAGTGCATGGGGGCCACGATGACGCCACCGCGCGCCACCATGACGCACGCGGAGATGGAAGCGGCAGGCCATTTTGATCGTCCGCGTACCCCGCAGGCAGTTGTGGATTATTTGAACGAGTGCATCGTGGAGAGCCAGGGCGATGCGGCCATTCTTGGTGAAGCGTTGGCCTATGTCGCAGGTGAAGAGGGACTGCGGGGGATCGCGCGCGAGTGCGGATTGCCTGCCGCGGTGGTACATCGGCAGTTGGGTGGAAGACGCACCTTGACCTTGCGTACGGTGATGGGTGCGTTGCGCGCACTCGGATTGCAGATGCGGGTGCATGTGGCGGAACGCCAGCCGAGTGATGGACGTTGCGCCGCCGACGGGAGCGCCGCGCCCTGCTCGGCGAGCGAAGTGGCATGACGTCGGTGGGCTACGCAGTGAGCGATTTCTGAAAGGCCCTGTCGCGATCGTCGTGCACCATAGGTTTCATGCAGTAACAAGCCAAATCTAGATCGTCTCCATCAATCAAGACGACAGCGCACAGACCCACGGAAGGTTCACCCATGAGCATGATGCTCGATCTGCCGAAATCCTCATCTCCCCGGGTGTCGCTGCACATGTCGGCCAAGGGAAAGGTGGACACGTGTGCGTTCAGCACCCGGGGAGATGAGGACCCAGGCGTGGCGGATCAGCTGCCGAACAGCTGCTGCGCGCTCTGGAACAGGATCCAGCTGGTCGCGATGAACTTGTCCCCACCCTGTGGACGGTTACCGCGATGGGTGTGGGTGAACGCCGTGGGCGCGATCAGCAGGCTGCCGGTACGCGGTGCGATCTTCCGGCCTTGGAACAGGAACTCGGTTTCGCCCTCCTCGAACCCGTCGTTGAGATAGAGCGTCCACAGCAGGTGCCGGTGCAACGTTTCAGCCTGCGGGTCCTTCGGGTACAGCTCGCAATGCCAGTACGGATAGCCGCCCTCGCCTGCTGCATACCATTGCAGGTTGATCGCGCCCGGACGCAGGCAGGTGCGTGCCAGATCCGACAAGGCAGCCCCATCCATCTGCGGGAAGTCTTCGGCCGTGAGGCGCTTCGGTTGGCCGTTGCTGTCTTGTATCTGCAACATCAACGGCGCGATCAATGCCTGTGGATAACGGCGTAGATAAGTCTGCAGCCCGGCGAAAACCGCTTGTTGCAGGACGTTTTCCACATCCGACCAATCGGGCTGGCCGCTGATCCGGAGATCCTTGCTGCGCTTGAGTTCGGGGAACACCCCGCTGCCTACCGCACCCGGTTGCAGGTGGTCACTTGCGCGGACCCGCGACACGATCGCCGCGCATACATCAGCGGGGACGGCGTTGTGGATCACTTCAATGAAATCTACCGGTTCCTGCGCGTGCATGCATGGATCCCTCGCCAGTGGAACCTTGATGGTGCCCACTGGCGAAGGGGATGTCACGCCAACGTCATGAGCGTGCGGCGAATCAAGCGTTTTGCGCGTCGTGCTGCTGGTGGTACTTCACCGCGGCGTTGACTTCATCGCGCGAGCCAAGGAACACCGGCACGCGCTGGTGCAGCTGGTCCGGCTGGATGTCCAGAATGCGCGCGCGACCGGTCGAGGCGGCACCGCCTGCCTGTTCCACCAACAGACCCATCGGATTGGCTTCGTACATCAGGCGCAGCTTGCCGGCCTTGGACGCATCTTTCTTGTCCCACGGATAGATGAAAATGCCGCCGCGGGTCAGGATGCGATGCACGTCGGCGACCATGCTGGCGATCCAGCGCATGTTGAAATCCTTGCCGCGCGCGCCTTCCTTGCCCTGCAGCAGATCGGTCACGTAGGCCTGCATCGGGGCTTCCCAATGGCGCTGGTTGGACATGTTGATCGCGAACTCCTGCGTGGCCGCCGGGATCTGCATGTCCTGGGTGGTCAGCAGGAACTCGCCGCTCTCACGGTCCAGGGTGAACGCATGCGTGCCGTGGCCAACGGTGAGCACCATCTGCGTGCTCGGCCCGTAGATGCAGTAGCCCGCCGCGATCTGCGCGGTACCCGGCTGCAGGAAGCTGTCGTCGCCCGGCAGTTCCACGCCCTTCGGGCATCGCAGCACGGAGAAGATGGTGCCGACCGACACATTCACGTCGATGTTGGAGCTGCCATCGAGGGGATCGAACAACAGCAGGAAGTCCCCGCGCGGATGGATGTCCGGCACGGGCTGCGAATGGTCCATTTCTTCCGATGCACAGGCGGCGAGGTGGCCACCCCACGCGTTGGCTTCCAGCAGGATCTCGTTGCTGATGACGTCCAGCTTCTTCTGCGCTTCGCCCTGCACGTTGCCCGTACCGGCCTCGCCCAGCACGCCGCCCAGGGCACCCTTGCTGACCGCGATGGAGATGTTGGTACAGGCGCGGGCCACCACGGCGATCAGCTGGCGCAGGTCGGCATTGATGCGGCCGGCATGCTGTTCCTGGATGAGATACCGGGTCAACGACGTACGGGACATGGGCAGGGCTCGAGCGACGGAAAGATGCGTCTATTGTCGCCGCCCGGATGCAAAAAAGGGGACGGAGGGGATTAAGTCGTTATCGGCTCATGCGAGCCGATAACGACTTAATCCCCTCCGTCCCCTTTTTGTCGGGTCAGGCCTTGGCGACGTTGGCCACGGCCTGGGCGACGTAGTCCAGGTTGCTCTGGCTCAGTGCGGCCACGCAGATGCGGCCGGTACCGACGGCGTAGATGCCGTACTCATCGCGCAGCTTTTCCACCTGCACGCGGCTCAGGCCGGAGTACGAGAACATGCCAGCCTGGTCGTTGATGAAGGCAAACTCCGGTGCGCCCAGGGCGACCAGACGATCCACCAGCCCGTGGCGCAGGGCATGGATACGCTCGCGCATCTCGGTCAGTTCCGCTTCCCACAGCGCGCGCAGCTCCGGGCTGTTCAACACGCCGGCCACCAGGGCCGCACCGTGGTTGGACGGGCTGGAATAGATGGTGCGGATGATGCGCTTGATCTGCGACTGCACGGCCTTGGCGGCGGTAGCATCCGGGGCCACGATCGACAGCGCACCCACGCGCTCGCCATACAGCGAGAACGACTTGGAGTACGAGTTGGCCACGATGAAGCTGTCGATGCCGGCTTCGGCGATGATCCGCACGGCCGCACCGTCCTGCTCGATGCCCTTGTCGAAGCCCTGATAGGCCATGTCGATGAAGGGGAACAGCTGCTGTTCCTTCAGTACCTCGGCTACCTGCGTCCACTGCGCGACGGTCAGGTCGGCACCGGTCGGGTTGTGGCAGCACGCATGCAGCAGCACCACGGTGCCCGGCTGCAGCTTCTGCAGGTCGGCCAGCATCGCGGGGAAATCCACGCCGTGGGTCTGTGCGTCGAAGTACGCGTATTCCACGACTTCAAAGCCCGCGGCGCCGAACACGGCGCGGTGGTTTTCCCAGCTGGGGTTGCTGATGGCGATGGTGGCGTGCGGCAGCAGCTTGTGCAGCAGGTCGGCGCCCACGCGCAGCGCACCGCTGCCGCCCACGGTCTGGGTGGTGGCGACGCGGCCGGCGGCCAGCAGTGGCGACTCCTTGCCGAACACCAGCTCACGGGTAGCCTGGGTGTACGCCGGCAGTCCATCAATGGGCAGGTAGCCGCGCGGTTTGGCTTCGTTGGCGAGCTGCTGCTCGATCTGCTTGACGGCGCGCAGCAGCGGAATGCGGCCACTCTCGTCGTAGTAGATGCCCACACCCAGGTTGACCTTGGTCGGACGGCTGTCGGCGTTGTACGCCTCGGTCAGGCCCAGGATCGGGTCGCCCGGGACCAGTTCCACGTTTGCAAAGAAGGACACGGCGGTACTCATTCGTTGAGGGGGAGGAAGAAAGCACGCAGCAGCGTCGCGTCCGCACCGGACGCAACCACGCCATCGTAACAAAGGGGGCCGGGGGCGCGGCATTCATCCTCACGCCATGCACCGTAGGATGGGGCTTGATCTTCGCTATCCCCCCGATCCACATGATGAATCTGCTTCCGGCGCGTTGCCGCCTGTCCGCCGCCTGCAGCCTGCTGCTGCCCTCTCTCGCACTGGCCCAGACCCCGCAGGAAGCGCCGACGCGCAGCCTGCCGGCGGTGGAAGTGGAGGCCGCCCGGGTGACCGGCGTTGACGCATTCGCCTTGCCGTCCAGCTCCACCACCGTGTGGATCGACGATGACCGCAGTGGTCCGCAGGCCCAGCTGTCCGAAGCGTTGGGCGGTGTCCCCGGGGTGGTGGCGCGGGACCGGCAGAACCTGGCCCAGGATACCCAGCTGTCGATCCGGGGCTTCGGCGCCCGCTCGACGTTCGGCGTGCGCGGGGTGCGGGTGCTGGTCGATGGCGTACCGGCGACCATGCCCGACGGCCAGGGTCAGCTGTCGCATGCCAGCCTGCTGGGCGCCGAGCGCATCGAGGTGTTGCGTGGGCCGTTTTCCGCCCTGTATGGCAATTCGTCCGGCGGGGTGCTGCAGGTGCATACCGCGCGCGGCCGCGAGGGCGATCCCTGGCGGCTGCGCATGAACTACGGGGCCGACAATACCTTGAGTGTGGGCGCCCACCTGCGCGGCGTGCAGGGCCCGGTGGATTACAACATCGCAGCGAACCATTTCCGCACCGATGGCTGGCGCGACCATAGCCGCGCGCGCCGCGAATCGTTGAACGCGCGGCTGGGCATGGCCGTGGGCGAGGACCGCCTGGAGCTGCTGGTCAACCATCTGGACGCGCCCGACGCGCAGGATCCGCTCGGCCTGACCCGTGCGCAGGTGGCGGAGGATCCGCGCCAGGCGACCTCGGTGGCCCACCTGTACAACACGCGCAAATCCGTACGCCAGTCGCAGGCTGGACTGGTCTACAGCGGCGAACGCGATGACCACCGCTTCCGCCTGACCGGGTATGCCGGCCAGCGCGAGGTCACCCAGTTCCTGGCCATTCCGCCGGGCCCGCAGGCCAATCCGTTACATGCCGGCGGGGTCATCGACCTGGACGGTGACTTCGGCGGGCTGGACGCGCGCTGGGGCTGGAACGGTACGTTGGCCGGCCGCGCGCTGGACATCACCGCCGGTGCCAATGTCGATCGCCAGCGGCAGCACCGTACCGGCTACGAGAACTTCGTCGGCAATCAGCTGGGCGTGCGCGGTGCGCTGCGTCGCGACCAGCGCGATACCGTCACCAACGTCGACCAGTTCGTGCAGGCGTGGTGGCAATGGACCGAGCGCTGGTCCGTGCTGGCCGGCGCGCGTCACAGCAGTGTGCGGTTCCGATCGGACGACCATTACATCGTCGGCCGCAATCCGGACGACAGCGGCAGCCGGCGCTACCAGGCCACCACGCCGGTGGCGGGCGTGAGCTTCGAGGTGAACCCGCAGTGGCGCCTGCACGCTGCGATGGGTCGCGGCTTTGAAACGCCCACCTTCAACGAGCTGGGTTACCGCAACGACGGCCAGGCCGGGCTGGCCCTGGGCCTGTCTGCTGCCCGCAGCCGAAACGTTGAGATCGGCAGCAAATGGCACGCCCAGAACGGGCAGCAGCTGGAGGTCAGCGTGTTCCGCGCCGACACCGACGACGAACTGGCCGTTGCCAGCAACACCAATGGCCGCAGCACGTATCGCAACATCGGCAGCACCCGGCGGCAGGGCGCAGAGCTGTCGTGGCGTCAGCCCTTGGCACAGGACCTGGAACTGCAGGTGGCCTGGACGTGGCTGCAGGCGCAGGTGCGCAGCAGCTACCTGACCTGCGCCGGCAGTGGCTGCGCCGTGCCCGACACGCCGGTCGAGGCCGGCAGCCGCCTGCCCGGCGTGCCGCGACAGCAGGCCTTCGCCCGCCTGCAGTGGCAGCCCGCTGCATGGCAGTGGGCCGCCGAAGTCACCGGCAGCAGCGACACGGTGGTGAATGACCTGGCCACTGAACGCGCCCCCGGCTATGCCGTGGTGAACCTGGAGGCCGGCCGCCGTTGGACCTTGCCGGGCGGGGATCTGCGGGTATTCGCGCGTGTGGATAACCTGCTGGACCAGCGTTACATCGGCTCGGTCATCGTCAACGACGGCAATGGTCGCTTCTACGAACCCGGCCCGGATCGCCGTGGCAGCCTGGGCCTGCAGTGGTCGTGGCGCTGAGCCCGCCCTCCGAGGGTAGTGACGGCCGTGGGCCGTCAGCCCCGGAGCTGCTGTAGATCAATCCGGCGCCTTCGCCGGCACGAACGGTGATGTCGGGTCGCTGGCCGGGAAGGTTTCTTCCAGCGCTTGATCCTGATTGTCGCTGGCGTGCTGCTTGCGCTCGCGACGCTTGAGCGGGCTCTCCTGGCCGCCGCGATGACGGTCGCCGCAGTCTTTCCGGTCCTGCGCGGCCTGCTCGCATTCATGCTTTACGGGCAGGTGATCATCGGCCTCTGCGGCGGCGTCGATGAACGGCGCGCCGGTACCGCGGTCCTCCGCGTCCATGTTGTCGTGCTTGCCATGCTGTTCGCCGGGGATCGGGGGAGTGGCTTGGCGCAGGGGATCGCGCGATGTATCTCGGTTCATGGCTGCTCTCCTGATGGAGGAGCTACTACAGCGCTATGCAGGTAAAGCTACCGCGAACCTTGGCTGCTGGTTCCTCTACATGCCTCTCACAGGTGGGTAACGGCGACGCCGTTACATCTGGCCGCCCGACTGCACCGCAGGAGCCGCGCCATGCACCGCCTGGAACGTCCCGCACCCTCCGTGTTCAATGCCCGCCGCGATCCGCTTGGCGGCAGCCCGACCCAGCGCCGTGCGCGGCGGCAGCAGCGCGAAGACCCGCAGGCGGTAGCGCAGGATTACCTGCAGTACATGCTCAACGACTACGACGTGCGTCGCCGTCAGGCGCACCGCAGCTGGCGCGATCTGTGCCCCGCCTACGCGTTTGCATTGACGACCCACGCCGCCAACTGGCCGCGCGGCAGTGATGAACAGACCGAAGACGCGCTGGAAGCCCATTGGGAGCAGATGCGTGGCGAATCGCGCCTGCGCTGGCCAAAGGCCCGGGAGGTGGTGGAGGATGCCTGGCTGGCGCTGGACCACATGCCCGCCTCTGCCGTCCGCCCGTTGCTGCAGTAACCGGCACAGATTCCGCCGTGCATGGCTCGGCGCTACAACGTCCGGCACAGAATCCGCCGAGCATGGCTCGGCGCTACAACGCCGGGGCCCGCGGGCGACCCTCCGGTAGCGCCGAGCCACGCTCGGCGAGCGCAGCGGCAATGGCCCGCGAGAGAAACAGCCTGACGGCCAGCGGCCATCACTAACAGAGCGGTCGCAGCGGCCTCCCCTCCGCGGTGGACACAGCCGTTTCACGCGCGCACGCCGAAGCTGGCTTCCCCTGTCACCCTGGTGCGTCCCATGGCCCGCCCGATCTGGACCGGTACCCTCTCTTTCGGCCTGCTCAACGTGCCGGTGTCCCTGATGTCGGGCGAGCGCAAGATCGACCTGCACTTCCGCATGCTGGATTCGCGCGACAAGAAGCCGATCCGCTTCGAGCGTGTCAACGCAGATACCGGCGAAGAAGTGCCGTGGAAAGATATCGTCAAGGCCTTCGAGTACGACAAGGGCAGCTACGTGGTGCTTGAGGACGGCGATATAAAATCGGCTGCGCCGGAGAGCCATGAAACCGTCGAAGTGGAAAGCTTCGTCGACGCAAGCCAGATCGACCCGCGCTACTTCGAAAAGCCGTACCTGCTGGTGCCCGGCAAGAAAGCCGAGAAGGGCTACGTGCTGCTGCGCGAGACCCTGCGCAGCACCGGCAAGGTCGGCATCGCCAAGGTGGTGGTGCGCACCCGCGAATACCTGTGCGCGGTGATGCCCAACGAAGACGCACTGGTGTTGATGATCCTGCGTTATCCACAGGAGCTCGTGGATCCCGCTGATTTCAAGCTGCCCAGCGGCAAGCTGGCGGATTACCGGATCACCAGCAAGGAAACGGCGATGGCCGAACAGCTGATCGAATCCATGGCCGGTGAGTGGGACCCCACGCAGTACCACGATGAGTTCCGCGAGCGTCTGCAGGGCGTGCTTACCCGGCGCATCAAAGAAGACGGCGGTACCACCACCGTGGAAGACGAGCCGGCCCCGCGCGAGGATGCCAGCACCAACGTGGTGGACTTCATGTCGCTCCTGCAGAAGAGCCTGGATGCGAACAAACGCACGCCGGCGAAGAAGGCCACGGACAAGGTGGTAAAGAAGGCGCCAGCGAAGAAAGCCACGAAGGCGGCGGCCAAGACGGCAACGAAAAAAAGTGCGGCCAAGCCGGCCAAGAAAGCGGCGAAGAAATCCGCGAAGAAAGCGGCGCTGCAGCGCAAGGCGGGATGAGCCATGTCGCTGCACCAGTACCGTCGCAAGCGCCGGTTGGGCGCCAGCCAGGATGACACCCCCGAGCCCGACGACGCGCCGGCCAACGGCACGCGCGGAAAACGGCCGGTGTTCGTCGTGCAGTTGCACCATGCCAGCCACCGTCATTACGACTTCCGCCTTGAGATGGACGGCGTACTGAAAAGCTGGGCGGTACCGAAGGGCCCGTCCCTGCGGGTGGGCGAGAAGCGCTTGGCGGTGGAGGTGGAAGACCACCCGCTGTCTTATGCCAGCTTCGAGGGCGACATCCCCAAAGGACACTACGGCGCCGGCCATGTCGGTGTGTACGACCACGGCGTGTGGGGTTGTGAAGGCGATCCCGTGCAGGCGCTGGCAGACGGCAAGCTGGACTTCGTGCTGCATGGCGAACGGCTGACGGGTGCGTGGAAGCTGGTGCGCACGGCGCTGAAAGGACGGCAGCCGCAATGGTTGCTGATCAAGCGCGACGACGCGCATGCCCGCGATGCGGACGCCGACGATCTGCTGGAGGACGCGCCAGTGAAGAAAGGAAAGGCCACGAAAGCAAAATCCGCCAAGTCCACCAGACCTGCCACGTCGGCCAAGGAGAAATCCCCCGCTGTCGCGCGCAAGGCAGATACCCGCTGGCGTCGCCGCGCGCTGGAGCTGCCGGGCGCACGGGATACCCCGTATCCCCACGAATGGTCGCCGCAGCTGACCGATCACCGCGACAGCGCGCCGGACGGGGAGCGCTGGCTGCACGAAATCAAATGGGACGGCTATCGGCTGCTGGCCGACCTGCACGACGGACAGGTCACCCTGCGCTCGCGCAACGGACTGGACTGGACGGGCGACTTCCCGGAAGTCAGCACGGCCATCGCCGCTTTGCCGGTGCGCGATGCCCGCCTGGATGGTGAGCTGGTCGTGCTCGACGCGCAGGGACGCAGTGATTTCAGTGCGCTGCAGCGGGTGATCGACGGCAGCGCCAAACAACCCCTGCGCTATGTGGTGTTCGATCTGCCGGGCGTCGCTGGCGTTGATATCAGCCAGGCACCGCTGCGGGAGCGGAAAGCCGTGCTGAAGGACCTGATCGGCGACACACCCGGCACGCTGGCCTACAGCGATCACGTGATCGACCATGGGCCGGAGGTGTTCGCTGCCAGTGGCAAGGCCGGCTTCGAGGGCATCATCAGCAAGCAGGTGGACGCGGCCTACGTAACGACCCGTGCCCGCAGCTGGGTGAAGATCAAACACGAGAACACCGACGAGTTCCTGGTGGTGGGTTACACCGCGCCGAAGGGCTCGCGGCAAGGCTTCGGCTCGCTGCTGATGGCCACGCCGGACACGGGCGGCCTGCGCTACGTTGGACGCGTGGGAACCGGGTTCGATGACGAGAAGCTGCGCACGCTTACCCGGCGACTGCAGGCATTGGGCAGCGAAACGGCCTCCGTCGAACTGCCTGCCCACGTGCCGTTCCGTGCCTCCAGCGTGCACTGGGTGAAGCCTGAACTGGTCGCTGAAGTGGCGTTTCGTGGCTGGGCCAAGGAGGGGCTCCTGCGCCAGGCCAGCTTCAAGCGGCTGCGCACGGACAAGACCCTCGCCAGCCCCCAGGTGCCTGCGCCGAAGAAGAAAGCCGCTGAGCCGTCGCTGGCCATCAGCCATCCCGAACGCGTGGTGTATCCCGCGCTGAAGCTGACCAAGGGCGAGGTCGCGGCGTATTACCGTGCGATGGCACCGTGGATCCTGCCGGAGATCCGCAATCGCCCGCTGTCCCTGTTGCGCTGCCCGGATGGCGTCGGCAAGGCCTGCTTCTTCCAGAAGCATCATGGGCAAGGGTTGGGCAGCGCGGTACGCGCCGTGCCTCTGCAGCAGAAGAGCGGCCGCGAGGACTATGTCTACATCGATGATGTGGACGGGCTGATGCAACTGGTGCAGATGAACACCCTGGAGCTGCATCCGTGGGGTGCCACCGTGCAGGATCCGGAGCGCGCAGATCGTCTGGTGTTCGATCTGGATCCGGGGGAAGGGGTGAGCTGGCCCGCCATCAAGGCGGCCGCGCGGGACATCCGCGCGCGCCTGCAGGAAACGGGGCTGGAGAGCTTCGTACGGCTGTCCGGCGGCAAGGGACTGCATGTGGTGGTGCCGTTGCAGCCCGCCGCTGAGTGGGAAGACGCAAAGGCGTTCTGCGAGGCATTCGCACAGGCGCTTTCGCAGCATGCGCCGGACCGCTACGTGGCCACGATGAGCAAGGCCAAGCGGAATGGCGTGATCTTCATCGACTGGCTGCGCAACGCGCGCGGGGCGACCAGCGTGTGTTCGTGGTCACTGCGTGCACGCGAAAGCGCGGGCGTGGCGGTGCCATTGCGCTGGGAAGAGCTGGGCCGCGTGGCGGCCGCTGATGCGTTCCCGATGCACAAGGCCTTGGCGCGGGCCAAGCGCCTGAACGGTGATCCCTGGGAAGGGATCACCACGATGAAGCAGGGCCTGCCGACGTTGTAGCGCGGGCCCCGCTGCGGGCGCAAGGGACTCGTCTCCGATACGGGACCCTGTCACTGATGCGGAACTCGTCTCCGATACGGAACTCCGTCACTGATGCGGGACCTGTCACTGATACGGAACTCCGTCACTGATATGGGACCCCGTCACTGGCACGGACCTCCGGAACCCCGCCGTTGGTAGAGCCGACTTCAGTCGGCTGCTCTTGGCGTGGTAATCAGGAAAGCCGACTGAAGTCGGCTCTACCAGGCGCGGTACTCGGGAAAGCCGACTGAAGTCGGCTCTACCAGGCGTGGTACTCGGGAAAGCCGACTGAAGTCGGCTCTACCAAACGTGGTACGAGGGCCGCCGGTTACTGCACGCTTCAGAAATCGGCGCGAATGCCCAGACCGATGCGGCGGCCGGAGAACTCGTACTGCGTGGGGAAGGATTTATCGATGGTGTAGCCCGACGTTTCTTCGTCGAACACATTGATCGCATCCAGGCTCAGCTTCCAGGTGTCGTTCAAGCGGAAGCCGATCGAGGCATCGGTCTGCCCGTACGCATCGCGGTACACCGGATACATGTTGAGGTGGATGTACTCCACGTACTTGTCCTTGTAGTTGTAGGACACGCGCGCGTCGAAGCGATCATTCTCGTAGTACAGGGTGAAGTTGTAGGCTTTCTCGGCCAGCCCTTCCGGCGGGGTCGGGATGTCGATGTCGGATGCACCGGTCAGCGAGTTGTCCAGCTGGGTGTAGTTGGCATTGATGCCCCACCCTTCCAGCGCGGGATGCAGCATCGACAGCGGCAGCTGGGCGACCAGCTCCACGCCGGTGACCTTGTACGAACCCTCGGCATTGACCGGCTGGTAGACCTCGAAGTCGTAGTACCCATCCAACGATCCGTTGGCGTTGAGCTTTTCTACGTTCGGTACGATGCCGGTCAACGACTGCCGCACCACGCCGTCGATCTTCTTGGAGAAGTACGATGCCGACAGCAGTCCGCCGTTCTCCAGGTACTTCTCCAGGCCCACTTCCCACTGCTTGGCGGTCGTTGGCTTCAGGGCCGGATTGCCGTCCATGAAGCGGAAGCTGGACCAGCTGACGGTGCGGCGGTAGGCAATGTCGGTCAGCGACGGACGCATCAGCGTTTCCGACGCCGCCGCACGCAGCACCAATCCATCGGCAATCTCGGCGGTCATGTTGAAGCTGGGCAGCAGGTCGCTGTAGTCACCGCTGCTGGAAATCGGCGTGGGCGTGTAGCCGCTGCAGCCATCGGCATTCTGCACCGGGTGGAAACCGGCCGAATCCACCTTGGTGTCGATCGAACGCACGCCCAGGTTGGCGTACACCGGCACGCGGCCGATATCGAAGTAGAAATCGGTCATGGCATACAGCGCCAGGGTCTTTTCATCGACCTGGTAGAACTGGCCCGGATCCAGCGGGGTGGTGAAACCCGCATAGCGGAACGTGTTGCGTGCGTAGCTGTTGGACACCTGCTGCCAGTCCAGGTTGCTCGGCTTGTAGCCGCCGCCGGGGACGATGTCGCTGATCCAACCCGGATTGCTGTCAGCCAACGTGCGGGTGTTGACCCACGCTGCGCTACCGGCGGTGGGGCCCTGGATCTTGGTGTTGCCGAACTCGCGGTCCTTGGACTTGTCGGTGTAACGCGCACCGAACTTGACGCTGGTCAGCGCCGGGAAGAACGCCAGTTCCATCGACCGGCGGAAGTCCAGCTGCGCGGCGTACTTGTCGTCCTTCACGTGCTCGATTTCGGTCTCATAGGCTTCGAACAGGTACTTCCCGGGCGAGTTGTACATGTCGAACCCATTGGACGCCGCGCTGGCCAGCGTCTCACCGCCGTTGGCGGTCCAGCGCGTGCGCGACGGTGCGTAGGCCACGTGCTTGAGGTTGGCGTAGTCCGAGTTGCGGCGTGCGCCGGAATAGCCGACCAGGGCATCGATGTCCCAGCTGCCGACGGTCCAGTCGAGCTTGCTGCTGAACTGCCGGTAGTCGGTGTTGGCGAAGCGTTCCTTGCTCAGGATTTCATGCTGGGTGGCCGTGTAGGACACATCGCGCAGGACCACCACGCCGTACTGGGACAGGGTGTCGGCATCATACGAATGGATGGTGTCCAGCGTGCTGCGGCTGGACGCCGAATACGCAGCGGCGTCGTACTCATCTTCATGCGTATCGTAGCCGCCGAGCATCGCATCGAAGCTCACCGAGAATGCCTCGCTGGGCTTGAACTGCAGGGATGCGGTCGCGCCCCACTGGTCCTGCTCGTTGAGGTAGATGCGGTCGCCGACCTTGTCCTGGAAGATGATCCGGTTGGTCGCGTCCTTGTCCATGCGGTTGTTGATGACGATGCCGGCGTCGCGTGCCAGCACGGCAGCGGCTTGCGTGCCCCGCGTGCCGGACGCTTCGAGGAAGCGCCCCATCGGGCGGAAGTTGATGCCCGAGTTGGAGTCGGTGCGGTTGGTGCGCTTTGCCTTGGAGAACGACACCAGACCGCCCCAGTCGCCCCAGGTGTCGCTGGCCAGGAACGAGATCTTCGGATCGGTCTTGCCGTTGATCGAATTGTTCGCCGCTTCCGCCGATGCACTGAATTTCGGCTCGGCGTAGTCGAACGGCCTGGCGGTTTCGATGTACACCGAACCGGCGATGCCGCCTTCTTCGTCTGCCGCCGTCGGCGATTTCTGCACCGTGACGGTCTGCACCACATCCGATGCGAAGATATCGAACTGCACGTCGCGACCGCCGCTGCCCGAGGCCGTGGCGAGGTTGTTGATCGACACGTGGGTGAACTCGGAGGGCAGGCCGCGCACGCTGACCTTGCTGCCCAGGCCCTTGTTGCGTTCGATGGTCACGCCCGGCATGCGTTGCAGCGCCTCGGCGAGGTTCTGCTCCGGGAAGTCGGCCACGTCGGTGGCGACGATGGAGTCGGAGAAGCCGATGTTGCTACGCTTGAGGTCGACCGCGCGCTCCAGGCTGCGCGCGTAGCCGCCGGTCACGGTGACCGTATCCAGCTGCTGCAGGGCGGCGCTGGTATCGGCGCTGGTGGCTACCGCCACTGCTTCATCGGCCACTGCCTGCATCGGCAGGCTGGCGACGCTACTGATCAGCACGGCGCGCACGGCGCGGGACAAAAGCTTCGCATGGGGGACGCGCGTCGGCGTCTCCCGCAGGGTGTTGCGCATCGGATGATCCCCATTGCTCTGTGAGTGCGTGCCGCGCGCCTGTCCGCTGTGTAGCGTGCAGAAAACGTGCGCGACCGTGCCGGTAGCCGGCGGCCAAGAGACTAGAGGTGAATTGTTAAGGGGATGTTGCGGTGCGCCACTTTCTTGCGCCGACCCACAGACCGATGCCCAGCTGCAGCGGCAGCGAGATCACCAGCAGCAGTACGAACCAGCGCGGGAACTCGTTGCCCATGTCCCATGCTGCCCATAGCGAGGCGATCGCCAGCAGCAACCAGATGCCCATGCCGTGCGAACGCGGCCAACACGGTGCGTGGTAGCTGGCAAAGGCGACCGCGGCGATGCCGCCCAGCACGGTGAACGCGAGGTCCCAACCCAACTGCACCGCGCCGCCCGCATGCACGCCGATCAACGGCGGCAGCCAACTGGCCACCGTGGTGACCAGCACCAGCGCGAGCAGCGCACCGGCCAGCGCAAGCAGGGAAAACAGGAAGGTTTTGAACATCGCCATGCGGCCAGTGTATAGCCGACCGGTCGACATGACGGTTAGAGCTGACCGGTAAAGCCGACCGGTAGAGCCGACCGGTAGAGCCGACTTCAGTCGGCTGCAATTGATCCGCGCGGAGAGCAGCCGATGGGGGTAGAGCCGACTTCAGTCGGCTGTCCTGGAGTGCACCCAAGACCAGCCGACTGAAGTCGGCTCTACCCAGCCGGCTCTATCCAGTCGGCACAATCCAGTCGGCACAATCCAGTCGGCACAACCCAGTCGGCACAACCCAGCCGGCACAATCCAGTCGGCACAATCCAGCCGGCGCGACCCCGACCCTCAGCTCGCCAGCACGGACGCTTGCCGGGCCAGTTCTTCGATCGCTGCCCAATCACGGCTCTGCAGAAGGGCAGCGGTGGTCAGCCATGAGCCGCCCACGCACAGCACGTTTGGCAGGTGCAGGAACTGCGGCGCGGTCTGCACGCTGATGCCGCCCGTGGGGCAGAAACGCACATCGCCGAACGGACCGGCCCACGCCGACAGCAACGGCGCACCACCGGCCTGCACGGCCGGGAAGAACTTGAACGTATCCAGCCCCTGCTCCAATCCGTGCATCAGTTCGGACGATGTCGCTACGCCCGGCAGGAACGGCAGATCGGTATCGCGCGCAGCGGCATACAGCCGCTCCGTCGCACCGGGGGACACGGCGAAACGACCGCCCGCTTCCTTGACCGCCTGCATCTGCGCGGCCGTCAGCACGGTACCTGCGCCGATCACTGCGTCGGGCACGGCCTCGGCCATGGCCTTGATCGCTTCCATCGCACGCGGCGTGCGCAGGGTGACTTCCACCACCGGCAGGCCACCGCGGAACAAGGCCTGGGCGACCTGCACGGCATCGTCCACGTCATCAGGGGTGAACACCGGGATCACCGGTGCCAGTTTCAGTACCGCGCGAACGCGCGGATCAGCGCCGGACATCAAAACGCTCCTCGCCCACCAGGGCCAGCACGTCAGCTTCGCTGACGGGATTGAAATCACCGGGGATCGAGTGCTTCAGACCACCGGCGGCCAAACCGAAGCGCACAGTGGCGTCGGCATCGAAGCCGCGCATGATGCCATGCAGGATGCCGGCAGCGAACGCATCACCGCCGCCGATCCGGTCGACGATGCCCTGCAACTGACGTACCGGCGCCTGTGCGCGCGTGCCATCACGGCCGATCAGCAATGCACCCAGTGCATGGTGGTCCACGCTCAGCGCCTGGCGCTGCGTGCACGCCATCCACTGCAGGTGCGGGAACGCGGCAAACGCGGCGGTTGCGGCAGCGTCCACACGGGCGACCACGTCGTCCTGCGCGAACGGTTGGCCCAGCACCACTTCGATATCGCGGTAATCGGCGAACACGATGTCCGCCTGTGCGAACAGCTCACGCAGGATGGCTTTCGCATCGCCACCCCAGCGTTGCCACAGCTTCGGCCGGAAATTGCCGTCGAAGGACACCTTGACGCCCTGCGCGCGTGCGGCACGTGCGGCGGCCAGCGTCGCCTGTGCCACGTCGGCACCCAGGGCCGGGCTGACGCCGGAAAGATGCAGCCACTCCGCGCCCTGCAGCAGCTGGGACCAGTCGTAGTCCGCCGCGCTGCTCAGCGCGAACGCAGAGTCCGCGCGGTCATACACCACTTCGCTGGCCCGCTGCACCGCACCGGTGGTCAGGAAGTACAGACCCATGCGGGAATCGGCCTGCAGGCGCACGCCCCGCGTGTCCACGCCATGACGGCGCAGTTCGCCCAGTGCATGCGCGCCCAGCGGATTGTCCGCCACGACGCTGGCCATCGCCACGTCATGGCCAAAGTGCGCCAGCGAGACACCGACATTGGCTTCCGCCCCACCGACGTGCACCTCCAGGCGCGGCGACTGCAGCAGCAGCTCGTTGCCCGGTGCGCCCATCCTCAACAGCAGTTCCCCGAAACAGACCACTCGACTCATCAGATGTCCTCGTTGCCCGGACCGCAGCATCGCGTTGCAGCGCGCCGGAGGGAACCACGCACCCCGCGTGGCTCTTGGCTATCGGTGTCATTCTAGCCCCATAGGCTGTCGCGTCCACCCCGTCTCTCCATTCAAGCCATTGTCCCGCAAGCGTCTCAGGGACATTACGAATCTGTTGCGGTGCAAGATGCCCGATCCTGAAGGTGCTGTTAACGTCCGCCCTGACCAGCGGTGTCATCTTGCTGACACTGCGTTGTGAACCAGACCTTTGGGAGAGGGAAAGGCCATGATTTCTCGTAACAGCAGCAAAAAGACACCGGTTACCTTGTTGGCCCTGTCCATCGGTCTGGCCATCAGCGCCACCGCACAGGCACAGCAGGCAACGGACCTGGATACGGTCACCGTCACCGGCTACCGCGCCAGCGTGGAGAAGGCGCTGGACATCAAGCGCAGCGAAGCCGGCGTGGTCGATGCCATCGTCGCCGAAGACATCGGCAAGTTCCCCGACCTCAACCTGGCCGAATCGCTGCAGCGCATCCCCGGCGTGGTGATCACCCGCGATGGCGGCGAAGGCCGCAGCATCTCGGTGCGTGGCCTGGGCCCGGACTTCACCCGCGTGCGCATCAACGGCATGGAGGCCCTGGCGACCGTCGGTGCCGGCGACCAGAGCGGTGGTACCAACCGTGGCCGTGGTTTCGACTTCAACGTGTTTGCTTCGGATCTGTTCTCGCAGCTGATCGTGCGCAAGACGGCCTCGGCTGACGTGGAAGAAGGTTCGCTGGGCGCCACCGTCGACCTGCGCACCGCGCGTCCGTTCGACTACGAAGGCTTCACCTTCGCTGCCAGCGGCCAGGCCAGCTACAACGACATGGCGCAGAAAGCGGATCCGCGCATGGCGGCGCTTATCTCCAACACCTTCGCTGACGGCACCTTCGGTGCCTTGCTGTCGGTGGCCTACTCCGAGCGCCAGGCGCTGGAAGAAGGCTCCAACACCGGCCGCTGGGCCAACGGGCCGAGCAACGGTGGCTTCGCTGCCAGCTCGCCGTTCGCCGCCGCGCGCGGAGCCAATGTGTTCCACCCGCGCTTCCCGCGCTACGTGCAGATGGAGCACAAGCAGGAGCGCCTGGGCGTCACCGGCTCGCTGCAGTGGAAGCCGACCGACCGCACCGAGCTGTCGCTCGACGCGCTGTACTCGAAGATCGATGCCGACCGCGATGAGCACTACATCGAGGCCATTTCCTTCAGCCGCTCCGGTGCCGGCAAGCCGCAGACGATCGTGCGCGACGGCGAAATCCGCAACAACGCGCTGGTCTATGGCGCGTTCGACAACGTGGATATCCGCAGCGAAAACCGCCACGACGAGTGGAGCACCGACTTCAAGCAGGTCAGCCTGAACCTGGAGCACCGCTTCAGCGAAGCCTTCCAGATCACCGGCAAGCTGGGCACCTCGCGTTCGTCTCACGAGAACCCGGTGCAGACCACGGTCATCATGGACAAGTTCGATGTCGACGGGTACAGCTACGACTACCGCGGCAACAAGAACCTGCCTGCCTTCAACTACGGCATCGACCCGACCAACCCGAACGGCTGGACCCTGGCCGAGATCCGTCTGCGTCCGCAGTCGGTGGACAATGACTTCGACACCGCGCAGCTGGATTTCAACTGGAACATCAGCCCGGGCTTCCGCCTGAAGGGCGGCGTGCTGGCCAAGGATTACAGCTTCAACACCGTGGAACTGCGTCGCGCCAGTGAGCTGGCCGTGCCGACCTTCCCGGGCAGCGGCCTGATCGTGCCGCCGGAATACACCCAGCAGGAAGGCCTGAAGGGCATCACCGGCAATCCGTCCAACTGGGTCGTGCCGAACCTGGACGCGGTAGCCGACCTGTTCGACATCTACAGCAACACCGGCACCTTCGCCGTCGCGCCGCGGCTGAACAACAGCCGCAGCGTGGAAGAGAAGGACCGCGGCGTGTGGCTGATGGGCGAGTTCTCCACCGACCTCGGATCGATCCCGCTGTCCGGCAACTTCGGCGTGCGCTACGTGGAGACCAAGCAGGAATCCAACGGCTACGCGACCGTCGGTGGCGTGCCGGTGCTGACCACCAGCAACCGCAAGTACGATGACACGCTGCCCTCGTTCAACCTGGTCGCCGAAGTGGCACCGGACTTCCTGATCCGCCTCGGCGCGGCGAAGGTGATGACCCGTCCGGGCCTGGGCAACCTGACCCCCGGCGTGACCGTGGCAGTGGCCGGCGGCGCCCGCACCGTGGCCGGCGGCAATCCGAACCTGGATCCGATCCGCGCCACCAACGTCGACCTCGGCTTCGAGTGGTACTTCAACGAAGGCGCAATGCTCGGCCTGGGCCTGTTCTACAAGGACATCGAGTCCTTCGTGCAGACCACCCGCGATGTGCGCCCGTATTCCACCAGTGGCCTGCCGGCCAGCCTGCTGGACGGCACCGGTGCCACGGTCAACGACGAGTTCACCTTCAGCATCCCGCTCAACACCCCCGGCGGCGAGCTGCATGGCGTGGAAGCGAACTACACCCAGCCCTTCACCTTCCTGCCGGGCAAGTGGTCCAACCTCGGCGTGCAGTTGAACTACACCTGGGTGGAATCGAAGATCCAGTACCTCAATGGCCAAGGCCAGGCGGTGATGAAGAACGACCTGACCGGTCTGTCGCCGACCTCGTGGAACGCCACGGTGTTCTATGAAGGTGACACCTGGTCCGGCCGTGTGTCGGCCACCAACCGCGACGATTACCTGACCCAGGCACCGGGCCAGGAAACCGGCTTCAACGTAGACGGCGTGCACGGCATGACCGGCACCACGATGATCGACGCCTCGCTGCGCTACAAGGTCAGCGACCAGCTCGAGCTGACCCTGGAAGGTGTCAACCTGACCAACGAAGCGTCCGACGAGTGGGTGCGTTCGCCGCTCACCGGCCAGCTGCCGCTGCAGTACACCGAAACCGGCCGCCAGTTCCTGCTCGGCGTGCGCTACAAGTTCTGATCCACCGACCGAAGCGGCGGCGTGGCAACCACGCCGCCGCCAGGTGCAACGCCGACGATCCCGACACCGTGGCCTGCTGCTGCGGCGCAAGATGCTGCGCCGTGAGTGCTTTGCTACGTTCCCGTGACCTGCGGTGTCAGCAAGACGTTGCGCCGAGGCAGTGGTCCGGTGGAGGCCGGTTCATCGCCTGCAGTACACACGCACGCTTTGAGGACACCCTGGGAGGGGCTTACAACATGGATCTGTCACACCCACGCCACCGTGCCGGCCATACGCCATTCACGCTGCTCGCACTCTCCATCGGTCTGGTACTGACCAGCACCGCGGCCGCGCAGCAGACACCGGAGGCCGCTGCCAGCGCACCCAACGCCGTCGATCTGGACAAGGTGGAAGTCAAGGCGACGTACCGCGAAAGCCTGCAGCAGTCGCTGGATGAAAAGCGCTACAGCGTCGAACAGGTCGACGCCATCTATGCCGAAGACATCGGCAAGTTCCCTGATCTCAACCTGGCCGAGTCGATGCAGCGCATCGCCGGTGTATCGATCGACCGCGAGGGCGGAGAAGGCCAGCAGATATCGGTCCGTGGGCTGGGATCGGACTTCACCCGCGTGCGCATCAACGGCCTGGAAGCGCTGTCCACCGCGGGCAGCGGCACCGCCGGCGTCAACCGCAGCCGCGGATTCGATTTCAACACCTTTGCCTCCGAGCTCTTCAGCCGGGTCAAGGTCAGCAAGACGCAGTCCGCGCAGACAGACGAAGGATCACTCGGCGCCACGGTCGACCTGCGTGCGTCGCGTCCGTTCGATTTCGATGGGTTCCAGGCGTCGCTCAACGGCCAGTACGGCTTCAACGAGCTGTCGCGCAGCAAGGACCCGCGCGTATCGGCGCTGCTCAGCAACACCTGGGCCGACGGCCGCTTCGGCGCGCTGATGTCGGTGGCTTACAGCAAGCGCACCATCTTCGAAGAAGGCTACAACCCGGTCCGTTGGGAGCATGGCAACCATCGCAATTCGAACCAGCCCACGGCGACCAACAACGGGACGTACGGTTTCTGCAGCCCACTGGGGTATGACCCGCAGACGCCGCGCAATCCCTTGGCCAACGAGACGGCTGCAGGTGTGGGCAGCGCGGCCAACCAGGCCCGTAACAACGGCTGGGGCAGCTATGGCACCGATGCCGCACACTGCGGCACCGGCCTGGACCGTCCCGCGGCGACAGCGGAAAACATCGCCGCGTACGAGACCGCGACCAACGCGTGGATTCCGCGCTACCCGCGCTATGTCCGCACCGAACATGAGCTCGAGCGCCTTGGCATCACCGGCGCCCTGCAGTTCAAGTTCAGCGACGACAGCCTGCTCAACCTGGACCTGATGTACTCCAAGCTGGACAAGGACCAGCGCGAGGATTCGCTGGGTGCCAACCTGCACCGCACCGCGCAGTACGGTGGCAAGACCCAGATCGCGGTACGCGAGGCCCAGGTCGACAACCAGAACCGCCTGGTCTACGGCGTGTTCGACAACGTGGACTTCCGCACGGAATCGACGTCCATCGAAGAGAGCACCGAGTTCAAGCAGGTCAGCCTCGAATTCGAACACCGCTTCAACGATGCGGTACGCCTGGACGCGCTGGTGGGCCACTCTTCGTCCAGTTTCGAGCGCCCGGTGTTCTCGATGGTCAGCTTCGACAACAGCAATCTGGACGGGTTCGTCTTCGATGCGCGCAACAATGCCGGCCTGCCGTCGATGGGCTTCCCGTTCGCGCTGAATGATCCCAACGCCTGGCAGTGGCTGGGCTATGGCACCGCCCCGGTCAACGCCAATGGCACCGCGCGCGGCAGCAACATCAGCGAAGTGCGGTTGAACCCGAACTACGTCGACAACCAGTTCGATACGGCGAAGGTCGACCTGACCTTCACGGTCTCGCCGACGTTCACCCTGCGTGGTGGTCTTGCCTACAAGGACTACGACATGAGCACGCAGGAGTACCGCAACATCAGTTACGGACGGCTGGCCCAGGCCCTGCCCGGCGGCACCGGCATCGGCGACCTCAGCAGCACGCTCAATGGCTTCGGCAAGGGGCTGGACACGGCCACGCCATCAAGCTGGTTGATCCCCGATTTCAAGCGCGTCGCCGAGCTGCTGGACATCTACTGCAACTGCGATACCGGCAGCCTGGGGGGCGACTACCGCCTCGCCGGTGTGGGCCACTTCGGTTCGTCGAACAACAATTTCGACGTCAACGAGAAAAGCTACGCGACGTACCTGCAACTCGACTTCAACACCGACCTGTGGGGCCGACCGTTCCGCGGCAACATCGGCATGCGCTACGTGCAGACGCAGATCACCGCGGATGGCTATGCGCCGTGCCAGGCGGCCAGCAGCGGCGATCTGTCCGCGGCCTGCCAGCCGTTCCTGGGCGTAGCGAGCGCGACCGCCGACGCCGGCGAACGCCTGCTGGTGGGAACCCGCGTCGGCCATCAGTACGACGACTGGTTGCCGTCGTTGAACCTGGCCTGGGACGTGACGGACAGCGTGGTGCTGCGCTTCGGTGCGGCCAAGACGATGGCCCGCCCCACCCTGTCCAACCTGTCACCGAGCGTGAGCGGCGGGCCGAGCGCCTTCCTCGATGAAGACCGGTATTACTCGATCAACCTCGGCAATCCCAAGCTGGATCCGTTCCGCTCCACCAACTACGACCTGAGTGCGGAGTGGTACTTCAGCGAAGGTGCGCTGCTGTCGGCCGCGGTGTTCTACAAGGACATCGAAACCTATGTGCAGCGTACCCGCCTGCTGACCACTTGGGACGACATGGGCTATTCGCTGGACCTGCTGCCTGCCGGCTTCAGCCCGAACACGCTGTTCAACGTGCAGAGCTACTTCAACACGCCGGGTGGCCCGCTGAAGGGCTACGAGCTCACGTACCAGCAGCCTTTCAGCTTCCTGCCCGGCTTCTGGAAGAACTTCGGCATCCAGCTGAACTACACCCACGTCGATTCGAAGATCCAGTACCTTTTCAGCTCCGGCAGCGGCAACACCATCGTCACCACGTACACGGAAAACGACCTGCTGAACCTGTCGCCCAATTCGTACAACGCCACCCTGTACTACGACGACGGGCGCTTCAGTGCGCGCGTATCCACCAGCTACCGCGATGCCTACATCAACCAGATCCTGGCGCAGGAGAACATCCGCGACCTGGATGGCAACGCGCTCGCCACGGCGGATGTCACCGGCAAGTACAGCGTGGAGAACGTCGATTTCAACATGTCGTGGAAGTTCAACAAGCAGCTGACCGTCAGCCTGGAGGCGATCAACCTGCTGGACACCGCCGACGAACGCTACGTGGATTCCGCGCTTTCCCTGCCGGACCGCTACACCCAGACCGGGCGCCAGTACTACCTCGGCCTGCGTTACAAGTTCTGATCCTGCACCACGCGCCCACCGTCGCCCGCTGTTGAAAGGAAGGTTCCATGCCCCACCGTCCCACTGCCCTCGCCCGCCTGCCCCGTCGCCGCCTGCTGGCCCTGGCCACCGCGCTGTTCGTTGCGCCGTCGCTCGCCGCAGAGGCACCCGCGCTGCTGTTCCACGTGGATGCGAACCACGGCCTGGAAGCCGAGGTGGCGCAGGGCGATCCGGTACCCAACTTCCGCGACAAGGTGAAGGTGGTCGATGACGGTGCGCGCGGCAAGGCGATCCAGTGGGAAGACGATGGCGTGCTGTCGTGGGATGCGCCCGGCAACATCCTGGCGCAGCGCGGCACGCTGGCCTTCGACTGGCGATCGCGCTATGCCGTTGGTGAAGCACCGTTCGTGATCTTCCGCGTCGGCTATGCCGACCACAGCAGCTGGGACATGGCGTGGCTGCGCATCGACTGGAACGGACACGGCTTCGATGCGTTCGTCACCGATGCCAACCTGGCGCGCACCCGGGTGTCGTTCGCGCTGCCGCAGAACCCGGCCCCGGCGCAGTGGGTGCACCTGGCGTTCGCCTGGGACGAAGACCACGGGGTGCGTCTGTTCGTGGATGGCAAGGAAGTCGCACGGGTCGATGCCAGGGGCGACTACGATGCCGCGCTGGACCAGTTGGGCCTGGCCGGGCGGGTGATGGCGCCCTATCAGGTGCAGAGCCGCTACAACTTCCTGCGCGGCAGCGATCTCCAGCACATCCGCGTCTTCGACCGCATGCTGGATGGACCGGCGGTAGCTGCACTGGCGCAAGGCAAGGCACCGGCGACGGCCGTCGTGGCGTCGGCAGACCAGCGCGCATGGCGGCATCGCTTCGGTTGGGAAAGTGCGGCTCCGCCGGCACTGGCCGCCGCAGGCACGCGCATACGCAAGATCGAGTTCGCCGATACCAAGGACCTCAAGCAGTGGATGTGGAAGGCCACCGATGGCATCGCTGAAACCACCTGGCCGGGGGTCTACAACCGCTCGCGCCTGCCGGGCCGTAACGATTACTTCCAGCTGCCGGACTGGAACACCTATGTCGAGGCCGGGCAGCACCTGGACCTGACCCTGCCCGATGGCGAACCGGTGAACCGCATCGAGGTGCGTGGCGCGGCGTTCGGCACCTTGGCGCACGGCGCCGATGCGCAGAGCGCGACCACAACGGTGCTGCAGCGCCCGCGCGGCGTGGTGCGCAGTGTCGATGACATCCCCACCCAGCAGGGGGGCGTGCTGCGCTTCAGCAACGTGGAACAGGAGACCCCGATCCAGGAGATCTGGGCCTATCACGTGGGCGAAGGCAGTGAGCCGGACGGCAGCGTCAAGCAGACCTATGTGGTGGACAGCCAGGCCCTGCCTGACTACACCAACCTGGACACGCTGCGACACTACATCGACGGCCGCTACCCCGTGGCCGAACGCAGCACGGTGATGGCGTTGCCCAAGGGGGCCGGTTCGCGCCGTCGCGGTGCCGATACGCTGCCTGCCCAGCCGCTGCCCATCGTGCACGTGCTGATCCCGTCCGGCGTGGGTGATGCACCGGCCAACCAGCCGTTGATCCGCAGTTGGGCGCACAGCTGGGAAAACATGCATGACGGTCTGGACGGCGTGGCCATCGACCTGCCGGCGCTGGACCTGCCGGCGACCCATGACGGCCTGATCCCGCTCAACATCCGCATCAAGGATCCGATCTGGCCGGCCCGCGACATGATCGATGTATCGGTCTCGGTGCAACCCGGCAAGAAACGCACGCTGTGGCTGGACCTGCGCGACCGCATCCTCACCGCCGACAGCCTGTGGTTGAGCATCGCCTCGGCGGCTCCCGGCTTCGACGCACGCGCGCTGGACGGCGCGGAAATCCGCATGGTGTTCAAGCCGCGCAGCGATGCGATCGCCGAGCACGTCGCAGACCGCTTCAACCAGGTGCGCGACAACTGGGGCTTCCTCGTGGAGGAACACACCACCTCCAAGCGGCAGCGCCTGTACGCCCGCGTGTACGCCGACCTGAGTGACCTGCTGCGGGTGGATCCGGATCACCAGCTGGGCCGGTTGTACTGGAACTACATCAGCTACAACAGCCAGGGCCGACCGCCGTTCACCGCGCCGGAAGTGCCCAAGGGCGTGCCGGCATGGGCATTCAACCAGACCCAGGACCTGGCCTATGTGCGGCGCTTCATCGACTGGTGGATCGAGCACCGCCAGGTGCCGTACGGCGACTTCGGCGGCGGCATCTCCGACGATTCGGACCTGACCCAGCAGTGGCCGGGCCTGGCCCTGATGGGTGTGCAGCCGGACCGGTTGAACGCGTCGCTGACCGCGCTGTCCGACGCGGTGTACCGCAATGGCATGTTCAGCAACGGGTTGAGCACCATCGAAACCGACGAGCTGCACGCCTACGAGGAAGGCATCAACACCAACAGCGCCATGCTGTACCTCAACTGGGGTGATCCACTGACCGTGGAACGGTTGATGGAGACGGTGAAAGCCTTCGACGAGAAGATCATCCTGACCAACCCGCAGGGCCACCTGCTGTTCTCCAGCAATTGGTTCGGCGGCAACAAGGTCTACCGCGAGCCGAACTGGCAGTGGCAGAAACCGTATTCATTCCCGGTGCTGCACCCCGCCTTCCTGCTCGGGCAGTTCAATGCCGATCCGAGCAGCCGACGCCTGGTCACCGGCCTGGCCGATGGCTACCTCGCCCACGCCTACACCGACGACAAGGGCCGCTGGGCGCTGCCGAACGAGATCAACTGGGCCACCGGCAAGGTGCGCGGCGGTGAACTCAACAACGGGTCCGGCAGCGGCGACATCATGCACACCTTCTGGGCGGCGTGGCGCTGGACCGGCGATGAGAAGTACCTGAAAGCACTGGACTACCGCGTGGAGCGCGGTGGACCCGGTGCGCTGTCCAACCTCGGCGAGAACTACGTGGAGGTGCTGGGGCGACAGCAGGACTGGTATCCGAAGCTGACTGCCGATGCAGACAGTGGCAAGACCGGCTTCGCCAGCGTGATGGCATGGCAGGCCAGCGGCGATGTGAAGTACATCGAGGCCCTGCACGCCGAGGGGATCCAGGCCAAGGCGCAGCGCGAATACATGAATACCGACGGCCACTGGTGGTCGGACCGGGTGGAGGCACCGAGCGAGTTCCTGCAGCGTGCCCGCCTGGGAGGTATCGCCCTGAAGCGCAACCAGAGCTGGCCGGGGCACACGGTGAGCTGGCGTTTCGACCGCGACGATGCGGCCGAACAGGTGGCGCTGCTGGTCCATGCGCCCTCACGCGAACGCTTCACCGTCACCAGCTACAACCTGGCCAAGCAGGCGATCACCGCGGACATGACCGGCTGGAACGTGGCCAGCGGCACGTGGCGGGTGCGCAGCGGCGTGGACGCCAACGGCGACGGGAAGATCGACGGCAAGGTGAGCGAACGCGACGTGATGCTGGAAACCAGCGTCAGCACGCCGCTGCAGTTCCAGCCGGGCAGGACCGAAGTGTTCGAGTTCGAGCGCGTCCGTGCCGGCACCCCCGTGGACCAACGTCCTGACCTGGGCATCGGCCGGGGCGACGTCCGGGTCGATGGAAGGCAGGTGCACGTGACCGTCCACAGCCTGGGGCATGTGGGCACCGGAACCGGTGTGGCGGTGCTGGAAGATGCGCGTGGCCGTGAGATCGCGCGTATCGAGGTGCCGGCGCTGGACGCGCCCAGTGACCTGCAGCCGCGCACGACCACCGTCGCCCTGCCGTTGCCTGCAGGCGACCGCCGTGGCCTGCGCGTACGCGTGGCCTTGGCCGACGATGGCGAGGAAGTCACGCGCCTGAACAACGTGGCCGACCTACCCTGAGCGTGAGGGTAGTGACGGCCGCTGGCCGTCAGCCTTGCCCCCTCAGGCGAGGCTGGCGGTGACGAACTCGATGTCGTCCACGATCAGGCACTTCTTTCCCTGCTGTGAGATCCACGGCGTGCCGATGGCGAGCACATAGGCGCCGGCCAGATCTTCCAGATCGGTCACCTGGAAGCGCTGCGTGAACGCCGCGCCGATGGCGTCCGGGATCCCGATGCTGATATCGCCCCGGCCGCCGGAATTCAGCCAGGTGACGCCATTCCCGGCGCCCGCGTAGGCGATCATGCCCCAGCAGCCGACGACCTGGCTGAAGTGGTGGGGCTGCAGCGCGGAGAACTCGACGAAAAAGTCGCGCAACGTCCGGTTGGCGATCCCGCCGATTTCGATGGGCTGGTTCGAAGCGCCGAAGGCTGCGGAGCTGCGCAGGTGCTTGAGCAGCGTACTCAGCCTGCGATGGGGACGTGCCGTGCGCTGCCCGGCCCCGGCGACGTGCCGCCCCCCGCGTCCTTGCGCGCCGGCCTGTTCGCTATCCTGCAGATGCGGCGCGCCCTGCACCGCGCCGAAGTTGAAATCGACCACCAGGACATCGGTGTTGCGGATGATCGCTTCATCGGGACCGATCGCGCTCTCGACGCGAAGCGCATCCTCCGCCGCCATGCTGCAGCCAGCAGCATGCGGGCGCGCACCGAAACAGGCGGACCGCCCATCTGCACTGGGCTTGCGGAAGAACGCCTGCTGCCCGCACGTGATGCACACCAGGTTGCGTCGCTTCGCGCCGAGGTCGGGCAGTGTCAGCTGTTGGAACTGGACCGCCGTGTAGTCGCGTCGGTCCAGCAGGCAATGTGCAAGGTCCATGGCGCTGGTGCGCTCCTCCGAAGTCTGTAAAAAATCCTACAGAGCGCCATGGGACGCAGGCTTGCAGAAATCAGTCAGCCGGGCGCACCGCCGGGTGCCGGGTCAGGCGTCGCTGTCCAGCGCGTGCACGCGCGCCTGGTACCAGCCATCGCCGATCGGTTCGAACACGGTGCTGCGTTCCATCGGGCCTTGGTACACGTGGACCGACACCGCGATCTCTTCGCTGCTGGCGTTGCGCAGTGTGTGGTACTCGTGCGGTGGAATCAGACTGCCGGCACTGCCCCGTTGGCCATACAGCAGCGCCTGCGCGGCGAACCGGGCACGGTCGCCGTCCTGCTCCAGCAGCGCATACGGGGTGACGACCAGATCACCCCGCCATACGCCTTCCACGCACCACATCGCGTCGTGATCGTGCAGCGGCGTACCCTGCCCCGGGCCCCAGCACATGGCGATCACGCTGTAGCCCAGCGTAGGGCTGCGATGCAGTTCGCGCCGCGCATAGCGGCCCTGCACGGGACGATGGACGCAGGCCGGCAGCTCGATGGACGGATCGCCGATGGCACTGCGCAGGGTCTGCTGCAGGGCCGCGGTGATCGACGCAGCATCGCCTTGGTCGACCGCCGCATCCAGCGCCGAAATCAACTTGTCTTTGCCACGGAAACCGGAGGGGATCGACTGCACTTGCATGCACCCAGTCTAGGCCACATCGGTCCGCAGAACGTTCGCACGGCCTTTACAGCCGGAATATGAGCGAAAAGTGCGGGTTTCAGTCGTTATCCACCCATCGGGCGCCGCCGCTTGGCCGGATGACGTCTCACGGCAGCAGCAGCGGGCGCATCGGCGGCACCGTATGCGCAAGCTCCTCGGCCACCACCGTGGCGAATACCGCCGCACCGTCGTCTCCCAGGTGGGTGTAGTCGAAGGCTCGCTTGGCCTGGCCCATCGGCTCGATCAGCGCGTTCTGTGCAGCGGCACCGGCGCCCGGTGCGGCTGCGGCCGCATCTACGGTGGTGCCCGACAGCGCGGCCGCCACCTGCGGCTGGGAGGCGGGTGCCTGGGCGAGTGTCATCGCCATGACCGGACCCATCGCCTGCACCAGCGCCCGGCTGCGCGCATGCAGGTCGACCAGCGGAACATCCAGCTCGCGCGCTACCCGCCGTATGGCATCGGCCCAGGGGGCAAGGTCATCGATCAGTCGGCCATCGGCGAACTGTCGGCGGGTGAGTGGTGTCAGCAGCACGGGCACGGCACCCGCGGCCCGTACCTCCTGCACATAACGCTGCAGGTTGTCCGGGAACTCGTGCTGCAGGTCGGTGGAGCGTCCGGGCTTGCCCGGCTGGTCGTTGTGCCCGAACTGGATCAGCACCCACGTGGCGGCATAGCCCGGTGCGCGCATCTCCGATTCCACCAGTGACCATGACCCTTCAGCACGGTAGTTGTACGTACTGCGCCCACCGCGAGCCAGATTGATGCAGGCCGCGAAGGACGTGACATGGTCGCCGCAGAAGCGCGGCCCCCACCCGCCCTGCACCGCCGTGGTCGAGTCCCCGACCAGGATGATCTTGCTCGCCCGGATGGGCGCAGGCAGCGGCCTGTCGCCCGCCATGGCAGGCAACGCAGCGAAGAGAGCAAGCAGGGACAACACGCAGCGACGGTTCGACATCGACGGAACTCCGGTAGCGCCGAGCCATGCTCAGCGAGCGCAGCGGCAACAGCGCGACGACCTGCGGTCATCACCCACGGCACGAGGTCCCGTGGTCGCCGAGCATGCTCGGCAGCGGTTGGCGGAAACGGGAAACACGCGCAGCAGCGCCTCAGAACGTGCCGCGCTGCATGAAGGGCGCCTGCCGATAGAGTTCGCGCTCGCCGCCACGTGGATCATCGGCCAACTGGCTGCGCGTATCGAACAGCAGGGTCTGCCGACGCGGCAGGTCATACGGTTCCCAACGTGCGATGCCCGGATGGTTGGGGTCGCCGGTGCGGGCAAAGTGGATCAGTGCGCTGCTCATCATCGCGGCGACCGCCGTCGCGTCCGGACCATCGCCGGTGCGCGAGCCGGGCTGGCCGGCGTTGTCGAACACCAACGGGATATCCAGCGTATGGAACGCCCCGAACCGCCCGCCATCCAGCGGCGATCCCCAGTCCAGCTGGTAGGCCCAGGTGGGCGCGGCCCCGACCGGCTGGCGCGCACGCGCCTCCAGTTCTTCCACGGCCCCACGCCACGAACGGCCTGCGGTGGTGGCTGCGAAGAACACCTGCGACGGCGTGTACTGCGGATACATGCGCCGGTAGGCGTCGATGACGCGTTGCGGCCGCAGGTCAACGTACTGCTCCTGCTCCAGCCTCGCCGGCAACGTGTCCCATGTCAGTTCATGGTTGGCCGGATCATTGCTAAGGAACGCGCGGGTCTCATCGCGCGTATTGCCGATCACCATCGGGATGTGAGCGGACTGGGCAGGAGCGTCGGGAAAGAAGGGATGCACCGGCACTACCACGTCGTCCAGCACCGGGCCGACATACAGGCTGCTGTTCTCCACACGCGACGGATCGCGTGCCTTGCCCGCTGCCAGCAGCGCGGCCGGTGACAGGCGCAGCAGCGCATCGATGTCGTCTGCCCCTGCCGCCTTCATGGCGATGTCGGTGCGCTGCGCGGCGGCGCGTGGTCCCGCGGCCGTCACCTGTTGCCCGCTCATCGTCCACGCGCGCTGGAACAGTCCCTTCGCTGCCGGCATCGCCATCAACGTGGCGATCTTCGCGCCGCCACCGGACTGGCCGAACACGGTGATGTTGGCCGCATCGCCGCCAAAGGTCGCGGCGTGCTCGCGCACCCACTGCAGGGCCTGCACCAGATCGAGCTGACCTGCATTGCCGGATGCGGCATAGCGTGGGTCGCCCATCGCGCCCAGATACAGATAGCCAAACAGGTTGAGGCGATGGTTGACGGTCACCACCACGACGTCACCGCGACGGCATAGGGCGCTGCCGTCGTACAGCGGATCACTGCCGGAGCCGTTGTTGAAGCCGCCGCCGTGGATATAGAACAGAATCGGCCGCTTGCCGCCGTCGCCCAGCGCAGGCGTCCACACGTTGAGGAACAGGCAGTCTTCGCTGCCCGGCCCCTCTTTGCCGCCCTGCGGGGCGGCACTGCCGAACTCCAGGGCATCGGCGATGCCCCGCCAAGGGAGCTCGGCGCGCGGCGGCTGGAAGCGGTACGCGGCAGTATCCGCACCGTAGCGCAGGCCACGGAACACGTTGATGCCCTGCTCGCGCTGGCCCCGCACGCGGCCGCCCCGCACACGGGCCAGCACCTGGTTGTCCGTCCGCGCCGCAGGTCGGGCGAAGGCGCTGGGCAATGCGGCAGCCGTCGCCGCGGCGAAGGCCCAGCGTGCGCTGTCGCTGAGGAAGCGGCGGCGCTGCAGGTCGGCGAGGTCGGTCATGGCTGCTCCTTGCGAGTCGGGTGCTGCAGCCAGCGCTGCGCGATCTGCGGCCACAGGGCCGTGGTGGAAGCTACCGGTGCCCGCATGCCGAAGCCGTGGCCACCGTGGGCGAATACATGCAGTTCGTACTCCACACCTGCATCGGCCAAGGCACGCGCCATCAGCAGGCTGTTGTCCACGCTGACCACTGCATCGTCGGCTGCATGCAGCAGCAGCGTGGGCGGCATGTCCCGGCGTACCTGCGTCTGCAGGGAGAACGTGTCCTGCAGGGCACGATCGGGATGCTCACCCAACAGGTGCTGCCGCGAGCCGCTGTGCGCGTGCGTGCCCATGTCGATCACGGGATAGACCAGAACGACCCGCGACGGCCTGGCACTGAGCCCATCCAGGTCGTCGCGTGGGGGATACGCGGTGGCATCGAAACCGGTCGCCAGCCGCGCGGCCACGTGGCCACCGGCGGAGAACCCCATCACGGCGATGTCATCCGGGTCGAGCCCGCGGCCGGAGGCCATGGCGCGCACCCTGCGCAGCGCGCGCTGCGCGTCGGCCAGTGCGGCCTGGCGATCACGGCCCTGCTGCGGCAACCGGTAGCGCAGGACGAACAACGTGTAGCCCGCACGATCCACCCAGTCCGGAACCAGCTCGGTGCCTTCCTTGTCGATCACCACGCGCTGGTAGCCGCCGCCGGGGATGACCAGCACGGCCTTGCCGTTGGGCCGCGCGGGCGCATGCACCACCAGCCACGGGGCGTCCACCTGGTCGACATAGCGGTCAGGCCGGGCCGGGTCGGTGCTGCGTTCGACCACATGCATCGGGCGGGCGGTGCCCTGTTCGCCCGGAACCTGACCTGCGGGCCACAGCGGGATGCGCTCGCCCGGTGCCTCGTCGGCCGCCATTTCGACCGGTGACACGGCGCGCTGCGCTGCAGCGGCGGATACGCACAACGACATCGCGGAAATCAGCGACAGCGGCAGCAGAAACAACGGCAATCTCATATGGCGCAAGGCTCCAGACAGAAGGACGGGTCGTTGCGGGCGGACCCCGGAATGCCTTCTGACGCACTGCACATTGCCAGATGACACCGGTTTACCATATACACGTCATCCGAACGCTGTCGATGCGCAGCGCAACAACGCCAAAGGGAGAGCCTCCTTGAGCAACGAACCCGGCAACATGGACCTGCCAACCGCACCGGCCGACCCGGCCGCCATCGCCAGCGCCTTTACCGGCGCGCGTCGTGCAGGCGCTTCCCTGCCTGATTTCCCCGGTACGATCCCCGCCGACCTGGTCACCGCCTACCACGTGCAGGACCTGGCCATCGCCGAATGGGGCCATGACGTAGTGGGCTGGAAGGTCGGCTACATCGCCGAAGAGCGCCGCGATGTGTCCGGCGATGACCGCCTGCTGGGCCCGATCTTCAACAATCGGCTGCAGAATGCTACCGGTGGAACAGTTCTCGACATTCCGGTCTTCGAAGGCGGTTTCGCCGCGGTCGAGGCCGAGTACGTGATCGAACTGCTGGAAGATGCACCGGCTGATCAGCTGGAGTGGACGCCCGAGCAGGCCGAAGCGCTGCCGGCGCGCCTGTACATCGGCGTGGAAGTGGCCAGCAGCCCGTTGGCGACCATCAACATTCTCGGCCCGCTGGTGGTGGTGTCTGATTTCGGCAACAACAACGGGCTGTTGCTGGGGCCGGAAATCACCGACTGGACCACCCGCGATGACAGCGAACTGCGCGCGGAGACGCTGATCGAGGGTGAGGTCGTCGGCACCGGTGGTGCAACGCGTCTGCCCGGCGGCCTGCGTACCGCCATCGCCTTTGCCTTGTCCCGCTCGGCCAAGCGTGGCCGCCCGCTCAAGCGCGGCGAACTCATCGCCACCGGCAATGCGACCGGTATCCACGACATCAGCGTAGGCCAGACGGCAGTGGTGCGGTTCGCTGGTTTCGGAGACATTGCCTGCCGGGCCGTGGCAGCGGGATGACCGCGCCGGCCAGGTGAACACGCGCGGGAGGGCGCAGATGATCACACGTAGAAACTTCCTTGCCACCAGCCTCGGCGCGCTTGCTGCGCCGGTCCTGGCAGGCTGCAGCAAAGCCGGCGACAGCGTGGCCGGTGGGCACCTGCTCACCGCGACCGATGTCCATATCGCTGATTACCCCACCGTGACCGCGGTGAAGTGGATCGGCGAGACCCTGGCCCGCGAAACCGGTGGCCGCCTGCGCCTGCGCCAGTACCACTCTGGCCAGCTGGGTCGCGAGTCCGAGGCGATCGACATGGCGCGCTTTGGTGCCATCGACATCACCCGTGTGTATTCCGGTGCACTCAACAATGCATTCCCGCTCACCCAGGCCCTGTGCCTGCCGTATGTGTTCAATTCGGTGGCGCACATGCGTGCCGCACTGGACGGCGGCGTGGCCGACGCGGTGCTGCGCAGCTTCGAGACACGCGATCTTATCGGCCTGGCCATCTACGATTCGGGCGCACGCTGCTTCTACAACACCAAGCACCCCATCGTGGAGCCGAACGACCTGCGCGGCCTGAAGCTGCGCGTGGCATCGTCGGACATCTTCATCCAGTTGATGCGTCTGTTCGGTGCGAACCCGACGCCGATGTCGCTGGGCGATACGTTCTCGGGCATGGAAACGCACATGATCGACGGTGCGGAAAACAACATGCGCAGCTTCCACTCCAGCCGTCACTTCGAAGCCGCGCACTACTGGTCGCAGAGCGACCATTCGTATGCCCCCGACGTGTTGCTGATGTCGCGCGCCAGCTTCGAGCAGTTGCAACCGGCTGATCGCCAGCTGCTGCTCGACACGGCCCGTGCATCGGTCAACGTGATGCGCCAGCAGTGGGATGCATCGGAGGACGCAGCGCGCAAGGCCGTGACCGATTTCGGCGTCAAGACCAACGAGGTGGACCTGGCGGCATTCCGCAAGGCCGCTGATCCGCTGCTGCAGGAGTACCTGAAGCAGCCCGAGCTGGCCGCCATGGTCAACCGCATCCGCGATCTCGCCTGAGGATTCCGCCATGACCGATACGACGACGGGCACCGCCCCGATCGCCCTGAGTGCCGGCCAGCGCCTGCTGGACCGCATCGCCGACATCGCCATCTACATCGCCGTGGCCGCCCTGCTCGGGCTGGTGGTGGTGCAGGGCTGGCAGGTGTTCGCACGCTACGTGTTGAACGATTCGCCCAGCTGGACCGAACCGGTAACGCTGCTGCTGCTGAGCACGGCGATGAGCCTGGGTGCGGCCTGCGGTGTGCATACCAATCGCCACTTCGGGTTCTTCCTGCTGGCCGCTTACATGAGCGCTGGCCTGCGCCGCGTAGTGGATACCTTCGTGCAGCTGGTGATCGCCGTGCTGGGCGGGTTCATCGCCGTGTGGGCGATGGTGCTGCTGCAGGACGGACTGGACATCAAGACTGCAGGGGCCAACCTGCCGCAGAGCATCAATTACCTGCCGCTGTCGCTGGGCGGTGCGTTGATGGTGTTGTTCGCGCTCAACCGCGCGTGGCGGGTGCACTACCCGCTCGCCGTCGTGGCCGACGCTGACGCTGAAGGAGATCGTTGAGATGGGCATTACCCTGCTTTTCCTGGTGTTTGCCGGCCTGCTGCTGCTGGGTGTGCCGGTCGCCTATGCACTGGCCGCTGCGGCCCTGGCCACCCTGCTGTACCTGGATATCCCCAGCATCGTGCTGGTACAGCAGATATCCGCCGGTACCGGTTCGGCCTCGCTGATCGCCATTCCGTTGTTCATCTTCGCCGGTGAAATCATGATGCGCGGCGGTATCTCCGAGCGCCTGATCGCCCTGGCGTCATCGCTGGTCGGCCGCATGCGCGGCGGCCTGGGCCAGGTGTCGATCCTGTCCTCGCTGTTCTTCGGCGGTGTGTCCGGCTCGGCGATCGCCGATGTGTCCGCGGTGGGCGGCACGATGATCCCGCAGATGGTCAAGCGCGGCTACGACCGCGACTTCGCGGTCAATGTCAGCATCACCGCCGCGCTGGTGGCGTTGCTGGTGCCGCCGTCGCACAACCTGATCCTGTTCTCGGCCGCTGCCGGTGGTGGCCTGTCCATCGCCGACCTGTTCGCGGCCGGCATCGTGCCTGCGTTGCTGATGACGCTGGCGCTGATGATCACCGGCTACATCGTGGCGCGTCGTCGCGGCTACGGTGTGGAGGTGTTCCCGGGCTGGCGCGCGGTGGCCCTGCGCATCTTCTCCGCCCTGCCCGGCCTGGGCCTGGTGGCGCTGATCTTCGTGGGCATCCGCGCCGGTATCTTCACTGCGGTGGAGAGTGCGGCCATTGCCGTGGTGTACGCCCTGCTGGTCACCACCGTGCTGTACCGGCAGCTGCCGTGGCGCGAGTTCTTCGGCACGGTCATCCATGCCGCGCGCAGCACCGGCGTGATCCTGTTCGTGATCGCCACGGCCGCGGTGTTCGGCTGGCTGCTGGCCTTCCTGCAGGTGCCCACGGCCGCCGTCGACTTCCTGCAGTCGTTCGCGCACAGCCAGTTCATGGTGCTGCTGATGATCGTGATCATGCTGCTGCTGCTGGGCACCTTCATGGACCTGGCGCCGATGATCCTGATCTGTACGCCGATCTTCCTGCCGGTCGCCAAGGCTTACGGCATCGATCCGATCCATTTCGGCCTGGTGCTGGTGCTGACCGGTGGCCTCGGCCTGGTGACACCACCGGTAGGCTCGGTGCTGTTCATCGGCACCGCCATCGGCAAGATCAGCGTCGGCGAAAGCATGCGCAGCATCTGGCCGTTCTGGTTCGCCGCCCTGGGCGTGCTGCTCATCGTGACCTTCTTCCCGGGTCTGTCGTTGTGGCTGCCGCACCTGCTGCGCGCGTAATACAGGCGAAGGGGACGGCCGGCGGTCGTCCCCTTCCGTTCTTGAAATCATGATCCTGGGAGGGACCACGATGCAGTTGAAGCACACGTTGAAGATCCTGCTGGCCAGTGGCCTGCTGATGGCCACCTCGCTTGCCGCTGCGGCAGGCCCCGTAGCCGCCACGAACTGGACGCGCGGCATCGAAAACCAGCGCCAGGCGGACCTGGGCAACGGCACGTTCCTCAATCCGGTGTTCGCCGGCGACCGACCGGATCCGTCGGTGCTGAAGGACGGCGACGATTACTACCTGACGCTGTCTTCGTTCGACGCCTATCCCGGCCTGCCGCTGTGGCACTCGCGCGACCTGGTCAACTGGCAGCCGCTGGGGCATGCGATCACGAAGAATGTCGGTGCGATCTGGGCGCCGGACATCATCAAGCACGAAGGCCGTTACTACATCTATTTCCCGGCGCGTACCGGTGAAACGCGCAGCAACTTCGTGGTGTGGGCCGATGACATCAAGGGTCCGTGGAGTGAGCCGATCGACATCGGCCTGGAGAAGTACATCGATCCCGGTCACGCTGTCGGCGAAGACGGCAAGCGCTACCTGTTCCTCAGTGGCGGCGACTACGTGCAGCTGGCCGACGACGGCCTGAGCGTGGTGGGCACCCCCAAACACGTCTACGACGGCTGGAAGTATCCGGAAAGCTGGGACGTGGAGGCCTATGCGCAGGAAGGCCCGAAGATCAATTTCCGCGATGGCTGGTACTACATGACCACCGCCGTGGGCGGCACCGCCGGGCCGCCTACCGGCCACATGGTCATCACCGCACGCTCCCGCTCGATCCACGGACCGTGGGTGAATGCACCGAACAATCCGATCATGCGGACCCAGTCAGCGGCGGAGCCGTGGTGGTCGCGTGGCCATGCCACGGTGATCGAAGGCACCGACGGACGCTGGTGGATGATGTACCACGGCTACGAGAACGGGTACTGGACGCTGGGTCGCCAAGCCCTGCTGGAACCCATCGAATGGACCGCCGATGGCTGGTTCGTGGCCAAGGGCGGCGATCTCGGCCAGCCGCTGCGCAAGCCATCCGGCGAGTCGGTCGGCCAGCACGGCATGGCCCTGTCGGACCGTTTCAATGGCGGCAAGCTCGGCCCGCAGTGGTCCTTCTTCAATCCGGCGCAGGACGAATACAAGCGGCTGGACTTCACCGGCAAGGGCCTGGTGCTGCAGGGCAAGGGTGAGACCCCGCGTGACAGCTCCCCGCTGACCGCCATCGCCGGTGACAAGGCCTACCAGTTCGAGGTCGAGATGGACGTCGCGCCCGGCGCAGTGGGCGGCGCCCTGCTGTACTACAGCGACCGCCTGTACGTGGGCGTGGGCAGCAATGGCGAGAAGTTCATCATGCACCGCTACGGTGAGGAGCGCCCCACCCGGCTGGCACCCAGCACCACCGGCGGCAAGCTCTGGCTGCGGGTCACCAACAACCGCCACATCGTCACCATCCACTCCAGCACCGACGGCCGGACCTGGGTGAAGTACCCGGTTCAGATGGAAGTGTCCGGTTACCATCACAATGTGGCAGGCAAGTTCCTGGCCCTCAAGCCGGCGATCTACGCCGCCGGCGACGGCGCCGTCACCTTCCGCAATTTCCGCTACCGCGCGCTCGACTGAGCGCGCGGCTAGAATCTTCGGACACCTCGGGTTGAAGACATGTCAGTGCGCAACAAGAACGATGCCGTCAAGCCGGCAGTGATGAAGGGCAAGGCGGCCACGATCAATGACATCGCGCGACTGTCGGGGGTGTCCAAGAAAACGGTTTCGCGGATCATCAACAACTCGCCGCTGGTGCGCAAGGACACGCGCGAGAAAGTCGAAACCCTGATGCGCGAGGTCGGTTACACGCCCGACCCGCTGGCGCGTGGCCTGGCCTTCCGCCGCTCGTTCCTGATCGGCATGGTCTACGACAACCCCACCGCGCAGTACATCGTGGACATGCAGTACGGCGCACTCGATGCCCTTAGGGGCTCCAGTTTCGAGCTGGTGGTGCACCCCTGTGACAGCCGCAGCCCCGGCTATATTGAAGGCGTGTGCCGCTTCGTGCAGCAGCAGAAGCTGCATGGGGTGATCCTGGTGCCGCGCGCATCCGAAGACCAGGCCCTGGCGGACGCGCTGCAGGAGATCGGCTGCCGGTTCACCCGCATCGCCTCGTTGCCGCTGGATGAGACCTCGCAGATGGTGGTCACCCATGACCGCGATGGTGCGGCCGAAGCGGCCGACTACCTGCTGTCACTGGGGCATCGCGACATCGCCCTGGTCACCGGACCGAGCGCGTATCGCTCCGCCCACGAGCGCACGTCCGGCTTCATCGATGCACTGGCAAAGCGCGGCATCGAGCTGCCGAAGGACCGCATCGTTGAAGCGGGTTATACCTTTGAATCCGGCGTGGCCGCAGCGGAAAAGCTGCTGCTGGGCAAGAAGCGGCCGACCGCGATCTTCACCGGCAACGACGAAATGGCCGCCGGTATCTACAAGGTGGCGCTGCGCGCAGGCATCAACATCCCGCGCGAGCTGTCGATCATCGGCTACGACGACAGCCCGCTGGCCTCGCGCCTGTGGCCTTCGCTGACTTCGGTACGCCGCCACACCCGGGACACCGGCCGCACCGCCGCGGCGATGCTGATCCAGCCTGACGGCCAGCCCGCCATGCAGATCGCCAGCGTACGCCCGCACCTGATCGTGCGCGATTCCTGCCAGCCGCCGCAGGACGACTGAAGGACCCCCCGTCATGTCGCAGCGCTACCTTGCGCTGCAAAATGACACCGGTGTCCATGACCGCTAGACTAGCCATCGAACCGCGCGGGAGCCGACCCATCGGCCCGCCCCCTGCTCTGGAGAAGCCATGTACTGCAAGACCCATTACGCCACCCATCCCGATGCCATCAAGGGCGCCAGCAATGACGACCTGCGTGACCTGTACCTGCTTGATGGCCTGTTCAACGCTGATGCGGTGACCCTGAAGTACACCCATTACGAGCGCTTCGTGCTCGGTGGCGCCGCCCCGGTCAACGGTCCGGTATCGCTGCCGAAGCAGACCGAGCCGGCTTCGGCTGCCGGCCATGCCTTCCTGGAACGTCGCGAACTGGGCGTGATCAACGTCGGCAGCGGCAGCGGCACCATCACCGTGGACGGCACCGTGTTCACGCTGGGCCCGAAGGACGGCCTGTACGTGGCCATGGGCAGCGAAGACGTGGTGTTCGCTTCGGACGATGCGGCCAACCCGGCGCAGTTCTACCTGGCCTCGACCCCGGCGCATGCGCGCTTCGAGACCAAGGCGTTGTCGATCAAGGACGCTGTGGCCCTGGACCGTGGCGCGCTGGAAACCAGCAACGAGCGCACCATCTACCAGTACATCGTGCCGGCCACCTGCCAGTCGTCGCAGCTGCTGCTGGGCCTGACCGTGCTGAAGCCGGGCAGCGTCTGGAACACCATGCCGCCGCACCTGCACGACCGTCGCAGCGAAGTGTATTTCTACTTCGACCTGGGCCAGAACGACCGCGTGTACCACTTCATGGGCGAGCCGGAAGCACAGCGCCACATCGTCATCCAGAACAACGAAGCGGTGGTCTCCCCGCCGTGGTCGATCCACATGGGTGCCGGCACCAGCAACTACGCCTTCATCTGGGCGATGGGTGGCGAGAACCTGGATTACACCGACATGCACGTGCTGGACATCTGCCAGCTCAAGTAAGGCATCCGCATCGCCGTCGGCCCGGTGGCCGGCGGCGGTCCGTCATCCGTGCCGGCAAGGCACGTACCCAAAAGGAATGCATCAATGGCTAATCCGTTCAGTCTGGAAGGCAAGGTCGCGCTGGTCACCGGTGGCAATACCGGCCTGGGGCAGGGTATCGCCGTGGCACTGGCCGCCGCAGGCGCCGACGTGGCCGTGGCCGGCATCGCACCGCCGACCGACACCGTGGCAAAGATCACCGCACTGGGCCGTCGCTGCCTGGCGATCGAAGCCAACCTGATCAGCATCGAGCCGGTGGAGCGCGTCGTGCGCGAAACCATCGAGGGCCTGGGTGGCCTGGATATCCTGGTCAACAATGCCGGGCTGATCCGTCGTGCCGATGCGGTGGACTTCACCGAGCAGGACTGGGACGACGTGATGAACGTCAACATCAAGTCGGCCTTCTTCATCTCGCAGGCGGCCGGCCGGCACTTCATCGCGCAGGGCCACGGCAAGATCGTCAACATCGCTTCCATGCTCTCCTTCCAGGGCGGCGTGCGCGTGCCGTCCTACACCGCCAGCAAGAGCGGCATCGCCGGCATCACCCGGCTGCTGGCCAACGAATGGGCAGGCAAGGGCATCAACGTCAATGCCATCGCACCGGGCTACATGGCGACGGACAACACCGCCGCACTGCGCGCCGATGCAGACCGCAACAAGTCGATCCTGGACCGCATTCCCGCTGCACGCTGGGGCAATCCGGAGGACCTGGCCGGCGCGGCGGTGTTCCTGTCCTCGTCGGCGTCGGACTACGTCAACGGTGCAGTGCTGCCGGTTGATGGTGGCTGGCTGGCGCGGTAACGCGATAGCACCATCGCATTTGCGCTGGCGCTCCCCCGGTTTGCACTGCAAACCGCGGGCCCCGCGTCACCTTGCTTCCAGACCCCCACCGCTTCGCGGTCGCCCCCTGACTCAGGGGGCTCTCCTCCAGATACAGACCGGAGGCCGGCATTGCCGAGGTACACATCGTGCGTCTGATGCTATTCCTGCTTCTGTCCATCGTCGCTCCCGGTGTCCACGCGGCGCCGGTGCGGGTGTTCATTGCCGGGGATTCGACTGCAGCCCCGTATGGGCCGGAGCGGGCGCCGCAGGCGGGCTGGGGGCAGATGCTGCAGAGCTATCTGGATCCGGCGCGCATCGAGGTGCGCAATCATGCAAAGGGCGGGCGCAGCACCCGCAGTTTCATCGCCGAAGGGCGGCTGGATGCCATTGCCGGTGAACTCCGCAAAGGCGATGTGCTGCTGATCCAGTTCGGCCACAACGATGCGAAGTTCGAAGACCCCACGCGCTACACCGATCCTGCCGGCGACTACGCCACCTTCCTGATGCGCTACGTGCAGTTGGCACGCGAGCAGGGCGCTACGCCGATCTTGATCACGCCGGTGGCGCGACTGCTGTACGACTTCGGTTCGCTGCTGGACACGCATGGGGTATACACCGCGGCGATGAAGCAGTTGGCCGCGCGCGAGGACATCGCGCTGATCGACCTCAACGGCAGTTCCACGCGCTGGATCCGCGCGCTGGGCGAGCAGGGCGCCAAGCCGTACTTCCTGTTCGTGCCGGAACAACAGAAGGCCGATGGCACCCACTTCAGCAGCGCTGGCGCGACGGCCGTGGCGTGCCTGGTGCTGCGCGACTGGGTGGCATTGCAGCCGGAACTGAAGCCCGCGCTTGTGCGCGACATCGACTGCGATGTCGACGGCGCTGCAGGGCAGGGGGCCGACCCCCAGCGACCGTCGCAGATCGTGCATGAGGACGACATCGCGCGCCCCCAGCCCGGTCCGCACGGCGGCGCGGGCCCGACCACGGCCTATCCGTTCTTCGCCGACGCCCAGGGCCTGCCGTTCGTGCTGCGCAAACGCGTGCTGCACAAAGGGGCAGGGATCGGCCTGCATCCGCAGCACAAGGACGAGATCTATTACATCGTCAGCGGCGAAGGATCCTACGTGCTGGATGGCAAGCAGTACGACTTGCGTGCAGGGCACGCCTTGCTGACCCGCACCGGCAGTCACCATGCGCTGCAGCAGCGCGGCGAGAATGACCTGGTGGTGCTGCTCGCATACCCGCGCTGACGGGTAGAGCCAACCGGGTAGAGCCGACCGGATAGAGCCGACCGGATAGAGCCGACCGGTAGAGCCGACCGGTAGAGCCGACCGGTAGAGCCGACTTCAGTCGGCTGCTCTGCATTCCGGGCGAAGCAGCCAACCGGTAGAGCCGACTTCAGTCGGCTGCTGTTCGTCCAAGGCGACGCAGCCGACTAAAGTCGGCTCTACCAATCGGCATGACCGGTAGGCATAACCAGTCGACGTAACCAGTCGACGTAACCGATCGGCGTAACCCGTCGTCATTACCAATCGGCACCACCAATCACACCCACCGCACACCCACAGCGTCAGACGTCGCCGCCCGTCGCCCAGCCTTCGCCCGTGCCTTTCTGGAACACACGGTCGTCAGCCTGCACATCACCGGCCGGCAGCTGCGGCTGCTGGGCCAATCCCGCATAGATCGGGGTGAAGTCCGGGGCCGTGGCCTGCATCAGCTGCTCGAAGCTGTCGATCACGAAGTACGTCTTCTGGAATGTGTCGATGCGGTACTGCGTGCGCATGATGCGTTCCAGGTCGAAGCCGATGCGGTTGGGAGCGGCCGATTCAAGGGAGTACAGCGACTCGCCCTTCGACGACACGATGCCGGCGCCGTAGATGCGCAGTCCCTCGGGTGTGTTGATCAGACCGAATTCCACCGTGTACCAGTACAACCGGGTCAGGTTCTGCAGCGCGTCCGGGCCCAGTGCATGCGCCTTGACGCCGCCACGGCCGTAAGCCTCCATGTAGTCGGCGAATACCGGGTTCATCAGCAGCGGCACGTGCCCGAACAGGTCATGGAACATGTCCGGCTCTGCGATGTAATCAATCTGGTCCGGGCGGCGGATCCACCACGTCACCGGGAAGCGGCGGTTGGCCAGATGATCGAAGAAGTCCAGTTCCGGCAGCAGGCCTTCGACACCAACCAGCGTCCAGCCGGTAGCCGCCGCCAAGGCTTCGTTGAGCTGTTCGAAGCGCGGAATACGGTCGGCGCTCATGCCCATCGCATCCTGCGCATCAAGGAACTCCTGGCAGGCACGGCCGACCAGCAGCGCGCGCTGGCGCTCGAACAGCGTCGCCCAGGTCGCATGGTCATCGGCACTGTAGCTGTCCCAGGGCTGGTCCACGATGGCCGTGGTATAGACCGGCACATAGCCCTTGTCGGTCTGCTGGTGCTCGACGCGGCGGGGGATGCTCTGGTCCATGGGTTCCACTCCTGACGGGTATGTGTCGATGCTAGGGCAGGGGACGCGCAACAGGGTTGCAAAGTTGCGCGCTCAAGCCGTCATAGCGCAATATCATTGCGCACATCCCATGTTGCGAGGCAGCAATGGCAGCTGAAGTCCAGTTCGACCGCACGGATCTACGGCTGCTGGCGGAGATCCAGCGCGACGGCCGCGCCCCCAATGCCGAGCTGGCCGGGCGGGTGAACCTGTCCCCCTCGGCCTGCCTGCGTCGTCTGCAGCGGCTGGAAGGCGAAGGGATCATCGCCGGGTATGGCGCGCGGCTGGCACCCAAGCTGATCGGTCTGGGTCTGCAGGCCTTCGTTCGCGTGCAGCTGGAAAAGCACGACCAGGCCGCCATCGCCCGCTTCGCCGACAGTGTGGTGGAATGGGATGAGGTCGTGGCCTGCCATGCGCTGACCGGTGACATGGATTACCTGCTGCAGATCTATGTGCGCGACCTGGAGCATTTCTCCAACTTCCTGCTGGACAAGCTGCTCAACGCCTCCGGCGTGGCGGACGTCAACTCCAGCTTCGTGCTGCGCACGGTCAAGCCCTTCCGCGCGCTGCCGCTGGCGCAGCTGGAATAAGCGTGGCGTGCTCGGCTTTGCCCTGTGTTGCAGGCTTCGTTCATAGTTGCAGAAGTGCATCGTGCATTCACCCACTCCAGGACGGGAGTTCCGCGCTACCGTGAAACTGATGATCAAACTTGGATGCGTCCTGTGCCTGATGCTGCCGCTGTTGGCGTGCGCGCGGCAGGACGCGGTGGCCACGACGCAGACCAACGAGCAAGGCTGCACGCGTATCCGCAGCGTCGGGCCGCAGGATCCATTCAAGGAGCCGCCGCCGTTGAAGCAGGCCTGCCTGGGGCCCTATCTGCTGGAGATCCCGCAGAACTATTTCTACAACCAGATCGGCGCCGAGCACGATGGCAGCTACGCGTTGGCATTGGAGTACCCATCGCTGCAACCGTTCAAGCCGGGGGAGCGGATGGGGCTGACAGCGGATGTCTCTGCGCGCACCGTTACGGTCGACTACGACTTCATCGATAGGATCGATGTGCATGAGGCAATGCGTAGGAACTACGTCCCGATGGAATACAAGAAAGACGATCCTGAAGAAACGTTGGAAGGCCGCCTCGGTGGCCCCACCGTATACGGCTTGAGCCCTTACTACCTGGACATGAACGTCGTGCGGGCCCACTACCGGAAGAAGGGATTGCGTGAAGATGCGCCGGTCATGCAGGCCGAGTGGCACTCCGACTGGTTTCTTTCCAAGGATCAAAATGGCGAAGTCACCACCGTGGTCAAATGCACGCCACGCGAAGTGATTACATCAGGCGTCGAATATCGGGACGGCAAGCTGGTCAAGAGCAGTGAGATCGGATACGCCGAATGTAAACACACCTTCATGATCGCTTCGCGCGACACCCTGATTCGCATCAGTTATCCGCGTGAAGGACTCGAACATTGGGGTGAGATCGAACAGCGCGCTCGAGATATGCTCACAAAATTCACGGTTGAACAGAGCAGGAAAGCAGACCAATGACCGGTCTTACGCGATCAGACCTGGACGTCCTGCGATCATACGCCCAGGTGCAGAACCGGGAGCTCTACTTCAACTTCCTTGCCCAGAAGGAAGGGAACGACGGCTACGCAACGCTTGCCTTGGGCGTGGTCAGAAATGACAACGGTCCAGGAGCAACTGCGAACCAGTTTGCACTCGGTCAAGCGAGTAGGGATGGCTTGAAGTATGGCGAGAGAGACTGGCAGCGCGTTGGGGCGGATCTGATCAAACACGACATTGCGCTGCGGGAAATGCATTTTGAGTCAGGCCGTCCTGATCTGGCACTGAATCTTCCCGTCCAGGATGTTCAGCTGGCGCATGACCAAACCTTTCGTCCTCGCGGAATCAATCCCGATGCTTGGACTCCACGTCAGCTGCTCGAAGCCGCCCGCCGCCAGGGAGGCGAACCCGAGGCGGAGAAGGTCTGGTCGATGATGCTGGACAACCAGTTGCTGGGACTCACCCGTGGCGCAAGCACCACCGAGAACCTCGCCCACCGCTACAACGATGAAAAACTCGATGCCACCGCATACGTGGCGGCGATGGGCCTGGCCCGGACCAACGCAGGCCTGTTTCCAACGCCCAATTCCGAACCGGACAAGATCGACCGCGACGGCAAGACTTACAGTTTCCACGCCGAGTCCGGCACATGGAGCGGACCGGCGCCGATCGAATCGCGGATCGCGATCAAGCTGCCGGTGACCGACCCGGCGCTGATCGAGGCACTTAACGACAGCCGCGCACTGCGCCAGGAACGTGAACAGCTGCGCACGCAGTTCCATCCGGACGACCCCAATCGCAGTCGCCCGATCCAGGCCAGCCCGTGGCTGATCACCGATGCAAGCCCAGCGCAAGAGCCATCGAACGCGACGATGCAGGCGCGCATCACGGGGGCCGCCGATCCCGCCGAACCCGAACACCCACGTCATGCGCTGTACCAGCAATGCATCGAGGGCGTGCACGCGCTGGATGCACGCCTGGGCCGAACGCCGGACCATCACAGCGCGTGCATGGCGGCCAGCTTGACCACGCTGGCCGCCAGCAACGGCCTGGAGCGCGTGGACCATGTGCTGCTGAGCGTGCGCGGCACGGAAACGGCGGCGGGTGAGCGGGTCTTCGTGGTGCAGGGCGCCCCGGGCGACCCCGCGCACCAGCGCGCGCACATGCCTACCGAGCAGGCGACCTCGACGTCAACGGAGCAGTCGTTCCTGCAGCTTGCAGCTCTGGATCGGCATCAAGAACGTGAGCAGGCCCAGCAGTTGCAGCGCGAGCAGGATGTGCCGGCGCGTGCAGTGCCGCTGATGCACAGCTGACGCAGGCCGGGTGGTGGGCATTACTCCCCAACGCGTCGCGATGCTCGCCGCGCCACCCACGCTCATCGCGCGTCCAATTGCCGCCCGGCGGAGGCCTTGATCAATTCGCGCCCGGCGACCAGCAGCCCATCCACCAGATGCTCCCCGAGCAGCGACGTGGTATCGCCGTCGCAGCGTGCGATGTGCTCGGCGTGCAGGATTTCCAGTGCCGCATCCAAGGCCTGCATCACCCGGATCGGTACGGCGACTTTACCCACGCGCTCCAGTTCCGCAGCGGGGTCTGCATCCGGTGCGGGTAGGGACGGCACCAGTGTCAGATGGGTCAGTCGCGTACTGGCGGGATGCTCGGTGGCGTACTGCTGCAGACGGCGTTCCAGCGTTTCGATGAACTTCTGCGGCACGTCGTGAATCTGCTCGCCCAGCAGGGAGGCAAGATGCGCGGAGCTGAGGGGGTGGTCGGGAGTCAACGGCAGAACCTCGCAGTGAGGCCACCTGCGCCGAAGGGGCAACAGGTGGCGGGCGATGCGGGTTGCCATACCGGGCGTTTACGACCATTAACCGGCGGATCAGGGATCCCCCGCATCGCCTGCCATGAAACCGATAGGCGATGCAGTGCATTCTCCGCCGTGCCCCGGGGCAGAACAGAGTCAACAGTCGGAAAACGCGAACAGGATGGCAATCCCGGCTGCAGCCCCGTGGCTCCAGCGTGGTCATCGTGCGCAACGCCAAGTGCCTGCGTCCATGAGGAAAACTGCGAAGTCCGGCACCGCTCGGTGGCTCATGCACGGATGGTCGATAAGGCCAACGGCTTGGCTGCCTTTTCGTCATCGTCCCGCCCCATACGGGTACATCTACGACGCGACTGGATGACTTCCCCGCACGCCGCCCTGAATCCCAACTTGAATGAGCCCGTTTGACGGCGGGGCTGCGGTAGCCGAGCATCGTCGCCAGCGGTAGCGTCGAACAGGGGCGTTGGCTGCAGCACCTCTTTCGAACCTTGATATGCCCGATACCGCGCACCTTTCGTTCACCACCCGTTTCCTGCCGCTGCGACGGCGCTCACTGGCCCAGCACCTGGCACGTGGCACACCGCCGGCGACGCCGTTGGAACAGGCCGGCCTGCTGGCCGCGTCGCTGTGCCGCACCCAGCCGCAGTCGGTCGGCCAGCTTGAACGCCTGTTGCACGACGCCTGTGCGCTGTTCGCCGCAGGCGAGGGCAGTGCGGTGGCCGCGCAGCTGGCCGGCAAGGGCGGTGCGGGACAGCCCGATCTCGATGCATGGCTGCAGGATCTGGCCGCGCACGGCGTGCTGCTGGCACCGGACGAGGTCGTCGATGCCTTCATCGTGCAGTCGCCTGCCGCCTATCCTGGCGCCGATTTCCAGGCGGCGTGCCTGACCACGCTGGCCGAGCACACCATCCGCTACCCGGCTACGGCGGCGGCGGACGATGAGGACGAGCAGGCCGATCCGGAAGCCGATGAAGAGGATCGCCAAGCAGCGGTACCGGCCATCGAGCGCAACGGCCTGTACACCTCGGAACAGGCCCGTGTGCTGCGTGCCATCGCCGCCAATCCGGACGAGCTGATCGATCTGGAGGCCTACGCAGGCACTGGCAAGAGTCATCTGGTACTGGCGCTGATGGATGCGCGGCCCGGCCGTTACACCTACATCGCGCCTTCGCGGGGGCAGGTGGAGGCCTTCCGCCCACGCATGCCCAGCGAGGCCGCCACGCGCCTGCTGACCCAGATCGAACTGGCCAACCTGATGGTGCAGCAGGCCGCGCGCAGCGGACGCAGCAAGGGCTTCGTGCCCACCTATCGGTTGAGCACGGTGCCGTTGTGGGAAATCGCCCGTCGCATCGGTGTGCAGGGTATAGGCCAGCGCGTGCCCGAGCAGGTGCTGATGACCGCGCTGGACGGCATCAACCGCTGGTGCGCGTCCTCCGCAGCGCAGGTGCAGGCCGTGCATTTCGATCGCTCACTGCCGTGGGCGATGCTTGATGCCGCGCCTTATGTGGCGGCCGCCGAACACGTGTGGCGCTGCATGTTCGACCCTGCCGTGCAGAAGGGCGGTTGCCTGAGCATCAACACCGGCCACCTGGGCAAGTGGCTGTGGCTGCAGGGCGTGGCGCCGCCGGTGGAACTGGGGATGCTGCTGGTGGACGAAGCGCATGAGCTCAGCCCGGCCTGGAAGGACGTGCTGGCGCGCCATGCGCCGGGCGTGGTCAGCCTGGGCGATCCGCATCAGCGGCTGGTCGGGCGCGCCTCGCGCTGGTCGTCATCGAAGATGCTGGAAATGAGTCAATCGGTACGCCAGGGCAGCCAGGTCGATGGACTGGTGAATCAGTCGCTGGCGCTGGATGATCTGGGCGGCACCAGTGAACGCTTCATGGGGGCGAGCGACCGCGCTACGGGGGTGCGTCGCTATGCGGCGTGGTCACAGGTGCCCGTACACGGGGCGCGCATCTACGGCAGCCTGTGGCGGCTGCTGCAGGAGGCGCACCAGTTGATGGAGCAGGGCGCCCGCGTGCATGTCCATCCGGCATCGGCACGTGTGCTGCACAAAGAGGCGCAGGCGCCCATCGAGGCGTGGCGCAGCGTCGGCCGTGGCGAATCGTCCCACCGTTGGGAACGCTTCGTCGAGGCCTGCGAAGAGCGCGGGCTGGCGGACATACCGGTGTTGTTCTCAAGTGGGTTCGACAGTGCGGCGCTGGAGCGCCTGCTGGCCACGCTGGTTCCAGAACAGGAGGCGACGGTCGTGTTGTGCCTGGCCCAGCATGCGAAGAACCTGCAGTTCGACAGGGTGTCCATGTCCGCCTGCTGCTTCGTCACCGGCTATGACACACGCCAGCAGCACAGTCCGGTGCGCGCGGCGTATCTGGCGCTGACGCGCGGTAGCCAGCAGCTGTGGTTGCCGGACGATGCGATGGAGCAGTTGCAGCTCAGCGCGCAGCGCCACGCGCAGTCAAAGGAAACCCAGCGCATGGAACGGCGCCGCGCGGCAGGCCACGTCAAGCCGCGCTGACCCGGCGAACGGCAGGGGCAACAGCCGCCGAGCGTGGCTCGGCGCTACCAAAGGCCGACGGTGCCCGGTAGCGCCGAGCCATGCTCGGCGAGCGCAGCGGCAAAGGCAACAGCCGCCGAGCACGGCTCGGCGCTACCAAAGGCCGACGGTGCCCGGTAGCGCCGAGCCACGCTCGGCGAGCGCAGCGGCAGAGGCAACAGTCGCCGAGCATGGCTCGGCGCTACGGATGATGGCCGCACGCTACCGCGTCAGCAATCTGCCTTGCGGCCCATCAACTTGCCCACGCGCGAGGGCTCATCGCACTTCGGCTTCGGCGGCGGCAGCAGGGCGGCCGCACGGGCGCGCTGAATCTGTTCGATCTTCGCGCGGATCTGCGGCATCGCCGCCATGGCCGCTTTCTCGCCTTCCAGGATCGCCTTGCCGCGCTGGCTGAAATCAGACGCGCCGATATCCAGCACGCGCGGGCGGATGATGATGTCCGCACGTGCCAGTTCCTGCTCGCCCAAACGTTGGCCCATGATCGCGATGGACTGGTTGACGATGCCGAGCATGCCGGTCGGCGTGCGGCCGCTGGCTTTGCTGGAGATGTCCACGGCGACGACGAACTCGGCGCCGAGTTGGCGCGCCGCATCCACCGGCACCGGGCTGACCACGCCGCCATCGACGAAATTGTTCTGGCCGATCTTCACCGGTTCGAACACGCCCGGAATGCTGCTGGACGCGCGCACGGCCTGGCCGACGTTGCCGCGCACGAACACCGCGCGCTCACCGGTTTCCAGATTGGTGGCGACGGCGGCGAAGGGCTTCTTCAGCCGTTCCGCCGGCTTGTTGCCGACCTGCTGGTTGACGTAATCCTGCAGCTTCTGGCCCTGCACCAGCCCGCCGGAGAACAGCCGCACATCGCGGATGCTGGCTTCATCCAGCGCCACGGCCTTGGTCTGCATCTCGAACGCATCCATGCCGCTGGCATACAGTGCACCGACCACGCTGCCTGCGCTGGTGCCTGATACCACGACCGGCTCGAAGCCATTGGCTTCCAGCATCTTGATCACCCCGATATGGGCGAAGCCCTTGGCTGCTCCACCGCCCAACGCGATGCCGATCTTCACCGGTTTGGCGGACGGCACCACGGTGGGCGTGGCCGGCGGGGCAGGGCGCGCGTTTTCACCGCCGCAGCCGGCCAGCAGGCCGAGCAGGGCAACAGACAACATCACACGGGTGCGGGACAGGGTCATCGGCTGGGCAACGCAACAGGAAAGGGCGCCAGCATAGCGAAGGGGAGAGCCACTGCGGGAGCAGCCGCTGCTCGCATTCAGCCGGTAGTGACGGCCGCTGGCCGTCACAGTCCTGCACACGATTGACGGCCAGCGGCCGTCACTACCGGAAGCGCGCGTCATTCACTTCAGAAGCGATTGTCGCCGTCCAGCATCCGGCCCAGCCCGCCCAGCACCGAGCCTTCGCCGCGGTTCTGGCCGCCGCCCTGCGGGGCCGCCATCCACATCCGGCCAGCCAGACGCGAGAACGGCAGCGACTGCAGCCACACCTTGCCCGGGCCGGTCAGGGTGGCCAGGAACACGCCCTCGCCGCCGAACACCATGCTCTTGATGCCGGCCACGCGGCGCACGTCCATGTCCACGCTGGCGTGGTAGGCGACCACGCAGCCGGTATCCACGTCCAGGCGTTCACCGGCCGCCAGATCGCGCTCGACCACGCAGCCACCGGCATGGATGAACACCCAGCCGTCGCCCTCCAGCTTCTGCATGATGAAGCCCTCGCCGCCGAACAGGCCGGTCATGATCTTGCGCTGGAACTGCACGCCGATCTGCACGCCGCGCGCGCCGGCCAGGAAGCTGTCTTTCTGGCAGATCAGCCGCCCGCCGTGCTCGTCCAGCTTCATCGGCAGCACGGTGCCGGGGTAAGGCGCCGCGAAAGCAACTTTGGCCTTGCCGTGGCCGGTGTGGGTATACAGCGTGGCGAACAGGCTCTCGCCGGTGAGCACGCGCTTGCCGGCGGACATGACTTTGCCCATGAATCCGCCGCCCTGGCCACTGTGCGAGCCGTCGCCGAACACGGTGTCCATCTGCACCGCCGAATCCTTGAACATCAGTGCGCCGGCCTCGGCGATCGCGCTTTCGCCGGGGTCCAGCTCGATCTCAACGAACTGCATTTCATGGCCGACGATGCGGAAGTCGATGTCATCGGCGCGCTGGCCGCGCGCTGCGCCGCCCGGTACCGGGGGGGGCGCACTGGTCATCCCCGGAACGTCCGAGCGCAGTTCCGGCACATCGCGGATCGCCATCCAGCCACTCATACCCTGGCACCAGGCCAGGGCATGCGGCGCAGCGTCCGCGTAACGGCGCGCGGCCTGGTCATCGAAGGGGCCCACGCGGTCGGCCTGGCCGGGAACATGGAAGTACCACTGGTTCATCGCTGCGCGTCCAAAGGGGAGGAAAACGCGAGTCTAGCGGTCCACGGCGTTGCCCGGCAGCGGCCATGAACGACCGGCATTTGCGGCCGGCGTGTTGTATTGCAACAATTATCTGGTAGCGCCGTTCCACCACCCCTCCCAACACAGCCTACCGCCATGTCCCCGAACCGTTCCGTCCACGACCGCCGACCGGTCGTGCGTCCGCTCGTTCTCGCGCTTTCCGCCCTGCTGCCGCTGTCTGCGGTTGCCCAGCAAGCCCCCGCCAGCAAGGATCCCGTTGCCCTCGACGCGCTGACGGTGACCGCCCAGCGCCGCGTGGAAAACGCGAAAGACGTACCGGTGGCGATCACCGCCATCCAGGGTGAAAAGCTCGATGTACTCGGTTCGGCGGGCGATGACATCCGCTTCCTCGCCGGACGCGTACCCAGCCTGAACATCGAATCGTCCTACGGCCGTGCCTTCCCGCGCTTCTACATCCGTGGCCTGGGCAACACCGATTTCGATCTCAATGCCTCGCAGCCGGTTTCGCTGGTGTACGACGACGTGGTGCAGGAAAGCCCGCTGCTGAAGGGCTTCCCGCTGTTCGACCTGGCCGGCGTGGAAGTACTGCGCGGTCCGCAGGGCACGCTGTTCGGCCGCAATACGCCGGCCGGCGTGGTCAAGTTCGATTCGGCGCGTCCTTCGCAGGATGCCGATGGCTACGTCAAGGTGGCCTATGGCAGCTACAACACCTGGAACACGCAGGGGGCCTACGGTGGTCCGTTGACTGACCGCTGGTCCGCGCGCGTGTCCGCGCTGTACCAGCGCCGCGACGATTGGGTCACCAATACGCGCGACAACGCGCCGGCGCAGGGCTTCGAAGGCTACGACGAGGCCGCCGCCCGCGTGCAGTTCCTGTACGAAGGTGACGCGTTCGAAGGCTTGTTCAACCTGCACAAGCGCAAACTCAACGGCACCGCCCGCCTGTTCCGCGCCAACATCATCCAGCCGGGCAGCAACCAGCTGGTGGAAAATTTCGACCGCGATGAAGTGTCCACCGACGGGCAGAACTTCTCCGATCTGGAAACCTGGGGTGGCAGCGCGCGCCTGAAGTGGGACCTCGGCCGGGTGACCCTGCACTCGATCACCGGGTATGAAACCGCTGAATCGCTCAACCACGGTGACATCGACGGCGGCTACGGCGCGGCGTTCCTTGGCGCCGGCAACTCGGGTCCGGGCTTCATTCCGTTCCCGTCCGAGTCGGCTGACGGCCTGCCGAGTCACCGCCAGTGGACGCAGGAATTCCGCGTCGAATCCAACGAATGGGGTCGCTTCGACTGGCAGGCGGGCGTGTTCTACTTCGATGAAGACGTGACCATCGACAGCTTCAACTACGACTCGTTGACCCTGGGCAATCCGCAGACCGGCCATGCCGTGCAGCAGCAGCGCAACAAGGCGTGGGCCGCCTTCGCGTCCGGCGACTTCGACGTCACCGATCGCTTCAAGCTGCGTGCCGGCGTGCGCTACACCCAGGACAAGAAGGACTTCACCGCCAGCGTGCTGCAGGCCGTACCGGGCGGCACACCCGTCAGTGGCCCCTACGTTGCCAACAGCGATGTCGACGATGTCAGCTGGGACCTGAGCGGCGTGTATCAGCTCACCGACAACATCAACGCCTACGCCCGCGTTGCGAAGGGCTTCCGCGCGCCGTCGATCCAGGGCCGGCTTGCCTTCGGTGGCGTCACCCAGGCCGATTCGGAGAAGGTCATCTCCTATGAGGCCGGCATCAAGGCCGACCTGTTCGATCGTCGTGCGCGCCTGGGCTTCAGCGTGTTCCGTTACAACGTGGACGGCCAGCAGTTGATCGCCGTGGGCGGCAGCAACAACACCGCCACCCTGCTCAATGCGGACAAGACCATCGGCCAGGGCTTCGAGCTCGACTTCGAGGCATACCTGACCGACAACGTGCTGCTGACCCTGGGCAGCAGCTACAACGACACCGAGATCAAGGACCCCGACCTGGCGGTGGCGATCTGCGGCGGCGGCTGCACCATCACCGATCCGACCACGGTCATCAACGGCGGCACCTACGCGCTGGTCAACGGCAATTCGCTGCCGCAGGCGCCGAAGTGGATCCACAACCTGACCCTGCGTGCCGGCTTCCCGGTCAACGATGCCAGCGAGTTCTACGTGTACACCGACTGGGCGTACAAGGGCCCCGTCAACTTCTTCCTGTACGAGTCGCCGGAGTTCCGTAGCCGCAGCTCGCTGGAAGGGGGGCTGCGCCTGGGTTACAACTGGGATTACGGTCAGTACGACGTGGCCGTGTTCGGCCGCAACCTGACCGATCAGGTCCGCGTGGTCGGTGCGATCGACTTCAACAACCTGACCGGTTTCATCAACGAGCCGCGTACGTTCGGCGTCGAGTTCACCGCGAAGTTCTGATAAGCAGACAAGGCTCGGGTTCCGTCCGCATGGCGGGCGGAACCCGAGCCCCTGTCACGTCATCGCCGTCAGAGCGCGCTGGCCGGTCGCACCTTCAACACGGCTTCTTCCGCTGCGCAGTCACGGCTGGCGTGCTGTCCCGCCTTGCGGGCTGCGGCGATTTCCTTGCGCGCTTTCAGCAGATCCGACTGGAAGGCCGCGTTGTCGTGCAGCCTGGCCACCGCCGCTGCGCCCATGAAGCGTCCCTCCAGGATGTCGCTCTGCCAGTGCACGTTGCACACCAGGCGGCTTTCGCCGTAGTTGCGGCCCCGGGCGATGATGGCATCGGCCCGATCCGGCGCGATTTCCGCAAGGATCAATGCCCAGGCCCAACCGATCGAGGTGTGGCCGGAGGGATATGAACCGTTCTTGCGCAGGCCCTCCTCGTCGTCCGGCGTGCAGGTGGGTTCGTTGTTGACCATGAAGGGCCGCGGCCGCTGATGGTGCTTCTTCGCCGCGCGCGTGGCCGCACTGGCGTCGATGCGGCTGCGCTCCAGCAGGCGGTACAGCGCCGGTGTGCGCTGTGCGTCGACGTCCAGATCGATGGCGCAGGAAAACTGACTGGCACCCACCGGGAAAGCGAGTTCCGCATCGCGCGTGGCCTGGGTGAAACGCGCCGTGCCGCGCAGTGCACGCGCCTCACGGCTGACCTGCTCGTCCAAGGCGAAGCCGGCCGATCCCGCGACGGGCGGTGCGGGCACCAGTTCAAGGCTGGCAGGGACGGCATGATCGGCCAGGTAGCCGACGGCGCGGGTGGTGACCGTGGCCTCCACCGCCGTCGCTGGGCGGGTAGGCGGGCTGGCACAGCTGCTCAGGGCGAGAGCAACCGACAGACAAAGCAGGGACGCGGGACGGCGCAGGGGGAAGGACATCGCAGGGCTCGGGCATAAGCGGAGCACCATGATCGCAGTCCGCAACGGCCGGCGCAGGGGCTACGCGCATCCGGCCAGATGCTGCACGGTCGGTGGGTGTGGGAGAAGGCTCAGCCTGCGATGGCGTTCAAGCGGCCGTCCTGCAGCGTGACGCGGATCGGACCACCGAAGGCAGCCGACAGCGGTGCATCACACAGCAGTTCGGCACGGGTGCCATCTGCCAGCACCTTGCCTTCGCGCAGCAGCACCACGCGCTCGATCTCCGGGATGATTTCTTCCACGTGGTGGGTCACCAGCACCAGGGTGATGCCCTGCCGCGCCAACGACTGCATGGTGTTCACCAGGTGCTGGCGGGCCACCAGGTCCAAGCCGGTGGACGGTTCATCCAGCAGCAGCGCATGTGGTCGGTTGACCAGCGCACGGGCAATCAGCACGCGCCGGGTTTCACCCGCCGAAAGCTCTGCAAAGGCGCGCTCGCGCAGCGCCAGCGCACCGGTCATGGTGAGGGTCTGCGCAGCGCGCTCGCGCATTTCCGCGCTGATCTCGCGGAAAGCGGGCAGCGTGTAGCTGGCAAAAAAACCGGTCAGTACCGCCTGCTCCACGGTAAGGCCCGTCATCTCGGACAGGATGCTGCTGAGGTCGCCGGTGACGATGCCCAGCTGCGCGCGCAGCCGATCAACCTGCCAGCGGCTCTGTCCGAGCACGCGGACCGGCACGTGTCCGTCGGCGTGGGCCAAGGGATACAGCTCGCGCGTGATGAGTTTGATGAAGGTGGATTTCCCGCAGCCATTGGGGCCCAGCAGTGCGGTGTGCTGGCCTTGCGCGATGCGCAGGGTGAGCTCGTGCAGCACCTTCACCTGGCCACGCACGACGGTGGCACGGTCCAGCTCGATCAGCGGCGGCGCATCGGCAGGTGGTTGGACGGAGGGGGCGGATGCAACAGCGGTGGAGGTCAGGCTGGACAACGCGGTTTTCCCGGCAGCAAGGGCGGTCGATACGGTGGCACAGGGATGCAGTTTGCAACGGGGCGGGCCATCATGTCTGCCACCTTTGCTGTTGCTGGCCGGTGGCCGGCCTGGGACCTGACATGGCGCATGCGCGCAGTGGAATCGTGGCGATCGCGACGTTGTGCGCGGTGTTGTGCAGTGGCTCGCCAACGGCGACGGCGCAGGTAACGGACACGGGCAGCTATCTGCAGCGCATGGACGGCGACGGCGATGGGCGCGTCAGCGAGCAGGAATACGTGCAGTGGATGATGTATGCCTTCGACCACATGGATCGGGATGGCGACGGTGTGCTCACCGCAAGCGAGTTGCCGGGCGGCAAGGGCCGGCCGATCACGCGTGAGCAGCACCTGCAGACGCTGGTGCAGCGCTTCCACAAGCAGGATGCGAACCGGGACGGGTATCTGGATGCACGGGAGTTGGCTGCGCCGCCGCGGTGAGTGGGAGGTCGAACGGTGAGACCCCTCGCGGCTGGCTTCTTGCTTGAGCTGAGGGTGGCCGGGTGGGGTGGGGGCATGGGGGACCCGCCGCAAGTACGTCCGTGTAGGCTTGTTTCCGCCCATCCATGGGCTCCAACAGTCCACCATGCCCCCACCCCGCCCGGCCCGCTGACAGGTTCCGGTGGCTGCCAGCCGCGTAATGAAAAAAAGAAGGGGTAGCGCCGAGCCGTGCTCGGCGGATACCGTCCGGCGCCGCAAGTACGTCCCTGTAGGCTGCATCGCCGCATCCATGCGGCTCAGCGTCCTGCAGACCCCACCCCGCCCGGCCCGCTGACAGGTTCCGGTGGCTGCCGGCCGCGTAATGAAAAAAAGAAGGGGTAGCGCCGAGCCGTGCTCGGCGGATACCGTCCGGCGCCGCAATACAGCGCCGCCGAGCATGGCTCGGCGCTACCGCTTTGCGGGCGGGCGTAGAATCTGCGCATGCCTGAATTGCCCGAAGTTGAAACCACACGCCGTGGGCTTGCTCCGCATCTGCTGGAGCGCGCCGTCCATGGGGTGATCCTGCGGCGCCGGGAACTGCGTTGGCCGATCCCCGACGAGGTGGCCAGCCTGCTGCCCGGCCAGCGCATCCGCGATGTGCGTCGGCGTGCCAAGTACCTGTTGCTCGATACCGATGCCGGGAGTGCGCTGATGCACCTGGGCATGTCCGGCAGCCTGCGGGTGCTGCCCGGCGATACCCCGTTGCGCGCCCACGACCACGTGGACATCAGCCTGGACAACGGTCGCCTGCTGCGCTTCAACGATCCGCGACGCTTCGGCAGCCTGCTGTGGCAACCCCCCGGCGTGGTCCACCCGCTGCTGCAGGGGCTCGGCCCGGAACCGCTGGAAGACGACTTCGACGGCGACTATCTGTACCAGCGCAGCCGCGGTCGCAAGGCGCCCATCAAGACCTTCCTGATGGATCAGGCGGTGGTGGTGGGCGTGGGCAACATCTATGCAGCGGAAAGTCTGTTCCGTGCAGGCATCAGCCCCCTGCGCGAAGCGGGCAAGGTCTCGCGTGAGCGCTACCAGCGCCTGGCGACGGCGGTGAAGGACATCCTGGGTCATGCGATCACCCGCGGCGGCACGACGCTGCGCGACTTCATCAGTCCCGACGGCGCGCCAGGCTATTTCGAACAGGAACTGTCGGTCTACGGACGCGATGGCCAGCTGTGCAAGACCTGCGGGCGGCCGCTCAAGCACGCGATGATCGGCCAGCGCGCCAGTGTCTGGTGCAGTCACTGCCAAAGGTGAATGGATTCAGGCACAGATCACGTCGAGGGCTATAGTCGCCTCAAGTCTCCGGGGGCGCAGGCGCAGCGATGGACGATGGATCCGACATCACGGTGTGGTTGGATGCTGCGCGGGGCGGTGACCGGGCCGCGCTGGACCGTGTGCTGACCGTCCTCTATCAGGAGCTGCACGGCATGGCCCGGCGGCAGCTGGCGGGGCAGCAGGGCCGCACGCTGGATGCCACCTCGCTGGTGCACGAGTCTTACCTGAAACTGCTGGGCAGCCGCAGTGGCGCCCGCTTCGAAGACCGCGCCCACTTCTTCGCTTACGCCGCATCGGCCATGCGCAGCGTGGTGGTCGACTATGCGCGCAACCGGATGGCGCGCAAGCGGGGCGGTGACCTCAAGCGTGTCGATCTGCCTGAGAACAGCAGCAGCGGCATCCGCATGGATGAGGACATGCTGGCGCTGGATGTAGCCCTGGAGAAACTCGGTGCACTGGACGCGCACCTGGCCAAGGTCGTGGAGCTGCGCTATTTCGCCGGCCTGACCGAGCAGCAGATCGCGGAGCTGAGCCAGCGGTCCGAGCGCAGCATCCGCCGTGACTGGCAGAAGGCGCGGTTGTTCCTGTTGGCCGCCGTGCGCGAAGACTGAGCCCAGGCAACGACGCGATGGATGCCAAGCGCTGGCGTGAACTCTCGTCCTGGCTGGACCAGCTGCTGGACATGGAGGCACCTGCACGGATACAGCGCCTGGGGCAGATCGCCGAGCGCGACGAGGGGCTGGCCGCGGAGCTGCAGCAGCTGCTGTCGCGTGAGCAGGAAAGCGAGCAGTTCATGGCCCAACCGGTATTCGCCGCACCGGCCTGCGCGCGCGCAGGCACGCGGATAGGCCCGTACCGGTTGCTGCACCTGCTTGGTGAAGGCGGCATGGGCGAGGTCTGGTTGGCTGAACGCTGTGATGGGATGTACGAGCGCAAGGTGGCCTTGAAACTGCTGCGCAGCGGCCTCGCCGATCCCGGGCTGCATGCACGCTTCGCCCGCGAACGGCAGATCCTCGCCCGCCTGCAGCATCCCAACTTGGCCCAGCTGCACAACGCCGGCATCGACCTGGACGGGCGCCCTTACATCGCGCTGGACTACGTGCAGGGCGAACCGGTCACGGACTATTGCGCACGTATGCAGCCGCTGCTGCTGGAGCGGCTGCGGCTGATGTTGCAGGTCTGCTCGGTGGTGGCGCACGCGCACGCCAACCTGGTCGTGCACCGCGACCTGAAACCCTCCAACATCCTGGTCGCGGCCGACGGCTCGGTGAAGCTGCTGGACTTCGGCATTGCCCAACTGCTGGACCGCGACGACGAGGGCGCAGGGCCAGGACCCGGCGAGCCACGCGCCTTTACCCTGCATTACGCCGCTCCGGAACAGGTGCGCGGTGAGCCGGTCAACACCCTCACCGACATCTATTCGTTGGGCGTGGTCATCTACGAGGTGGTCACCGGGCACAAGCCGTATCGCCTGCGCCGCCAAACCGACAGTGAGTGGGAGCGCTCCATTCTGGAGGTGCAGCCGATGCCGGCATCGCGACGCCTGCAGTTGGCCGACGCAGGGGCAGCGCGTCCGTCATTGGCGGCCTTGCGCATGGCCCGGCAGGTGCGCGGCGATCTCGATCTGCTGCTGGACAAGGCGATGGCCAAGGACCCGCAGGCCCGCTATGGGTCGGTCGATGCACTGGCCGAGGACCTGCGCCGTTTCATTGATGGCAAGCCGCTGCGAGCGCGCGCCTCGACAAGGCGCTACCGCCTGCAGAAGTACCTGCAGCGCCACCGCTGGGGCGTGATCGGGGCCGGTTCGGCCTTGCTGATGGTGCTCACCGTGTCCGCCGTGGCGCTCTGGCAGGCGCAGCAGGCGCGGGTTGAAATGGCGCGCGCGCAGGCCATGCAGGATTTCAGCGTCGGCCTGTTCGACCGCGCGGCGGCCAGCGGTCACGGACGCTTCGACGTTCGCCAGTTGCTGCAGATGGGCCGACAGCGCGCCCAGCTTGAACTGCGTGACCAGCCGGTGGCGCTGGCCGAGCTGTACGGCGTGATCGGACGCCTGCGCATCGGCCTGGGGGATTATCAGGCTGCCCTGCAGATACTGGACGAGCAACGTGCCCTGTTGCAGGCACAGGCCGTGGTGCCGCCGGTGCTGCAGCTGGATGCCGTGACCCAGCGTGCACGCGCGCTGCGCATGTTGGGCCGCGACCGTGAGTGCGTCGCCCATCTGCAAGCGATGCGGCCACTGGCGGACGAACAGCAGGGCCTGTTGCCTGCCGCAGCGGCCGCGTTTACAAGCCAGCTCGGCCGTTGCCAGGCGCAGCTCGGCGATGTTCACGGTGCGCGCCAGGCGTTCGGCAGGGCGCTGTCGCTGTACCAGCACGGCGATGGCCACGGCAACTCGCGCGGTGTCGCCGAGTCGTTGGCGGACCTCGCCGCGCTGGATGAAGAAGCAGGTGACGCAGCGCATGCCCTGGTGGCTTACCAGCAGGCCCTGCGGCTGATGGCAGCGGCGGCTCCCGGGGCTCCGGAGACCATCGTCCTGCGTCGCCAGCTGGGGCAAGCCCTGGCGCGCGCCGGACGGCCTGCGGAGGCCGCCGCTGCGCTGGAACTCGCCTGGCAAGCCGCGGTGCAGGCCTTCGGCCCTGATCATCCGGAGACCCTGTCGGTTCGCCGCGCGCGCGCCCTGCTGGCGATGCGGCAGGGGCGCGCGGCCTGGGCCGGCCAGGAGCTGCGCGAGGTACAGGTGAAACTGCAGCGCGCGCTGGGACCGGATCATCGCGAAACCGGATTGGCCGAGCACGCGCTCGGCGAGCTGTATCGAAGCACGGGTGATGTGCAGCAGTCGCTCGTGCACTATCGCGCTGCGGTACGTATCTGGCGCCAGCCCGACCATGTCGCCCTGCTGGCGCAGGGATTACTGGACCTGGGGCAGGCCGCTTACGAGGCCGGAGAGCTTGGCGCGGCCAAGGGGGCATGGCGCGAGGCCCGACAACTGCTGATCGCCCAGCGCGGCATTCCGTCCGAGGCCGTACGCCGATTGGATACCCGGATGGCTGCCGTGACGTGGCCAGCTGAACACCAACCGCGTCCGACTGCTACCAATTAACGAATCTGTTGGAATAATGCGCGATCCCTCCAAGCTCCGGCTGCCTCGAATGCAACGACGCGATTTCCTCCGCAATGCTTCCCTGGCCTTGGCCGCCTTCGGTCTGCCAGCACTGAACGTGGGCGCCGCAGGGACCCGGCAGGTCGGCCTGCGCCGGCTGGGTGAGGCGCATCCGTTCGACTTCGCCAGCCTGAAGGGTCAGGCGCGTGCCCTGGCCAATGCCCCCTACCAGACACACAAGCGCACGTTGCCCGGACCGGTTGAAGCCCTGGACTGGGACCAGTACCAGTCGATCCGCTACCGCCAGGACCATGCGCTGTGGGGCAACGAGCCGGGCCGCTTCCAGGCCAAGTTCTTCCATCTGGGCCTGTACTTCCACTCGCCGGTGCGGATGTTCGACGTGGTCGATGGCAAGGCACAGGAGCTGGCTTACGACGGCGCGGCGTTCGATTACGGCAAGAGTGGGATCAAGGCCGGACAGCTGCCGGCGGACCTCGGCTTTGCCGGATTCCGCCTCAACACGCGCAAGGACACCGACCGTGACTTCGCCGCGTTCCTCGGCGCCAGCTATTTCCGGGCCGTTGGCAAGGAAGGGCAGTACGGGCAGTCCGCGCGTGGCTTGGCGATCGATACCGGTACTGGTGGCCCGGAGGAATTCCCGGACTTCATCGCGTATTACCTCGAGCGCCCGGCAGACGATTCGGACACTATCGTGGTGTACGCACTGCTGGATTCGCCCAGCGTCGCCGGTGCCTACCGTTTCGCGATCACCAACGGCGATGTGCTGTTGATGGATATCGACAGCGCGCTGTACCCGCGCAAGGCCATTGAACGGCTGGGCATCGGCCCGTGCACCAGCATGTTCCAGGTCGGCGAGAACGACCGCCGCATGGCGTGGGACTGGCGTCCGGAAATCCATGACACCGACGGGCTGTCGATGTGGAGCGGCAGTGGCGAGTGGATCTGGCGGCCGCTGGTCAACCCGCGCGAGCTGCGTTTCAACATGTTCGTAGACCGTAACCCGCGTGGTTTCGGGTTGCTGCAGCGAGACCGCAATTTCGACCATTACCAGGATGACGGCGTGTTCTACGAGAAGCGTCCCTGCCTGTGGGTGGAGCCCAAGGGCGAGTGGGGCGAAGGCTCGGTGCAGCTGGTGGAGATCCCCACCGTGGACGAAACCTTCGACAACATCGTTGCCTTCTGGAACCCCAAGGCCAAGCCCCAGGCCGGGCAGGAGCTGCTGGTCGGGTACCGCCTGTACTGGGGCGCCGAGCCGCCGGCACGCCCGCCGCTGGCACACACCGTGGCCACGCGCACCGGGCTGGGCGGCATCATCGGCAAGAAGCGCGACTATTTCTCATGGCGGTTTGCCGTGGATTTCGCCGGCGGCGAGCTGGCCAGTCTGATCGACAAAGGCGAGGTGGAAGCGGTGGTGCAGACCAGCCGCGGAAAGGTCGAGATCGTCTCTGCGCGCCCCCTGCGCGAGATCGACGGCTATCGTGCGATGTTCGACCTGGTGCCGGGTGATGACAGTACCGCGCAGATCGACATCCGGCTGTTCCTGCGCAGCGGCGGCAAGACGCTGACCGAAACCTGGCTGTACCAGTACAGCCCGCCACCGGCCGGTGCATCCGAACGCACCTTGTACTGAGCCCGGTAAACGGGGAACCGGTAGCGCCGAGCCATGCTCGGCGAGCGCGAAGCGCGGCGTGTCTCTGTGATCTCACGATGTCGGACGGAATCCGCCGAGCATGGCTCGGCGCTACCGCGCTACCGGCGCCGCCTCACAGCAGATCGATCTTGCCTTCGCCGCGGGTGATCTTCTTGAACTCTGCGCGGCTGACCGACACGTAGCGGTCATTGCCGCCGATCTCCACCTGCGGGCCGTCATGCAGGGCATGGCCGTTCTCGTCTACGCGCACGGTCATCGTCGCCTTCTTGCCGCTATGGCAGATGGTCTTGATCTCCTGCATCTCATCGGCCCAGGCCAGCAGGTACTGGCTGCCCTCGAACAGCTCGCCGCGGAAGTCCGTGCGCAGGCCGTAGCAGAGGACCGGAATGCGCAGCTGGTCCACCACCTCGCTCAGCTGCCAGACCTGGGCGCGGGTGAGGAACTGCGCCTCGTCCACCAGCACGCAGCCCAGCTTTCCGTGTGCATCCAGATCGGCCTGGATCACCTGCTGCAGGTCGCTGTCGCGCTCGAAGGCCATGCCGTCGGCCTTCAGCCCGATGCGCGAGGCGACCACGCCACTACCGGCCCGGTCATCCAGGCGCGGGGTAAGGATGGCCACCCGCATACCGCGCTCACGGTAGTTGTGCGCGCTCTGCAGCAGCGTGGTGGTCTTGCCGGCGTTCATCGCCGAATAATAGAAATAGAGCTTGGCCATGGGCAGATTCTATCTGTTCAGGTGGTCGCTCCGCCCCTGTCCGCCAGCGTGGGCCCACCGCAGCCCAAGCTCTGGCCGCTACAATCAGCACCACATGCACGGTCTCAATCCCCCCCAAAGCGCTGCGGTGCTGCATATCGAAGGCCCCTTGCTGGTGCTGGCCGGCGCCGGCAGTGGCAAGACGCGTGTGATCGTGGAAAAGATCGCCCACCTGATCGGCTGCGGACGCTATCCCGCACGCCGGATCGCGGCCATCACCTTCACCAACAAGTCCGCCAAGGAAATGCGCGAGCGCGTGGGCAAGCGCCTGCGCGACCAGGATGCGGAGGACGTCACCATCTGCACCTTCCACGCACTGGGGTTGAAGTTCCTGCAGATCGAGCACGCGGCGGTGGGGTTGAAGCGCGGCTTCTCGATCTTCGATGCCGATGACAGCAATGCGCAGGTGAAAGACCTGATGTACGGCGCAAAGCCGGATGACATCGACGACGTGAAGAACCTGATCTCGCGAGCCAAGAATGCCGGGATGTCGCCGGAACAGGCGATGCGCGAGGCGCGTAGCAACCGCGAAAAAGAAGCAGCGAGCGTGTACGAGCGCTACCAGTTGCGGCTGACCGCCTTCAACGCGGTCGACTTCGACGATCTGATCCGGCTGCCGGTGCAGGTGCTGGAGGAGAACCCGGACATCGCGGTGGCCTGGCGCGAGCGCATCGGCTACCTGCTGGTCGATGAGTGCCAGGACACCAACGACGCGCAGTACCGGCTGTTGAAGCAGTTGGCTGGCGAGAAGGGCAACTTCACCTGCGTGGGCGACGATGACCAGTCCATCTACGCTTGGCGGGGCGCCAATCCGGAGAACCTGCAGCAGATGGGGCGCGACTATCCCGCCCTGCAGATCATCAAGCTGGAGCAGAACTACCGCTGCTCCAACCGGGTGCTGCGTGCGGCCAATGCGCTGATCGCCAACAACCCGCACGAGCACCTGAAGAAGCTGTGGAGCGACCAGGCCGACGGTGAGCGCATCCGCGTGTGGGAATGCCGCAACAGCGAGCACGAAGCCGAGAAAGTCGCCGCGGAGATCGCCTACATCGCGCAGGCGCGGCAGGTGCCGTGGAGCGATTTCTGCATCCTGTTCCGCGGCAATTTCCAGTCACGCCCGCTGGAAAAGGCGATGCAGCTGGCGCGGGTGCCTTACCACCTGTCCGGCGGCACGGTGTTCCTGGAACGTCAGGAAGTCAAAGACACGCTGGCGTGGCTGCGGCTGCTGGTCAATCCGGACGACGATACGGCCTTCATGCGCGCGGTGCAGGCACCCAAGCGCGATGTCGGCGCGGGCACGTTGGCCAAGCTGGCCGAGCTGGCCTCTGAAAAGGACATGCCGATGGCGCAGGCGGCCGAGGCGCTCGGCGCGCTGCAGCAGCTGGCACCGCGCGCGGCCAACAGCCTGTCCCGGTTCACCGACATCCTGCGCGATCTGCGTGCGCAGACCCGTGAGATTTCCTCCGGCGACATGATCCGCAAGGTGGCCAAGGAGTCCGGGCTGCTGAGCGAGCTGCGCCAGCAGGCGAAGGAAGAGGCCACCTACCAGCGTCGTGCCAACAACATCGAGGAACTCGCGCAGTGGTTCGAGGGCGGCCCGCGCGGCGCGACCGCCGCCGACCTGGCCGGACAGCTGGCGCTGCTGTCGCGCAACGACAAGGACGACGGCGGCAACCAGGTCAGGATGATGACCCTGCACGCGTCCAAGGGGCTGGAATTCCCCTACGTTTTCATCGTTGGCTGCGAGGACGGCGTGCTGCCGCACCAGGTCAGCCTGGACGAGGGCACGCTGCAGGAAGAGCGGCGTCTGCTGTACGTGGGCATCACCCGCGCCAAGGTGCAGCTGTGGATGAGTCACAGCAAGCTGACGCGCAAGTTCGGCGAGCATGTACGGCTGAAGCCGAGCCGTTTCTTCGCCGAACTGCCGGCCGAAGAACTGCAGCGCGATGGGGCCGATCCGGTCGCCGACGCGGCACGCAAGAAAGAGCGTGCATCGGCCGGGCTGGCGGCCATCCAGGCCTTGTTTGATTGAGTCAGTGGTGGCCACAATCGGCCATCCTCCCGTTCGTGGAATGTCCGTGCAGATCGAGACCGAACGCCTCCGCCTGCGGCTGATCAGCCCCGCGCTGGATGCAGCGAACACGCTGGCCCTGCTCAACGATCCCGGCTTCCTGCGTTTCATCGGTGATCGCGACGTGCGCACCGAGGAGCAGGCGCGTGACTACATCGCCACGCGCGTGCTGGCCAGCTACGCGCTGCATGGGTTCGGCATGTACGCGGTGGAGCGGAGTGCCGATGGCGCTTGGCTGGGCAATGCCGGGCTGGTGCGCCGCGATGGCTTGCCGGGGCCGGACATCGGCTATGCACTGCTGCAGGAGTACGTGGGCCAAGGCTACGCGGGCGAGGCGGCGCGCGCGGTGTTCAGCCATGCGCGCGGCGCGCTGGGCCTGCAGGACCTGTATGGCATCACCGACCCGGACAACCTGGCCTCGGCAGCGATCCTGCGCGGGCTGGGCATGCAGCAGCGCGGCCTGCTGCAGCTGCCCGGCAGCGAGGAGTGGGTGACCTGCTTCGCCACGCCGGGCGCACGCTGATGGTTGGCGGAGTGTTGGGTGCCGGGTGCCGGGTGCCGTGCCGATGCCGCGGCGTGCGCGGTGCCGTGCCCGTGATGCGTGCGGTGCCGATGCCCGTGACGCGAGCGGTGTCGTGGTAGCGCCGAGCCATGCTCGGCGGAGTGTCTGGCGCAGCCGACTGAAGTCGGCTCTACCGCATCGCGTCACCGTAGTGCATCACCGCATCGCGTCACCGCATCGCGTCACCGCATCGCATCACCGCAGTGCGTCCAGCTGCGCCTGCAGGTCGGCCACGGTCGCCTCCAGCTGCGCCACGCGCTCTGCCAACCCCGGATCCTGGCTGGCCGCCGATGCGGCACCAGAGGCTGCGAAGCGCGCCGACAATGCCGCACCGTCCACGTCGCCGCACAGCAGGTGCATGTAACGATCTTCGCGCTGGCCAGCGGCACGCGGCAGCACCACGATCAGCTCGCGCTGTTGCAGGCGCTCGATCGCATGGCGTGCCTCGTCGCTGTCGCCGAACCGGTGCAGGCGTTCGGCACGGGTCACCAGTTCGCCAAGGGTCTGTGGGCCACGCAGCAGCAACAGGGCCAACAGCACCGTCTGCTGCCGGGTCAGGTCCAGGGCGGTCTGGAGACGGTGTTCGTAGCGGTCGGCGCGGGAAGAGAAGTGCTGGCGGGCCAGGCCCATCGTCTCCAGCGCCCGCAACGCATGCTGCACGTTGCCCGCATCCAGGTTCATCAGCGGGTCGCGCGCGGTCTTCTGGTTGGCCGCCGACTGCGCCGCATTGACGGTCAAGGGGTAGGTGTCCGGCGTGGTCGCCTCCTTTTCCACCAGGCTGCCCAGCAGGCGCGCCTGTGCAGCATCCAACAGCGGGCGGGCGGGGGTGTCGAGGACGTCGGTCATGGAAGGCTCCGTACTGGTCAGGCGGACAGCCACCAAGCATAGCCCCTGCCTTTGACATCTTTGCCGTTAAAATGGGCCGGTTCTGTACATGGTGAAGCCAATGCCTCGTCGTATCGCCCCTCTCTCCCTGTCCTTGCTCGCCCTGGCGACGTTGGGCCTGTCCGCCTGCAAGCGCGTCGACGCGCCGGCTGCTGATGCGGCACCCGTAGCGGTGGCGCCTGCGTCGCCGAGCATGGACAGCAGTGCCAACGACAACCTGAACGCGGTGCTGTGGGTGCAGCGGTCGGAAGAGTACAAGGCCGCTGCCGAACAGACCTACCGGGCCGCCGCCGATCGGTTGGATGCGGCGTTGAAGGAGGCGCACTGGGACGCACTGGTGCCGGAAGAGCGCGGTAACGAGGCCAAGGGGCTCAAGCCGGCGGTGGTGCTGGACCTGGACGAGACCGTGCTGGACAACTCACCGTACCAGGCGCGGCTGGTTCGCGATGGCAAGGAATACGATGAGATGACGTGGGACCAGTGGGTGGCCGAAAAGAAGGCCAAGCCGGTCCCGGGCGTGGTCGACTTCGCCAAGGCCGCGACAGAAAAAGGCGTCACCTTGGTCTACATCTCCAATCGCGCCGTCCATCTGAAGGACGCCACCTTGGCCAACCTGCGTGCCGTCGGCCTGCCGGTGGCAGATGACAGCGTGTTCCTGGGCCTGGGCACCGTGGTGCCAGGCTGCGAGCAGGCCGGCAGCGAGAAGAACTGCCGTCGCCGCCTGGCAGGCCAGCAGTACCGCGTGCTGATGCAGTTCGGCGACCAGCTCGGCGATTTCGTTGAGGTCACCGCCAACACCCCGCAAGGCCGTGCCGCGCTGCTCGAGCAGTACCACGACTGGTTCGGTGAGCGCTGGTGGATGCTGCCCAACCCCACGTACGGCGGCTGGGAGCCGGCGCAGTTCAACAACGATTACAGCCAGCCACGCCAGGCGCGCCATGACGCCAAGCGCGCCGCATTGGACTACGCCCCATGAGCCGCGGCCCGCTGCCCTTACGCGATGACGAACGCCTGATTTTCGCGCTGGACGTACCAGACCGCGTGCAGGCGCTGGAGTGGGTTGACCGCTTGGGCGACAGCGTGGGGTTCTACAAGATCGGCATGGAACTGCTGGCGTCGGGCGAGTACTTCCAGGTGCTGGATGAATTGGCCCGCCGCGACAAGCGGGTCTTCGTTGATCTGAAGTTCTTCGATATTCCTGCCACCGCTGCGGCGGTGATCAAGCGGCTTTCGCAGTGGCCGGTGAGCTATTGCACCATCCATGGCTGGCATCCGGTGATGATGGAGGCCTGTGCCGCGGTTGCAGGGGGCGACATGCGACTGCTGGCGGTCACCGTGCTGACCTCGATGGGGCGGGAAGACCTGGCGCAGATGGGCATCGACCGCGAGCCGGTGGACGTGGTCGTTGAACGCGCGCTGGCCGCCCAGGCCGCGGGCATCGATGGCGTCATTGCGTCGGGCCAGGAAGCCGCGCCGATTCGCGCGGCGACCGGTGCCGGGTTCTCCATCGTCTGCCCTGGCATCCGTCCCGGCGGCCCGGCAGGCGATGACCAGAAGCGCACCGTCGGGGTGTCCGAGGCCTTCCGCGACGGCGCCGATGCGATCGTTGTGGGGCGACCGATCCGGCTGGCAGCGGATCCGCAGGCGGCTGCACGCGGCATCCAGCAGGAAATCCACACGGCGCTGCGTCGCTGACCGCTGCGGGACGCCCGGTGCGTCCCGCGATCAACGGATCAACGGCCATCCCAGGTGTGGGCAATGAATGCATTCGTCGACGCGCCCGCCAGTCGCGTGAAGATGCCGGGCCGCCCGGGCTCGCCACAGCGAAGATTTCCCCGGCTGGTGACCGCCAATTGGTACCAGCCATCGCCCGGCGCAGGGACCAGCAATGGGCCCCCGGAGTCTCCATAGCAGGTGTCCCTGTAGCGCCCTCCGGCGCAGAGGTCTGCCTGCACGTCCACCTTGGCCGCTTCGCCCCACAGCCGCCTGCATTCGGCTATCGCGACAAGCGGCGTTTCCACGTGCTGTAGCGGATCCACGGTCGTGAAGTCGTCACCCGTCTGTTTGACGACTCCCCATCCGATCAGGGTGACAGGGCGCTGGTCCTGCTCGAAGGCAGTGCCATCCAGGCCCAACAGCTGGACCGGTTGGATTCCGCTGACAGGTTGCTCCAGGCGCAGCAGGGCAACGTCTGGGCCGCCCTCCCTGTAGTCCGGGTGGGAATGAATTTCCGCGATGCGATGCACCACGCCTTCGTCGTGGCCCAGATTTGTCTGGCCGACACGGACGACTGCCTGATCGACCGTTACGCCCATGCAATGCGCTGCAGTCAGCACCCACGAGGGCGAGATCAGGGTGCCGCCACACCAGTGCTGCTGGCGTGGCGTGTCACCGACGGCGGGGACCTGGATGCTGACCATGAAGGGATAGACGCCGGTGGGCGCGTCTTCGCCGCCGATGATGCGAGGCGCGGCCGCCGCCGCTTCTGAGAAAAGCGCAGTGAGGCACAGGGCCGTTACCACGAGCGGGGTACGAAGCATGAGGGGATCCTCCTGTAGCGAAAAGGGAAGCAGTCAATCACCCGTCCACACCGAGTGGATGAAGGTATCGATGTCAGCGGAGGCCAGCCGTGCATAGACGCCGGGGGAATCGCCGCGCGCACAGCCGATACCCCAGCTCACCACACCCAACTGGGACCAGCTGCCGTCGGCGGCCTTCACGAACAACGGGCCGCCAGAGTCGCCCTGGCACGCGTCCTTGCCCGCGCGGCTGGCGCACATTTCCCTGTCCCCATGGACCGTAGCGCGCCCTTCATACAGCGCCTGGCAGGCGCGGGTATCGATGAAGGGCACCTCGACGTGCTGCATGCGCGAAGGCGAGCTCCCGCTCGAAGACAGCCGACCCCAGCCGGCAACCGTCAGCAGCCGCCCTGGGACTTCGTAGCCGGTGCCCTCGCCACGCGGCAGACGCACTGGCGTGATGCCCTGAACGGGCTTTTTCAGCTTCAGCAGCGCAACGTCGTTCGTACGGCCTGCGTATGCCGGATGGATGTGGATGGCGGCCACCGGATGATTGGTTCCTGTGCCGGCCTCCAGGTCGGTTTCCCCGGTGCGGATGAACAAGCGGGAGGCGGATGCGCCCCACACACAATGGGCGGCGGTCAGCGCCCACGAGGCCGAGATCAGGGAGGCACCGCAGATGTGGCCATAGCGGGGGTCGTCTGTTCCGGCGACCTGCAGGCTGGCCAGGAACGGGTATTCTCCATCGGCGACGTCTTCGCCCCCCACGATCGCGGGCTTTGCCAGTTCGGGGGAAGCCGCCAGGGCGGGGCCGGCAAGCAGGCTGACCAGGAGGCAGGCAGGGATAAGGCGCATGAGAACACTCCCGTTACGACGGCGGTACGCCGACGCCGCCATTCCGCCGTAAAGAGCCCAGCCAAAGTGGGGGCGGGGTCACTTTGTTCGTGCTTGCAGCCACATCCCTACACGTCGAAGCGGCAGATGCATCCCGGCGTGCAACGCGTAACCGCGCGACGCATCCACGACGCAATCAGCTGCAATCAGCGTGGGAAAGGGCGGGATTGCTGTGCCACCGCACAGGTGGCCGGCGACCGGAAACCCACTCCAGTTGATGGTCGAACGGCGACGGTGAGGCGGTACGCGCAGCCCGCGATCCGGTTGCCAGCCCATGCCGGGTCGCCCCCCATGACCCGCCTCCCCCGCATGCCGCCGCCAGTGCGGGACCCCGTCTGCCCGGCACGCTTTGTGATCCAATGGTTTTTCACGACGAGGACGGCGCCGTTCGCGCCTGTCTTGCTGCCGCCATGCATGACCGGTCAAGATGCAGGCCGGTCTGGGGAGTCCGAACAAACATGTCGATCATGAAACGGCGTACACAGCGCCAGGCGTGGGCTTGCGGAGCCGTGCTGCTGCTCATGTTGGCCGCCTGCGGGCGCGACGCGGTGGATCCGGCAAAGCCGCCCGCCGAACCGGTTGCCGCCGTGCAGGCGATGGCCCGCGCCGTGGCCGCCAACGATCTGTTGGCCTATGCGCGGCTGTCCGTGCCGCCGGCCCAGTACCGCCGCCTGCAGGACGCTTGGGCCCACGGGCACAGCCGCTGGCCACTGACCGAGCTGCCGTTGCATGACCAGTTGCTGCCGATGTTGCAGGCGTTGTCGGCGCCGGACGGCAGCCAGCAGCTGCAGCGCAGCTTCGAGCGGCAACTGGCCGGTCAGACCACCGCAGTACGCCAGGCAGCGCAGTCGATGGGCCTGTTCGGCGTGCAGTACCTTCGCCACGAAAACACGATCACGGCCAGCCAGCGCAGCCATTACATACAGGTGGTGGAAACCCTGGCGGGCTGGGCCGCAGATGCCCCGATCAGCGATCGCGCGCGTGCACGGGCCGCCATCACGGCCTTGACCGGCGCGGCGCGCGCCACCGGCATAAGCGATGACAGCCACCTGCAGCAGCACGGCATGGAAGGCAGTCTGCAGAAACTCGGCCCCTTCATCGGCGTCTTGAAAGCGGTGATGGCGAGCTATGGACTGGACGTGGACGAATCGCTGCGGGAACTGACGGGCGAAGTGCTGTCCCAGCAGGGCGACAATGCCCTGGTGCGGTTGCAGTACCCGCTGGCCGGACAGACCGTCAACCTGCAGATCCCGCTCACCCGCCGCGAAGGCCACTGGTATCTCACCCGCACCTTGGCCGATACCGATGCCCTGCTGCGCAACGCCGACGCGGCGCAGGCTGAATCCGATGCCGCCATCGCGCCAGCCGATGAGACCGGGGCAGATGCAATGCCTCCGGCTAAGCCATAATGGCGCCGATGTCGAAACAGAATCCCCTGCCGTTCCCCGGCGAACAACCCGAGCCGACCGCCGCCGACGCGACGCCGGTATCCCCGACGACCGACGGTTCGCTGCCGCCGCCCGCCCCTGCGCGCGTCGCAGGCGGACGCCGGCCGTGGTGGGCGCGACTGCTGGGTCGGCTGGTCGAGCCATGGCTGTCGCTGGATATCGAGCCCGAAGATCCCGGCCAGTACAACGACGGTCGGCCGGTGATCTACGTGCTGGAAGACTACGGGCTGTCCAATGCGCTGATCCTGGACAAGGCCTGCCGCCAGGCGGGGCTGCCTTCGCCGTTGGTGCCGCTGCCCGGTGACCCCACCGGCCGCCGCCGTGCCTACGTGGCGCTGTCGCGACGCAGTTCCAGCAATTCGCTCATCCCCGAGCAACGCGGCGCCAAGACCCATTCCGATTCACTGGCCAAGGTGCTGCAGGCGCATCGCGTGCGCGACGAGTTGGACGTGCACCTGGTGCCGGTATCGATCTTCGTCGGCCGCGCACCGGACAAGCAGAGCGGCTGGTTCGCCGTGCTGTTCTCGGAGAACTGGGCACTGGTCGGCCGGTTCCGCCGCCTGCTCGCCGTGCTGTTGAACGGTCGCAGCACGATCGTGCGCTTCGCCCCGCCGATTTCGCTGCGCTCCACCATCGATGAAGGGCTGGACCCGGAACGCACGGTGCGCAAGCTGCAGCGCGTGCTGCGTACCCATTTCCGGCGGATCCGCGAGTCGGTGATCGGGCCCGACCTGTCGACCCGTCGCCTGCTGGTGGACCAGGTGCTGCAGGCCGAGCCGGTGCGCGAAGCCATCGCGTCCCAGGCACGCCGCGACAACAGCAAACCGGCTGACGCGTGGAAGAAGGCGCATGCCTATGCCTGGGAGATCGCGGCCGATTATTCCAGCCCTGCGGTGCGCTCGGCCAGCTTCATGCTCAGCCATGTGTGGAACCGGATCTATGCCGGTGTGCTGGTGCATCACCTGGATAAGTTCAAGGCCGCCGCGCCGGGCCATGAAGTGGTCTACGTGCCCAGCCATCGCAGCCACATGGACTATCTGCTGCTGTCCTACCTGTTGTACGACCGCGGCATCGTGCCGCCGCACATCGTGGCGGGCATCAATCTCAACCTGCCGGTCGTCGGCACCCTGCTGCGCAAGGGCGGTGCGTTCTTCATACGGCGCTCGATCCGGGGCAATGCGCTGTACTCGGCGGTGTTGAGTGAGTACGTTGCCCAGCTGGTCGCCGGTGGTTACTCCATCGAGTACTTCGTGGAAGGCGGGCGCTCACGCACCGGCCGCCTGCTGCAGCCGAAGGGCGGCATGATCTCGATGACGCTGAAGGCGTTCCTGCGTCAGCCGCGCAAACCGGTGCTGTTCCAGCCGATCTACATCGGCTACGAAAAGCTGATGGAGGGCGGCAGCTATCTGGATGAGCTGACAGGGCGGCCGAAAGAGAAAGAGTCGATCTGGTCGCTGCTGTGGGGCATCCCAAAGGTGCTCAAGCAGAACTACGGCCAAGTGGTGGTGAACTTCGGCGAACCGATTGCGTTGAACGACGTACTGGCCGAGAAGGCACCCGACTGGGATGGCAGCGCCGTGGCCGAGGATGAAAAGCCGGCGTGGTTGGCGAGCACGGTCGATACGCTGGCCGAACGCATCCAGGTGCGCATCAATGGCGCCGCCGACGTCAATCCGATCAACCTGCTGGCGCTGGCTCTGCTGTCCACGCCCAAGCACGCGATGGGCGAGGCCGACCTGATCGCGCAGATCCAGCTGTGCAAGACCCTGTTGGAAGAAATGCCGTACTCCGACCGGGTGACGGTGACCCCGCATTCGCCTGCGCGGATCATCGCCCACGCCGAGGAGATCAACGTCCTCACCCGCGTGCGCCATCCGCTGGGGGACGTGCTCAGTGTCAGCGGCGATACCGCTGTGCTGCTCAGCTACTTCCGCAACAACGTGCTGCACCTGTTCACGGCGTCGTCGTGGGTGGCGTGCTGCTTCCAGAACAACCGCCGCATGGGCCGCGCGGGTCTGGTGCGGCTGGGGCGCACGGTCTATCCGTTCCTGCAGGCCGAGCTGTTCCTGCCGTGGACGGAAGACGAGTTCGGCCAGCGCATCGAGCAGACCATCGATCTGTTCATCCGCGAAGGGCTGCTGCAGCAGGTGGGCGAAGACGAAGGCGGCGTGCTGGCGCGTAACACCGGGCAGACCGACGAAGTGTTCCGCCTGCGCGCCATCGGCCATTCGCTGCAGCAGGCCTTCGAGCGCTATTACATCGCCATTTCCGTGCTGGTCAAGAACGGTCCGGGCACGCTCGGTGCCGCTGAGCTGGAGAGTCTGTGCCAGCAGGCGGCGCAACGCTTGAGCCTGTTGTACGCACCGGCCGCGCCGGAGTTTTTCGACAAGACCTTGTTCCGTGGATTCATCCAGAAGCTGCGCGAGCTGCGTCTGGTATGGCCGGATGAAAACAGCAAGCTGTTGTTCGATGAGCGGCTGGACGGCTGGGCCAAGGATGCCAAGTTCATCCTCGGCCGCGAGTTGCGCCACACCATCGAGCGGGTCAGTCCGGAAGCCGCCAAGCCCGAAGAAGCCGCGCCGCAGGATTGAGCGCACGGAATGCGTGCGCTGGGCCTCGCGTGTCGCTGGGCACGGTCCTGGGACACGCCGCGGTGGGCGTGATGGTTGGGCACGGGCCTGGAAAACGCCGCGGTGGGCGTGATGGTTGGGTACGGGCGGTGGGCATGGGTTGGTGGGCATGGGTTGGTAGAGCCGACTTCAGTCGGCTTGCCGCCGCCGCCGACTGAAGTCGGCTCTACCAAAGGTTTGAGCAGCCGACTGAAGTCGGCTCTACCGAACGCCAGGGCAGCCGTCGTCAGGCTGGTTCGTCGGGAATCTGCAGGCTCTCCAGCCGGCTGATGCAGTCTTTCAGCTGTAGGCGGTGCCGCTTCAACCGTTTGGACTCCAGGTCGTCGCTGCCGTTGGCGGCCATGTGCGTGATGCGGTCATCCAGCGCACGGTGTTCCGCGCGTAGTGCGCCCAGGCGCTCGGTGATTTCAGCGGGTGTGTAAGTGTCCACCTGCCGAGCATACACAGCGCAGGTGAGCGTCGGGGCAACCGGCAGCACCATGACTGGGGAAGTGCCGATGGCAGCCGGTAGAATGGGAGGATGAGCGCTGTCATCTCCCTGCCCGATCCCCTGCCGCGCGTGCGCCGTGATGCGGATCAGCAGGTGCGCGTGCTCGGCAGGCAGCTGCGCCGCCAGGTGGGCCAGGCCATCGCCGATTACGGCATGATCGGCGAGGGCGACAAGGTGATGGTCTGCCTGTCCGGCGGCAAGGACAGCTACACCCTGCTGGACATCCTGCTGGACCTGCAGCGTCGCGCCCCGGTGCCGTTCGAGCTGGTGGCGGTGAACCTCGACCAGAAGCAGCCGGGCTTTCCCGCCCACGTGCTCCCCGAGTACCTGTCCGGCCTGGGCGTGGCGTACCAGATCATCGAGCAGGACACCTATTCGGTGGTCAGCCGGGTGATTCCAGAGGGCGCCACGCAGTGTTCGCTGTGTTCGCGGCTGCGACGCGGCGCGTTGTACCACCATGCCGCCACCCACGGCTTCACCCGCATCGCGTTGGGACACCACCGCGATGACATGGCGGCGACGTTCCTGATGAACCTGTTCCACCATGCCAAGCTGTCCGGCATGCCGCCCAAGCTGCGCAGCGATGACGGCCAGCACGTGGTGATCCGGCCACTGGCCTACGTGCGTGAGCGGGACATCGCCGAGTACGCGCAGGCGCGGCGATTCCCGATCATTCCGTGCACCCTGTGTGGCAGCCAGCCGAACCTGCAGCGTCGCCAGGTGGGGCAGATGCTGGCGCAATGGGACATCGACCATCCCGGTCGCGTGGACCAGATCGCCCGTGCACTGGCTACCGTGGAGCCGTCCCAGCTGGCGGACCCGCGCCTGTTTGATTTTCATTCCCTGGAGCGCCGCCCGTGCGACGCATCTCCTGAGACGCCCGCAGCCGAAGATGGCCGTGGCGCCCTTCACTCCTGAATCCGGAATTCCATGTTCTTTCGCAACCTGACTTTCTTCCGCTTCCCTACCGCCACTGATTTCTCCAGCGTGGACACCCAGTTGCCGAATGCCCTGCTCAAGCCGGTCGGTCCGCTGGAGATGAGCTCACGCGGCTTCATCTCCCCGTTCGGCCGCGAGGAAAAGGAGCAGTTCTCCCATCGCATCGAAGAGCACCTGTGGCTGACCGTCGGGGGTGAGGACAAGCTGCTGCCCGGCGCGGTGGTCAACGACCTGCTCGAGCGCAAGCTGGAAGAGATCGAATCCAACGAGGGGCGTCGTCCCGGTGGTCGTGAACGCAAGCGCATGAAGGATGACCTGCTGCATGAACTGCTGCCGCGCGCCTTCGTCAAGAACTCGCGCAACGATGCGTTCCTGGACCTCAAGCATGGCTACGTCGCCGTGGATTGCTCCAGCCGCAAGACGGCCGAGTACTTCATGTCCGATATCCGTGGCCTGCTGGGCAGCTTCCCGGCCATGCCGCTGAATGCCGAGGTGGCCCCGCGTTCCATCCTGACCGGCTGGATCGCCGGCGAGCCGCTGCCGACCGGTCTGTCGCTGGGCGAAGAGTGCGAGATGAAGGATCCGGTGGAAGGTGGCGCCGTCGTCAAGTGCCAGCACCAGGAACTGCGTTGCGACGAGATCGACAAGCATCTGGATGCCGGCAAGCAGGTGACCAAGCTGGCGCTGGTGTTCGAGGACAACCTGTCCTTCGTGATCGGCGATGACCTGATCGTGCGCAAGCTGAAGTTCCTGGACGGTGCGCTGGACCAGCTGGAACACACCGATGATGACGGCCGCCGTGCCGAGCTGGATGCACGCTTCGCGCTGCAGAGCGCCGAAATCCGTCGGCTGTTCCTGCTGCTGGAAGAGGCGTTCAAGCTCAGCAAGGCCGACTGAACGGGGCGACCCGGTACGTGTCCATCCCCGCTGACGCCGTGCGGCGTATGCTGGCTCCATGAGTCCGTTGCTGCGCCGCCTGTTGTCTCCCGCGCCCACCGCTTCGGTGCAGCGGGACACCGTGCGCCTGCGCATCGGGGACGCGGAGATCGACATCCTGCGCGTGCGCGACCCGCGCGCGCGCCGCATCAAGCTGAGCGTGGACGAGCGTGGCGCAAGGCTGACCCTGCCCTTGCGTGCCAGTCTGCAGACCGGGGACCGTTTCCTGGAAGAGCACCGGGGCTGGTTGGCGAAGCAGCTGCTGCACTTTCAATCCGATCGCATGCCGCCTGCGCTGGTTCCGGGCCAGCCCGGCCTGTTGCCCCTGCGCGGCGAGCTGTTGCCGTTGCGTTGGCAGGAGGCGCGCTACGCCAAGCTGGAGATCGATGCAGAGGGCGCATGCGTGCATTGGCCGGTGCGCGCCACGCCGGCCACGCTGCGTCGCGTGCTGCGTGAGTTCTACGAGGCACAGACACGGGCCGACGTGGGCCAATGGCTGCCGCGTTACCTGCCTGGACTGCCGCGCGCACCCACGCGGATCCGCTTGAAAGTGATGTCCTCGCAGTGGGGGTCGCTGGCACCGGATGGCAGCATGGCGCTGGATCTCGCATTGGTGCTGGGGCGCCCTGCCGCCTTCGAGTATGTGCTGGTGCATGAGCTCTGCCATCTGCTGCAGGCGAATCACTCCGCGGCGTTCTGGCATGAAGTGGAGCAGCGTTTTCCGGCATGGCGGGAGCAGCGCGACTATTTCCATGACGAAGGACGGCGGTTGAAGGCGATGCTGCGGCAACTGCTTTGACGCGGTGAAGCGGCGTCAAAGCAGTTGCCCACGCATGTCACCTTATCCCCGCGCCTTCGGCGCGCCCCCTTGAACAACAAGGGGGCTCTCCCCCAGTTAGTTCGTGAGGTCGTCGCCGCTGCGCTCGCCGAGCATGGCTCGGCGCTACCCTGGGGACTCGTGCCTGGCACGTACTGCGGGAGATTGGTGTGTGGCAAATACCGTGGGAATTCGTGCGTGGGGCATGCCGTTGGAATTCGTGCGTTATGCACCTGGTAGCGCCGAGCCGTGCTCGGCGAGCGCAGCGGCGGTGAAGCGGCGTCAAAGCAGTTGCCCACGCATGTCACCTTATCCCCGCGCCTTCGGCGCGCCCCCTTGAACAACAAGGGGGCTCTCCCCCAGTTAGTTCGTGAGGTCGTCGCCGCTGCGCTCGCCGAGCATGGCTCGGCGCTACCGTGGGGATTGCTGCGAGGCACGCACCTTGGGAATTTGTGCGTTATGCACTCGGTAGCGCCGAGCCATGCTCGGCGAGCGCAGCGGCGATGGCGTCACCGGTCCGGGTTACCGCCGCTGTGCGGCGGCGATCGCCCAGCGTGTGGCGACCGCGGGGGCGGTGATGCACACGGCGCGATCGGTGACGGTCGTGACGGCGCGTTCCAGCAGCTGGATGTCCGCTTCGTGCTGGCGCGCGACGTGGGGGTCTTCGAAGAAGATCGCACGTTGGCAATGGCCTTCCAGCACTTGGTCGGCAATCTGTGCGTCGCCGCCCAGTGGGCCGCTCTGGTAGCGCGTCACCCACGGTTGGTCGAGGGGCCAGCCGCGGCTCCATGCCAGTTCGTTGAGTCGCTGGCCAGTGGTTCCCGTGCCGATGCGCGAGGCGAAACGGGACAACACGTCGAAGTGCTTGGCGGCGAATGCCAGCATCGCCGGCTTCATCGCGTCGTGGGCGATCAGGGCCAGCGTCTGGTGGCCGAACGCATGCAGGTCATCGGCACCCGGATCGGCCGCCCATCCCGCATGCACGCGTTCCACTTCCACCCAGTCGCGGGCGCTGGCAACGGTGGAGAGGAAGGGTTTGCCGTGGATGACGCATTGCCGCTTGAGCGCGATGGCCTCGGGGAAGATCGATGACGGGTCGACCGGGTCGATCAGGTAGATTGCGCCGTCCAGCGTGCGTTCCGGCCCCATGCCGACCACTTCGGCCACCAGCTTCATCAAGCCGCCCTCGCGTCCGTTGGGGTAGCGCGTGAGCTGCGTGGTAGCCTGCAGCGGACCGTAGTGCTGGATCGCGTCGAAGGTGCGCCCCACCGCATGCAGCGACACCTCCAGCTCGGCGATGCCGGCGTGGCAGGCGCGCAGCCAGCGGAAAAGTGCGGCGTTGCCGTCATGGTGATGAAGCCGGTTGGCTGCAAGGCCAAGTCGCATACGGTCATTCTCCTGTGGCGTCGGCGAAGTGTATGCCGTTGATGGCGTCGCGCCGAGCCGCTTATGCAGCAATCCTGATGGCCCGCTACGCGCAGGCTGCTAGCGTCGGCAGGTCATGGATCGCGGACAGGGAGAACATCGGGGTGGGGAGCAGGGGCATCACCGGGTACGTGTCTGGACTGGCCATGCTGCTGGCCGCATCGCTCGCGGCTGCACCGGCGCGCGCGGCCACGCCGGCAACCGATGCGGCCGCCAGCGCCGGGTGTGGCATGCGCCTGGGCGCCGACGACGAACGGCCTGTCATCCGCCTCGGCTTTCCCAACGACCGCGCACCGCTGTCATCGGGCTCGGCGCGTAACCCCGGTGGTGTGCTGCCGCTGCTGCTGGCGTTGCTGCCCCAGGCCTCGTTCAAGGTGCAGGCGCTGCCCACCGATGAACTGCGTCGCCGTATCGCGCAGGACGAACTGGACGCCGCCATCGGCCTGCCCGTCCGTGATCTTCCTGCGCACTGGCTGCACTCCGGCGGCTATCTGCGTGTTCCCAATGTCATCGTCACGCGCCGACAGGGCATCAGTGCGCATGATGCCAATGACCTGCAGGGACGGCGCATCGCCGTCATCGATGATCTGCCGCACGGATGGCCCCCCCCTGATGCGCACGTACAGCGCAGTACCGATGCACGGCAGGCGCTCGCGCTGCTCCTGTCAGGCCAGGTGGATGCAGCCGTGGGCAACGCCCTTGTCATCGAACACGCGCGCCGGGCCACGCGGGCGGTCGGGCTGGTGGTGGGCGCCCCCGCCGGCTTCGATGACATCCTGGTGCTCGCCGTGCAACCGCGCTGTGCGCGATGGTTGATGGCCTTCGACCAACAGTGGCCCGCCTTGGCGCCGGCCATTGGGCGTGCCGCACGGACGCCAGTGCCCTCGCTGCGGGTGGATGCCGAGGGGATGAAGCGGCCGCTTGCGCTGCTCGGACTGGCGCTGGCGGTACTGGCGATCGGCCTGGTGCACGCCAACGGCTACTGGAAACTCCGGCGCGAGAGTCGGCGGCGCAGTCGGCTGCGACGCCGTATCGATGAGATATCGGACAACCTGCCGGTCGTGGTGTTCCACGCACGACGGCAGCGTGATGGGCGGATCTGCATGGATCTGGTGGTGGGCGACGTACCGCAGCTGTTCAGTGCATCGACGGGCGAACTGCAGGCAGATCCTTCGCGGGCGCTTGCTGCGCTGCGCGGTCGAGACCGTCGTCGTGTGCTGGCGACCCTGGAACGCGGCGCACGGCGCATCCAACCCGTGTCGTTCCGCTTCAGCGCCCACGGTGTGCGGGGCATGCGCTGCATTGCCATGCACGCATGGCCGACCCTGCAGCAGAACGGCGAGCAGCATTGGGCCGGCTATTGGCTGGACGTGTCCGACGAGCAGATGCGCGAACGCGCCATTGAACGCGCGCAGGCGCATGCCGCCGCCGATGCGGACGATCGCACCCGCCTTGCTGCTGCGCTGGGCAGCGGGATGGACGAGCCGACCCATGCCCTGCAGCAGCGATTGGCGGTGCTGGATGATGGGCCTCTCGATGGACAGCAACGTGCCGCACTCGCCTCGCTGCAGGATGCCTCGACGATGCTGTCGCGGATACTCGACGACGTGCGCGCGCTGTCTGCGGGCGATGCGGCGGAGATGATGCTGCACGCAGCGCCAGTGGACCTCAGGCAATTGCTGATCGGCGTGGAGACCCTGTTGCGCCCTGTGGCGCTGTCCAAGGGCCTGATGTTCCATCAGCGGGTGGACAGCGAGGTAGCCGACTGGCTGGAGGTGGACGGCACGCGGCTGCGGCAGATCCTGTTCAACCTGGTCGGCAATGCCATCAAGTTCACTGCGCAGGGCGAGGTAACGCTCCGCGTGCAGTGGGTGGGCGACATCGGCGCGTCACAACGCGTGCGCATCGAGGTCGCTGACAGCGGTGTGGGGATCGCACCCGAACGTCAGGATTCCGTGTTCGAGCCCTTCGCCCAGGCGACCTTGTCCACTACGCGGCTGTACGGCGGCACCGGACTCGGCCTGGGCATCTGCAGACAACTCGCGCAGCGGATGGGGGGCAGCCTGCGCCTGCACAGCGTGCCTGGAAAAGGCACCGTGGTGGCGGTCGAACTGGAGCTTCCGCGCAGTAGCCCCGTGCGCTCCGACGCACCCGCGCTGCGCACTGGACCGACAGGCGCCGTTGTCCAACCGGCGGCACCACACTGTGTGCTGGTCGCCGAAGACGATCCCACTCAACAGGTATTGATGCAGTGGTGGCTGCGTGGCATGGAGCTGGACGTGGAGGTGGTCGCCGATGGCGTCGCTGCACTGGAGCGCTGGCAGGTCACGCGGCCAGCGCTGCTGTTCACCGATGAGCGCATGCCCGGCCTGGATGGCCAAGGCCTGGTGCGGCAGGTTCGCCTGCGGGAAGCGCAGCTGGGGCTGCCACGCACCCCGATCATCGGCATGAGCGCCGATACCGATGGCCTGCGCGACCTGCCCGTGGACTACCTGCTGGCCAAGCCGATAAGCAGGGCAACACTGCAGGCAGCGATCGCGATGGTCGCACCCGCGCTGCTGGTAGCGCCCGGGGTGGTGGATGCGGCGGCGGCGCGCGCCCGCGCCGACGTGCCGACGCTGTCGGTCCTGGCGGGCCGCTTTGGCAGCGAGGAGGTCGCCCGCGCGCTGGCGCAGACGCTGCGGAGCAGCCTGGAAGACGACCTGTTGGCGCTGCAGCGCGAATGGCAGCAGGAATCGATGCAGGCCGCCGCGCAACGATTGCACCGCATGTCGGGCGGCGTGGGCAGCGTCGGCATGACGATGTTGTCCGCCGAACTGCGCGAGCTCAGCGAACGCGACGCGCCCATCGAGGAGGCCCAGCGCGTGGCGGTGGCGATCCACCTGCGCGCGTGCATCGCGCAGCTGCAACGCCTCACACCCTAGCGCTGGCCAGCGCTCAGCTGGCCAGCAGGCGCACGATGCTGGCGGCGGCGTCGCGTCCCTCGGCGACAGCGGTCACTACCAGGTCGGCGCCGCGCACGGCGTCTCCGCCGGCGAACAGCCGCGGATGAGCGGTCTGGAAGGGCAGGCGGTCTTTGCCGCCGACCTGCAGCCGGCCATTGCTGGCCGCTTCCACGCCCTGCGCGGACAACCAGTCCGGTGCACTGGGCGAGAAGCCGAACGCGATGATCACGATGTCCGCTTCCAGCAGCGATTCGCTGCCCTCGATCGCGACCGCCGCCTGACGGCCGTTGGCATCCGGCTCGGCCAGCCGGGTTTCCACCACGGTCACGCCGATGGCCTCATCGTCCGCGCCGGCTTCAATGGACAGCGGCTGGCGGTTGAACAGGAAGCGCACCCCCTCTTCGCGGGCATTGGCGACCTCGCGCGCCGAGCCGGGCATATTGGCTTCATCGCGGCGGTAGGCACAGGTCACCTTCGCTGCGCCCAGCCGGATCGCACTGCGCACGCAGTCCATTCCGGTATCGCCGCCACCCAGCACCACGACGCGCTTTCCGTTGAGATCCGGTACCGCGATCTGATCTTCCCAGCCGGCGATCGGCCGCCCTTGGGGATTGTCACCGCTGACGATGCGGGCGTTCTGCACCAGGAACGGCAGGGCCGGCAGCACGCCCTTCAGATCCTGCCCATCCAGCCCGCCATCGGTATACCGGTACGCGCCGGTGCCCAGGAACACCGCATCGTGCCGCTGCAGCAGGTCGTCCACGCTGACGTCGCGGCCGATCTCCACGCCCAGCCGGAACTGCACGCCCATGCCTTCCAGCACCTCGCGGCGCTTGCGGATCACGTCCTTGTCCAGCTTGAAACTGGGAATGCCGAACTGCAGCAGGCCACCGATCTGTTCGTAGCGGTCGTACACCACGGCCGTGATGCCGGCGCGCGCCAGCCGATCCGCGCAGGCCAGCCCGGCCGGGCCGGCACCGATCACCGCCACCGTGCGGCCGGTCGGCTCCACTGCACTCAGGTCAGGGCGCCAGCCGCGGGCCAGCGCGGTATCGACAATGTATTTTTCGACCGCGCCGATGGTCACCGCACCGAATTCTTCCAGCGTGCAGCTGCCCTCGCACAACCGGTCCTGCGGGCACACGCGGCCACACACTTCCGGCAAGGGATTGGTGCTATGGCACAGCGTCGCGGCTTCCTCGATGCGGTTTTCCTGCACCAGCTGCAGCCACTGCGGAATGGCGTTGTGTACCGGGCACTTCCAGCTGCAGTACGGATTGCCGCAGTCCAGGCAGCGGCCGGCCTGGAACTGAGCTTCTTCCTTGCCGAACTTGCCGTACAGCTCACCCCAGTCGCCGGAGGTGCGCAGTTCGACCGGGATGCGCTGCGGCATCGTCCGGGGCAGGTCGAGGAACTGGAATGCGTGCTTGCGGCTCATGGCGTGCTCTGCCTGTCGGCGTGGAGGTGCGGCGGGTCAGTGACCGGCAGCACCAGTGGAAAGGGCGCGGTCATGCGGCGCGACGCAGGGTTTCGGTCAGCGATTCAATACTCGCGGCCTTGGGCTTCACCAGCCAGAACTTGCCGATGTAATCGCGGAACTCGTCCATGATCTGCTGCGCCCAGATGCTGCCGGTCAGTTCGCGATGACGGCTGATCAGGCGATGCAGGTGCTGACGATAGTTCTCGAAGCCCTCCGCCGACACGCGGTGGATGTCGATCAGCTCGTGGTTGTAGCGGTCGACGAAATCACGGTCCACGTCGAGCACGTAGGCCAGGCCACCGGTAAAGCCCGCGCCGAAGTTCAGGCCCACCTTGCCCAGCACCAGCACCACGCCGTCGGTCATGTATTCGCAGCAGTGGTCACCGGCGCCTTCGATCACCGCCAGTGCACCCGAATTACGGACCGCGAACCGTTCGCCTGCACGCCCTGCGGCGAAGAGTTCGCCGCCGGTCGCGCCATACAGGCAGGTGTTGCCGATGATCGCCGTGCTGCGTGCTTCGAAGCGCGCGCCACGCGGCGGACGCACCACCAGCCGGCCGCCGGCCATGCCCTTGCCGACGTAATCGTTGGCTTCGCCTTCCACTTCAAGGTGCAGGCCACCCACATTGAAGGCACCGAAGCTCTGCCCGGCGGTGCCGCGGAAGCGCAGCTCCAGCGGGGCGTCGGCCATGCCCTGGTTGCCATGTGCGCGGGCAATGGTGCCCGACAGGCGGGTGCCGATGCTGCGGTCGGTATTGTGGATCAGGAAGCGGTGGTCGCCGCCGCGCTTGTGGGCGATGGCATCGGCCAACAGGCCATCCATCTGCGTGGCCAGGCTGTCCGGCGATTCGTACAGGCGCTGCGCCGCGCAGTGGCTGCCCTCGTAACTGGCATCCACCAGCAGGCGCGACAGATCCACGCGCACGCCTTCGCGCGGTGCGGTATCGATCTGGCGCAGCAGTTCGGTGCGGCCCACGATCTCCTGCAGCGAACGCACGCCCAGGTAGGACAGCCAGCCGCGTACTTCTTCCGCCAGCAGCTTGAAGAAGTTTTCCACGCGTTCGGGTTGGCCGGTGAAATACTGCTCGCGCAGGCGCTCGTCCTGCGTGGCCACGCCGGTGGCGCAGTTGTTCAGATGGCAGATGCGCAGGTACTTGCAGCCCAGCACGATCATCGGGCCGGTGCCGAAGCCGAAGCTGTCCGCGCCGAGGATCGCGGCCTTGACCACGTCCAGTCCGGTCTTCAGTCCGCCATCGGTCTGCAGGATGGTGCGGGCGCGCAGATCGTTGCCGACCAGCGCCTGATGCGCTTCGGCCACGCCCAGTTCCCACGGCACGCCGGCATACCGGATGGAACTGACCGGCGATGCACCGGTGCCGCCGTCGTGGCCGGAAATGGTGATCAGGTCCGCGCCCGCCTTGACCACACCGGCGGCAATCGTGCCCACACCTGCATGGCTGACCAGCTTCACCGACACCAACGCGGTCGGATTGACCTGCTTGAGGTCGTAGATCAGCTGGGCCAGGTCTTCGATGGAATAGATGTCGTGGTGGGGCGGTGGTGAGATCAGGCCGATGCCCGGCTTGGCATAGCGCAGCCGTGCGATCAGTTCGTTGACCTTGTGGCCGGGCAGCTGTCCGCCTTCGCCCGGCTTTGCCCCTTGGGCCACCTTGATCTGCAGCACTTCGGCGTTGACCAGGTACTCGGCGGTGACGCCGAAGCGTCCGGACGCCACCTGCTTGATCTTGGAGCGCTTCTCCGTGCCGTAGCGGGCCGGATCTTCGCCGCCTTCGCCGGAGTTGCTGCGTCCACCCAGACGGTTCATCGCGATCGCCAGCGCTTCGTGCGCTTCCGGCGACAACGCGCCCAGGCTGATCGCGGCCGTATCGAAGCGCGGGAACAGCTCGCTGGCCGGCGCCACGTCATCCAGCGGCGTCGGTGTCGTGGCAGGTACCAGTTGCAGCAGATCGCGCAGTGCCGATGGCGGACGGGCGTGCACCGCATCGCAGTACGCCTGCCAGTGCGCCGGATCGCCCGAGCGCGACGCGCGCTGCAGGCTCATGACCACGTCCGGGTTGTACATGTGGTACTCGCCGCCGTGCACGTATTTCAGTAGGCCGCCGACGTCCGGCTGCACTTGGTCATCCCAGGCCTGTACGGTCAGCTCGCGGGCTTCTGCATCCAGCCGCGCGAAGCTGACACCGCCCACGCGCGACGGCGTTTCCGGGAAGCACAGGTCCACCACGTCCGGCTCCAGCCCGACGATCTCGAACAACTGCGCGCCCCGGTAACTGGCCACCGTGCAGATGCCCATCTTGGAAATGATCTTCGACAGGCCCTTGTACACGCCCTTGCGGTAACGCCGACCAATCTGCGACTGCTCGCCGCCCTTGCTCAGCTTCAGGATGCCGCGACGGCCGAGGTCGAACAGCGTCTGGTACGCCAGGTACGGATACACCGCAGTGGCGCCGAAGCCCAACAGGCAGGCCATGTGATGCGGGTCGCGTGCGGTGCCGGTTTCCAGGATCAGGTTAACGTCGCAGCGCAGCCCGGTGTTGCACAGATGGTGGTGTACCGCGCTCGTAGCGAGCAGGGCATGCACCATCGGCCGGTCCGTGACCGGGTAGCGGTCGGACAGCAGCAGCATGACGATGCCCTCGCGCGCGGCCTGCTCGGCTTCGGCGCAGATGCGCTCGATGCCAGCCCGCAGGCCTTCTTCCTCGCTGTAGGACAGATCGATCAGCCGGTTGGCGTCGACGTACTGCTCCATCTTCAGCAGCTGGCGCAGCTTGCGCTGGCTGAGCACCGGCGAATTGAGGATGACGTGGTTAACGGTCTCCGCGCCCGCATGGAAGATGTTGGTCTCCTTGCCCAACTGGGTGGACAGGGACATCGCGCAGTCTTCGCGCAGCGGATCGATCGGCGGGTTGGTGACCTGCGCGAACGCCTGGCGGAAATAGTCGTACAGCGGGCGGCTGCGTTGGCTCAACACCGCCATCGGCGTGTCGTCGCCCATCGAGCCGGTGGCTTCCTGTTCGGTTTCGGCCAGCGGCCGCAGCACCTGCTCCACCTCTTCGGTGCTGAGCTGGTACAGCTTGTGATAACTGCGCAGGGTGCGCGCGTCGAACGGCTCCTCCACCAACGAAGGGTCGATCAGCTCGGTCTGCAGGTAGGTCACGCCCTGCTGCAGCCACTGCTTGTACGGTGCGCGACCGCGGTTGATGCGGTCTACCGCATCCGAATCCAACAGGTCACCGCGCTTGAGATCGATGGCCATCATCTCGCCCGGGCCCAGCTTGCCCTTGCGAACCACGCGCTCGGTCGGCACTTCCCACACGCCCGCCTCGGACGCCACCAGGAAGTGGCGGTCGGAGGTCAGCATCCAGCGCGCCGGACGCAGGCCGTTGCGGTCCAGGGTGCACACCGCATAGCGCTCATCGCAGGCCACGATGCCGGCCGGGCCGTCCCACGGTTCGCTGTTGAGGCCATGGAATTCGTAGAACGCGGCCAGGTCGGGATCCTTGAACTCCAGCGACTGGGTCGCCGGCGGCACCAGGATGCGCAGCGCCTGGATCAGCTCCATGCCCGCGCTGACCATCAGCTCGAGCATGTTGTCCAAACTCTGCGAATCCGAGCCGTGCATGGAGATCACCGGATCGAACTCGCCGATGTCGAAGCGCGGCGTCTTCCAGACCTTGCTGCGCGCCTGCGCCCAGCGCCGGTTGCCTTCGATGGTGTTGATTTCACCGTTGTGGGCAAGCATGCGGAAGGGATGCGCCAGCGGCCAGCGCGGCAGCGTATTGGTGGAGAAGCGCTGGTGGAACACGATGGCGCTGGAGGCCAGGTCACTGCGCTGCAGGTCCAGGAAGAACCGCGACAGCTTGTCCGGCAGCACCATGCCCTTGTAGCTGATGGCATTCGGGCTGAGCGTAGTGACGTAGTAATCGGCGTGCTCGCGCAGCGTCTGCTCGCTGCGGCGACGGGCCAGGAACAGTGCCAGGGTAAAGGCCGCGTTGTCCTGTGCATCGCCGGCATCGACGAAGATCTGCTCGATGTGCGGCAGGGTGTCGCGTGCCAGTTGCCCGCAGACGCTGTCATCGGTGGGCACCACGCGCCAACCGCGCGGCTGGGTGCCGGCCTTGACCAGCTCGGCTTCCAGGGCAGTGCGGCACGCTGCAGCAGCGGCTTCGTCGTGTGGCAGGAACACCACGCCGGCCGCGAAACGCTCGCCGACGCGGATGCCGGCCTCGCTGGCGATGGCCTTCAGGAACGCCTGCGGCCGGCGCAGCAGCAAGCCGCAGCCATCACCGGTCACGCCATCGGCGGCCACGCCACCGCGGTGGGTCATCCGCGAAAGCGCGGCGATCGCGGTGTCCACCAGCAGCCGCGAGGGCTGGTCATCAAGCTGGGCCACCATGCCAAAACCACAGGCATCGCGCTCATGTTGCGGGTTGTAAAGCCCTTGGCGGTTGCGGGGGGCCATCTTTGCCTCGTCGTCAGGTGAGCGGCGACACTTGCCCCCGCCCAATCCTTGGAGCGTGTATCAGGAGGCCACCGGATACTTTGACTAGATCATAGATGGTGCAATGCCGCAACACACGGTTGCACGCGCAACCAAGGCGCTGGCAAGTGCTTGCCAGCGCTCAGGAAATCAACCGCAGCGGACGCCGGTGACCACGTTCTTTTCGTCCACTTCCACATTCAGGCGCTCGCCCACGAATTCCATCGTGGTCATGTCGCCGGGACGCAGCACGCGGAGGTCACGCGCCGCCGCATCCTGCTGGGCCTGGCCACCGAGTTCATCGGTGAACGGCTGGCCGACCAGGCTCTGCACCTGGGTGGCATCACAGTTGCCGACAGGCGGCGCTTCGGTCGCCTTGCCGGTTTCATCGGTGGGCGCGGTCGCGCTTTCGGCGGCTTGTTGCGCCTGGGCGGTAACGGCGTCCTGTTCGTCCATCGGCGGCGCCGAGCAGGCGGCCAAGAACAGCGTAGCGGGGAGCAGGATCAGGAAGGGGCGAGAGAACTGCAGGAACGACATGCGGACTCCATAAGCGTACGGGGTGACGAATGCGTGAGCATACCGGCTGATGGCCGCTGACGTGTTCGTGTTGCGTTATTGACGCCGCCTCGCACTCGCCCCCGCCACACTGCCCGCCATGAGCCAGACGCCTGTAACCCCTGAAAAAACCGCCGCCCGTGCCGCCGGCCTGCGCTATGTCGATGACAGCCAGCCCGGCTTCCGGCGTCGCCGTGCCGGCAAGGGATTCGCCTACCGCGATGCCGATGGCCACGCTGTGCGCGACGCGGAGACCTTGGCCCGCATCCGCTCGCTGGCGGTGCCGCCGGCCTATACCGATGTGTGGATATGCAGCTGGCCCAACGGCCACTTGCAGGCAACCGGCCGCGATGCCCGGGGCCGCAAGCAATACCGCTATCACGCCGAGTGGGCGCGGGTTCGCGGGGCGGGCAAGTTCGATCGCACCATCGCCTTCGGTGAGGCGTTGCCGAAACTGCGTCGGCGGCTGGGTCAGGATCTGCGGCGCAGCGGCTTCCCGCGGGAGAAAGTGCTGGCCATTGTCGTGGCGCTGTTGGCCGATACGCTGGTGCGCGTGGGCAACGAAACCTATGCGCGGGAGAACAAATCCTTCGGCCTGACCACCCTGCGAAATCGTCACTTGGCGCTGGTGTCCGGAGGCCGGGTACAGATGCGTTTCCGTGGCAAATCCGGCCAGCATCACGAGGTGGAGATCGGCGACAAACAACTGGCCAAACAGGTGCGGCGGATCCAGCAGCTGCCCGGCCAGGCGCTGTTCCAGTATCGCGACGACGATGGCACCGTGCAGCCGGTGGACTCCGGTGAAGTGAACGACTACCTGCGTGAGGTGATGGGCGAAGAGTTCACCGCCAAGGATTTCCGCACCTGGGGTGGCACCGTCGAAGCCCTCCGCGTGTTCGCCGTAACGGAGCTGCCGGAGCCGGCCAGCAAGACGGCGCTGGCCGCCGCGCAACGCGAGGTGGTGTGCAAAGTGGCGGACCTGTTGGGGAACACGCCCGCGGTGTGCCGCAAGGCGTACATCGATCCCAGCGTGTTCGACGGCTGGGAGCGCGGTGAGCTGACTGCGCTGGCCGGGTTGCGTGGGCCGCGGCAGTGGGAGCAGGCGACCCTGCGCTACCTGCGCAGGGCACGCCGGGTCAGCAAGAAACTCAGCCGCAGTAAATAGCGGTGATGTTGTTGGTGCGGCCGGTTTCGATGGTCAGCCGCTCGCCGCCCTGATGCGCCGCACCGGCCGCCGGATCCGCACTGCCGCTGGCGGTCGGGCCGCTGCGCTCAAGCGTGCCCCGCAGCACCTGCACCTGCAGGCTGTCACTGTCCACGCGGGCCCGTTCTACGGTGGCCGCTGAGGCCGCCAACCCAACCGCGCCCTGCACCTTGTCCAGGTGGCACTGGCCGGAAATCACGCCGTCGATGGGCTGGACCTGGGCCATTGGCGTGCTGCTGCAGGCGGCCAGGGAAACGGCCATCGCGGCCACGCTCAGATAACGGATCATCGGTGCAGCTCCAGTGTTGTTGAGGTGCCTAGCGTGCCGTGTCGCGCGTGGTGCCAGGATGAACGCCTGCACACGGTGGGCACGTTGCATTCACTGGCAGTGGAAGTCGGGATGTCCACACTGGTTGCACGTTCCTGACGTGTCGCTTCACCGGTAGCGCGGCGCAATGCCCCGCGGTTCTCATGCGGCACGTGTTGGTAAATCCGTGTCGAAAGGAGATCTCATGGCAACCGCCAAGACCACCACCACGAAGAAAGCTCCCGCCCGCCAGAAAGCCACCCCGAAGGTCCGCAAGGGCACCCGTGCCACCGCAGCCGCCCCTGCCGAAACCGCCGCACGCAAGCGGGTAGTCAAGACCGCCACCCGCAAGACAGCCGCCACCGACGAGCGCGGCGCCCGCGTTGCTGCACGTCAGCGCCGTCTGCAGGATCAGGAAAAGGCAAAGGATGTTCGCGCCAGCAAGAAGGCCGCCAAGAAGAAAGTCACTCAGGCCGGTGCACGCAAGCAGCCGACCAAGATGCCCGCCCAGACCATCGCCAAGCCCGGCAACGAGCATGAGCTTTCCCTGTCGCCACGCTTCCTCGCCCCGGATTACGTCGGCAGCGGGAAGCTGAAGGGACTGCGCGCGATCGTGACCGGCGGTGACTCCGGCATCGGCCGAGCAGTGGCGGTGTTGTATGCCCGCGAGGGGGCCGACGTAGCCGTACTGCACCTCGATGAGCACGAAGATGCCGACGTCACCCGTCAGCATGTCGAACAGGAAGGGGGACGCTGCATTGTCATTGCCGGTGACGTGCGCGATCCGAAGTTCTGCAACCGCGCAGTGAAGCAGGTCGCCAAGGCGTTCGGCGGTATAGATATCCTGGTCAACAACGCCGCGTTCCAGCTGCACTGCCATCGCCTCGAAGACCTGGATGACGCGCACCTGCAGGAAACGCTGCAGACCAATATCGGTGGCTACATCCAGATGGCGCGGGCGGTGCTACCGCATCTGGGTGAAGGATCGAGCATCGTCAACTCGGGCTCTGAAACGGGCTTGTTCGGCAGCAAATCGCTGATCGATTACTCGGCGACCAAGGGCGCGATCCACGCGTTCACCAAGGCGCTGGCCAGCCAGCTGTTGCCACGTGGCATCCGGGTCAACTGCGTTGCACCGGGTCCGGTGTGGACCCCATTGAACCCGGCTGACAAAGAAGCACCGGATGTCGGCGAATTTGGCCAGAACAGCGACATGGGCCGCGCCGCGCAGCCGGAAGAGTTGTCGCCCGCGTACGTCTTCCTTGCCGCACCCAGCTGCTCCAGCTATATCAGCGGCGTGGTGCTGCCGGTGATGGGCGGCCCGCACGGCTGACCGCGACAGGCACCGTCGGCTTCCTCTCGCCGCTGAGAGGGCGCTGACGCCAACACGCCAGAGTGTGCCCCTGGTCAAACCCACCCCCTGCGCCGCGTCGCTAGCGTGAAGCTCCGGCTTCAGGGGGGTGGAGGTTTGACGCATGACCGAGATCAACATCAGCGCCGCTGCGGATGACGTAGTGGCGCTTCTGCGTTCGCAGCGTGCACGGGAGGCCGCCGCGCAGCTGCAGACACTGCGGGACGCGCAGGCGCTCGTCGTGCAGGAAGCGCTGGAGCGCTATGTCGCGGTGCGTGCGGCGCCGGAGCTTGAGGCGCTGGGGCAAGCGGGAGGCGTTGTAGCGGCGGACAGGGCCACCGTCACGCCGATGCTGGAGCGCTTGCGCGTGGCGTCGCGACCGCCGCGGATGCCGACGTCTACCGAAACCGCCACGCTGAGCCAAGCCCAGCAGCATGATGTGTACGGAAGCATGGTGGAGCTACGTGGCAACGCCGCTGCACAGGAAGCCATGGAGACGCAGGATCGGGTGATTCTGGGGTTGCGGAAGGAGACCCGTACGACCGTGAAGAGAGGCCGAGGCGATTACGATGATCGCATCGTAGTGCTCTGGCGCGACGCGGAAGGGCAGGGACACGTACGTGAGTTCCTCGAAACTACTACCGAGCCATCCGCCCAATACGACGGCCACGCCAAGACCACTCCGCCCAGCGCTGGTTTTGCTGACGTAATCACACGGACGAAGACCGAGGGTGAAGATGTCAATGCGGACCGGGTGAGAGACATGGGACGACTGGCGGAGGGAACCACGGAGATGCGCGAGACCACCCATCCCCGTTTCAAAATGGCGGATGAGTTCTCATTGCGTCCCACGAGGGCGGCAGTTGCTGAGGGTTCGAAGCGTGTAGAGCGCGACACCAACGGTGATGGCTGGTTCGATGCGCGCGATATCAACGGTGTGCAGGACCTTAACGATACCTTCAAAATCCATCGTGGAAGTGCGCGCAACACCTATTCGGCTGGTTGCCAGACTGTTGGAAAGGACGAATACGATGCGTTTGTGGCTGTCGTTCGAGGAACGCCTGACCAGGACCGCTGGCAATACGTGCTCACCACCGTAATCCCAAGTCCATCGCGCACACTGGATGATCATCCAGCTCGTCAAGCTGATGATCCTCGTGATCCGCAGCATCGCGACCATGCAATGCAGCAGCAGATCAGCACCCGATTGACGGAGATGGGAGGCCAGTACGCAGAGCGGGCTGATGACTCCAGTTTGCGGCTGCTGGTAGAAGCAAAGTCGGCAGGAATGACCCGCGTCGATCAGATAGTGAGCAGTAATGCCGTGGGTGATCGCAGTGCCGGAGAAACATTGTTTCTGGTACAGGGCACGCCAACCGATCCCGCAGCGCTTCGTGTAGGGGTAAACGCCGCGGTAGTGATCGAAACGCCGGCAAACACCAGCCTTCAACTGCTACAGCAGCAGGCGGGAGGGCAGGCTCAGCCGATACCGGATGTAGACCAATCATTACATCAACACAACGCGCCTGCGATGGGAGGCCACTAGAAATGATCGTTGGCCGTATCAGATTGGATCTCTTGGTCATCCTTGTCATCGCCAACAGCAACTGCTCGGCGATTGCTGAGGACACTCGGGCCCGCCCCTCCTCTGTTCCACGAACCGTATCGGACCATGGGCTTCCACCGCTCCCGGAACCTTCGGGAAGCGCGATAAGGGGCGGATCCTACGGTACGTTGCCACCGGAGGCGAAGGTCGTACTTGAGCAGCTGGACTGCAAAGTCGGCAATCCGACCACGGCGAAAGTTTTTCAGATACCTGGTCAAGACGGTAAGACCGACTTCATGGTCACCGATCGTAGTGACTCCCGCTTTCACTATTGGATACGTTCATTCGCTGGCACTGGAGGCACGACTGGATACCTCGCCCAATTGAACGGCTGTCCGGCGTGGACAGTCGGGATGCGGGCCTACATCGCCAAGGACGGTGGTGTACCCGACGACGTCACTGCTACGATCCTTGCGCGTGGCGGCTTTCCAGACCAGAAGGCAATGAAAAAGTACGTGGACCAAGGAGCGAGTGAGCTTTTCGCCCAGTTTGAAAAGCTGGGTCGCGTACCTCTCGTACGGTGGTATGCAGAGGCTGATCCTGATCGTGGACTTCGAACGGATAGGCGTACCTTCGGCCGCGGAAACTATGTCCATGGCGGATTCTTGGTGTGGACGGGCGAAGACTTCGAGGTAAAGCAGAAAGTGTCGGCCGCCCTGTGGCTGTGCGAGAACCCTAAGGCTCCCGAGTGTATCGACGATCCATTTTTGGAAGGCCCTTGAACCTCGCTTGAAAGCGTGTGGGGTCGACCTCGCATCAGTGATCGACACATGCGGAGTTGACAAGTCATCGGCATCACGGTCAGTAGCGCCAGGACAGCGAAATGGGCCATGCCGCGCATGCCGGAAGAACTGTCGCCGGCGTACGTGTTCCTTGCCGCACCCAGCCGCTTCAGCTACATCGGTGGCGTAGTCCTGCTGGTGACGGGCGACCCACACGGCTGACAGTGCTATGCATCAAGCCAAAGCAATAATGCGGAGAGGACATTGAATATGTTTATCAAGCCCGCGCGAGCGTCAAAAATCTCTCTGCCAATCGTAAGCATCTGCTTCGCTTCGTTTCTCGCGAGTGCGCCAGCTTCGTCGCTCGCCATGGGGACGGGGTCAACCCCAGAACCTATTATCAGAGCTGTTCATAGCGATCACGGGCTGCCTCCACTTCCTTCAGCTTCGGGCTCTGGCAGGCGTGGGGGAATCCACGGAACACTGCCGGTGGAGGCAAAGGCTGTGCTGAAGCATCTGCAGTGCGTAGGGGATGATTCATCCAAGCACCAGATCTTTACGATTCCAACCCAAGGAGGTCGATCCGACTTCATGGTCACTGATCGCAGCGGGTCAAACTTTCGTTATTGGATACGCTCATTCGCCGGTACCGAAGGCACAACCGGTTACCTGGCCCAGTTGAACGGCTGCCCGGCATGGACAGTCGGGATGCGGGCCTACATTTCCAAGGACGGTCGTGCACCCGAAGATGTAACTGCGACAATTCTTGCCCGTGGCGGCTTCCCGGATGAGAAGGCGATGAAGAAGTATGTGGACCAGGGAGCGAGTGAGCTCTTTGCACAGGTCCGCAAGCTGGATCGAGTACCCGTCATCAGATGGGTTGCAGAGGCCGATCCTGATCAAGAACTGGTTCTGGACAACCGCACGTTCGATCACGGAGGGCTGGTGCATGGCGGATTCCTGGTGTGGGCGGGTGACCATTTCGAGGTCCGACAGAAAGTAACGGCGGCCATGTGGCCCTGTGACGGCAAGCCCATCGACTGCGATGACGACCCATTCGTAGAAGGGCGCTGACCGGACCGTTCGTCGGTCCATGACCTCCGGGGGGTTGACTACAGTTGTCGCTACGGGCACGGTAGCGACACGTGTAGTCAACCAGGGACGTGTCATGCGCCGTAAGACGATCGGGGACCAGGAACTGGCCCTGCTGCAGTACATCGATGAAATCGGGACGCCCAGCGTCGGTGAAGTGGCGGTGGGCTTCGGCGAGCCGCGCGGCCTGGCGCGTTCCACCGTGCTGACGATGATGGAGCGGCTGCGTGGCAAGAACTATCTGCGTCGCCAGCAGGCTGACGGCATGTACCGCTACCAGTCCACCGCCGCACAGGACAGCGTGGTCCAAGGGGCTATCGCGCAGTTCGTCGATCGCACCCTGCAGGGCTCGGTATCGCCGTTCGTGGCCTACCTGTCGCAGCGCGAGCAGGTGAGTGACGATGAACTGGCCGAGCTGGAAGCCCTGGTCGAACAGCTGCAATCACGCCGGCAGGAGGGCTGAGCCATGGATACGACCGTGATCACGATCGTGGAGCGACTGGCCTGGACCAGCGTGCAGACCGCGTTGCTGGTTGGGCTGGTGTGGGCGGTGTGCCGGCTGGTGCCTTCGCTGGGCGCGGCCACGCGCTGCCGCCTGTGGTGGCTGGTGTCGCTGCAGGCAGTGGCCGGGCTGTTCTGGGCCCAGCCGTTGCAGCTGGCGGTGCTGCCCGCGCCTGCGCTGGCAGCCGACATCTTCATTGCCGGCACCGACGTCGCGTACACCCACGCGCCGGCGCTGCCGACAGCGCAGGTGGTCAGCGCTATCGACACGGTGTCCAGCGCTGCCATCGGCGCTGCGCCGTGGTGGGCGCAGGTCCTTGCTGCGCTGTGGATCAGCGGTGTGCTGGCCATGGCCTGGCGCACGGCCGCCGAGTGGCGGCGCACTCGGGCCCTGATGGCTGCCGCACAGCCGTGCGCGGACCAGACGCTGGTGGAGGCGCTGCACTTGGCGGCCGAAGCGCATGGCCTGCGCCGTGCCCCCCGGCTCTGGATGAGCGCACAGATCGATGCACCGCAGGTGGTCGGCCCGTTGCGCCCGGTGCTGCTGCTGCCTGCTGGCGCGCGTGCGCTGCAAGGTGATGCACTGGACCTGGCACTGACCCACGAACTGCAGCATCTGCAGCGGCACGACCTGCAGTGGGGACTGCTGCCCGCCGTGGCGCAGCACCTGTTCTTCTTCCATCCGCTGCTGCGTTTGGCCGTGCGGGAATATGCGCAGGCCCGCGAAGAAGCAGTGGACGCGGCGGTTGTCGAGGGGCGCAGCGAGCGCCGCCAGGATTACGGGCGCTTGTTGCTGCAGCTGGGCGTGATGCCGCGGCCGCATCTGGGCGTTGCCAGCGCCGCGCCGAGCACGGCCAGCCTGAAACGCCGGCTGCTGTCATTGCAGCAGCGGCACGCCTGCCCGAAGGCGGTCGCGGTGGCGCTCACTGTTGCGGTGCTGGCCATCGGCGTGCTGCCGATGCGTCTGGTCGCTGCGCCGCCGCCGCCCGCACCACCCGCTGCGCCGGCTGCACCAAATGCTCCCGTGCCACCAGCGCCACCGCCGGCCGCACCGCCAGCCCCCGCCGCGCCCCCGGCAATCGACCTGCCTGCCGCACCACCTGCCCCTGCAGCACCGGCTGCACCTGCCACAGTGCACGAGAAAACGACGAGCACCACCACGATCATGCGGGGTAGTGATGACGACAGCCTCAGCATGATCACCCACGGCGAGCTGGACCTGGGCAAGCGCCCGGACCGCGCCTATGTGCTGCTCGACGGCAACGCGAGCTACGCCCACGGTGCAATGGACGACGTGAAACAGGCACGCCGGGATCTGGGTGCCGATTCGCAGGCGTTCTGGTTCCGTCAGGGAACAGAGCGCTACGTGGTACGTGACCGCACCCTGCTGCTGAAGATGCAGGAGGCCTATGCGGATGCGGCGCGGATCGGCACCGAGCAGGCGAAGCTAGGCCGACAGCAGGGTGAGCTTGGCCGGCGCACCGGCGAGCAGGCGCGCGCTGTGGCGATGGTGGCGCGGGAAGAGGCGCTGCGTGCCGTCCGCCACAGCACGGACATCAACCGCGATGCCGCTGCGGAAGCAGCACGTGCCTCCCTCGAGGCCAGTCGTGCCGCGAAAGACGCGCGCGGGAATGCGGAACTCGCCACGCTGGCACAACGCCAAGCATCACTGGGCGCGGAGCAGGCTGCGCTGGGTCAGCGGCAATCGCAGGCGCATGCACGGGCGGCACGCGAAGCCGAAAAAATCATGGCCCAGGCGCTGCAGGACGGGCGAGCGCAGCGACTCTGAGGCGCAGGTGGGAGGTCCCTTTCGCACTGTGCGGAAGGGACCGGACCCTGGCACCGTTGCAACGTAACGTCAGCCGCAGCTGGCGCCCTCGATCTTGTTGGCCTCATCCACGCGGATCGTCAGCCGATCCTCGCGGAAATCCATCGTCACCGCCATGCCCGGCTTCACTACGCGGGCATTGCGCGCCCCCGAATCCCGCACGGCTTTCGCGATGACCTCTTCGCTGGCGGTCTTGCCCACCAGCGCCTCCAATGTATCCGGACGACACTGATGGCCCTCGCCGCCCGCTACGTGGGGCTTGGGATCGCCAGCGGGGGGATCCATGCCCGGCGCAGCGCTGCTGCATGCGGTGAGCGGCAACAAAGAGCCGAGCAACAACCAGCGGTTCGATAGCATCGTGGATCTCCCAGGTCGATTGGATGAGGAACTGTTCCATCAGGCGCCATCCGGCGTAAACAGGGAGTCAAACCGCTATCGGCTGATGAACGCAGGCCGTTTCCATTACGCTGGCGGTTGCTCGTGTCGAAGAACGGAAGGTCACTCGTGGTGGAACAGGTCATCCGGCTCAATGCTGCCTTGGCAAGCATTCCGGGCCTCAGGGAAGTGTCGGTGCAGAAGATGGACGTGGGTGATCTGACCGCCGATGACTTCTCGCTGCTGCCCTATGCGGATCTGCCACTGGGTGCGATGAAACGTACCGCAGGCGGGCGTGCGGATGAGCTGGTCATCTGCATGGACTTCGCGCTGGAGGAGGGCGTACGCGGGCTGCTCGGTCTGGAATTCGTATCGTGGTGGGTGCGTGATGCGGCCCGTGCGGGCGCCGCCATGCAGGTGCGCAGCCTCGCATTGCCACCCATTGGAGAGCAGTTCGGATCGACCCTGCGATTCCGCATCGACTGGTTCTACACCGATCCGGACAATGACATGCAGCGGCTGCTGGCGGCCGTGGATGCGCTGGCGTCCGATCTGGAATCAACCATCGCGCAGCAGGACATCGTCAAACGGATCGAGGAACGGAACGGGCCGGCTGCGGGCGTTCCCGGTGATCGTCCAGGACGTCCGGCGCCGCCACAGCGTGTTTCCGCCGGATTGCGTACGTTGTTCCGCCGCAAGCCGCACTGACCTACTCGCCGGCCAGCGCGAGCGTCTGCCGGTCCTGTGCTTCTTCGTGCACCAGCCGCTGCATCAGCAGGGCCAAGGTCACCACGTCCTGGTGGTTGTGTTCGGCCACGCGGCGCAGGTTCACCGCATCGCCGCCGCGCAGGTAGCGCAGCCACGCCGACGGAGCTTCCGACCCGGGCAGGTCGTCCTCGCGGACGATCTTCAGCAGTTGACGCTCAATGGTGGCCAGGCGGCAGTTTTCCCATACCCCGCGATAGCGCCGGCGCGTTGGATACAGCAGGTCGACATGGTCCAGCGGGGTGATCGGATCGCCCTGTCGCGCCAGCCGGTACCGCGTTTTCAGCAGGGGCGCGTCATAACTGCGTCCGTTGTAGCTGGAAAACACCGTGCCCGGCGACAGCCAACCGGTGAAGGTACGCAGCATCTCGGCTTCTGCCGCCATGGTGGAGATCATCAACTGGCGGATGCGCAGCCCCGCCCCGCGTGTCGGATCCACATGCCAGTCCGCCGCGCCGATCATGAAGGCGCGCGTGCCGGTACCACCGGCCAGGCCGGTGGTTTCGGTATCGAAGAACATCAGGTCACGCGGTGACACGTGCTCGGTCTCGCGCTTGGCGAAGGCCAGTGACAGCGGTACCGACGGGATGTCCTGCGGCACGAAGGATTCGATCAGGTGCAGGCCCGGTGCGATCTCGTTGCCCGGCAGGTGGCGGTCAAGTGCGCGTGCGCGACTGGCCGGTGCGGCGTCACTGCTGCGATCACGTACGCCCAGCAGACGGCGCAGGCTGGAGGCATCCGCGACGGCGCGCGGGGCCGTGGCGACACCCGTCGCCTTGTGGCGGATTTCCTGTTCCACCCAGGCGAACACCGACCGTGCGGCGGCAGGCTGCCTTGCATCGTTGGCGGCGCCAGGCAGCGCCGGCTCGGGAGGGGCCGGTACTGCTGCGGGCGCAGGCGCAGGCGCCACCGCCTTGGCATCACCGGCCTGTCGACGCAGCAGCCGCAGTTTGTCCAGGCTCAGGCTCACGGTGCCAACAGCTCCATCGAATCGACCACGGTCACGGCAACATCGGGCACTTCTTCGCAGGCCACGGCATCGAACAGATCCAGCACCCGCAACGCCAACGCGCGCGGCGTGGTGTCGTCGGCTTCCTGCGCGGCCAGCACGGGGCCCACGCAGGCGGGGCAGCCGGCCTTGCAGTCGCAACGTTGCACCAGCTCACGCGCGCGCTGCACCAGCTCCTGCTGGCGCATCCACAGCGGCTCGCTCAGGCCTACGCCGCCGGGGAAGTTGTCGTACAGATACACCGTCGGTACGAACTGCTGCAGCAGCTCCACCGCTGCCGGATCACCTTCTTCGCCCCGCAGTTGCCCGCGGCCGGTCTGGTCGGCGATGGCGAACCAGGCGCCGTCGCCGTTGCCGACCGCCTTCTGCAGATCGCGCGCATCGGCCATCACCGCCACGGTCGCCACGATGTGCAGCGCGTACGCCGCGCCCAGGAAGCCGTCCAGCGCATCCTGCTTGCTGGCGAACGCTCGCAGCAGCAGGGCCTGCGGCAGTTGCCACCACACCGCCGTGGTATGCAGCTCCTGATCCGGCAGGTTGACCGGACCGTAGCCGATGTTTTCATGGGTGTAATAACGGATCTTCTTGTAGCCCGCCACGCGGCGTACGACGTGCACCTCGCCATGGTGGGAATCACCGCGGCCGGCACTGTTGCCATCGAAACGGTCCAGCACCTTGAGCTTGGTGAAGTCGATGCTGTCGGTGTAATAGTCCACGTGGGTACGCGTGACGTAGGCCTTGCGGCCTTCCCAGTCCAGCGTCTCCACCTGGTACGGCGTGGACTGCACCATGTGGATGGCCCCTTCGTACAGGGTCAGCGCGGCCGCCGAATAATCCACCTCGGCGATGATCTGCTGCTTGCCGCCACTGCGGTCCACCACCACGAAGTTGCCATCGGCCACCGAGCGCAGGCTGACCGCGTTGGCGGGATAACTGTCGGCGATCCACTCCCAGCGTTCGCCCTCGCGGTGCACGACCTCGGTTTCCGCCAGTGCTTCCAGGAACACCTCCGGGTCGATCGGGCCGAAGCCATCGCCGACCAGGAACGGGAGCTCGAAGGCCGCGCAGCGGATGTGGTCGAACAGGATCAGCGGCTGGTCCGGCGCGATCCGTGCATGCTCCGGCGATGCCTCGGCGAAGAAGTCCGGATGCCGCACGACGTACTGGTCCAGCGGCTGCGAACTGGCCACCATCACGCCCAGTGCCGGTTGCTGGCGACGCCCGGCGCGGCCGAAGCGTTGCCAGGTGGCTGCGACACTGCCCGGGTAGCCGTTGAGGATCACCACGTCCAGGCTGCCGATATCCACGCCCAGTTCCAGTGCGGAGGTGCTGACGATGCCGTCGATCTGCCCGGCGCGCATGGCCCGCTCGGTCTCGCGGCGCTCGGTTGGCAGGTATCCACCGCGGTAGGCGCGGATGCGCGCCGGCTTGCGCGGATCGTGGTCGAAGATGTCCTTGAGGTACTTGGTCAGCACTTCGACCATCAGCCGGCTCTGCGCGAACACCAGTGTCTTCAATCCGGATTTGATCGCGATGCGGGCGATACGGTTGCTCTGTGAGCGTGCCGATGCGCGCAGGCCGAGATCCGGGTTGACCACCGGCGGGTTCCACAGCAGTACCTGCTTTGGCCCACTGGGCGCCCCGGATTCGGTGATGGCGGTGACCGGGGCTTCGATCAGTGCCTCGGCATGCTGCTGCGGATTGCCGATGGTGGCCGAGCACAGGATGAACTGCGGTTGCACCCCGTAGAACGCGCAGATGCGCTTCAGGCGACGCAGCACGTTGGTGACGTGGCTGCCGAACACGCCCCGATAGGTGTGCACTTCGTCGATCACCACGTAGCGCAGGTTCTCGAAGAACTGCGCCCACTTGGTGTGATGCGGCAGGATGGCCTGGTGCAGCATGTCCGGGTTGGATACCACGATGTCGCCGTGCAGGCGGATCGCCTGGCGGGCATCACCCGGTGTATCGCCGTCGAAGGTAAACGCCTTTACGCCCAGGTCACCGGCGCGGTTGAGCTCCAGCAGGTCGGCCACCTGATCCTGCGCCAGCGCCTTGGTCGGGAACAGGAACAGCGCCTTGGCCTTGTGCTGCATGGCCGCGCTGATCACCGGCAAGGTGTAGCACAGCGACTTGCCGCTGGCGGTGGGGGTGACGATGGCCACGTGCTCACCGCGTTGCGCTGCCTCCCAGGCCTGCGCCTGGTGGCTGTAAAGCTGGTCGATGCCGCGCGCCTTCAAGGCCGCAGCCAGTGCAGGCGGCACGCTGTCCGGAATGGGCGCGTAGCTGCCTTCGCGGCCGGGGATGGCGAAGCTGCCGGTGATGCGGTCGTGGTAACGGCGCTGCAGGCGGGTGCTGAGCAGGGCGCCATCGCGCGCCGGCAGGCCGTCGCGGGTGGCGAGCTGGTGCTCGGCGTCGGCGGTGCGCTTGGCGAGTTCGTAGGCCATGGGGACACAGATTACAGGGGGTGACATGGCACCACAGATGGGTCTCAGCGTGTGAGACACCATGACGGAAGGGCGTGAATCATTCAGCGCAGTGCGACCCGATACGCCGTGCAGCGCGCCGGCCACGCGCACGCGTATCAACGAAATCTGAAGCCCCATGACCGTATCCTCGCCCGTTGGACACAGGCGGCACGGGGGGAGGGCGGTGGCACGACGTGCAATGCAGGGCGCAATGCTGGCGGTCTTGCTGCTGGCAGGGGGCGCGCAGGCGCAGCAGGCCGCACCGGTGGCCGCGTCCGTGCCTGTGGAGGATCCCGCGACGGCGCCGGGCGCTGTGGAACGGGTCGGCGGGTCGGCCGCACAGAACGATGTCACCACCTTGGGCGAAGTGCGCGCGCTCCGGCCTGATGACGAGCAGCCACTGGACCTGTATCGCTTCAAGAACCCGATGCGCGCGGAGGACAACCGCTTCAGCCGTAACTGGAGCGAGCCGCCGTCGCCCGAGCAGGTCAGCATGAGCGGTGGCTACCTGATGATGGGTGTTGTCAAAGGGGTGGCCGCAGCGGCCAAGGGCTTGAACAAGATCACCGGCGGCCCGGACCAGATCCAGGCGGCCATTGCCCGGCCGCCGCCGGAACTGAGCGCTGAGCAGCAACGGCGCGCGCTGCAGTTCTGCGCGCAGCAGGAAGGGTGCGGCGCACCGCCACAGGAATAGGCAGTGTCCGTCGTGCCTTCACCATGAGGCGACCGGAGCGCGCTTACGCCGAAGGGGCCGGCCGTCGTTCCAACCACCACAGCAGCGACGTACAGGCGACGAACGCGAGCCACCACGGCCAGCGCGGCCCCGGCACGCGTTGGCTGGCCTGCACCGGCGTCGGTTCGGTCGTGGCCAGCCGGTGCGCAGTGGCATCCATCACCGCCTGTCGATGCAGCGCACGGGCCTGATCCGGATCGAACACATAGCGCCAGTGCGTGCGATCGCCGTGCTGCAGCCGTTGCCAACCGGGCTGCGGTGGCCACCAGCCCGCACAGCGCGCGTCGCCCGTCGCCGGATCAATCCGCAGCGGCACCGCCACGCCCTCGCGGGTCAGCGAGTGCAAGGGAGCCTGCACGCCGCATAGCGGCTGGCGCTCACCGGCCCACGCCAATGCCTGGGGCGACCACAGGCTTTCACTGCCGGCCTGCGCACGGGCGAGCGTGGCCATGACCGTGCTCCATACCTCACCGTGGCGATCATCGCGACCGGCCAGCACCCAACGCCAGCTGTCGGTGATCGGCAGCATCCCGATGCGGCCCTTGCCGACAGCGAGCCAACCGCCAATGGCCTTGCCCTGATGGTCCTGCAGCAACGCGTGACTGTCAGGCGCCTGTAGCGCCAGAGACTCCAGCACCGGCAGCGCCGCCGTGTGGGATTCGCGGTCCGCCTCTTCGCCATCACGGGTGGGCAGGGTACCGGCGGCGACGGGGCCGCGGCGCGCCTGCCGCATGGTCGCATCCCCATCGCCGGGCAGCGTCGCCGACTGGCTGGTGGCATCGCCGCGCACGGGCAGACCCAGCTCACCCAATCGTTGGCGCGCGCTGGCCGACGGCGCGCCGGTACTGCGTACCAGCACGCCCAGCCCACCGCGCAACGCCGCCCGCACCGCGGCCAGCTGAGACGCGCCCAGCGCAGCCAGGCTGCGTTCGTCGAGCAACAGCACGTCGCTGCGCGCCAGCGTGGCCGCGTCCAGTGCCACGCTGCCATCGCCCAGGCTGACGCCCGCACCGACATCCGCCTGCACCTGCACCTGGATGCCGGCGTCGGTCGCCCAGCGGCGCAGGTACTTCAGTTCGGCGCCGGGCGCGCCGGCCCGCACCAGCAGCCGCAGCGGTGCCGCGGCCAGCGTCTGCTGCGGCACTGGAACGGTGTCGGCCACATGGCCCTGCGCATCGAGCAGGCGCAGCTGGAACACGCTTCGACCCTCGGCCCGGGCAACGCCGCTGAGCTGCACGCGGCCATCCGCTGGCAGCGCGACGCGATCCACCACGGCACCGGCCGGATCCAGCAGTTCGGCCCGCGCGGCGGCAACGCCGTGTGCCCGTGCCTGCAGCTCGAAACGTGCGCCGGGGCTGGTGTCGGCGGGAGGCTGCAGTGACACCCACCCCGTAGGGGCAGGCGCGGCCTGCCAGCGCGTATCGGCAGGCAGCACGGTGTCGCGGTCACGTGCAGCCAGGCCCGCACCGACCAGGGTCATGCGGGAAGAAGGATGCAGGCGCAGCGCGGTGGCCAGATCAGGAACGCGCGCTGCACCGGCCACGTCATCGGCTTCCGGCAGCACCACGTGCGTGCCGCCGGTAGGCAGTGCGCCGGCGCTGCCAGCGTCTGCACCGATCACGACCAGCCCCCTCATGGGCACGCGCTGCGTCGGGGGCAGCAGGCAGGCGTACAACAGGGCAGCAGCCAGCACCTGCAGCGCGATGACGGCGATCTGGCGGCCGCGGTGGGCCGCGGGACGGCGCAGCTGACGCACGCTGGCGACCAGCACGATCAGCGCCAGCGCGACAGCGACCCAGGTGTTCAACGCGGATGCACTCATCGCTGCGCCTCCAATGCATCCAGGTAACGCTGGCCCATCGCATCGGCCGCGTTGCGCCGTGTCACCTGGGGTAGCGGACGTTGCACCGCGCGCCACAATTGCGCGCGCAGGCGCTGCCGGCATGCGTCACAGCCCGGTTCGATGCGCAGCTCTTCAATGGCAGCGGCCAGGTCCAGGGCGTCGGGCAGGAAGGCGCTGTTGCGTTGCTGCCACGCCGCCAGTGCATCCAGATCCGGCGTCTGGTCGCCGTCGCCAAGTCGCTGCCAGGCCTCCACGACCACCGGATCCGGTGGCGTGCGCGCGGTCAGCGGCAACGCCCGGCTGGCCAGCCCTGCGCGATCACCGCCCAGCCGCCGGCCCTCGTCGATCGGCGGCAGTTCCGGGCCGACGCGGGCCAGGTAGATGCGCTCGGCCTGCTGCACCTGCTTGATGAAACCGAGTGCCTTGTAGGCATGCGGCAGGGCCTGCTCGGGGCGGCCTTGGCGCAGCTCGCCCTCGGACGACCACATCTGGTCAAGCGCTGCCTTCAGCGTGGCGCGGGTCTGTGGGTCCAGCAGGGTGGCCGCTTCCGCATGGTCGTGGGTATGGCCGTACTCGGACAATACGTCGGTGGCACTGCCGAACACCGGCGGCGCTTGCGGTACGGCCGCGGCACCGCCGTGATCATGGCCATGATCGTCATCAGCGCCGGCCTGGGTGTCGTGATCGTGCGCGTGATCGTCGTCGTGTGTGTCCGCAGCGGGCACATCGCTGGTGGGCAGGTCGCTGGTTGGCGGCGCCTTCGGCGCGCCCTCGCTTTCCTCGCCGAGGAACTGGCCGTAACGCATGCGCAGGATGCGCTGGTCCACGCCGATGGCATCGCTGCGCGTCATGAAGCCGTCCGCGGCCAGGCGGCGCCGCTCACGGATCAATGCTTCGGCATCGATGATGATCTGCCGCTGGCTGCGGAAGTAGGCCGGCAGCGTCTTCTTGATGCGACCCTCAAGTTCGGCACCGCGCACGGCTTCGGTGCTGGGCAGGCGCAGGATCACACTGTTGCTGCGGCCGATCTGCGGCGCCGGTGCGTGGTTGTCGCGCACTTCCAGCTGGGCGATCACATCGTTGCCTGGCTGTGCGCCGAGGGCCGCCAGGTCGAGGGTGTGGGCAAAGCGCCGGGCCGTAGGTTCGCCCGTGCCGGTCAGCGCCACGCTGCGCCGGGCGAAGGTGATGTTCTCGCCACTGCCTTCGGTGGTGGTGATCGACAGCGTCGCCCGCGCGGCGACGCCGTGGTCGTCGCTGGCCTCGAAGCGCAGCGTCCACTGGCGCTGCCCAGGCGTGCCCAGCACCAGGCTGGAAGGCGGATCGATCACCCGCACCGTGGGCGCGCGGTCGGCTACCACGTCGAGTCGATGCAGGCGGGCGTCGGCCAGTGCGGGCTCGCTGACTATCCGGTACAGCACCGGCGTGCGGGCAACGTCCTGTGCCTGCCACTGTCCTTCGTGCTCGCGCAGCGGCAGGCGGCGGCCATCATGGAACTGCAGCCACGCGGTGCGCGGCGCCCGGTCGAAGCGTACGGACCAGGACAGGCGACTGTCGGCGGCGACCTTGGCATCAAGCGCGTTCTGCGTGCGCGCAGGTTGGCCGGTATAGGCGGGCGCTTCGATGCGCAGGCGGGTGGACTGCAGGCGCAGCGGGCCTGCTGTGGTGGGGGGCGCCTGCGTGGCAGGGGCCGCCACCGGCGACAGCCCCGCGTGTGGCCAGCCCAACGCGAGCAGGGCCGTGGCGCCGCCGCCGACCACGCACAATAGGACGGCAGCGCGCGGCCAGCGTGGGCGCAGCTCAGGCACGGCGCTTTCAAGCGTGGCCAGGACATGCGCGCGCTGGCGCCGCTGCAGGGGATTGAGCGCGGTTTCGTCGGTGAACAGCAGGTCGGCGCTGTCCTCGCTGGCACCGCTGCCGTCGAGCTGGCGCTGCAGCCAGCGTCTGTCCAGATGGCGCGCGCGGGTAATGGCCACGCCCACGGTGACCAGCAACGCGACCGTTGCGATCACGCAGGCGATATCGAATCCGGCCACGCGCAGCGCCAGCGCGGTGGCCGCCGCGGCCCAAGGCAGCCCGAGCGACAGGGTAATGACCATGCGGCGCCGACGCGCGCGCTGCCAGGCCTGCTGCAGCGTCCTCATGCGGCTCGCCTCCGTTGCGCACTGCTGGCCATCCAGCGCTCCAGTGCGAACAGCAGCAGGATCACCAGCATCAACCACGGGGCAAGTTGGCGCGCCGGCGGCACGGTCGGGGGCAGGGATGCGCGCTGTGGCGCCTGGTCCAGCGCATCGCCCAGGCGGGGCGACGCAGGCGGCTGCAAGGCCTGCAGCAGCTGACGCGGAAGGTGATCGTCGCGCAGCGCCAGGGTGCGGCTCGCGTCCCATTCCCCAGGCAGATACAGCACGTGGCCGCGACCCGAGCGCTGCTCCCACAGCAGCGGCGCGCCCTGTGCATCGCGGAGCAGCAGGCGGACGCCTGCCGGGGGCGCGGCACGGGACAGGATGCTGCCCCCTTGGTCCACCCAGGCCTGCCATGTGGTGGGCAATGGGGCGGCACTGCTCCACACCCCGGTTTCACCACGCTCCGGCAGCGCGTCAGCGGATAGCGGTGCTGCCAACGGCTGCGCCCCCCACGCGCGCTGCAGGGCCGTCAGCCAGTGTTGCGCCGCTGCGGGTGCATCGCTTATGACGCGCAATCGAGGCGGCGCTGGAACCGCTTGCGATGTACGGGTGGCCAGCGGCTGCGGACGCCACTGCACCGGGCGCGACAGCTGCAGGCGCGCCCCGTCGAGGCCGGGCAACGGGTCGGGCACATACACGGTCAGGGCTGTGCCGGTCGGCAATTGGGCGTCGAGTTCGCGCAGCAGGCTGGGCAGCGAGGCATCGCCTGGCGGCGCTGGCTGTCCGATAGGGGGGAATCCGGGCGCCAGCCAGTGCCAGTGGCGCGGGTCTTCCGTGCTGCGCAGGGCGGCTGCATCCAGTCCGGGCGCAACGACGGTCCACGCGACCGGCGCAGGTTCCGGCCCGGTCAGCGCCGGTCGCGCCAGCAGCAGGGCGAGCGCGGCCAGCAGTAACAGGCGCACCAGCAGCAGGGGCCAGTCATCAAAGCGGATACGTTGGCGCGGGCGAATCCGTGCGCGCAGCCAGCGCAGTGCGGCAAAATCCACCGGCGTGTAGGGATGGCGGCGGGCGAGGTGTATCAGCAGCGGCAGCAGCCAGGCCGCGACCGCCAGCAGGCCGAGTGGGAACAGCAGGCTCACGCGGTAATCCCGCGGCCGAACAACGCCTGCAGAGGCTGGTCGAGCGGCTGGTCGAGCCAACTGGTAGCGGATGCGATGCCACCTGCCTGCAAGCGGGACTGCAGGGCAGTGCGCGCTTCTGCGAAGCGCTGCAGGTAGTCGCTGCGGATCGCGGCACCCTCACCCCGCACTTCCTCGCCGGTCTCCGGGTCGCGGAAGCGATGTCCGGCGTCGAACGGAAAGTCGCGTTCGTCGGCGGTCAGCACCTGCAGCAGCACCACGTCGCGGCGCGCACGCGCCAACTGCTCCAGCAACACGACACCGGTCTCGTCGAAGCCATCGCCGATGCACAGCAGCAGGTCGCCGGGACGAACGCGTTCCCACAACGGCCGCAACCGTTCCGCGGCAGGCCATCCCCCGCGCGCGCGCAGGGCCTGCAGCTGCAGATACACGCGATCGCGCTGGCGCGCGCCGTGGCCGGCCGGAACCAGTTGCAGGCCCTCACCGTCGATGGCCAGCAGGCCGAAACGATCGCCTTGCTGCAGCGCCAGCTCGACCACGCACGCGGCCAGCAGGCGCATGTGATCCAGGCGGCTGCGGCCGGGATCGACACGGTCGGTCTGGCCGGCCGAGGCGGTGGTATCGAGCAGCAACCAGACCGTGATCGGACTTTCGCGTTCGGACTCGCGCACGAAGAAGCGGTCCGAGCGCGCGTACAGCTTCCAATCGACCTGGCGCAGTTCATCGCCGGGTTCATAGGCACGGTACTGCGCGAATTCCAGGCCCGCGCCGCGGCTGCGGCTGGCATGCTGTCCGATCCCGCTCATGCCGCTGGCCAGCCGCGGCCGCAGGCGCAGCGCACGCAGGCGCGCACGCAGGTCCGGTGGCAGCAACAGGGGCAAGCCGGTGCTCAAGCGCGGGTCAACCGGGGAATGGAACGGCCTGCAGCAGCGCGGCGACCACGTCGTCGGCACGCTTCTGCTCGGCCTCGGCGGTGAAGGACAGCACCAGCCGATGCCGCATCACCGGCGCAGCCAGTGCGAGTACGTCTTCGCGGGTGGCGGCAAAGCGCCCCTGCAACAGGGCGCGCGCTTTCGCGGCCAGTACCAGCGATTGCCCAGCGCGCGGTCCCGCACCCCATTTCACCCACTGGTTGATGGCGGCCGGCGCACCATCGCCCGGTCGGCTTGCGCGCACCAGGCGGGTGATCCAGGCGAGCACGTCGGCGCTGACATGCACCTGCCGCACGGCCGCCTGCAGGGCGAGCACTGCCTCGGCATCCATCACCTTCGGTACGCCGGCGGTGGCGCCCCCAGTGGTCTGTTCCAGGATCTGCCGTTCTTCGTCTTCGCTGGGATATTCAACCAGGACGTGCAGCAGGAAACGGTCCAGTTGTGCCTCTGGCAGGGGATACGTGCCGGCCTGTTCAATCGGGTTCTGCGTGGCCAGCACGAAGAAGGGCTGCGGCAATGTGTACGTGGTGCCGGCGTAGCTGACGGTGCGTTCCTGCATGGCTTCCAGCAGGGCGGCCTGGGTTTTCGGCGGCGTGCGGTTGAGCTCGTCAGCCAGCAGCAGGTTGGTGAAGATCGGCCCTTGCTGGAAACGGAAATGGCGGTGGCCGGTGCCGTGGTCTTCTTCCAGCAGTTCGGTGCCCAGGATGTCACTGGGCATCAGGTCAGGGGTGAACTGCACGCGCCGGAACTGCAGCTCCAGGGCGTGGCCAAGTGAGCGCACCAGCAGGGTCTTGCCCAGTCCGGGCGCGCCTTCCAGCAGGCAATGCCCGCCCGCCAGCAGGCCGATCAGCAGTTGCTCCACTACGGTGTGCTGGCCGACCACGGCGTGGGCCAGCGCGCTGCGCAGCTCATGCAGGCGCGGCAGCAGGGAATCGAGGTCGGGGGTGCTCATGGGAATGCCTGTCCTATCAATGGTTCAACGCGTACATCACGATGTTGACGCCGAAGCGGGTGTTGTCTTCGGCCAGGAAGCGTTTGTTCCGCCAGTCATAGTCCCACTCGCAGCCGTAATCCTTGTTGCTGTAAAGCAGGCCCAGCCGACCGTCCACCTCGATCCCCTTCAGGTAGTCGTGCACCAGGTCGTCGCCCCAGCCGTTGAGCTCGAAGCTGGTGGCCGGTGGCCCCTCCGGAAACTGAAAGAAGCTGCGATAGAGCGCATGGGTGTTGGGCAGCTTCTTCAGGGCCTTCGGCCCGAACAGCCGCGCCATCTGCGCCTCGAACGAGGTGGCGAACAGACCGTCGATATCGTGGTTGCAGTCATCGACGAACACGAAGCCGCCGTTGCGGACATAGCGCACGAAGTTCTGCCGCTCGGCGGCGTTGAACTCGACCAGCGTGTGGCCGGCGAGGTAGCAGAAAGGCGCCTCCAGCATGCGCGGATCGGCAAGCGCGACCACACGTTCCTGCGGGTCCACCCGCAGCGAGGTGTAATCGATCAACGAGGTGATCAGGTTGGACGGCATGCGCGCATCCACGTCCCAGTCACCGGAGTCGTACTGCAGGCGGGTGAACCAGAAGTCGTAGCGTGAACTGCGCGGGCCTGCCTGCGCCCATGCCGGGACCGCTGCCGCAGACGCGGCGGCGGCGAACCAGCGCAGGCAGGCCCGGCGATCCATCAGACTGCGTCGGACAACGAGGTGAACGTGAAGTCGCGCAGGCGCATCGGCGGGATCATCATCACGAAGCTGGACTCATCACCGGCCACGCGCACCGGCTTGCCCAGCTCGTCGATGTTGTTGAGCATGATCACCGGCGACTCGTTGAAGCGGAAGTTCTTCACCGGGTGCTTGATCTGCCCGTTCTCGATGTAGAACGTGCCATCGCGGGTCAGGCCGGTCAGCAGCACGGTCTGTGGATCCACCATGCGGATGTACCACGTACGGGTGACCAGGATGCCCTTCTGGGTGCCGCGCACCAGGTCGGCGGTGCTCTTGTCGCCACCGCTCATCAGCAGGTTGCCCGGCCGCGCGTTAGCGGTCTTGCCCTGTTTCTGCGCCCAGAAACGCGAATAGTCCAAGCTGGCGATCTTGCCGTTCTCGATGATCGCGACCTTCTCGCGCGGCATCCCGCTTTCGTCCCACGGCAGCACCGGCGCTTCCGGGTGCCACGGGTCGGCATGCAGGCTCACCCGCGGATCATAGACCTGCTCGCCCAGCTTGTTGCCGCCGCCCTTCTTGGACAGGAAGCTGCGGCCCTCGTCTGCAGTGCGTGCGTCAAAGAACCGCATCATGAAGCTGATCAGGCCAGCCGCTGCGGCCGGTTCCAGGATCACCGTGTACTTGCCCGGTTCCAGCGCCTTGGCTTCAGCTGATTCGGTGGCCTTGCGCATGGCGATGCGCACGTCCTGGTCGGCCTTGAAGTCTGCTGCGTCCTTCAGGTTGCGGCCGACCCAGCCCGAACCACGGCCGTTTTCGGTGCGCACCGTGCAGGTGTAGTCGAAGTTGCTGGTGCGCTGGTAACCGAAGTTGCCCTTGCTGTTGGCGGTGGCGGTGAAGCCATGGCCATCTTCGAGGAAGCCGGCGGCGATCACCCCGGCCTGGCGGCAGGGCAGGATGGAATCGGCGGCGACCTTGGCCCGGAACGCCGGATCGATCGCACCGGTGGATTCACTGAAGGTCGGCGTCGGGCGGTATTCCTGCTTGCCGATGGCCGGGATGAACTCCGGGTTTTCCGGCGCCAGGCGGGCCAGGTCTTCGGCTCGGCGGACCACGCGCTCCAGCGCGGCGTCGTCGAACTCGTTGATGGAGGCAGTGCCGACGCGCTTGCCGAACGCCACTTCCACGGCCAGCGACGCATCGCTGACGATGCCGCTGGTGGAGATGTTGTTCAAGGCGAAGCGGATGTTGCCGTTGATGGATCCGGCCAGGGTGGCCGTGCACTCATCGGCCTTGGACAGGGCGATGACCTTGTCGAGGATGGCCTTGGCCTGCTGTTCGGTGAAGATGCTCATGGGTATCGGGCTCCAGACCGGTCAGCCGAGGCTGCGTGCGGTGTTGATGACGTTGATGCCATTGAAACGGGCAGTGGACGAACCGTGCGAAACCGCCGAGACCTGGCCCGGCTGGCCCTTGCCATCGAAGAACGAGCCGCCCAGGCGGTAGTCGCGCTCATCGGCAACGGCGGTGCAGGCGTTCCAGAACTCCGGCGTGCGGATCTGGTACGCCACGTCCTCCAGCATCCCGGTGATCTTGCCGTTCTTGATCTCGTAGTACAGCTGGCCGCCGAACTGGGCGTTGTAGCGCTGCTGGTCGATCGAGAACGAGCCGTCACCGATGATGTAGATGCCGTTCTCCACGTCCTTGATCAGTTCATCGACGCTGAGCGGCTTCTTGCCCGGCGCCATGGACACATTGGCCATGCGCTGGAACTGCACGCTGGACCACGAATCGGCGTAGCAGCAGCCATCGGACTCGGTCTTGCCCAGGATGTGGGCCTGGTCGCGGATGGTCTGGTAGTCCACCAGCTTGCCGTCGCTGATCAGGTCCCACCGCTTGCACTTCACGCCTTCGTCGTCGTACGCGACGGCGCCCAGGCTGCCTTCCTGTGTCTTGTCGGCGAAGATGTTGACCAGCTCGCTGCCGTACTGGAACTTCTGCTCGCGCTTGTCCAGGGTGGCGAAGCTGGTGCCGGCGTAGTTGGCCTCGTAGCCGAGCACGCGGTCAAGCTCCAGCGGATGGCCGACCGATTCGTGGATGGTCAGCCAGGTATGCGACGGATCCAGGACCAGATCGTACTTGCCCGGCTTCACCGAAGGCGCCTTCAGCTTCTCGCGGGCCTGCTTCGCCGCGGCGATCGCATCTTCCTTCATGTCATACGAGCTGGAGTAGTTGACCACGCCGTTGGGCGTCATGACCTTGCCCGCCGCAGCACCGTCCAGGTACTCGTAGCCCATGCCCATCGGCGAGGACAGCCCTTCGCGGGTACGGAACTTGCCGCTTTCCTTGTCGATGGCGGTGATGGTCATCGGCACCCAGATGCGGTGCACGTCCTGGTCGATGTACGACCCATCGGTGGAGGCGAAATACTTCTGCTCGTTGACCAGGAACATCATCGAATTGACGAAGCTGGCACCGGCGTTGATGGCGGCCGCATTGACGTCCAGCAACAGGTCGACCTTGTCCTTGATCGGCACGTCCATGGCGTTGCGACGGATCGGCGTGCGCCAGCTCACCTCGCCCACGCCAGGCGCCGCAGCGAGCTGCACCGGGGCGGTCTGGATGCCCGCATTGGCACGGGCGATGCCCGCGGCCTGCTGCGCGGCCTTGGCGATATCGGCAACGGCCAACTGGTTGGTCGCCGCGAAGCCCCAGGCCCCGTTCACCAGCACACGGATGCCGACGCCGGTGGATTCGGTGTTGACGACGTTCTGCACCTTGTCTTCGCGGGTGATCACGAACTGCCGCAGGTAGCGACCGATGCGCACGTCGCAATAGGTGGCGCCGGCACTGCGCGCCGCCTGCAGGGCAACATCGGCCAGGCGCTTCTTCAGCGCCGGGTCGAGCACGGTCTGCAGTTGTTCGGCGGCGATGGCCTTGCCGAAGAAGGAGGGCACCAGCAGGCCACCCGCGGTAAGCCCGGTGAGGGCGAGGAAGTCACGTCGTTGCAAGGCTGCTCTCCACGTATGGATGTTGGACAGGACTCATGCGCCGAGACTGCGCGCGGTGTTGATGATGTTGATGCCGTTGAAGCGGGTGGTGGACGAACCGTGGGAGACCGCCGACACCTGCGACGGCTGGCCCTTGCCATCGAAGAACGAGCCGCCGAGGCGGAAGTCGCGTTCATCGCAGATCGCCGTGCAGGCGTTCCAGAACTCCGGCGTGCGGATCTGGTACGCCGCATCTTCGACCATGCCGGTGATGCGGCCCTCTTTGATCTGATAGCACAGCTGGGCGCCGAACTGGGCGTTGTAGCGTTGCTGGTCGATGGAATACGAGCCGCGGCCATGGAAGTACAGGCCGTTTTCCACGTCCTTGACCATGTCGGCCACGCTCAGCGGTGCCTTGCCCGGTGCCAGCGACACGTTGGCCATGCGCTGGAACTGCACGCTGGACCAGGAATCGGCGTAGCTGCAGCCGTGGGAGGCCTCGCGTCCCAGGATATGGGCTTCATCGCGGGTAGCCTGGTAGTCGACGAGGATGCCGTCGCGGACCAGGTCCCAGCGCTGTGTCTTGACCCCTTCATCGTCGTAGGCCACGGCGCCAAGGCTGCCCGGCTGTGTCTTGTCGGCAAAGAAGGTGACGATGTCGCTGCCCCAGCGGAAGCCGGCGTCGCGCTTGTCCAGCGTGGCGAAACTGGTGCCGGCGTAGTTCGCTTCGTAGCCGAGCACGCGGTCCAGCTCCAGCGGGTGGCCGACATTCTCGTGGATGGTCAGGAACAGGTTGGACGGATCCAGCACGACATCGTACTTGCCGGCCTTCACCGAGGGCGCGGTGAGCTTCTCGCGGGCCTGGCGCGCCGCGGCCAAGGCGTCTTCGCGTGCGTCGTAGGACTGCCCGTAGCCGACCACGCCGCCGGGCAGTTCGAAACGCCCGCTGCGGTCGCCGTCCAGGAATTCGTAGCCCATGCCCATCGGCGCGGACAGCCCGTTGCGGGTACGGAATTTCCCGCTGGCCTTGTCCACGGCGGTGGCGGTGAAGGGCAGCCAGATGCGGTGTACGTCCTGGTCGATCCACGACCCATCGCTGGAGGCGAAGTACTTCTGCTCGTTGACCAGGAACAGCGTTGAATTGAAATAGTCGGCCCCGGCGCCCAGCGCGGCGTCATTGATGTCCAGCAGCAGGCCGACCTTGTCCTGCACCGGCACGGCCATGGCGTTCTTCTTCAGCGGCGTGCGCCAGCTGACCTCGCCGACGCCCGGGGTGGCCGCCAGCTGGACGCGGCGCGTCTGCACGCGCGCATTCGCACGCGCGATGGCCACCGCCTGCGCGACGGCCTGCACGACCTGCTCGGGCGTGCGTTGGTGAGTGGCCGCAAAGCCCCATGCACCGTCGACGATCACGCGGATGCCGACGCCGGCCGATTCGCTGTTGGTGACGTTCTCGACGGTGCGCTCGCGGGTGATGATGCCCTGGCTCAGGTAGCGGCCGATGCGCACGTCGCAGTAGCTGGCACCGGCCTGGCGTGCTGCCTGCAGCGCCGCGTCGGCCAGGCGCTTGCCCATGACCGGGTCACCCGGCTCCAGCAGCTGCTCGGCGGCGATCACGCGGCCATGCGGCAGCATCAGGCCGGCCAGGCCGGCACCGGTGAAGGCCAGGAAATCACGACGTCGCACTGCCACCACCCCACGTGCACTCAGTTGACACCCGACTTTCGCCAGCGGCATGCAATGACGCAAGTGACTGCAGTCATGGTCGTGTCACAGGCACAATGGCGTTCTGCCACTTTCGTCACGAACCATGACCGAAAAACCCTTCTCCCTCGCCTGTGAACGAAACCGCGATCCGATCGCGGCCGCGCTGGATCCGCTCATGGCCGATCGCCGCCACGTGCTGGAGATCGGCAGTGGCACGGGACAGCACGCTGCGTACTTCGCCCAGCGCTGGCCGTGGCTGCAGTGGCAGCCCAGCGACCACCCCGACCATCTGCAAGGCATCGCGGCGTGGCGGGCCGAGGCGGCGCTGCCCAATCTGCAGGCACCGTTTGCACTGCAGGCCGAGCTGCCGCCGTCGCCGCCGCTGGCCGTGCCTGCCGGAATCCCGCGTTTCGATGCAGCGTTCAGCGCCAATACCCTGCACATCATGGGATGGGACCAGGTACAGGCGCTGTTCGCCGGTCTGCCTGCGCTGCTGCAGCCCGGTGCCTTGCTGGCGGTGTACGGTCCGTTCAACTACGGCGGCGCGTACACCAGTGACAGCAACGCCCAGTTCGATGGCTGGCTGAAGGCCCGCGATCCGCGCAGTGGCTTACGCGATGCGGAGGCGGTGCAGGCATTGGCGGTGGCGCAGGGCTTCGTTGCGCTGGAGGACCTGGCGATGCCGGCCAACAACCGGCTGCTGGTATGGCGGCTGGGGTGATCAGGCGTCGGCGGGCATCGCAGCGAGGCGCGCCCCCGCCGCTCGCAACCCGCTGAATATTGCCGTGGACACCGTTTCAGGAAAGCCGGTTGGCAGCGATGCTTCTACCTGCTGGATCACCGGTTCCACCTTCTCCAGCAGTTCCTGTATCCAAGGCTCGGCACCTGCACTGATACCGCAGGCATGTGCGGTTTCATTCCAGTGTCGGCGACGTACCTTGAGCAGGTGGCGATGACGATTTTTGCCCACGACGGCCATGGCCAGTTGAGCTTTGAACGGGTCCAGCTGTTGCGGCCCTCGCCCCATGATGGGATACACCGACAAGACGTCGTAAACGGGTGTCATGCGGAAACGTCCGTCTGCTTCGATGTGGACGCTGAAATTTTTCGCATGCCCGTCGGTTGCCGCCAACATCCAGAAGAGTATCTGGGTCTTGAAGAAAGTAGCCCGGTCATCGGGGCTCTCGGACTGACGGAGCAGGTCCATGATCCGGATTATTCCCGGCCCACCGTCGTTCTCGTACTTTTTTGACGCCGGCAAAGCAAAGACCTGGCAGATGTCCTCCTGAGGCAGGCGGAGCCACCATTTACCCCGCAGGGAGAGCCTACGGTCAAAGCGTTCGACAACAAGTGCGCGCTGATCTTCAAAGCTTTGCATCGAGGTTGACGCGACACGGATGCCGAACGCCGCCAGCAGATGCATGCACAGCCACTCGTTCTCCACCGATTGATGCATGTCGGCTCGCATGTTGCCGACCAGTCCCAGAGGGAGTTTGAAAATGTGGGTACTCGGCGTGCTCGACAGCGGAATGCACCACTTACCCTCATGCCATAGCAGTCCGGTCTTTTCCTGCGCCCCGGCAATGGATATGCGGAAATCGTCCGCATCGATCTGTGCCATGCCCGGTATCGGCGACGCCGTGACACCGCGCAGCGTTCTCGCCACGCCTGCCTCATCAAGTGCGCGGAACCGGATCGACTGGACGCCCTGCGGAGGCTGCTCGGGAGGGAGCAGTTGAACGGCGCCTACACAGTCGCGTCCAATAGCCTGCAGCAATTCAAACGTTCCAGTGGAACGGGTAGAGAACCGATCCCGGATACGCGCCCTGATCGCCGCGTTATCGGGCAGGAGATTGTCGAAGTAGTCCGTCACCGCGTCGCCCCGGTGGCTCTGACCGGCGGGAAGCAGCGGTAGAGACAAAGAAACTGGACGGGGCATAGGCGATGCCAGCCAGCTCTCCGTGTACGTCAGTTGTGCGGGGGCGGTCGTCCCTTGTTCCCACGTCGCAACTTCCAGACCGTTCATCCAGACTCGCAGTTGACTCATGACTACCACTCCAAGCCAGTGGTGATGCGCTTGTCCGCAACCGAAGCGGCCTCCTGTAGCGAAACCTCGATGCCGAGCAGGGCCCAGACCTTCATCAGGCGCTCGAACGTTGCCGCCTCGGGGGCCTTCTCCAACGCGGTGACCGCCTGACGAGAAATTCCAAGGCGCGCCGCGAGTGCGGCCTGGCTCAGCCCTGCCTTCAGGCGATAGGCGCGCATGAGTGGAGCGAGTTGATGAGGCGTTCGAATAACGCTTGCAGCGGCCATGGAGCGGGTCTCTAGTGCGAGGACCCATGCTAGTCCTCATGCTCGACCACGGCAACTTATAGGTTGCATAAGCCAGCGACTGAAGATCAACTGCTTCTGGCTATGCAAGCTATAAGTTGCACCTCCTAAATGCAACTTATAGGTTGCTTTACTGCCAGCTCAGATAGTCACTACCTGCACGCCACTATCGTCAGGCTACCTGCACGATATGCAGCGCGCGCGGGTTGCGCCACTGCGCCAGCAGGGTCGCTTCGCGGGCCTTGGCGGTGTGGAGGTGCGCTTCCTTGACGTGGCCATAGCCGCGGATGTGTTCCGGGATGCTGGCGATCTCCACCGCCAAGGCAAGCCGGTGGTCGTCCAAGCCGTCCAGCAACACTTGCACGGTAGCTTCGTAGTCGCTGATCAGCTGGCGCTCGCCCACCCGCTCGGCGGTGCGGCCGAAGGGATCCAGCCGGCTGCCGCGCAGGAACTTCAGCTTCGCCAGCACGCCGAACGCTTTCAGCATCCACGGACCGTATTCTTTCTTGATCAAACGCCCCTGGTCGTCTTTCTTCGCGAACAGCGGCGGCGCCAGGTGAAAGCGCACCTGGTAGTCGCCTTCGAACTGCTGCTGCAGCTGGCGCTGGAAATCGCCACTGGTGTACAGCCGCGCCACTTCGTACTCGTCCTTGTAGGCCATCAGCTTGAACAGGTAGCGGGCGACGGTTTCGGTCAGCGCAGTGGAGCCGCCCAGCGTGTCCTGCTCGGCCGTGCGGACGCGCTCGATCAGCGTGCGGTACCGATCTGCGTAGGCCTGGTCCTGATAATCGACGAGGAACGACGTGCGACGCGCGATCATTTCATCCAGCGAGCGCGACAGGCGGGCATCGTCCAGCGGCAGGAAAGCCAACTCCCCGCCACCATGCCCCGGCAGGCCACGCAGTTCACGCTCGTCGCTGCTGTTGCGCGGCGCGGCCGTGGCGCCCCCTTCATTACCTTCCCACTCTCCCGGCGGAAGCGCATGCAGCGGGCCGGGCGTGTCTTCCGTGTCGGTGTGATGATTGTGCACCAGCCCGGCGGCTTGCTGCACCGCCTGCGGATCGACCACGGCCAGGCGGCCCCAGGCGAAGGCCTGCTGGTTCATGGCCACGGCCGCGCCATTGAGCTCGATGGCGCGCATCAGTGCGTCGAACGACAGAGGCACCAGGCCCTGCTGCCACGCATAGCCGAGGATGAACAGGTTCGCCGCGATGGCGTCGCCCAGCAGTGCGGTCGCCAGCTGCGTGGCATCGAGCAGCAGCGGTTGTTCGCCACCCAGGGCCACGCGCACGCCGGCGATGATGTCGGCGGCGGGGAACTGCATGTCCGGCCGTGTGGTGAAGCCGCCCGGCATCGCTTCGTATGTGTTGAGCACCACCTGGGTGCGGCCGGCGCGCACCTTGGACAGCGCCCAGTAGTCGTTCACCACCACCATGTCGCAGCCCAGCACCAGGTCGGCTTCGCCGGCTGCGATGCGCACGGCATGGATGTCGGTGGGCGCTCGCGCGATGCGGATGTGGGTGGTCACCGCGCCGCCTTTCTGTGCCAGCCCGGTCTGGTCCAGCACGGACGAACCCTTGCCTTCCAGATGGCCGGCCATGCCGAGCAGTGCGCCGATGGTCACCACTCCGGTGCCGCCGACACCGGTGATCAGGATGTTCCAGGGTTGCTCCAGCGCGGTCCGCACGGGCGGTGCCGGCAGGTTGTCGAGCAGGGTGGACGCCTCGCGCTTGCTGCCCTTGCGCGGCTTGCCCCCGTGCACGGTGACGAAGCTCGGGCAGAAGCCGGTGGTGCAGGAGTAGTCCTTGTTGCAGTTGGACTGATCGATGTCGCGCTTGCGCCCGAACTCGGTTTCCTTCGGCAGCACCGACACGCAGAAACTCTTCTTTCCGCAGTCGCCGCAGCCTTCGCAGACCAGCGAGTTGATCATTACACGCTTGGGCGGATCGACCAGCTTGCCGCGCTTGCGGCGACGGCGTTTTTCGGTGGCGCAGGTCTGTTCGTAGATCAGGATCGAGACGCCCTTCACTTCGCGCAGCTGCTTCTGCACCGCGTCCAGCGCACTGCGGTCATGGAACTCCACGCCGGTGGGGAACTGCTCGCGCTGCTTCGTCCATACCTCGATGTTGTCGGACAGCACCACGATGGTCTGGATGCCTTCGGCGCGCATCTGCCGGGCAATGTCCGGCACGCTGAGGGGGCCGTCCACCGGCTGGCCACCGGTCATCGCCACCGCATCGTTGTAGAGGATCTTGTAGGTGATGTTGACGCCGGCCGCGACGGACTGGCGGATCGCCAGCGACCCACTGTGGAAGTAGGTGCCGTCACCGAGGTTCTGGAACACGTGCGGCGTGTCGGTGAACGCGGCCTGGCCTGCCCACGTCACGCCTTCGCCGCCCATGTGGGTGAACGTGTCGGTGCTGCGGTCCATCCAGGTGACCATGTAATGGCAACCGATGCCGCCCAGCGCACGCGAGCCTTCGGGCACGGTGGTGGAGGTGTTGTGCGGGCAGCCGGAGCAGTAATGCGGAATGCGCGGGAAGGCCGCGCGCGGCAGCGCCAGCTCCGCTTCCTTTTCGCTCATCCACTGCAGGCGCTGGGTGATCGATTCGTTGTTGAAGAAGCGCTGGATGCGCCGGCCGATCACGCCGGCGATGGTGGCCGGGGTCAGCTCGCCGGTGGACGGCAGGATCCACTCGCCGGCCTCGTCGTACTTGCCGACGATGGACGGACGCGCGCCCCAGCTGGCCGGCCAGTTGAAGAACTGCTCCTTCATCTGGCGCTCGATGAAGGCACGCTTCTCCTCCACCACGATGATGTCTTCCAGGCCCTGTGCGAAGCGCGCGATGCCCTGCGGTTCCAGCGGCCAGGTCATGCCGACCTTGTACACGCGGATGCCGATGTCGGCGCACGCCGCTTCATCCAGGCCCAGGTATTCCAACGCCTGCAGGACGTCCAGGTAGCTCTTGCCGGTGGTGACGATGCCCAGCCGCGCGCGCGGTGAATCCAGCACGGTGCGGTCGATGTTGTTGACCCGGGCGAACGCCTGCGCGGCACTGACCGCGTAGCGGTGCAGGCGCATTTCCTGGTCCAGCGGCGGGTCCGGCCAGCGGATGTTGAGACCGCCTGCCGGCATCTCGAAATCATCCGGCAGCAGGATGCGCCGTGCCAGCGGATTCACCTCCACCGAAGCAGACGACTCCACCGTTTCAGCGATCGTCTTGAAGCCGATCCAGCGCCCGGTATAGCGGCTCATCGCCCAGCCCAGCAGGCCCATGTCCAGGATGTCCTGCACGCCGGCCGGGTTGAGCACCGGCATCATCGCGCTGACGAACTCGTCTTCGCTGCCGTGCGGCAGGGTCGAGCTCCGGCACGCATGGTCGTCGGCGGCCAGTGCGAGCACGCCGCCCAGTCGCGAGGTGCCTGCCGCATTGGCATGCTTGAACACGTCACCGCAGCGGTCCACGCCAGGGCCCTTGCCGTACCACATGCCGAACACGCCCTGCACGTTGGCGCCGGGGAACAGGTTGGTCTGCTGGGTTCCCCAGACCATGGTCGCGCCCAGGTCTTCGTTGAGGCCGGGGGTGAACTTCACCTTGGCCGCTTCCAGCGGCTGGCGTGCGCGCCACAGTTCCAGATCGAAGCCGCCCAGCGGGCTGCCACGGTAGCCGCTGATGAAGCCGGCGCTGTCTATCCCGGCCGCCTCGTCGCGCAGGCGCTGCATCAGGGGCAGGCGCACCAGCGCCTGGACGCCGCTCAGGTAGATCCGTCCCTCGCCACGGGTGTATTTGTGGTCGAGCGTGTAATCGCGGTCTAGCAGGTCGGCGGACGCCGGTGAGGTGAGCTGCGCGGTGCTGGTCATGGCTGGCCTGGTTCGGATCGGCTGGCATCGGCGCTGCGGCTGCAGACCCGAAGGGCGCGGATTGTAACAGTGGGGCCGTTGTGGGCCGGTACTCGCATCCGGGACCGAAGTCCGGTTAGGATCGGGGCGTGGGAGGTTGTTGTTGCAACCTGGGGAAAACACGATGTCATTTGCAAGAAAGTTCCTGGCCGGCATGTTGCTGGCTTCGGGGCCGGCCGCTGCATGGGCCGCGCCCGCATTGCCTGCACCGCAGGAGTTCTATTTCGACGCCGATGTCGCCGCTGCACCTGTGCAGGTGGTTCAGGGCGAAGGCGATGAGTTGGTCAGTCAGTTGCTGCGCCAGCGCGAGCGCGGGCGTAAATCGCTGGAAGCCACGGTGCAGTTGGCCGGTGTGGCTATTGGCCAGGGCCGCGCCGAGCTGGGCCAGCAGCTGTATGCCGAGGCGCTGCAGGCGGCACCGGCGGCCTCGCCGTCCGGCCGCATGGTGCGCTGGAACCACGGCTGGGATCTGTACCGCCAAGGCCAGGCGGACGCCGCACTGACGCAGTGGCATGAAGCGGCCAGTGGGCTGCGCGGCAACCCGTCGTGGGTACCACCGACGTACGCCCTGGCGCTGTGGCAGATCGGGCAGAAGGACGATGCGGTGAAGTGGTACGCCGCGGCGGTCCGCACCGAGCCGGCGCGCTGGAGCACATCGGCCAACTACGCCGCCCTGCTGCCAACGTGGCGCGACAGCGAGCGCGAGACCCTGGCGCAGGTGCAGAAAGCGTGGGCCGCCAATCCGCCGAAGTGGCCGTAACGCGCAGGACGGACGGGTAACGGCGAAGGTGGCGGCGACGGGTAGAGCCGACCGGTAGAGCCGACCGGTAGAGCCGACCGGTAGAGCCGACCGGTAGAGCCGACTTCAGTCGGCTGGCATTTCCCCGCCAACGGCAGCGGACTGAAGTCCGCTCTACCGGCCAGAACAGCGGACTGAAGTCCGCTCTACCAAAGCCCACCGCAGGCCAGAACAGCGGGCACACCGCGACCGGAACGGGCCGGCGGCGCCTCAATCGTCGGCATTCACCGTGCGCGCCGACGCCCACTCGCGCAGGGCGTTCACCTGCTCGGCCATCAGCACGGACAACGGGCGGCTACCGCGGATCTCCGCCATCAGCAGCGTCGTGTCCAGTGGGCGCTGGTCGGCATGCGCGGCGTACATGCCGGCCACGATGGCCTGCTCGATCTCCGCGCCGGAGAACCCGTCCGCTGCCGCCGCCAGAGCCGGCAGGGCGAAATCGTCGGCATTCAACTGACGTCGCGCCAGGTGCAGGCGCAGCAGCTCCACGCGCACATCCGGGCTGGGCAGGTCGACGAAGAAGATCTCATCGAAGCGGCCTTTGCGCAGCAGCTCGGCAGGCAGTTCGTGCACCTGGTTGGCGGTGGCGACGATGAAGACGGGCGCCTTGCGTTCGGCCATCCAGGTCAGCAACGTGCCCAGCACCCGGCGGGACACGCCACCGTCGTCCCCCCCCGTCGCCAAGCCCTTTTCGATCTCGTCGATCCACAGCACGCAGGGCGCCAGCTGCTCGGCCGATGCCAATGCCTGGCGCAGGTTGGATTCGGTCTCACCGTGGTACTTGTTGTACAGCGCGCCCACGTCCATGCGCAGCAGGGGAACGCCGAACCCGGCGGCGGTGGCCTTGGCCAGCATCGACTTGCCACAGCCCTGCACGCCCAGCAGCAACATCCCGCGGGGCGGGTCCAGGCCAGCCGGCGCAGCGCCGGCAAGGAACGCGATGCGCCGCTGGCTGATCCAGCGCTTGAGACGGTTGGCACCGGCGACATCGGCAAAGCGTGCCGTGTCGTATTCGTAGAACAGGTGTCCGCTGCGGTTGAGCAGCTCGAACTTCAGCTTGGCCAGCTGCGGCAGGTCGTCATCACCCAGGGCGCCGTCGGCGTAGATCAGCTGCCGGGCAATCCGCCGCGCATCCACCAGGCTCAGGCCCTGCAGGTTGCGCAGGATCTTCTTCACCGCCTCGCTGTCCACCTCCACCCGCCGTCCACCGTGCTCGCGCGCATACCCGGCGGCCTCTTCGCGCAGCATCTTCAGCAGCGCATTGGCGTCGGGCAGGCGGGGGTTGAAGCGGGTGGCCAGGGCTTCCAGCTCCGGCGGCAAGGTCACTTTGGCGCCGATCAGCACCAGCACGTGCGGTTGGCTGTGGCGACGCTGGATCAGATCGCGCAGCGCGCGCTGGTGGCTCGCGTAGCCCAGGTAAGGGTGGAAATCGAGCAGTAGATAGATGCCGCGCTGGTCGGCCTGCTGGATCATCTGCAGCGCCGCGCTGGCGTCGGGCGGCCCCACCGGCTCGTCTTCGCGGTCCAGGTCGATGCGACGCAGGCCCTCGGTGATCGACCAGCGATGCAACGCACGCCACACATGCAGCAGCGTCTGCCGGAACAATTCGATGATGCGACCCTCGTCCTGGGTCTCGATGACGATCAGGGGCGTATTGGCGCGGATCAATGCGCTCAGGTCCTGCAGTTCGCTCATGCCGGTTCGATCCTTCGGGGGCGCCACCATAGCAAAGGCACGGGCCGGGTGGTTCAGCCGCGCGACTATCTCCATCACCTGCACCGGTGTACGCTCGGGCGACGTTCTCCCGGAAGCGAGGCCTGCATGAAGACCATTCTGGTGGCCGGTTCAAAGGGTGGGGTGGGCAAGACCACCATCGCCACCCATCTGGCCGCGCACGCGGCACTGCAGGGAAGGCGCACGGTGATCGCCGATGCCGACCCGCAGGGGTCCAGCACGCGCTGGGCACAGCGCCGTTCCGAGCTGGAAAGCGCCGTACTGCCGCTCGATGTCTACAAGAAGAAGCAATGGCTGCAGAAGGTTCCCGATGGGACCGACACGGTGATCATCGACGCCCCGGCCGGTGCGCTGGCCGACGATATCCCGCATTTCCTGGACGCGGCCGACGCCGTGGTAGTGCCGGTGCTGCCCTCCGCGTTGGACATTGAAGCCATCGTCGGCTTCCTCAACAGCCTGTCGAAAGTGGCCCGGGTGCACAAGCGCAAGCTGCCGGTCGGACTGGTGCTCAACCGCACCAAGCCATGGACCCAGACCTCGCAGCAGGCCATCCAGATGTTGTCCGAGTGGCCTTACCCGGTGATCACCCAGCTGCGTGACAGCCAGAGTTATGTGGTCATGACCGGCATGGGCCGCAGCCTGTTCGACTACCGCTCGGCACAGGTGCGCGAGCACCAGGCCGATTGGGAACCCCTCCTGCACTGGCTGGACAAGGCATGAGCCGCCTCCGCCACCCCTCCAACAAGGGAAGACTCCGATGCGTGAACTGATCCTGCTGCGCCATGCCCATGCCGAACCGGCCAGCACGGGCCAGGCCGACCTTGACCGCCCGTTGTCGGCGGTGGGTCTGGCCGAAGCCGAGGCCGCCGGCAAATGGTTGAAAGACAACAAGCTGCAGCCCGACTGCGTGCTGTGTTCCCCCTCCCGCCGTACCCGCGAGACCTTGGAAGCCGTGGTCGGCGTGACCGGCTTCTTCGAGCACAAGCTGGAAGACAAGGTGTATGACGCCACGCCCGGTACGTTGATCGGGCTGGTCGATGACCGCAAAGACGTAGAGCGCCTGATGATCGTCGGCCACAATCCCGGCCTGGAGCGCCTGGTCGCCCTGTTGAACACCGGCGAGACCAGCGACTACCGCGGCATGCCGCCGGCCGGCATCGCGGTGCTGCAGTTCCCGAAGGACGTCAGCATCGAACCCGGTGTCGCCATCCTCAATGCGTTCTGGTGGCCGTGATCCGATGACCGTGTGGCAGAGGGGGCTGCTGCTCGCATTGATGGGACTGCCGGCGGTGTTGGCGGCGCAGCCGTCGGCGCTGCCTGCGGTGAAGGTGACCCACCGCGCGCCGATGTACCTGGACACGGCCCGATCCCAGCTGGGCTTCGAGGTGCGCAGCCGCCTCGGCCAGCGCATCGAAGGCAATTTCCCGCAGTTTGAAGGGCGTATTGAGGTGCTGTCCGATGGGCGCCACCAGGTCCACCTGAAGATGTTCACCCGCACGGTGGAGATACCCGGCAAGGTCCGCTACACCGGCTGGATGCGGGGGCCCGACTTTTTCGATGCCGAGCGCCACCCGGTCGTGGAGTTCGACTCGCTGCCCTATGACCCGGCGCGGGTCGACCAGGGCGGTGACATCCAGGGACGCCTGATGCTGCGGGGGGTCAGCCACCCGGAAGTGCTGCGGGTGGAGAAAGCGGAATGCGCCAGACCCGGCTATGATTGCGACGTTGTGAGCCGTGGGACTGTCCTGCGAGGCCGTTACGGCATGGATAACTGGCAGTTTGCCCTGAGTGATCGAGTGACCTTCGTACTGCGCGCGCGCCTGACCGGGGTGCCTGAACCGTGAATCTGATGCTGCGCCTGATGGCGCTGGCAACGCTGTTGCTGGTCGGCGGCTGTGCGTCGCTGTCCAACAGCGAGCGCGCGCGTGCGGCCAACATCGCCGTGCAGGCACGCTCCACCGTCGTCGAGTGCGACCAGGCCGACCGTTGCGCGCAGGAATCTCCGCTGCGCGCGCTGGCCGGACGGGCGTTCAGCGAATCCGCGCCCGGCCAGCCCCGCCACTACGCCACCATCCTCGATGAGGGCGAAGAAGCCCTGGTCGCCCGGCTGAACCTGCTGCGCAGCGCCACCCGCAGCATCGACCTGCAGACCTATATCTTCGACAAGGACGACAGCGCGCGGCTGGTCCTTGACGAGCTGCTGGCCGCCAGCCGCCGCGGCGTGAAGGTGCGCCTGCTGATCGACCAGCTCTCGGCCATTTCCGATCTGCAGATCCTCGGCGCGCTGTCCTCGGCGCACCAGAACTTCGAACTCCGCGTCTACAACCCGGCCTTCGGCAAGGCCCGGCTGAATTACTTCGACTACGCCGGCAGCGTGCTGTGCTGCTTCCGGCGCTTCAACCAGCGCATGCACAACAAGCTGCTGGTGATCGACGACGCCATCGGTGTGGTCGGGGGACGCAACTACCAGGACGACTATTACGACTGGGATGCGGAGTACAACTTCCGTGACCGCGACGTGCTGGTGGCGGGCCCGGAGGCGCGGACCATGGCGGCCAACTTCGAGGCGTTCTGGCTCGCGCCGCGCAGCGTGCCGGCCGAGCGCCTGAATGACGTCGGGCGGATCCTGCTCGACAGCGGCCCACCGCAGATGCCGCCGGCCGACTACCGGCGACCGGAGCGCGTGCAGCGCGTCATCGCCGAGGCCACCGACACCGCGTGGATCACCCGCAGCTTCGTCGATACCGCATTGCCGGTGGCATCGGTGCGGTACGTCGCCGACCTGCCGCGCAAGCACCGCCGCGAAAACCCCGAGCATCCCCGCAACGGCCAGCACGTCACCGAGCCACAGCTGGATCGGCTGATCGCCGAGGCGCAGTCGGAAGTGCTGCTGCAGACGCCGTACCTGGTGCTGTCCAAGCCGGCCCGCAAGCTGTTCGCTGATCTGCGCCAGCAGCCTGATCCACCGCGCGTGCTGGTGTCGACGAACAGCCTGGCCGCTACCGACAACCCGATCGTCTACGCGCTGTCCTACAAGTACAAGCGCCGCAACATGCGCGAGCTGGGCTTCAACATCTTCGAGTTCAAACCGTTTCCGCTGGATGCCCCGGTGGACTACCGCAACCTGATGTCCGATCCGATCGCCGGGGACTACCCGGAGGGGCGGCGCGGCAGCATGCTCGGCGGCAGCGCGGCAGGCAGCAACGCGCGCCCGCCCGGCAGTGGTGGTGGCAGCACCCGCTCGGCCGATGCCGGCGAGGGGACAGGTGCCGGCCCGGTCGTCGAGACACCGACAGCGCGCAGCAATCCGCGCACCGGCAGTGCTTACCAGAATGCCCGCGAACGCCGTCGCGCATCGGGCAGCGAAGTGGAGCGCGACCTGCTGCGTACCGAAACCCGGCCCTCCTTCCTGGGCAGCCGGGCGGTCAACCGACCGCTGCCGGTAACGCGATCCGGTGCCCGCATGGGGCTGCACGCGAAGTCCTTGGTGGTCGACCGCCGGATCGGCGTGATCGGCACGCATAACTTCGATCCGCGCAGTGAAAACTACAACACCGAAGGCGCGGTGATCATCGACGATCCGGTGTTCGCAAAGCGGCTGGCTGACAGCATCCTGCGTGATATCGATCCCCAGAATTCCTGGACCGTGGCACCGCGCAGCAAGCCGCCGGTGCTGTCCGGATTGAACTACAGCATGGGCAAGGCATCCGAAGCGTTACCGATCCTGGACTTCTGGCCGTGGCGCTATGCCACCGATTACGAGTTCCAGCCGGGCCCGGACTGTCCCGAACCGCTGCCGCGGCAGCATCCGGACTTCCGCTCCTGCTATACGGCGGTCGGTGACTTCCCGGAAGTGAATGTCGGCCCCAAGCTGCTGCTGGTCCGCATGCTCACCGCCTTCGGTGCCGGCCTGGTGCCCATTCTCTGACTGGAGAGCAGCATGTCATCCATTTTCCGCCAGCCGGTTGTGCTGGAAACGCTCAATTCGCTCAGCGCCAACACGGTGATCCAGCAGTTGGGCATCGTATTCACTGCGGTAGGCGATGACTGGCTGCAGGCCACCATGCCGGTGGACGCACGCACCCACCAGCCTTACGGGATCCTGCACGGCGGCGCGTCGGTGGTGCTGGCCGAAACGCTGGGCAGCAGCGCCGGCAACCTGTGCGTGGACAATGCCCAGCAGGTCTGCGTCGGGCTGGAGATCAACGCCAACCATGTCCGCGCCAAGCGCGAGGGCGTGGTGACCGGGACCGCACGCGCCACCCATGTCGGCCGCAGCACGCAGATCTGGGACATCCGCATCGAAGACGAACAGGGCCGCCTGGTCTGCACCTCGCGGCTGACGCTGGCCGTGGTCGCTGCCGGTCACGGCTGAGGCATCGCACCGGATATCGCAGGCGGCGTTCGCATTGTGCCGCGCGAGGTTGCACGGCGCTGACGGCGAAGGGCTGCACTTGGTCGCACGTTGCCGTTGCGGTTGCCCTGGACTGGACGCATGTTGCCGGTGGCGTGGGACTGCACTTGGTTGCACGTTGCCGTTGCGGTTGGCCTGGACTGGACGCACGTTGCCGGTGGCGTGGGACTGCACTTGGTTGGACGTTGCCGCTGCGGTTGCCCTGAACTGGACGCACGTTGCCGGTGGGGCGGGACTGCACTTGGTAGAGCCGACTTCAGTCGGCTGCGGTTGCGGTAGCGGTTGCTGCCAGCCGACTGAAGTCGGCTCTACCAGGGCGCTGCGGTTGTGGTTGCTGTCAGCCGACTGAAGTCGGCTCTACCAAGACGCTGCGGTTTGTGGTTGTCGCCAGCCGACTGAAGTCGGCTCTACCGCAGGGCGCCGGTCGCGGGGGCGCGGGTGCGCGGGTGCTGCCGGAAGAGCTGCCACATCGGTGCCCACCGCATACTGCAACACACCGTTGCCCGCCAATGGCCAGCTCGCGCAATGCGTTTGGCCACATCGCGCTGGCAGCCACTGCGGCGCTCGGGTATCGTTCCCGCATGAATTCCCCCACTCCGGCCTCACGTGGCGGCGTGGCGCGTGCGTGCCGTTACCTGTACCGCGTTCCGCTGCTGCTGGTCCATCTGCTTGTTTTCCTGCCGCTGATCCTGGTCGGCATGCTGCCGCCGTGGGGCGAGCTGCGCATCGGCCAGGAGCCGTTGGCCTACAAAGTGGTCAACTGGTGGTCGGCCGGCCTGATGTGGATCTTCGGCTTTCGCCTGGTGCGCATCGGCCAGCCCTTGCGCGGTGCGGTGCTGTTCGTCGCCAATCATGTCAGCTGGATCGACATCTGCGCACTGCACAGCCAGCGCATGATGGGCTTCGTCGCCAAGCGCGAAATCGCCGGCTGGCCGGTGGTGGGCTGGTTGGCGGGACGTGGGCAGACCATTTTCCACCAGCGCGGCAGCACCGAATCGCTGGATGGGGTGATGCAGCAGATGGTCGTACGCCTGCGCGAAGGCAAGGGGGTGGGCGTGTTCCCTGAAGGACGCACGCGCGGCGGCCACGACGTGGGCCCGTTCCATGCACGCATCTTCCAGGCAGCGGTGGAAACCGGGGTGCCGGTGCAGCCGGTGGCCCTGCGTTACGGCGCCGGTGGTAGTGCACAGACCATCGTGGCCTTTGGCGCGCGCGAAAGCTTCTTCGCCAACTTCCTGCGCCTGCTGGGCGAGCCGGCGCGCCGCGCTGAAGTGCATTTCCTTGAGCCGATCCGCAGCCAGGACATCGAAGGCCGACGCCGCATCGCCGAGACATCGCGTGCACGAATCCTTGCTGCGATGGGCGGCGCCTGAGCCGACGGTGTCCGTTCCCGCGCCCGCGCTGTCGTTCGATCCCGGTCCGCCGGGACTGCTGACTGCGGCCGATTACCAGCCGCCGCGCTGGCTGCGCAACGCGCACCTGCAATCGATGCTCAGCTCCAGCAAACTGCGCCTGCGCCGTGGCCAGGAACTGCTGGCCGCTACCGGTGCGCGTCATGAAGAGCTGATCGTCGACGCGGGCGAGGGCGTCCGCCTGCAGGCCTGGCACAGCACGATCGAGGGCCGCCCGGCACGGGGCATGGCGCTGCTGCTGCATGGCTGGGAAGGCAGTGCCGAGTCCAGTTACATGCGCATGACGGCAGCCCGCATGCTGGCCGAGGGCTTCGATGTGGTGCGGCTCAACTTCCGCGACCACGGCAACACCCATCATCTCAATCCGGGCATCTTCCACTCCAACCGCATCGAGGAAGTGGTCTGTGCCGCAGCGGACATCGCCCGCCGCTGGCCGGATCTTCCGCTCGTTGCAGCGGGCTATTCGTTGGGCGGCAATTTCGTGCTGCGGCTGGCCCTGCGCGCGCCGGATGCTGGTATTCCGCTGCAGCGCATCGCGTCGGTGTGTCCCGTGCTGGATCCTGGCCTGACCATGGACAGCATCGAAAACGGTCCGGCGATGTATGACTGGTACTTCCGCCGCAAATGGGCCGGATCACTGCGTCGCAAGCGGGATCTGTATCCGGACCTGAGCGACTGGGACGAGCGCGTGCTGCGGCTGGATATACGCGCGCTGACCGCCTGGCTGGTGGAGCACCACACCGATTACGGGTCACTGCAGGCGTACTTCGACGGCTACTCGATCGCGGGCGAACGCTTGGCGGGCCTGCAGGTGCCGGCCGATATCCTGATGGCCAAGGACGATCCGGTGATTCCCTTCGTTACCTTCAACGACTGGCACCTGCCGCGTTCGGCGCGCCTGGAAACCGCCGAGTGGGGCGGACATTGCGGGTTCCTGGAAAACTGGCGCGGTGACGGGTTCTCCGAACGCTGGGTCGCCCAGCACCTGGCACAGGCCGCGCTGCCGGTCTGACGGCATGCGGTGGGGGTGGACGCCTCCTGCGGCAGGGCGTGGTGGGATCCGCCACGGCGCTCCGGCCATGCGCGACCGGGGCCGTTACAATGCGGGATTGCTCTCCAGCCGGACCCGCCATGCAAGATCAGATCCTCCAAGCCCTGCGTCGCCAGGACGCCGACCAGGCCGTGCAGCTGGCCAGTGCATGGGCCGTTGCCGAGCCGCGCGAGGCGCAGGCCCATCGCTGGCACGCTCTGGCGCTGCAGCAGCAGGGCAACCTGCAGGCCGCCGCTGCCAGCATGCAGACGGGTTTGAACCTGGCGCCGGATGATGCCGACCTGCACCTGCAGAATGCCGGCCTGCTGTTGGCGATGCACCAGTTCGACGACGCGCAGGCCGCGCTGTCACGCAGCAGCGGTGCCAATCCCAACGAGTTGTCCGCGTATCTGATGCAGGCGCATCTCGCGTTGGCGCGCAACGATGTAAACGCGGCGGACCAGCAGGTTCGGCTGGCCGCACGCGTGGACGAAGACAGCCCGGACGTGGCTGCCCTGCGCGGCATGGTCGCGCTGCGCCGTGGTGCCCTTGACGAGGCGCTGGCCCAGCTGACCACCGCCAGCCGAGCGTTGCCTGACGATCCGCGCATCCTGTACGCGTTGGGTTTCGCTTACATGGGCAAGGACATGCTGGCCTTCGCCGAGCAGGCCTTCCGCCGGGTGCTGGCGCTCAATCCCGCATTGACCGCATTGCACGGTCTGCTGGTGCAACTGGCACTGCGACAGGAGAATCCAGCGGCGGCGGCGGAGATCGTCGACCAGGCGCTCGCGCAGCCGGGCCAGGACAGCATCGCCATGCGCCGGTTCGCCGCACAGCTGGCGCTGCAGTCCGGTCAACCCCTGCAGGCACTCGAGCACCTGCGTCCGCGTCTGGCCGAAAACGCGGGTGACCCCAAGCTGCTGCAGCTGCTGCTGGGTGCCTGGCAGCGCCTGGGCCGCGATGAGGAAGCACGCACCGAGCTGGACGCCGTGCTGGTCGACAACGATCAGCTGCACAACCTGTGGTTGGCGCGCCTGTCGGTGGAAGCGGTCGGCAGCGAAGGTGCCGTTGCGGTCGGTGATCGCTGGCTTGCTGCCATGCCTGTGCACGTGCAGGCGATGGAGACGCGGATGCGCCTGCATGACATGCGCGGTGAGCACGACGCCGCCGAAGCGATGGCCGAGCGCATCGTAGCGTTGGAACCGGGCCGCATCAGCGGCGAGACCCGCTTGGTGGATGGCTTGGTGCAGCGGGATCCCGACGCGGCGGCCGCGCGCGTACAGGCGCTCGTCGATAAGGCCGAAGGCGGCCAGCGGCTGGACCTGCGTACCTGGCTGGGCGAAGTGCATGATCGTGCCGGTCGTCCGCAGGAGGCACTGCGGGTCTGGCTGGACCTGCACGCAGAATTGCTGAGCTACCGCCTGCCCTTGCCGCCGCAGGCCAAGTCGCCGTCCAGCTGGCCCGCACTGGGTGAAGTGGCGGCGGACATCGCGTCGCGCCCGATGTTCATGTGGGGCGCCCCGGGTGCCGGCGCGGAGCGTGTCATGAGCGCGCTGACTGCCGCCACGCCCTTGGTGCGCATCGATCGGTTCGGTCCGACCCCGCCGGGCGACCCCTTCCAGAACTACAACACCCTGCAGGAACTGGCGAGTGGTGCACTGGAGCCGGACGCACTGGTGGCGCGCTGGCGCGAACTGCTGCCCGCCCGCGGGCTGGCCAACGACACCGTGATTGACTGGCTGCCGTTCTGGGACAACGCCCTTCTGTGGGCGATGCGCCCGGCGCTGCCGCAGGGGCGGTTGTTGGTCGTGCTGCGTGATCCGCGCGACATGCTGCTGGACTGGATCGCGTACGGTTCGGCCGCGCAGATCGGCCTGCCCAGCCTGGCCGAGGCGGCCGAATGGCTGGCCCGCTCGCTGACCCAGGTCGCACTGCTGAACGAGCAGGATCTCTACCCGCACGTGCTGGTGCGCATCGACGAGGTACAGAACGATCCGCGCGCGATGGCCGCCTTGCTCAGCGGGGTGTTCGGCGCCGAGCTGCCGACGGCCCAGCACATCGGCCCGCCGCGTCTGCCCAGCGGTCACTGGCGTGCGTACCGCGAGGCGATGTCATCGGCCATCGAGCTGCTGACGCCGGTTGCGGTTCGTTTGGGTTATCCGGAAGCGTGAGGGCACAGACCATGAAACTGAGCAGCAACAGCCTGCGCGACGGCGCACCGATCGACCGCGAATTCGCCGCCGGCGACGCGCAGGGGTTCGCCCCGGACCGCAATCCGCATCTGGCATGGAGCGAGGTGCCGGACGGCGTCCGTTCGTTTGCCCTGGTCTGCGTGGATCCGGACGTGCCGACCGTGCCGGACACGGTCGGCCGCACGGACATGACCATTCCGCGCGACCAGCCGCGCTGCGATTTCGTGCACTGGGTGATGGCGGATATCGCGCCCGACGTGCGCGAACTGGCCGCAGGCAGCTGCAGCGACGGCTTCGTGGTGAAGGGCAAGGCCGATCCGGCCGGCCCGGCCGGTAGTCGGCAGGGACTCAACGATTTCACCGGCTGGTTTGCCGGCAACCCGGACATGGCCGGTGCCTATCTGGGCTACGACGGCCCGTATCCGCCGTTCAATGATAAGCGCCTGCATCGCTACTTCTTCAGAGTGTTCGCCCTGGATGTTGCGACGCTTGACCTTCCGACGCCGTTCACGGCAGGCGACCTGCATCGTGCGATGCAGGGTCACGTGCTGGCGGAAGCCACGTTGCATGGCACGTATACGTTGAACCCCGCACTGTAAGGGGGGGCGATGGCCGGGCCTGCGGCCCGGCGCCCGCTCGAGGCAACGGCAACGGCAACGGCAACGGCAACGGCGACAGCGACGTCAAAGGCGACGTCAAAGGCTGCAGGGCTGCGTGCAGGTGGGGCGGGACAGGTTGGCGGGGGACGGCAAGGGCCGCATCCATGCAGGCCTCGTTTCGCGCCATCCATGGCGCTCAACGCCCCCGCCAACCCATCCCGCCCCACCTTCGACAGGTCCATGGCGGTCTCGGAACCTGTCGGGGCATGCGGATCGGTAGCGCCGACCCATGGTCGGCGAGCGCAGCGGGCCGTTGGCGGAAACCTTCCGGCGAGGCAACGTCAAGGGCTGTAGGGCTGCGTGCAGGTGGGGCGGGGTGGGTTGGCGGGGGACGGCAAAGGCCGCATCCATGCGGGCCTCGTTTCGTGCCATCCATGGCACGGGTCCACGTCATCGCATTCGCGCTGCCGCTCCCACGCTTTGCTGCGCAAACCGTGGGCCCCGTCTCACCAGCACCCACACCCCGCCGCTTCGCGGCCGCCCCTGACTCAGGGGCTCCTTCCACCCGGCGGGTCAACGGGACCTGCGGTAGCGCCGACCCATGGTCGGCGGAATGTTTCCGCCAACGGCCCGCTGCGCTCGCCGACCATGGGTC
>NZ_JACYVC010000009.1:0-169306 GCF_014842145.1 Stenotrophomonas sp. CFBP 13718
ATGCGAGAGTAGGTCATCGCCAGGGTTTATACCCCGAAAACCCCGTTGCTCACGCAACGGGGTTTTTTTTATGCTCGAAATGGGGGGTAACGGCCGCCAGCCGTCGACGTCCTGCCGCTGCGCTCGCCGAGCGTGGCTCGGCGCTACCGCAAACGCGGTTTCATCCCATGAAGGCAGAGATAATAGCGGCGACATCCGCAGGCCGCTCCATGTGCACGTGATGCGTTCCGGGCAGCAGGGCCAGTTGGCCTTGCCGCAGGTGCTTCAGTCGCTCACTGCGCAGAGGCTCTGGATAATAGGATTGCGCCGGCGTGGCATAGATCACCTGCACGGGGCAGGCGATCGCCTGCAGCAGGTTGTCGATCTGGCCTTCGGTAAGTCGTAGCGCGGTGGGCAGCATCAAGCGCTGATCACTGCGCCAGCTATACCCCCCCGGCACCTCACGCACGCCCCGTTCCACCAGAAGGCGGGCGTTGGCTTCGCTCAGCTGGTTGGCCATCATCCGGGCGCGGATGGGGGCCGCCATCGTGGGAAACACGCGGAGTGGGCGGCCGCTGCCATGGCGACTGGCCTGGACGTGATCGCGCAGCCGTTGGGCGGTTTCTTCCTCCGGTCCGCGCAGGCCACCCAGCGCCTCGATCGCAATCAGCCGCTCGACGCGCTCGGAAACGGCTGCCGTCAAGCTCGCGATCCCGGCTCCCATGGAATGACCGAGCAGCGTAAACGTGTCCCAGCCCAACGCATCGGCCACATCCAGCACGTGGCAGATCGCCGCCGGCGTGGTGTAGCTGGCCCCCTGGGGCAGGTGGCTGCTGTGCCCGTGTCCGGGCAGGTCCAGCAGGGCAATGTCCCGTCCTGGCAGATGAGCAAGCAGCGGGACGAAGCTGGCCGCATTGTCCAGCCAGCCATGCAGCGCCAGCACGCGCGTCCCCTCGCCCGCTCGACGCAGTCCGCTCGCCGTCTGACCGCCAAGGTCGAGGGTAAACGGCTCCACGCTCACCGCAAGGTGTCCTCCGCCAGCTCTGCCAAGGCCGCAGCGTGCGCGGGGTCATCGTTGAGGCAGGGAATGTAGCGCATCTCGGCGCCACGTTCGGCCAAGGTACGGCCGAATCCGAGCGCCACTTCCTCCAGCGTCTCCAGGCAATCGGTGGCGAAACCCGGGCAGACGACGTCGATCTGTTTCACGCCTCGTTCGGCGAGCGCCCACAGGCTCGGCTCGGCATACGGCTGCAGCCATTTTTCGCTGCCGAACCGCGACTGATAGCCCATCTGCCATTCGTCTGCAGACAAGCCCAGCGCCTCGGCGATGGCGGCCGCGCTTGCCTCGCATTGACGGGGATACGGATCCCCCGCATTGGCGACGCGTTGCGGGATGCCATGGAACGAGAACATCAGCATCTGCCCACGCCCGTTCTGCTGCCACCACTGGCGGATGGACCCGGCTACCGCAGCCACCCACGCGGGGTGGACCGGATACTCCTTGATCAGCGTGACCTGCACGTCCGGATTGCGGCGGCGCCATGTGTCCACCAGGTCCTCGACCGAGGCCGTGGTGGTGGTCGAATACTGTGGGTACAACGGAAGGACGGTCACACGGCGGATACCGGCTGCCTTGGCGGCGTCCAGTTCAGCACCCAGCGCAGGGGACCCATAGCGCATCGCATGCCGAACGCGGCGCCCCGGCATCAGCTGCTGCATGGCGAGCGCGAGGTTCCGCGTGTGCACCATCAGCGGGGAGCCGTCTTTCAGCCAGACCTGCGCATACTTTTCCGCCGAACGGGGGCCGCGCAAGGGAAGGATCACCCCGTACAGCAAGGGCTTCCAGAAAATGCCCGGGATCGCGACCACGCGTCGGTCTGACAGGAATTCGGCGAGGTAACGCCGGACCGCAGGCGCGGTGGGCGCTTCGGGGGTGCCTAGGTTGACCGCAAGCACGGCGGAATCGGGAGCGTCGAGCATCAGCTATTGTCGCCTATACGGTCTGCGGGAGGGATGAGACTGCTCTCGGACTGCAATCAACGAGCTGAATCGGAGACCGACCCTGCTCAGAACAGATTCATTTCCGGGCGCCTAGTTTCAACAACTTGCTATATCTTCTTCGTGAACTGATACGGAGTCCGACATGCCTCGTTTTCGCCTTACTCTGCTGGTGACCGCCGGCCTGCTGTTGACCAGCCAGGCTGCGCTGGCCGGACCCCAGGAAGACCAGCGTGCCCGCAACGCGGTGCGCGTGCTGGCCGAGATCCAGGGCATGCCCGAGCAGGGCATCCCGGACAAGCTCCTGGATGAGGGCCGCGCGGTCATCGTCATTCCTGACACCATCAAGGCGGGTCTGGTGATCGGTGGTCGTCGCGGCCATGGCCTGATGTCGGTCAAATCGCCGGATGGCAGCTGGTCCAATCCGGTCTTCATCAAACTGACCGGCGGCAGCATCGGCTTCCAGGCGGGTGTGCAGTCGTCTGACGTGGTGCTTGTGTTCCGCAACGACCGCAGCCTGGAGAATCTGGTCAATGGCAAGTTTACCCTCGGTGCCGACGCCGGAATCGCGGCCGGTCCGGTGGGCCGCAATGCGGCCGCCGCGACCGATGGTCAGCTGAAGGCAGAGATCTGGTCGTGGTCGCGTGCGCGCGGTCTGTTCGCCGGCGTCGCATTGGACGGTGCGGTGCTGCAGATCGACGATGCTGCCAACCTTGACGCCTACGGCAGTGGCACGACGCCGCGGATGATCTTCGAAGGGCGTGCCGCCGGCGCGCCTTCGATGGACGTGGTGGCATTCAGGGATCGCCTCGAAGAAGCGACCTATTCAGCACGCAACAACCGCGGCACCAGTGCGACTGCGCCCGCACCGCGCAGCGCCGCACCGGCGGTGCAGACCGCACCCCAGGTAACGCCACCGCCAGCGGCGGAAGCGACAACCGTGCCGATGCAGAACGTTCCGGCCGCGCCGCCGCCGCAGCAGGGCTTCCAGCCGGTGACCGAAGGCGAGATCCGTACCGAGTCGCTCGACGGCAACTGACTTCCAGCATGCGCACCGGCCCCCGGTCGGTGCGCTATGCTCGGGGTCCTGATTACTGAAAAACAATTGCGAGCATGTCATGGGCAGTTTCAGCATTTGGCACTGGTTGATCGTGCTGGCCGTGGTCCTGTTGGTGTTTGGCACCAAACGGCTGACCAGCGGCGCCAAGGACCTCGGCTCGGCGGTCAAGGAATTCAAGAAGGGCATGCGCGACGAAGACAAGCCCGGCGCGCAGCTGGGTGATGAGTCGCGTCAGGATGCCTCGCGCAGCAGCACGGTGCAGGACGAGCGCGACCGCGACCCGCGTTGATCCGGAGGCGGAGCGGTGTTTGATATCGGTTTCAGCGAGCTGCTGGTCATTGCGATCGTGGCATTGGTGGTGCTTGGCCCCGAGCGGTTGCCGAAAGCGGCACGTTTTGCCGGGCTGTGGGTGCGCCGTGCGCGCAATCAGTGGGATTCGGTGAAGCAGGAGCTCGAGCGCGAGCTGCAGGCAGAAGACATCAAACGGCAGATGCAGGATGTGCGTCAGTCGATGCAGGATACCGAGAGCGAGCTGCGTGCCAGCGGCGAAGCTGCACGCCGACACGTGCAGGACGTGGATGCGCAGGGCCGCACGCTCGCCGACGAGATCCACAGCACCGAAAAGTTGAGTGAAACCTTGAGTACGGCTGCGCAATCCGTACCTCCGGCGATGCCGGAGGCGGACGCTGCGATCAATCCTGATCCGGCCCGGGTGACCGATGTGCCCGCCGTCGCCTCGCCTGCCCGCCCCGATCCCAACGACGTTACCGGTGATGCACGACGTCCGGAGAGCACGCCATGAGCGAGCATGAGTTCGGCGAGAGTTCGCTGGTGGAACACCTGGTGGAGTTGCGTGCGCGTCTGGTACGGGCGCTGCTGGGACTGGGTGTGGTGCTGCTGGGCCTGTTGCCGTTCTCGCGCACGCTCTACACCTACGTCGCTGAGCCGCTGATCTCCCAGCTGCCCAACGGGCAGTCGATGATCGCCATCAACCCGGCCGGTGCCTTCTTCGCCCCGTTGAAACTGACCTTCTTTGTCGCCCTGTTCGTGGCGATGCCGTGGCTGCTGTATCAGCTGTGGGCGTTCGTTGCTCCCGGTCTGTACGCACGCGAAAAACGACTGGCCGTCCCCATCCTCGCCTCGTCGGTGCTGCTGTTCTACATCGGTTGCGCGTTCGCCTACTTCCTCGTGCTGCCGGCGGTGTTCCACTTCCTCACCACATTCCGACCGGACGTGATCGCCATTACGCCGGACGCGAACGCCTACCTGGATTTCGTGCTGGCCATCTTCTTCGCCTTCGGTGGCAGCTTCGAACTGCCGGTGGCGATGGTGATCCTGGTGTTGCTGGGATGGGTGAGCCCGGCGCAGTTCAAGGAAGGCCGCGGCTATGCAGTAGTCGGCATCTTCGTCCTGGCCGCCATCCTGACTCCCCCCGACGTGGTGTCGCAGCTGATGCTGGCGATTCCGATGTGCCTGCTCTACGAGCTGGGCATCCATGCGTCGCGATGGCTGGTACCGTCCAGCACCAAGCAGACCAGCAACTGATCCGCTGCGCCCGCCGGACGTGGCGTGGCGCTAGCGGGCTGGTGTAGCGCCGAGCCACGCTCGGCGAGCACACGGCCCATCAAATCCAGTAATGGGATATCAGGCGTGGAATACGTTGGTGGGGCCGCTGTCGGGCAACGCCGGCGGCTCGCCTTCCGTCCCGGACATCTGCTTCCACGCGCTGTAGACGGCACCGGCGAACACCGGCATCACCACGCCCATCAGCAGCAGTTGGGCCGCGAACAGCGCCAGCATCGCGCCGCCGACCAACTGGGCGATCATCGCCACGATCATCACCAGAAAGTACACGGCGAACACCGCCACGAAGGCGAGCAGGAAGAACACCAGCATCGGCAGCAGGTTGTGCGCGCAGGCGCGCAGGCTCAGGCGCAGTGCCTGCAGACCGTTGCGGTGCTCGAACATCACCTGCGGCGACAGCGTGAACAGTGCCAATGCGACGCCGATGAACACCACCAGCACGCACAGCAGCCACAGCAGGATCCTCCCCGCCGGCAGGCTGGCAGCCAAAGCCTCCATTTCCGCCGGACTGGGCTGGCCGCCGGATTGGCTGAGCTCGTTGAGTTTGGTCATCACCTCGCTCAGCTGGCCCAGCCCCGAGCTGCCGATGAGCAGCAGCAGCAGGATGCCGAGCACCAGCCCGGCCACCAGCTGGGGCAGCAGCGACACCAGCAGCTGCGGCGCGCGACCCTCGTGCAGGCCCTGCAGCAGGTGCGCGGGCAGCGCCGGCCGTCCCTGGTCGACCTCGCGTACCGCCCAGACCAGGCCACCGAAAATCAACGGGCCAGCCAGCGCCATCACCAGCTGCGCCGGCAGTGCGAGCACCGGCACCATCGTCGCCAGCGCCGTCACCAACAGGGCGGCCAGCGCCCAGATCACGCCCAGCGTGCCCAAGCCCACCGGCGCCTTGCGCAGCAGGGTGAAGCCGGACATCAGCCATTCCGCACCGGCGGATGCCGGAAGCTTGCGAATCTCGCTCATACGAATCCGAAATACAGGGGGAGGTGCAGGGCATCGCCCTGCGTCAGCCGATTATCCCTGTTTTATGACGGCGTGACCTGAAGCGTGGCGGGCCTGGCGCACGAAACGGCGCAACAGCTGGCGCGCCAGCGGTGCGGCACTGACCGCGCGCTCGATGCTGCGCGCGCAGCCACCGTGCTGGGTGATGCATTGCGCGCGGGCGCGGACGTAGCCGCGCATGTGGTGGGTGGCAAACTCGGGATGGAACTGCACGCCCCACGCGCTGTCGCCCCAGCGGAAGGCATGGCAGGCATCCAGCTTGGAGCGGGCCAGCACGGCGGCCCCATCGGGGGCGCGCAGCACCGTCTGCATGTGCGTGGCGTGCGCCGGGAAGCACGCAGGCAGCCCGGAAAACAGCGGATCGTCGCCGGCGGCCGGATCCAGGGACAGTTCGATGGTGCCGGATTCGCGGCCGGCCGGGTTGTAGTCCACTTCGCCCCCGAGCGCATGCGCCAGCAACTGGTGCCCATAGCAGATGCCGAACACCGGGGTCCCGCCGTGGACGGCATGGCGCAGCCACGTCGCGCTGCGCTCGCTCCATTCGGCGCGGTCGGTGACGTAGGCGGCCGACCCGGTCACCAGCACACCGGCGTAGTCGCGCACATCCGGCAGCGCATCACCGTGCTCGGCGTCGACTACCCGCGTCTCGCGCTCTTCCAGACCTGCGGCGACGCGGATCCAGTGCGGAAAGCGCCCATAGCGACGCAGCGCCGCCAGGGGGCGGCCGGTCTCAATGATCAGGAAGGGCAGTGGATTCATCGGCGGCAGGGACGACAGACAGGACTTCCTCGATTGTAGTCAGCCCCAGGGCCACCTTTTCAAGGCCTGCCTGACGCAAGGTGCGTAGTCCGGCACCGCGCGCTTCACGCGAAAAAGCGGCCAGATCCATGTCGGCGCGGATCCGTCCACGCAGCCGCGAACCCAATGGCAGCAACTCATACAGCCCGATGCGGCCGAGGAAACCGGTGCGCCGGCACTCCAGGCAACCGACCGGACGGTACGGCGTTGCGGCATCTGGATATGCCATCTGGCCATCAGCCAGCACCGCCCAATCGGCGGCTTCCAGCACCTGCGGCACCTTGCAGTGGGGGCACAGCGTCCGCACCAGGCGCTGGGCGAGGATGCCGTTGAGGGTGGAGGCCAGCAGGTAATGCGGCACCCCCAGGTCGAGCAGGCGGGTGATCGCCGAGGGCGCGTCGTTGGTATGCAGCGTGGACAGCACCAGGTGGCCGGTGAGCGAGGCCTGCACGGCCATCTGCGCGGTTTCCAGATCGCGGATTTCGCCGATCATGATGATGTCCGGGTCCTGCCGCAGCAGGGTGCGCACGCCGCTGGCGAAATCCAGGTCGATGTTGGTCTGCACCTGCATCTGGTTGAACTCGGGGGCGATCATCTCGATCGGGTCCTCCACGGTGCACACGTTGACGTCCGGCGTAGCCAGGCGCTTCAGCGTGGAATACAGCGTGGTCGTCTTGCCGGAGCCGGTAGGGCCAGTCACCAGCACGATGCCGTGTGGCTGCTCGACCAGCGTGTTCCAGCCGGCGGCTTCCTGCGGACTGAAGCCCAGCTGGTCGATGCTCTTGAACGCCGCATCCGGGTCGAAGATGCGCATCACGCACTTTTCGCCGAACGCCGTGGGCATGGTGGAAATACGCATTTCCACCTCACGCCCGCCGGGGGAGCGGGTCTTGATGCGGCCATCCTGCGGCCGCCTGCGCTCGCCCAGGTCCATCCGGCCCAGCACCTTGATCCGGCTGACCACAGCGGTCATCACCGCGGGTGGGACCTCGAACACTTTGTGCAGCACGCCGTCGATCCGGAAGCGCATGCGCCCCATGTCCCGGCGTGGCTCCAGGTGGATGTCCGATGCGCGCTGCTCGTAGGCGTACTGCAGCAGCCAATCGACGATGTGCACGATGTGCTGGTCGTCGGCATTGACGTCGCCGGCACGCCCCAGTTCCACCAGCTGCTCGAAGCTGGGCAGGGTGCTGCTGGTTTCCGAACGGACGTCGCCGCGCGCACCCCGCACCGAGCGGGTCACGCCATAGAACTCCATCGTGTAGCGATGCAGGTCCAGCGGATTGACTACGGCCAGTTCGATCGTGCGACGGCTGAGATGCTGCAGGTCGCGGCGCCATTCCTGCGCCAGCGGCTCGCTGGTGCCCACCAGTACCCGCTCGCTGTCCACCGCCAGCGGCAGGAAGCGGTGTCGGCGTGCATACGCATGCGATACCAGCGAGGTCACGCTGGCCACATCCACCCGCGTCGGATCGATGCGCAGGTAACGGGTACCAGTGCGCTTGGCCAGCCAATCGGTGAGCCGCTCCAGTCCCAGCTCGCCGCCGCCCGTGGCCGACAGCTTCAGGTTGGCCAGCAGCACCAGCGGATGCACGTCGCTGGCGTTCTTGGCGCCCTGTGCGGAGAAGCGGACACGATCCAGGTCCTGTGGCGCGATCAGGCCATCGGCAACCAGTGCCGCGGCCACCTGCTCGAACACCAGACGGCCCTGCGGCAATGGCATGGCACTGCCGGGGGAGGACATGTTCGGGTGCTGCTCCATCGACCAGGTTCCTTGTGGACCGCCTGTTGCGTTGAAAACCGCCGCCGCCAGGGGCCTGACGGCGTCCAGCGCCCGGCGGTGGTCGCTCGTTATACTAGCGCACCCCTTTCGCAGGCCAAGAATCGTCCGCATGTCCGCGACCACGACCGTTCCGATCACCTTCCAGGGTCTGATCCAGACCCTCAACCAGTTCTGGGCGCAGCAGGGCTGCGTGCTGATCCAGCCGCTCGACCTGGAAGTGGGCGCCGGTACGTTCCACCCGGCGACCTTCCTGCGTGCGATCGGTCCGGAAACCTGGAATGCCGCGTACGTGCAGCCGTCGCGCCGTCCGACCGACGGCCGTTACGGCGAGAACCCCAATCGTCTGCAGCGCTATTACCAGTACCAGGTGGCGATGAAGCCGGCACCGGACAACATCCAGCAGCTGTATCTGGATTCGTTGAAGGCGCTGGGCATCGACCCGCTGGTGCATGACCTGCGCTTCGTCGAGGACAACTGGGAATCGCCGACCCTCGGCGCCTGGGGCCTGGGCTGGGAAGTGTGGCTCAACGGCATGGAGGTGACCCAGTTCACCTATTTCCAGCAGGCCGGTGGACTGGAGTGCCGGCCGGTGCTGGGCGAGATCACCTACGGTCTCGAGCGCCTGTGCATGTACCTGCAGAACTGCGACAACGTCTACGACCTGGTGTGGACCTACGGTCCGGACGGCACGCCGGTGACCTACGGCGATGTCTACCACCAGAACGAAGTGGAACAGAGCACGTACAACTTCGAACACGCCGACGTGGAAGAAATGTTCCACCGCTTCGATGCCTGCGAGCGCGAGGCGAAGAAGCTGGTCGAACTGGGCCTGCCGCTGCCTGCCTATGAACAGGTGACCAAGGCCAGCCACGCCTTCAACCTGCTCGATGCACGCCGAGCGATCAGCGTGACCGAGCGCCAGCGCTACATCCTGCGGGTGCGCGCGCTGGCCCAGGGCGTGGCCCAGGCCTATTACGAGCAGCGCGAAAAGCTGGGCTTCCCCGGCGCGAAAGCGCAGGCCTGAGCCCCGTATCTTCCCGAACACCCGGGCGCCGGCCGCGTCGCGCGCTGCGCCCCCAACTGGATTGAACCGATGAGCCATCTGTCTCCCCTGCTGATCGAACTGGGCACCGAAGAACTGCCGGTCAAGGCCCTGCCGGGCCTGGCGCAGGCCTTCTTCGACGGCATCGTCGACGGCCTGCGCAAGCGCGGCGTCGAGCTCGACCTCGGCGATGCGCGCCCCCTGTCGACCCCGCGCCGGCTGGCCGTGCTGTTGCCGGGCGTGGGCACCGAGCAGCCCGAACAGCGCAGCGAGGTGCTGGGCCCGTACCTGAACATCGCACTGGACGCAGACGGCCAGCCGACCAAGGCCCTGCAGGGATTTGCCGCCAAGGCGGGCATCGATTGGACCGCGCTGGAAAAGACCAGCGATGCCAAGGGTGAGCGCTTCGTCCACCGCGCGGTGAAGCCGGGCGCGCGTACCGCCGAGCTGTTGCCGGAGGTGCTGCGCGAGGCCATAGCGGCCATGCCCATCCCCAAGCCGATGCGCTGGGGCGACCATGCATGGGGCTTCGCCCGCCCCGTGCACTGGCTGGTGCTGTTGCACGGTGCGGACATCGTCGACGCCGAGCTGTTCGGCCTGAAGGCAGACCGCATGAGCCGCGGCCACCGTTTCCACCACGACAAGACCGTGTGGCTGACGCAGCCGCAGGATTACGTGGAATCGCTGCGTTCGGCCTTCGTGCTCGTGGACCCGCAGGAGCGTCGCGAGCGCATCGTCGCCCAGGTGCAGGCGGCAGCCGCCGAAGCGGGTGGCAGCGCCCGCATCACCGATGACAACCTCGGCCAGGTGGTCAACCTGGTGGAGTGGCCGTCGGCCGTGCTGTGCAGCTTCGAACGCGCGTTCCTGGCGGTACCGCAGGAAGCGCTGATCGAGACGATGGAGATCAACCAGAAGTTCTTCCCCGTGCTGGACGATGGCGGCAAGTTGACCGAGAAGTTCATCGGCATCGCCAACATCGAGTCCAAGGACGTGGCCGAAGTCGCCAAGGGCTATGAGCGGGTGATCCGTCCGCGTTTCGCCGATGCCAAGTTCTTCTTCGACGAAGACCTGAAGCAGGGGCTGGAATCCATGGGTGACGGCCTGAAGACCGTGACCTACCAGGCCAAGCTTGGCAGCGTGGCGGACAAGGTCACACGCGTCGTCGCGCTCGCCGAAGCCATCGCGCCGCAGGTCGGTGCCGACCCGGTGCTGGCAAAGCGTGCGGCGCAGCTGGCCAAGAACGATCTGCAGTCGCGCATGGTCAATGAGTTCCCGGAGCTGCAGGGCATCGCAGGCCGGCATTATGCGGTGACGGGCGGCGAGTCGCCCGACGTCGCGTTGGCCATCGACGAGGCCTACCAGCCGCGGTTCGGTGGCGACGACATCGCGTTGTCCGCACTGGGCAAGGTACTGGCCATCGCGGAGCGGCTGGATACCCTGGCCGGTGGCTTTGCCGCGGGCCTGAAGCCGACCGGCAACAAGGACCCCTTCGCCCTGCGCCGCAACGCGCTCGGCATGGCCCGTACCATCATCGAAAGCGGGTTCGAGCTGGACCTGCGCGCGCTGCTGACGCAGGCCAACGCCGCCCTGGCCCCGCGCAACGTGCAGGCCGATATCGGTGAACTGTACGACTTCATCCTCGAACGCCTGCGTGGCTACTACGCGGACAAGGGCGTGCCCGCTGCGCACTTCAATGCCGTGGCCGAGCTGAAGCCGGCATCGCTGTACGACTTTGATCGTCGCATCGACGCGATCGGCACGTTTGCGTCGCTGCCGGAAGCCCCGGCGCTCGCTGCAGCCAACAAGCGCATCGGCAACATCCTGCGCAAGGCCGACATCGACATTCCCGGCCAGATCGATCCCGCGCTGTTGCAGGAGGATGCCGAACGCGCGCTGGCCGAAGCCGTCGCCGCCGCCATCGACGATACCGGTGCGAGCCTGCAGCAGAAGGACTACATCCGCGTGCTGGAGCGCCTGGCGCGCCTGCGGCCGCAGGTGGATGCGTTCTTCGACCAGGTAATGGTCAATGCCGATGATCTGGCGGTACGCGGCAACCGCCTGGCCCTGCTGAAGCGGCTTGCCGACCGGTTCGATGCGGTGGCATCGCTCGCACAGCTGTAAACACGCGCCACCACTGTTGGGCGCAGCGCACTATCAGGGGGCGTGACAGGAGATGCCTGTCACGCCTCGCTGCAATCTGTAAGAAAAATCGCAATTCGGCTCATAGCCCGACACGCGCTGACGCAACACCATCAGCGTCATGCCGCTTACTGCCTCCCCTCCCCAAGCATCTCGCAGCCCTTCATCGGCCTTCCTGCAGCTGCTGCCGCGCCACGAGTCCGTGCTGCTCGTCGCCGGCAACGAGCCGGCCCACGTCCGTATCGGAGCCAGCTCCGCGGCCGCCCGCCAGCTACACCTGCTGCCCGCCGGCAACACGCTGCTGGTGTGTGCGGGTAATCGGCCCCTGACCTTGGGGGGCACGGGGTGGAAACCGCATCCCGTGTGCAGTGGCCTCAGCCGCCTGTTGGCGTTCCATGACCACGGCATGGACGTGCAGCGTCCGCTGCCGCAGGACAGGCGTCAGCCGGCCCTGCTGTCGACCGCGCGTGACCTGCGCGATGCGGCCGTCGCCCGCGACTGGCTGATGGAACACCTGCTGAGCGGTGACCAGAACGTCGCCCAGGTCGCTTCGGCATGGGCCGTATGCGAACCGTACCAGCTGGTGCGCTTCGTACTGGAGCACCCGGATCTTGGCGTACAGCAGCTGGCAGACCGTTATGGATTGTCGGTGGCGCAGTTCCGCCGCATCGGTCGAAAAGCGTTCGACCGCTCACTGAAAGAACAGCTGCGCCTGCTACGCGCGGGACGTGTGCTGTATCGCTATGCCGATACCGGGCAGACCTTCACCCGGCTCTCTTCCGACTTCGGCTTTTCCTCGCCTTCGCACTTCTGCAGCGAGATCAAATCCCTGCTCGGCAGGTCGCCGCGCTCCATCTACCAGTCAGTCCATTCCCTGTGAACCCTACCTGCCGCACCCTGTCCCTGTTCGCCCTGTTGGTGACCAGCACGCTGCTGACGCCGCTGTCTGCCCAGTCGCAGACAACCGCGGACATTCCATTGGAAAACACCCCTATCCGCCATCGCGGCGAGCTCTCCGCGGACACCACCTTCGTGTCGCGTGGCGACGGCGTCAGCCTGTTGCTGCAGTCGGTGGCCGCGCAGATGAAGGTGCCGGTGATCGTCAGTTCCAGGGCACAGAAAAAGCGTATCCAAGGCAGCTTCAACCTGACCGAGCCGCGTGCACTGCTCGACCAGATCGCACGCGACGTCGGGCTGATCTGGTACAGCGACGGCCAGACCCTGTACGTGCACGACGCCAGCGAAACCCGCAACGCCGTGGGGCACATGCAACATGCGTCGCTGGCGGTGCTGGAAGATTTCCTGCGTCGTACCCGTCTCGCCGACACCCGGCATGCACTGCGTGGTGCAGCGGGCGACGGGACGTTCTACGTATCCGGCTCGCCGGTGTATGTGGAGATCGTCCTCAATGCAGCACGCTACCTCGACGAGCTGTATCGGGGGGCCGATGCACGTGCTGAACATGTGGAAGTGATCACGCTGCGCAACAGCTTCGCGCAGGGACGGCGGTATGGCATGCGCAGCTGGGATACCACGCTGCCCGGCATGGCCGAAGTGCTGGCCAGCGTGCTGACCGACTCCGGTGTCAGCAACATCATCGTGCGACGACCCGAGCCCGACGCGCTGGTCGAGGATCCGAGCAGCGACGCCGCCGTGGCCACGCGACAGGGCGTGGCCGTGGAAGGTGACGCACGGCGCAGCGCAACGCGCGCGTCTGCCGGCGGCGCGTCGCCGCCGACCATCGTGGTCGCCTACCCGGAAACCAACAGTCTGATCGTGCGCGGCACACTGTCCGGCATCCAGAAGGTGAAGCAGCTGGTTGCCGAGCTGGATCTGCCGCGCAAGCAGGTAGAGCTTTCGCTGTGGATCATCGACGTCCAGAAGAAACAGCTGGACGCGCTGGGCGTGAAGTGGAGCGGCCAGGTGGGTCTGGGCGGTCGTCTGGGCCTGGGCTTCAACGGCGCCACGTCCACCCTCGATGGCGAGCGCTTCCTTGCCTCGGTGACTGCCTTGTCCGAGCGCGGGCACGCCAGCGTGGTGTCACGCCCCGTGCTGCTGACCCAGGAGAACGTGCTCGCCCATTTCGACAGCAACAGCACCTTCTATGCGCGCCTGCAGTCCGAGCGCGCCGCCTCGCTGGAAGCCGTGACCTACGGCACGTTGATCAGCGTGCTGCCACGCGTGTCCGCGGACGACGAAGTGGAAATGCAGCTGAAGATCGAAGACGGCACCTCCAGTGGCAAGGAGGTTGAAGGACTGCCGGTGATCAATCGCACCACGATCGATACGGTGGCCCGGGTTCCGCACCACCTCAGCCTGCTGGTGGGCGGCTACACACGCCACGAGCAGGCGCGGGATCGTACGGCGATACCCGGTCTGGGCCGTATTCCGTTCCTGGGTAATGCGTTCCGACACCGCAGTGATCGCCATCAGGAGTTGGTCAGAGTGTTTCTGATCCAGCCTCGGGTGCGGACACCGGATGATCTGCTGCCTGGCGCCGGATTCAACGCCCTTGATGATCTTGCACTGCCCCTGCCGGCGCATCTCGAGCGTGTCCGCGGCAGCGTGCGGGAGGCTCTGCATGGCACAGATTGACGTGGGCGCCGTGCGCGCCCCTGCCTTGCCGCCGCGTGCTCGGCAGTTGCCTGTGGCAGCGCCGATGATCGAGGAGGAGCCTGCTTCATCGACGACGGCCGCACGCCGCAGCGATCTGCGGCAGGCGAGTGCGCTGCATCAGGCGCTGGCGATGAACGATGATCTGGCCGGTCTGGTGTCCAGCATGCGACGGAACCGCACCCGTGATGCCGAAGAGGCATCGGCGCACGCGCAGGCATGGCTGGACCATGTGCTGGATCCGGAAGGCCCCGAGAAGCTGGCCGCGCTGCGCCTGCAGGTGCGCCAGCTCGCTTCGGTGGACGTGGCCGCACTGCGCGCCCTGCTGATGAAGCTGTTCGCCGATCCGAGCGATGCGGTGGCGGCCCTGCGCACGCTGCGCTCCAGCCAGGAGCTGGAAGACCTCGCGCAGGTACTGGCCGAGCTGGAGCAGGAACTGTTGGGAGGACGGGACGCACAGGGGCGTGCGGTCCGTGCCGGCCTGAACGTCGCGCTGAAGGCGCGTCTGCATGCGAGACCCTTGGCGGCCACGCCTGTGCAGCTTCGGCAGACCTACCGGGAGTTCCTGGCATACGGCGAGCCGCTGGACAGCTACGAGGAATGGATCGCGCTGTACGGGTTTGAACGCCGCAGCCGCGTGGTGGACTTCATCGAACATGCCATGGCGGCGGACATGTATGCGCTGGATCCGTCCTGCTCGCGGGTGGAGTTCGGCCAGCTGCTGCAACGCGTGCGGCAGATCACCACCCTGCGTTCGGCTGATCACCTGCTGCTGGCCTGTTGTTGGGACGCCGCCATGATGCCGCGGATAGGGGTGACCCAGCCCGACCTGCTGATCGCCCTGTTCGGCATGATCCGCAACGGCGGCGGGCTGCAGCCGATGTTCGATGCCGTCTTCGTGCAGGTGGCCGGGGTGCTGGATAGCGAAGAAAAGGTGCGCCTCGCGCAGGGGCTGCGGCGCTTTCTGAAATCCGTGCCGCATGGCCTCTGGTATGCCCCTGAACAGCAGGTGCGAGCACTGGATGAGGTGGAGGATCTGCTGTCGGCCGCGCTGAAGCGGGAACAGCAGCGTAACGGCAGCCGCCACTGGGTGGCCGTCTGATGGCCGCGCTGCAACATCCGGCCAACGGCCTGCGCCAGGTGGCACGGACCCTGCTGCGACCCGAGCTGGCGCTGGTCGTGCTGATGGCGGTGATCATCGGCATGTTGATCGTTCCGTTGCCCACGTTCCTCGTGGACCTTCTGATCGGCGTCAACCTGCTGATCGCGATCGTGATCTTCCTCAGCTCGTTCTACGTCGAGCGCATCCTCAATTTCTCCACGTTCCCGTCGGTACTGCTGTTCACGACGCTGATGCGGCTTGCCTTGTCGGTCAGCACCAGCCGCTTGATCCTGGTGGACGCCGATGCCGGTCATATCGTGTCGGCCTTCGGTGAGTTCGTGGTGGCCGACAATCTGGTGGTCGGTTTCGTCATCTTCGCCATCGTCACCATCGTGCAGTTCATCGTCATCACCAAAGGCTCCGAGCGCATTGGTGAAGTGGTGGCACGGTTCTCGCTCGACGGCATGCCCGGCAAGCAGATGGGCATCGACGCCGATCTGCGCGCCGAGTCCATCGATGCGGCTGGCGCAAAGCTGCGCCGCCGCGAAGTCGAAAAGGAAAGCCAGCTCTACGGTTCCTATGATGGCGCGATGAAGTTCGTGAAGGGCGACGCCATCGCCGGCATCGTCATCGTCTTCGTGAACCTGTTCGGTGGCATTGCCGTCGGCATGCTGCAGCACGGGATGGGCTTCCAGGAAGCGCTGAAGGTGTTCACCCTGCTGACCATCGGTGATGGCCTGGTCGCACAGATCCCAGCCCTGCTGATCTGCATCAGTGCCGGCTTCGTGGTGACCCGCGTCGGCGGCGACGAGGGCAACCTCGGTGCCAGCATCATCAAGGAACTCTTCAGCAGCCAGAAGGTGCTGGTCATCGCCGGCACCCTGCTGCTGCTGCTCGGCTTGCTGCCCGGGTTCCCGCTGATCATCTTCCTGACCCTGGCGGCAGGCCTGTTCGCGCTGGCAGCGTGGCGCACACGGGAGGAAGCGGCCGCAGGCACCGGCGAGGTCGATGCCGCCGGGCGCGCGATCGGCCAGGACGGCCGGCCGGCCGCCCCGGGCGCACAGAAGCAGCTGGGTCACGACGGCAAGCAGGTCAACGAGACCGTGCCGCTGCTGCTGTTGTTGCCTCCCGCCCATTACGCCACGTGGAGCAAGGCAGGCGTGGAGGCCACGCTGCGTGACCGCCTGCATCTGCGTGCCGGCATGCAGCTGCCTTACATGTTGATGCGTGAGCACGACGGCGGCGCGCACCGTGTCGTCGTCATGATCAACGAGATCACGGCAGCGAGCGCCGACATCGTGCTCGACCATGTCCGCGTGCTCGCCGACAGCGACGAACTGACGATGCTGGACAACGGCATCGCACTGCCTGCGCTTGGAGGTGGCCCGCCACAGTGCTGGATGCCCGCCAGCATGCAGGGACACCTGCAGAGCATGGGCATGGGCACGCGTACCGATCAGGAAGAGCTGCAGCTGCTGGTGCATGACGCCCTTATGCGCAACATCGGCGAACTGTTTGGCATCCAGGAGACCAAGCATCTGCTGGACGAAACCGAGCAACGCTTCCCCGAGCTGTTGAAGGAAGTGCACCGCCACATCCCAGTCCAGCGCGTGTCGGAGGTGCTGCAACGCCTTCAGCGCGAAGGGGTGTCGATCCGCAACATGAAGATCATCCTGGAGACCCTCGCGCAGTGGGGCCAGCGCGAGAAGGATGTGATCCTGCTGGTCGAGCATGTGCGCGGCGGACTGGCGCGCTACATCTCATCGCAGCACGCGCGCGACGACCGCATCGCGGCCGTACTGCTGGCACCGGACACCGAACAGCTGGTGCGTGCAGGCATCCGCCAGAGCCAGGGCGCCGCATTCCTCAATCTGGACCCCGCACAGTCCGAACAGCTGCTGGATCGCATCGCGATCGTCTTCGAGCCCCTGCTGGCCAACCGCCCCGAGGCGGTGCTGCTGGTGGCACCCGACGTGCGCCGTTTCGTGAAGCGTTTCGTCGAGAACCGGCTACCGGGTCTCTCGGTCCTGTCGTTCTCGGAAGTATCCGATGCCGTCTCCCTTGATGTCGTGAGATCACTATGACCCTCAAAGAAACCCTCTGCCAGGCACTTGACCAGCTTGGCGCCAACTCCGGCGACTATCAGTTCGACGATCACTCCACCATCGTCATGTCTTTCGATGACGTCGGCGATATCTACCTCGACCCCCGTGACGGCGAGCAGGTCTGGTTATGGGGCATGATCGAGGAGGTCAGTGAACAGGCACGCAGCGTACTGGCCGAGCCGCTGTTGGCCGAGGTGATCCGCCCGGTAGGGCATTGGGACGCCGGTGCGATGGTGCTCCGCGCAGATGGGCGGGTAGGTGGCATGCTGCACCCCGAGTACGTGATCGAGCCGTCGCGGTTGGCCGAGGCGTTGCAGGACTTCCACGAATGCCTGGCGCGGATGCAGGCCATCCGATGACGCTGCTCCGGTCACCCTGGCGCCCCGCCGCACATCCTGCGGCGATCATCGGGTCCATGCTGCGCGCGCCGTTGCCGCAGGTGGCGATCGGTGAGCTCTGCCGACTGCAGAGCAGTGCGCAGGATGATTCCTGCGCCGGCCTGGGCACCGTCGTGGCCGTCGAGCATGGGATGGCCTCCATCGGCCTGCTGCGCGACAGCGCGGGATTGTCCGCGCAGTGCCTGGTGATGCCGACGGGGCGTGGCCCGATGCTGACCTTGTCCGATCACGTGCTGGGCAGCGTCCTCGACGGCGAGGGCAACGAGGTCGAACGCTTCTCGGCGCCGGTGCTGTCGCATGCGATGACACGCCGGATCAACCGAGCTGCGGTCGACTACCGCCAACGCCGGTCGATCGACACTCCCCTGTGCACCGGCGTTCGGGCGATCGACGGCCTGCTGACCTGTGGCGAGGGGCAGCGCGTCGGCATCTTCGCTGGCGCAGGGGCAGGCAAGACCACGCTGGCCGAGATGCTGCTGGACAATGCCGACGTCGATATCAGTGTCATCGCACTGGTCGGCGAACGCGGCCGCGAAGTGGCGACGCTGGTGGAGCGGCTGCGTCGTTCCCCGCAGGCCGCACGTACCGTGGTCGTGCAGGCGACATCAGACACCGCGCCGGCGCTTCGCAGCCAGGCACCGCTGATTGCCACCACCATCGCCGAGCACTTCCGCGAACAGGGCGCCCGCGTGCTGCTGGTGATGGACTCGGTGACCCGCTACGCACGCGCATTGCGGGAACTTGCGCTGGGTGCAGGCGAGCCGCCGGCACGCCGTGGCTTCCCGGCCTCGGTCTTCGAGGCGTTGCCGCGCCTGCTGGAACGCAGCGGGCGCACCGAGCAGGGAAGCATCACGGCGTTCTATACGGTGCTGCTGGAAGACGAGCAGGACGCCGACCCGATTGGTGAAGAGGTCAAATCGCTGCTGGACGGACACCTGTATCTCAGCAGTCAGCTGGCCGGACGGGGTCACCTGCCTGCACTGGATGTGCTGCGCAGTGGCAGCCGCCTGTTCGGCACGTTGGCCGACCCTGCGCACCAGCAGGCGGCCGGGCGTGTACGCGGCCTGCTGGGGACGCTGGACGACCTGCAGCTGATGCGCGACCTGGGCGAGTACACGCCGGGTGTCAGCGCCGTGTATGACAGGGCGGTCGCCAGCGAAGCCGCACTGCATGCCTTCCTGCGCCAGGGTCAGCATGAACGAAGCGCACTGCCGCACACGCTGGGAGCCCTGCATGAACTCGCCCGCTGACGCGCGTGGCTTGCGGTTGACCAAGCTCAAGCAGGCGCAGCGCCAGCTCGCATTGTTGTCGGCGCAGGCGCAGCAGCGAGCGGCGGCACAACGTCGCGAAGAAGCCGCCGCGCTCCGTGCATCCGCCGAGCAGACCCTGCATCTGGCGACCCTGCAGCCGGAAGACGGTCTGACCCGCAGCCTGTTGTTTGATCGCCTGCGGGTGCTCGCGGTAGCGAGGGCCCATGCACTGGAGACAGGCCACGCCGCCGGCGACATGGAGGCCGACGCCACGCGCTGCGACGCCGCAGAGCGCGTGCAGCGCGAACGGGCTGCGCTGCAGCACCGGAAGCAGAAAAAGCTGGAGCACTGGCATGCGCAGCAGCGCCGAGCGACCAACCGGCTCCGCGAGAGCCGTCTTCACACTCAGACACTGGATGAAATCGCATGTCGACGCCGCTCCCCGCGCTGAATTCTCCGCGCGCTCCTGATCACCTTGACCGCTCCGCACCGGATACCTCCGTCGTGCCGCTGCTGCGTCGTATCCGCGAGCAAACCGTCGTCTCCGGGCCTGACGATGAGGAACGCACGAGTCGTGACGACGACGGCATGGAGCCGGTAGCCGAAGATACGCCCGCTGATTCCATCACAGCAGACGGCAATCTCTTCCTGGCCAGCACGCAGGCAAGACGACTGCCGGATGGCTTGAGTCCACGATCCGCCCCCTGCACTGTCGGAACGGTGGTGTCCACCACGCTCGAAGGGATGCTCTCTTCCATACCCCCGCAGCAGGGGGAAAAACAGCGCGGCGAACTTCCCCTGCGCATGCCCAAGGGCACAGCAGCCGGCCCGGTGCGGGACGACACCATGCGGGGCAGGCGTGCTGACACAGCCCAGCCGGTGGGTGTCGTCACGTCCGGCCTCCCTGATACGCCGTCTCCATCTCCATCCCCGTTGCCCTCTCCGGTTGCCGACGCGCCGACGCGACCGTCCGACGGATCGGCACGCCCGCAGCGTTTGCCAGATGCCCCGCCTGTCATCGGGGAACCCTCCGCACAACGCATCGTCGCAGCACCCGTCCCCGCACCTGCAGCACTGTCACCGGACGTGGCTGAGACGGGTGCGCCCCCAACGGTGGACCACCGCCTGCGCGAGCCAGCCGATGCACGCAGCCCGGCATTGCCGCTCACGTCGTTGGTAGACACGTTGTCCACTGCGCGGGAATCCACCGTGTCAGCGCACGCAGCCCCCCGCACGCGGACCCCTGGCACCGCGTTCAGATCGATAGCTGAGCTGAAGGAGCTGCCCACCCTGCACCGTCCGGTCAGCGTCACCGTACCTTTCAGCAGCTGGGGGCCAGGTCACCAGGTCACCGCAACGTGGATGCCGACGGCAGTGCCGGGCACCGCACCGGCGGCCATCACGCTGCGCAGCAGCAGTGACGCCGCCCAGCGCGCAGTAGACGGCGCGCTGACTGCCCGCGATGGCGGCGTGCCAGGCACGGTAGAGATCCATCGCGCGGATGACGCCCACGATGATCGGGAAAAGCGTGGCAACGTGCCTCGCCTGCCGGAGGATGAGGAATGAGCCAGCGGTTTCCTTCGCTGGCCGTGGTCGATCCACAGGCGCTGCACGTCCAGACCCTGCTGCAGTCACTGCATCTCAGTGGCGTACACAGCGTCGCCAGCCAGCCGCCGGCGACGCCCTGCCTGCGATTCCAGCTGACCTCCGGTGCGCTGCGCATGACGTGCCGTGTCGAAGCAAACGCGTGGGCGGCCGTGCACCTTCCTGGCCTTGGTGGTTTCGACTGGTCTGCCATGGCGCCGCAGGTTCTGGCCGGACTGACCGCGGTGGCCCGCCCGTTGGAGTTCGTCGATGCCGTTCTCGACTACGCCACCGCGCGTCCGCTGCCTCCGGACAACCAGGGCCTGGCATCGGGACCGTTGCCCCGCGTGTTGGCTGCCGAAGGGGATGTCTGGATTGAATCGCTGACCGGTCCACTTCCCGCCGCGCGTCAGCCGTTACCCCTCCCGGTCGGTCTGAAGGTGCCCATCCGCCTGCAGCTCGGCGAACTCAGCATCACCCCGCGCCGACTGCGTCGATTGCGGTCCGGCGACATCGTGCTGATTCCCGCGCCGGTCCTTCGCGCATGGCGCGGCACCTGCCCGCTGTTCGACTTCACCCTTGATACGGATGCTTTCACCGTGACCATCGTCCACTCTCCCTTCGACCCTGACCTCGACGTGCCCGACCCGGGCCTGCACGCTGACGATCCGCTGCTGGATATGAAGGGTCTGAATGACCTGCCGCTGGAGCTGCATGTCCAGCTATGCCGCCTCACCCTGCCCCTGGGTGAGCTGGCCGGCCTTCGCGAGGGGAGCGTGGTGCCCTTGCCTCAGCAGGCAAGCCAGCAGGTCGCGCTGGTGCACAACGGGCACCGCATCGCCACCGGTGCGCTGGTGCAGGTGGGTGATCAGCTGGGCGTACAGCTTGCGCAGGTTCCGAGACTGACATGAGCGTCATGCACATCAACAACGATGTGTCGTTGATCGCGATACTGGCCGCCGCCGCGGTGCTGCCCTTCGTGGTCGCGGTGGGAACGTGCTACATCAAGTTCAGCGTGGTGTTCACGCTGATCCGCAATGCGCTGGGTCTGCAGCAGGTGCCTTCCAACATGGTGATCAACGCGTTGTCGTTGATCCTGGCGTTCTATGTCATGCACCCGATTGTCAGTTCAGTGCAGTCCGCGTATCAGGAGCTCGAACAGCCCTTGAATACGGTGCAGGAGACCGCCGATTTCCTCGACAGCAGCCTGGGAGAGTATCGCGCCTACCTGGCACGTCACGCCGATCCTGAACTGCTGCGATTCTTCGAGCGCGCCCAGGTAACCGATGGCGCAGACGTGCCTGCTGCGGACACGGCAGCCGAAGACCGCTCGCTGTTCGCGCTGCTGCCTGCCTACGCACTGAGTGAGCTGAAGGATGCCTTCCTGATGGGCTTCTACCTGTATCTGCCCTTCATCGTGGTGGACCTGATCGTCTCCAGCATCCTGCTCGCACTGGGCATGATGATGATGAGCCCGGTGACGATCTCCGCGCCGATCAAGCTCATCCTGTTCGTGGTGCTGGATGGCTGGAGCCTGCTGTCGCAGGGACTGGTGCTGCAATATCTGGATGTGCCGGCATGACGCGCACACTATCGGTGAGCGCCCGCGGCAACGGAGCGCTGCAATGAACGAACTGATCAACATCGGCAACAAAACGCTGATGCTGGTGCTGTTGCTGTCAGCCGGCCCGGTCATCGTGGCGACGCTGGTGGGCCTGCTCATCGGTTTGTTCCAGACGGTGACCCAGTTGCAGGAGCAGACGCTGCCGTTCGGCGCGAAGATGCTGGCGGTGGTGCTGACCGTGCTGGTCATGATGGGCTGGATGTCGCGCACGCTGATCGACTTCGGCAGCCTGGTGTTCGGCCGCGCGCTGGGGGTGTAGCGCTGATGGGCCTGACCCCGCTGGACACTGCGTTCATGCAGGCAATAGGCGACCACGCCGTGCCAGCCACGCTCGGTCTGGCACGGCTGCTGGCCTGCTTCGCCTGGCTGCCCTATCTATCCAGCGGGGCCATGCCCTCGCGCATGCTGCGAGTCGTCCTGGCCTTGGCGGTACTGATCGGCCTGTGGCCGGTGACAGAGACCATACAGCGACCGCTGGACATGCCCTCCCTCGGACTGGCGGCGATGCGCGAGGCCCTGATCGGTACGGTGCTGGGCGTGATGCTGGCGCTGCCGTATCACGTCTTCCATGCCATCGGCTCGGTGATCGACACCCAGCGCGGTGCCGGCGTCGGCGCGATGCTCGACCCGCTTACCGGCGTGGAAGCGACGGAGATGGCGAACCTGCTGCAGATGATGAGTGCGGTCGTCTTCCTGGTGGCCGGTGGGCTGGTGCCGCTGCTTGAAGCGGTCCAGGGCAGCTATGTGCTGGTGCCCATGGGCGGCGGCTTCCTGCCCGACCTGCCGAGCATCCATGGTTTCATGGATATCGTGCTGTCCGCCGCGATCCGCATGGCGGCCCCGGTACTGCTGCTGTTGTTGCTGGTGGAGATACTGCTGGGCGTCATCTCGCGGTTCGCACAGCAGCTCAATGCATTCTCGGTTTCGCTGACAGTGAAGTCGGTCATCGCGTTCGCCGCGATGCTGTTGTACCTGATGCTGACGATGACCGAGCAGGTGCCGGCCCTGTGGCGGCAGTATCCGGTACTGCGTGCTCTCGTTCCGGGCGATGTGCCGTGAGCTCCGGTGCAAGCGAGAAAACCGAGAAGCCGACGCTTCAGCGACTCAAGAAGGAATCGAAAAAGGGAAAGTCCTTCAACAGCCGTGACCTGGTGGCCGCCAGTGTGTTGTGGGCAGGGCTGCCGGCGATCGGACTGCTGAGCTCGTTGCTGCCATTGGCAACGCTGTACGTGGACATCGTGCGCGGTGGTTTCGCGATCACACCAACGGCGGCCGTCCTGGCGGCATTGCGGGCATTCCTGTTGGCGCTGGCGCCCACGCTGATGGCCGCCGCGGTGGCGGTGGTGCTGTGCTCGCTGTGGATGAGCAAGGGGAGGATCGCCTCCGAGGCCATTCGTTTCGACCTCAACAAGCTCAATCCAGTCAACGGCTTCAAGAATCTGTTTTCGTTCCGCGTACTGAAGGATCTGCTGCGCAGCGTCCTCTACCTGGTGTGCTGCGGGTTGTTCGCCTGGCGGGCCTTGGCGCTGTGGGGTCCCGATGTCCTCAGCCAGATCCATGCCAGCGACACCCAGCTGGCCGCGCTGTGGCGACATGTCGCGATGATGTTCGGGCTGGGCCTGCTGCTCGCCCTGGCACCCGTGTATCTGCTTGCCGGCTGGCTGGACCATTTCCTGTTCATCCGGGAAATGAAGATGGAGAAGCACGAGGTCAAGCGGGAGAACAAGGAAAACGACATCAAACCCGAGCTCAAACAGCGGCGGCAGGAAGTCAACGACGAACTGTCCGCACAGGTGCAGGCCGATACCCGCGGCTCCACGGTCGTGCTGGCCAACCCGACCCACATCGCCATCGGCATCTTCCTGATGGATGACGACATGCCGATGCCCTTTGTGGCCGTGCGCGAGCGAGGCGCCCGCGCGCGCAAGGTGATCGCGCTGGCCGAAGCCAACGGTGTACCGGTCGTGCGCGATGTGAGGCTGGCGCGCGCCATCTACTTCAGCACGCGACGCTACCGCTTCGTGCATGACCGCAGCATCGAGCCGGTGATGCAGATCGTGCGCTGGCTGCGCGACGTGGAGCGTGCCGGGCAACCCGACGCGGACGACGACCCGCCGCCGCCGCCTCTGTCCCACTGAGTATCCACCGCCCACCAACTGGAGCACTACATGACCATTGACCACGATCCCACCCGCGCCCCGACAGCGGCAGCCGACGAAAGCGAGATGACCCGGATGATCATGGAGGGCCTGCGCGAGGGAGCGACCGTTGCGGACCTGAAGGGGGTAACCCGTGACACCCTCGAAGGCGTGTATGCCATTGCCCACCGCTTCTACCAGAACGGACAGCTGGACGAGGCGGAAGCGTTCTTCCGGTTCCTGTGCCTGTATGACTTCTACAACGCCGACTACGCGCTGGGCATGGGTGCCGTGTTGCATCTCAAGCGCGAATACGAGAAAGCCATCGGCATGTACGCGGTCGCGCAGGCCCTGGATCTGACCGACGATCGCCCGATGTTCCATGTGGGCCAGTGCCACTTGGCGCTCGGTCGGCTGCGCAAGGCCCGCGAGTGCTTCGAAGCCGTCGCCGGACGGGCGGCGGGGAGCGAGTTGGGCACCCGTGCCGAGGCCTATCTGCAGGCGGTCAAGGGCGACCGTACACCTGGTTCAGAAGATTCCACCGGCTCCAGTGGCGAGGGGTGAACTCCACGCCTTGTCATCCGTACGCCACCGCCTGAAGAGCCGGCATTCAAGGATGGAAACTGAAAGCCGTGTCGGTCTGCCATCGGGATACTGGGCCATCTGAACCAACCGTCGCCCTGACAGCCCCGCGATGCAGCGGACCGGCTTACCGGTCCTGCGCCAGCCGAGCGCCACAGCAAGAGGATTTCCCATGAGCATGCCCCTTTCACCCGCGCCAGCGCCGCTCCCCCTGGTGTTCCGCCGTAGCGGCCACGAGTCCGCCATCCAGGCAGCGAAGGGCTTTGGCGCCGGAGTTTCCCCCGCGCAGGTTGATCGGGTAAGTGCCGAACTGTTCGCTACCTTCGCAGCCAGTGCGCCCCGTGCCGAAGGGGCGACCCAGGCGCAAAAGGACGCCGCTACCCTGCGTGCGCCAGACCTCGCCCGACTTTACCGTGCGGCGGGGGACGAGGGCAGGCGTATGTCCCCTGAGAGCCTGCTCACTCTGTTGCTGGGCAATCTGCAGGAACTTCTTTCCGACCAGCGATCCAGCCGGATGGATCAGAGGCTGCAGGCTTACCGCGCTCAGCTGCAGGGGCGTGCACAGCACGCTGGAGACCTGTCAGCGGCGATGCAAGCAGCCCTGGATGCTGCGACGGCGGCGCAGGAGGCCGCGGGCGCAGCGGCAACCGAAGCAGGCGCCCAGGAAGGCGCGCTGGAAGCGGCGCGTGAACACGTCCAGCGGTTGCAGGGCGAGCTGGATGCACTGGACCCTGCCGATCCGGCACATGCAGAGAAGCAGGCCGAGCTCGCTTCAGCGCGCCAGATACTGCAAGAGGCGCAGGGTCGCTTCGACGCCGCGTCGAGCGCACTGGACGAAGCGGTCGCGTTGCTTGATGTCCGGCTTGGGTACCTGGATGAGCAGGAAGAAAGGCTGCGCGGCTTCAATAAGGGGCAGCCAACGGTTACGGGTGATGCAGAGCGGAAACTGAACTCCAGCGATACGCTCACGATGCTGATGGCAGTCATCAGTCAGCTGATGGGCAAGCACGCCGACAGCACCCTGAAAAGCATGAGCGAGTTCACGATCCAGACCATCAAGGCGCGGCAGGCGAAAGAACAGGAACGCATTCGCCAGCACGAAGAAGAGCTGCAGCGCGCGCGCGATGCAGAGAAGAAAACCGGGTGTGCCGGCAAGATATTCGGTTGGATTGGCGCGGCGGTCGGCGCCATCGCGAGCATCGGGGCCATCGTCGTGGGCGCGTTGCACGGCAATATCGCACTGATCGCCGGCGGGGTGATGGGCATGATGCTCACCATTGACAGCATTGTCGGCATGACCACGGGTGTGAGCGCTGTCGGCATGGCAGTCGAGCAGGTGAGCAAGGGCATCGCTGCCGCGCTGGTCGCATTCGGCGTTCCTGAGGCACTGGCCAAGCAGATCGGATCCATCGCCGCCACGGTAGTGGTCATGGTGGCGATCATTGCAGCGATGGTGGTTACCGGCAATGTGGCGGCCGCAGGCAGGACGGCCGCCAGCACGGTGGCGTCAACGGCGCGGATGATCGAACAGGCGACCAAAGTCATGCAGTTTCTGGCCCAGCTGGCGGGTGCTGTCGGCCAGACCGTGCACAGCGTCGGCCAGGTGGTTGTGGCCGGCATCATGATCGAGGTCAAGAAGCTGTTGAAGTTGATCCAGGAAAGCCTGTTCGGCGATCAGGTGCTGCAGGACATGATGCGGATGATTGCTGAAGCAGGCAGCCGTACGCATCGTCTGGCGTTTGAACTGGTGGCGCAGATGAGCGAGGTCCAGAAGGACCGCGCAGAGACAGCAGCCCACGTCATCGGCCATGTGCGCCACCGCGCCTGAGCGCGGTCACTTCATTCAATTCCCCAAGGAACACTTTCAATGGCACAGATAACTTCCATCCTGCAGCCCGCGCTGCAGCGCTTCGCCCTCGCACCGAATACCGCTACGAAACCGTCAGCGCAGGACGAGGCGCAGGCCGAACGTGCCGCCGATATGGCGACCCGGCAGATCGAAGGGTCGCGGCAGGATCCTCCGCGCCGTTCCGCGCCGGAGCTTGCCGAGCCGGTCGCGTCCGTGGCCGGTTTCGCTGGGCTGGGCGCGTTGCTGCCGCTGATCGCTGGCCAGCATCCGGCGATGGTGCCGGGTGCGACCGCCGAGGCGTTTGCCGTGCTGCACCGGACTGCAGCAGTCTCGGCGGCCGACACTGCCGCAGATGGTATGCACCCCGTGCAGGTGGTCGATCAGTCCCGGCGGTTGATCGGATTGGCGACGTCCGATGGTCAGCTTGCTCTGCCTACCCGTGAGGACCTGCATGCGCTGCGCCGCGATGTGCCGGAGGCACGTGCGCTGCTGGACGAACTGGATCAACTGCCGGATGAGAAGCTGACGTCGGGTCTGGGCAGCAGCACCCGCACCGATTACATCCTGCTGCTGGTGGCGTTGTTGATGCAGATGGGGGCCAGTCAGCGCGAGCAGGCGGTGGCCATGGTGAAGTTGGCCGAGCAGTCGGTGAGCGCGATGACCGGCAGCATGGTGGCATCGGCGAAAGCAACGCAGTCCACCAAGATAGTTGCCGCTGTGGTTGGCGGGTTGATGGCCGGCGGCGGCGTCGCCCTGGGTGGGGCTGCCGCTTACAAGGGCGTGCAGAACCTGCGCACCAACAAGGCGACGGCTGATGCTGCCACGGCCAGCGCCAACCGTGCCAACAGCCAGACGGCTGTGGGCATGAACAACGCACCGGCCGGTCCCAGCGCGCGTCCGCCCCACGTGGAGGCGTTGCGGCAGCGTCCGCAGACTTTGCAGGAAACCGCCGCAGTGCACGAGACCGAATTTGCCGTCAACAACACCCAGATCGGCGTGGTGGCCAACGCCGGCCAGGCAGTCACCCAGACCAGCATGAGCGTGGGCGCCGTCGCCGGATCGCCGTTTGATCTGCAGGCCACCGCACATACGGTGGATTCCGAACGTGACCGCATCAACAAGGACATCGAGGTCGAACTCGGCAGCAAGATCAACCAGGACGCGAACAAGAGCAATGAAAGCCAGCAGGCGACGTTCAACAACCTGGTCAACCTGGAGCAGGACAACCATGACGCCGTAAAGCACGTCATCGGCAACATGGGTCGGTGATCACGCGTGTCTTCATCCGGGCCAAGCCGCGCTGCCGCGCTACACCTTTCACCTTATTGAGCTTCCCATGAAAATCGAATCAAGTCCTCCCCGTGCCGCTGTTGCGATGCCGATCACGTTCCGCCAAGGACGCGACGCGTCCATGGACGCTACCAGCACGTGCATTCCCTCTTCCAACCAGGTTCGCCCGTGCCCCCTGCAGACCTATTTCGGTACGCTCACCCACAGCAGCCCGCCTTCTGACGACGTGGCGTCGATGCTTCAGCTGTCGATCCATCAGGCAGTACTGTCCCTGGACAAGCAACGCGAAGCGACCTTCGACGCCCTGCGCCATTCGCCGTGGCCCTCCATGGCTGACGCAGATTCCGGCGACGCGCAGGCACAGAACGTCATGCAGCAGGCTCGGGAAATCCTGGCCGGGCTGCTGTCGGTCGATGAAATCGAAGTTGCCGAGCAGCGAGCAGGGGGCTCACACAGTGATTTCTTCAAGGAAATCGCCGACCTGATAGGCCGGCTTGATAGTGAGTGGATCCGTAAATACAGCAGTCTACTTGCAGGATACGTCGGGTTCTACAAAGAGCTGACCGATATCCTGGCCGATCTCAAGGCCAATCTTGGGACACCGGACAAGGACGGTAACGTCAACGTCAACTTCACCGCTTTGCGCGCGAGGTTGGACAAGCTGAAGGCCGACTGGAAAAACAAGGGGTTCGGCGAAGTATTCGGCACGGAGGCGGCAGCGAAGCAGTTCCTCGCTGACCTGGGTATCGAGGGCCTGACCGTCGTTAAGGTCAAGCCTGGCGGTGGCTGGCAGATCAGTATCGATACGAAGCTTATCGATTCACTCACACACGTGTTTCCCAAGAAAATAGGTCCCATCAGCGCGAGTGCGCTGAATGAAATGATGGCGCAGAAAGAAGTGATGATGGAACGTTTCAATTTCATCAACCGCGCGCTTCCGGAAAAGTACCAGCGGCAGCTGCAGATGTGGGATTCGTTGGTGAAAATCCTCAGCAGCACCATCACTGCGGTCACCGATGCGGATCAAGCGTTCATTCGGGCAATGGCCGGCTGACAGGAGAATAGAAATGACTGTTACTACAGCAAATCCACTTGCGTTCAATGCGAAATTTCACCAGGCTTGGCCGGAGCAGCAGGGCAAGGGCAGTTTCCGCAAGGTCACTGTGGGGAACGCGTCGCCTTTGCAACGCAGTGCGTCCATGAGCGATCTGCGAGCCCCTGATAAAAGCGTGCCGAGGTCGCCCCAAGGAAACATGTCTGGCACCTTCCAGGGTGGCGGGTCGACCGAGAGCGTGGACAGCGGGCTTGATCTTGATGTGAACGCGCCTGATGGTTTCAGCCATGGCATGGGTGAGCACCCGGGCACAGACAACAGTGGCGTGGGTCGCGCCGATTATCTGGAACAGCTGAAGCGCGCGCATCCGCTTGATCGAGGGGCGCAGTCAGGCCTGTACCAGCTGCAGCACGGGGAGGACATCGAGAAAGTACTCGCTCCGGTGCTGCAGCGCTGGGACACCGAACAGCCCGCAATGAATGAGCCGTTGGATAAGACGGCCGCGCTGACGTCAGATACGCTGCCCAGCGAGGCCCAGACGCCACCCTCGCTTGTGACGCGCGAGCAGTGTGCGCGAGATATCCTCAAAGATCTGGGCGTGCCATGTAGCCGCATCAATGAGCTGCTGGTACGGCAGGCGTCCAGCCTGGGAGGCACCGCTGTCATCGACGCCTGCCGTCTGCTCGCCATGCCGGAAGTGAAAGCTGATCGACTGGCTTGTAGAGGTCTGGAAAAGAAGCTGGACAACTACCTGGACGCGGCGAAAGGTGATTACTCCGGTGTCAGTCGAGCCTTCGCCTGCGATGCATTCAGTCAGCTCAGCGAGCTGAAATCCACCATTAAGAAGACGTTCGATACGATAGGACGTGCGACCGTCCAGGATCGCCTGTTGGCTGATGAGACTCCCGCGCTTCAGGCGGCGGTAGCGAAGAAGAATCCCGGTTTGCCTCCCGAGGTGCTGCGCCGGAGCCTGGCGGATCTGATCAATGCCCAAGGATTCTCGGCATTGACCAAACGGCTTGAAGGCGCGGATGCAAGCGGACTGTTGCAGGACACCGCGTTGTTGCCGCAGCTGGCGCAGGCCGCTGACAACCCGAAGCGGCCGCCGGCAGAAAAGGCCGCCGAGCCGGTCAAAGACTTTGTCAAGCACCTGAGGGATGTGCTGACTGCGATACCGATGCCGACTATTCATAACGACAACAGCGCGAGAAATATCGTTAATCAGGACGGCTGGTACTTCCAAGGGATCAAAGACCCGCGGCCCAACAAGGCGGTAGAACTGGTGTCTCCACCGACCCCGGCATGCCCTGAGGTTGATGCGCTGGAGCCGCAACCGCTGGAGCAGAATGTCGAGGTGGACGAAAACATCGTAGCCAGCAGCGATGCGCCGGTTGGCCAGGCTGTGGACATCGAGGATGACGCGCAGCTCCGCGAAGACAACCCACCGCCGCCGCCACCGCCGCCGCACAGCTCCGGGCTACATGGTGCTTCTGTACATCCCCTGCACGGGAACTTGATGGAAGACTTGAAGCGGAATCCACGGTATATGGCTGCGCAGCAGGTGGTCACTGTCCAGCCGCCTTCGCCGCAAGTGATCTCGGAAGTTCAGAATGAAACCGATGAGGAAAAAAATAGAAGCACCAGACCCGTCGGCAGCACCGGTCAGCGTGAACGCACTTCGCCGCTCACGCGTCTGGCGGGGCCGATCCCGCTCGGCCAGCATGCCTCCGATCTGCGTAACGAGAAACGAGATGCGGGGACCTGACACACCGGTCACGGGACTGCGGCCGTTGATCGCCGTCGTCACCGGGTCAGTCGCGGTGGCGGACATCCGCCCCGGCGACCGGCTGGTCGAAGATCTGGGCATGGATTCGCTGGAAATCGCGGATCTTCTCGTAGCGATTGAAGAGCGCACCGGCGTGGTGATCACCGCCGAGGCGTTGGCGGGGGCCCGTACAGTGGCCGAACTGGAGTCCGCCGTGCGCCGGCTGCAATGCACCGCAGCGTGATCCAGGCGGCGCTGGCATCAAGCATTGCGCTCGGTGCCAGTGCCTCATCAGTGCAGGCCGCGTCCATCTACGCCGGCCTATCGGCCGATGGTCGGCTGGTGGTGGCCGAGCAGCCCGCACTGGGGCTGCGCTTCTTTGATGCCTCGGCCCCGCGCCGCGCAGCGAACCTGCCTCACGCACCGGCGTCAGCCGCCACACGCTGGCGTCCGCTGATCCAGCAGGTCGCGGATGAAGTCGGTATCGACGTCGCGCTGTTGCAGGCGGTGGTCAGCCAGGAATCGTCTTTCAATCCCAGAGCGGTCTCGCCTGCCGGCGCGGTCGGGTTGATGCAGCTCATGCCCGGCACGGCCCGTCGTTTTGGCGTGCGCGACCGCTTTGATCCGGCGCAGAACCTGCGCGGTGGTGCGCGTTATCTTGTCTGGCTTCTGGATCATTTCAACCAGGATCTCGATCTCGCATTGGCTGCCTACAATGCGGGCGAAGGCAGCGTGCGCCGCCATGGAAACAGGGTCCCGCCATTTGCCGAAACACGGGCTTACGTACACGCTGTCCGACAGCGCTACGCTTACTGAATCGATGCGCCGAGGATCAACGCTTTACAACTCTGCTGATATCGAGACCGCACACTGGCCGACAGAATGATCCGCGCCAACCACGGCACATCATCGGTCTGTTGTATATCCCATGTCGTATGTTCTGAGAATTCTTGCGGGCGCATTGAGCGGCGTCGAATATAATGTGTCCGACGGCGAAACCCTGTTCCACGTAGGGCGCCAGGAAGACCTCGCCAACGGTCGAGCCGCACAGTTGCTGGGGGCGGATGAAAGGGCCTATTTCATTCCCGCCGACCTGCCGACGGCAGCGTTCGCGGTAGTGGCGCCATCCAGCGAAGAGGCGTTGCAGCTGGGCGAGCGGGTTGATGAGTCGGCTGCATGGACATGGCGCACGTTACCGCTGCAGCAACCGCTGCAGGCGGCTGGCATCCATTTCGCCGTACGCACGCAGCATGCCGCGTGGTCCGAAGCAGTGCTCGCCTTCGTGCCTCCGGCATTTCTGGTTGAGTGCACGGTTGCTGCGACGCCGCCTGCGTCGTCAGCCAGGCGTCGGCGCGCGCCTGTCGTCCTGTTCGGTATCGGCGTTCTGCTGGTCGCCGGCATGCTGGCGGCGTGGTTCCATTGGCTGCACCAGCCTGAGATTCGTGCGCGTGGGCTGGCCAGTGTTCTGTCCAACGCGCCGGCTGATTATGCGGTCGCGGCCGGAAATGACGGTCATCTTTACGCCTTCAGCGAAACGGCCTCGGCACGTACCTGGGGGGAACGTGCGAGCCGCCGGGCGCAGCGACACAACGATGTGCACCTGCTGCGACGCGTAGAGGCAATACGCCTGGAAGATGCGCTGATCAGCGCTGGAATGGATCTGGTGGTGGTCCGTCTGGACGATCCGGTGCGGCCGGAGGTTGTACTGAGCGGGCCATTGACCGCTGCGCGCACCGCGCAGGTCAATTCGTTGCTGGCAGCGCAGGCGCCCTACGTCAAACTGGCACGGGTATCTGCAATCAGTGACCAGCAACTGGTCGCGTTGGCGCAACAGCAGCTGCGGGTGCTGGGGATCAGTAGCCGCGCCGAACCGCGCGGGCAGCGCGTCAGCATCGTCAATGACGTGTTTCTCGACGACGCCGGCCTGAACGCGATGGGCGGCGCGGCGCGCAGCTTTCACCAGCGCTGGGGCAAGCGTCGCATCAGCCTGTCACCCAGATTATGGGACGACCTGCTTCAAGGGCGTTCCTACCGTTATTCCCGGGATCAGCTGTTGTCCGTAGGCAGCGGTCGCTGGGATTACAGCCGTGCCGCCGGATCGCAGGCTGCACCTTGACTGCCCCACACCCAGATTGGAGAACACCATGACCGATGCCACCCTTACGCCCATCAGACCGAGCTCCGGTTGGGAAGATCCTGGCGATGGCGGCAACGCAGCAGACTGGAAAGGCTGGATGTCGAATCATTCCGCGATGTACGACGACGGCGTGAAAGACCTGAAAGCCAAGATGTCAAAAATATTGGAAGAGCTGGGGAAGGAGGGCAATGCCAGCGACCCGGCAATGCTGGCCAGTTATCAGGCTGCGCTGTCGGAATACAACATGTACCGGATGCTGCAGTCGAATTCGACCAAGAGCCTGAGTGACCAGAGCAAATCGGTCATCCGCAACCTGGCCTGAGTGTCATGGCCCGCGTGTGGCGCGGGCCGTTCTCTCTCACAAGGAATCCACCATGTTCAATATTTTCCCCCTATCCGCCGCTGTGTCCGGCGGCGCTGCAGTGGACGGCTCGGCCGTTCCGCTTTCCAGTCGCTTCAGTCAGGCTTATGTGTGGGCCGGCAAGGAACGCGACGCCCTTCTTGCTTCAGCCAATAATCCGGCAGTGGCAAGTGACCCGGCGCTCCTTTATGCACATCAGGTGCGCCAAGAGGACTACATCAAGCAGCTGGCGCTCAGCTCGGCGCTTGTCAGCCATGCGACCAAGGGCATCGAAACGTTGGTGAAGAGCTGATTCATGACCCGTTACCCGACGCGCAGGGTGGTGATCGTGCTGCTATGCCTGCTGCTTGCTGGCTGTGCACGTTCCGAACTGCTGCAGGCCCTGGACGAACGTCAGGCCAACGAGGTAGTGGCCGCGCTGCTTCACCACAACATTCCGGCGGAGAAGCGCCTGCAGGGCAAGGCCGGCTTCACCGTGCGGGTAGGGGCGGCGGACCTTGCCGAAGCCATCGATCTGGTGCAGCTGAAAGGCCTGCCTTCTGCGCCGCGTATGCAGATCGCATCGCTGTTTCCTGCCGATGCGATGGTCAGCACGCCGCTGGCCGAGCGGGCGCGGCTGTTGTCGGCCATCGAGCAGCGGCTGGAGGAATCACTGACCACCCTGCTTGGGGTGAAAAGCGCGCGCGTGCACGTGAGCTATGACGCCGGGCCCACCGAGGGCAGCCTGCAGCAGCGCCGGCCGCCGGCCATGCATGTCGCGGCCGTGCTGGCGCACTCGCGCGACATGGATCAGCAGGTCCTGCTGGCCACCGCCAAACGATTTCTGCGCAATGCCTTCGTCGATGTGGCGTACGACGACGTATCGGTGGTGCTGACCCCAGCCGCCGAGCCACGCAGCCTGGCGGTGACGCCGGCGGATGAATCCACGTCGGTCTGGACGCTGCTGCTGGTGCCGTTGGCCTTGCTTGCGGTGCTGGCGGGTGGAGGCTGGTGGCTGCTGCGGCGCGGCGATCCGCGTGCCACACGCATGCGCGACCACCTCCGCCGCCGACGGGGGGCGCAGGTCAATGCAGACCCAGCCTGAGCGGTTGCAGATCCTGCACGATCCAGTGTCCTACTTTCGACCCTGGGCCACGTGGCAGGGCACGTTGAACCCGGTGCAACGCAGCGCAGCGAACGCGTGGATCTGCCAGACCCGGCAACTGCCCGACGCACCGCCGGATGCGGACGCGCCGTCAGCGTTGGCGTCGCGGCTGATCCGGGGCTGGCAACGGCTGCCCGCGACAGCGTGGCTGCTGGCCTGTGCCCGGCATCGCCGACATGTGCTGGGAGCGCGGTGGCTGCCCAGCCAGCCACCGCCGCTGCATGCGTTTCTGCGTCTCGGATTCGCCGACGCCGCTACACCTTGGCCGCAGCCGCCGACACCGGAGCAGTTGCTCGCCTGGGGCGGCAGACAGCTGCAGGAGGGACTGCACGATCCGCTGCCCGCGTGGCTGCACGCGCGGATGGCGTTGTGGTTCGCCGGGCTGCCGGCGCTTCCGGCGGCGGTCACCGCGCACCCCGTTTCCTTCGACATGACCTGCTTCCTGAGTGCCTGGACCCATGCTGCCGACCTATCCTGAAACCTTGCTGGACCGCGCCGTGGACGGCGTCATCCAGGCCTCCAGCCTGCAGCAGGCGAGCGAACTTGCCCGGGTGCAGGCCTTCGCGCGCAGGCAGATCACCCGTGAGCGCGAACAGGCACGGCTGGAGGTGGCCGAACTGCGTGCGGCGGCGGCCTTTGAAGGCTACCGCGACGGTGTGCTGCATGCGCTGGGCGCGGTGCAGGGCGTGATCGAGGGCATGCAACAGGCCCACGTGACGCTGGCGAACGCCGTCCGTGACCATGTCCACACCAGTCTGCAGGCCATGAATGCGGCGCCGGATGCGGTGATGGAGCCGATATGCAGCGCCTTCCTGCACCGGATGACCCAAGTAGGCGCCGGCCTGCGACCGGTGCTGCATGTTCCGCAGCACCACGATGCCCTGATGGCGGCGCTGCGTGCAGACCCGCGGCTGCACGCGCTCGATATCCGCCCGGCAGATCGCCAATTGCCCCTGCTGGAACTGGGCGCGCTGGCATGGGAACTGGACCTGCAGGGCAGCCTGCTGGAGGACGTCGAGCTTGCGCTCAGCCGTGCCCTGCCCGGCGTGCAGGACCGGCTGAACGCGTCGGCGGCCCACTACAGCGCCCGCCTGCTGGACACGCTGGACATCGCCGCACAGACACAGGGCCTGGCCCGTATCAAGGAGACGCAATGAACACCATCAGCACTGCAATGGCGCCCGCTTCGGCCAAGCTGCGGGAATCGGGCATACCCATGCCCCTGACCGAACGCCTACGACTCCAGACGGGGGCGCGGACCCCCGCGACATCCGAACCGGAGCTGGATACGGCCGCAGAAGACGCCCTCATTCCACTGCCCGAGCCCATAGCAGACCCCATGCCGGAGCTGGTGCGCGCCTGGGCCAAGCGGATGTTCGTCGAAACGATGATGTACGGCGACGAGGAGGAAACCGGTATCCCACCGCTCAGCATCGATATCTGACCGTCCTCGCGGCAACACCGGCGCGGGGGACATCGCGCAGCCTTCATTCCCGATCTCATCGACCCCCGCTATGCTGTGGCGATGCAGCCATCGAAAATCGCCCTTCCTCTGTTCTGCCTCGCCTTGCTGGCCAGCCCGTTGGCGCATGCGCGGGGCACCATCGAAAAGGTAGACATCCGCGGCCTGGACAAGGGCGACGACGCCGAGATCATCGAGAACATCGAGGTCTCGCTGTCGCTTTACGACACGATCGGCAAAGTCCAGGGCGAGTCACGCCTGGAGTACTTGTTGTCCCAGGCGGAACGGCAGACCCGCGAAGCCCTCGAGCCGTTCGGGTTCTACAACCCGACGATCACGGTGGAAGCACCACGTGAGGGTGAAACCCTGCGCGTGGTGATCAACGTGACCAAGGGCGAACCGGTACGGGTACGCAAGGAGCACATCGAGATCACGGGTCCGGCGATGTATGACCGTTACCTGCAGGACGACCTTGACGCATTCAAGCCGCGGAAGGGCGACGCGTTCGAACACACGCTGTACGAAGCCAGCAAGATCAAGGTGACCCGGCGACTGGCCGAGCGCGGTTACTTCGACGCCGACTACACCCAGCATCAGGTGCAGGTGACCCGTGCCGAAGATGCGGCCGACATCGATCTGGCCTGGGACAGTGGGCGCCGCTACAACATGGGGCCGATCACCTTCAACCAGAACTACTTCGTCGACAAGCTGTTCGATCCGCTGGTGTACTGGGAAGAAGGCAGCTATTTCCACGAAGGCAAGCTGGATCGGCTGCGCGAGTCGCTGACCAAGCTGGATTACTTCAGCACCATCGATATCCAGCCCAAGCCGGAAGAAGCAGACGAGAACGGCAATGTGCCCGTGGACGTCAACCTGACCCGGGCCAAGCGCAGCATCTATACCACCGGTCTGAGCTATGGCAGCGAGAGCGGCGCCGGTGTGCGCGGCGGTCTGGAGCGTCGGTGGCTCAACAGCCGCGGGCACAAGATGAACACGCAGCTGGACTATGCCCAGAAGCGCAAGAGCCTGACCACCAGCTACCGCATCCCTGCGTTCCGCTGGCTGGATGGCTGGTACACCTTCGCCGCCAGCGCGTATGACGAGCAGACCGATTACATCGACCTGCGCAACCTCAAGCTGATCGGCAGCCGCAGTGGCCAGATCAACGAGTTCTGGACGGCGACCGCGTCGATCAACGCACTGCGCGAACGCTGGGGCTATGCCTCGGGCACCGAGTTCACCAATGCGGTGTACCAGTATTCGACGCTGGTGTATCCGCAGATCGCCGCCGACTATGTAAACGTCGATGACCGCCTGTTCCCGCGAAGCGGCATCAGCGGCAGTGCCACCGTGCGTGGCGGCGTGGAAGGCGCCGGATCGGATACCAGCTTCGTGCAGGCGAACATGGTGCTGCGCTGGTACGTACCGTTGGGTGAGACCAACCGGCTGATCCTGCGCGGTGAAGGCGGCACGACGTGGACCAGCGATCTGGTCGCGATGCCGCCCAGCCTGCGCTATTTCGCCGGTGGCGACCGCAGCATCCGCGGTTATGCCTACCGGGAAGTCGGTCCGCGCACACCGCGCCCGGACCGCTTTGCGCTGGGTGCGAAGAACCTGGTGGTCGGTTCGGCCGAGTACGAGCATTATTTCAACGATGGCCCGTGGGGCGGCGCGGTGTTCGTCGACACCGGCAGCGCGTTCGACAACACCATCGATCTGCATACCGGCGTGGGCTTCGGCGTGCGCTGGAAGTCGCCGGTCGGACCGGTACGGGTGGACATCGCCCATGGCCTGAATGATCCGGATTCGAACTTCCAGATCTACCTGAACATCGGAGCGGATCTGTGAGCACGCCAACCCCGACTCCTGCCAGCCCGCAACGCCCCGTACATCGGCGTTTCTATCGCCGTCGCCGCTTCTGGGCATGGTCCGGCGTGGGCGTGCTGGGACTGGTGCTGGTCGCCCTGCTGGCCGTGTATTGGCTGCTGCAGACCGTGGCCGGCCGCGATGTACTGTTGGCGCAGGTGATCGCGCGCTTGCCTGCCGGGTCCAGTTTCACCTGGGACAAGGCCGAGGGCCCGCTGGCCGGGCCGCTGACCCTGCACAACGTGGATTTTCGCTACAACGACATCCACTTCCATGCCGATCGCGCACGCCTTGAACCGGACCTGCGTCCGCTGCTGGGACGCAAGCTGCTGCTGGACCGGTTGGAGCTGGACAACGCGACGCTGAATCTGGCCAAGAGCGACGAACCGTTCGAGCTGCCGTCCTGGCCGGGGTCGCTGCCGCAGATCGAGATGCCACTGGCCATCCAGGCCGATGTCATCCAAGTGAACGGACTGCGCGTCACGACCGGCGGTGAGCCGACCATCGACATCAGCCGCATCGGTGGCGGCATCGAGATCGCCAACGGCGAGTTCAAGGCAAACCAGTTGCTGGTCGACAGCGACATGGGCAATTTCCGCATCAATGGTTACTACCATCCGGCCAAGGACTACGACACCGACCTGAGTGCCACGGCGATCCTGCCGGCCCCCCGCGGTCGCACGCCGGCCAGTCTCGGGCTGGTGGCGCGCGGCGACCTGGGTCACATGGAAGTCGCCATCGCCGGACGGGCTCCCAAGCCCTTGCGGGCGATGCTGGTCTTCGACGGTCGCACCGACCCCACGTGGAGCGCCACGGCCCGCACCGACGAACTGGATCTGCGTCTGCTGGGTCCGGCATTGGCGGCTTCTACCATTGAACCGCTGACCCTGGACGTGAAAGCCACGGGCAAGGGCGGCAACGCCGACCTGCAGGGTACGGCGCGGATGGGGGATCAGGTGGTCGAGCTGGCGCCGTCGAAGGTGCAGCTGGAAGACCAGGTACTGAACGTCGCACCGTTGGTGGTGAAGGCGTTCGGTGGCGAAGCGCGCCTGACCGGCAGCGCGGACTTCCGCGAGCAGGGCAACGAGAAAATCAACTTCTCCGTCGTGGCGCAGGACCTCACCTATACGCCCGCGGCAGACCCCAACACGGCCGACAGCCCGGCGGTGCCGGTGACCCTGAAAGAAGCGCGGCTGGGTCTGGCCGGCACGTTGCAGGCGTGGGCGGCGATAGGTCGTGCCGATGTCGAGCGTGACGGTCAGAAGGCCGCGCTCCAGTTCGATGTACGAGGCAATGAAAATGCGGCGCGCATCGAGCAGCTGCAGGCGCGCACGCCGGGCGGCACGCTGGACGTGGCAGGCAACGTCGCCTGGGCACCGCAGTTGCAGTGGGATGCCAAGGCAACGCTGAAGGACTTCGACCCGGGCTACTTCGCACCGGGCTGGGATGGCCGCCTGTCAGGCAACCTGGCCAGCACCGGCCGCCAGCAGGCGGTGCCGGCCAATGCGCCGCCGGACACGGCCGGGGTGATCGAGGCGACGGTGGACCTGCCGTCGTTGAAGGGCACGCTGCGCAAACGCGCGCTGGATGCCCAAGGCAAGTTCGCCATGCAGGGCGCACAGGGCGAAGGCCAGCTGAAACTGGCGCTCGGGGCAAGCCGGGTCACCGCGTCGGGGAAGGTCGGCGATCGACTGGACATCGACGCGCGCTTCGAACCGCTGCAGTTGAGCGATCTGCTGCCGGGTGCCGATGGGGGCCTCCGTGGACAGGTGCAGGTGAGCGGGCGCCGCGATGCGCCGGATATCACGGCCGACCTGGTGGGAAGCAACCTGCACTGGGACGGATATGCCGCCGAATCGATCAGCCTGAAGGGCCGCCTGCCGTGGAGTGGCGATAACGGAACACTTGCGTTGCAAGGCCGCAACGTCAACGTCGGGATGCTGCTGGACAGCCTCAACGTGGATGCGCAGGGCAGCGTCAGCAACCTGCGCGTGGCGGCGCAGGCGCGCAACGACATGGGCGCGATGGACCTGCAGGGCAGCGTGCGCCAGCAGGGTGAGCAATGGCGTGGCCAGCTGGCCACCCTGCGCATTGCGCCGGTCAAGGGCGACCCGTGGGCGCTGCGGGGTCCGGCGGACTTCAGCGTGAAGGGGGCGGATTTCACCCTGAGCGAGGCCTGCCTGAGCGCCGCTGCAGGCGGTGGCCTGTGCGCCCGCGCCAACTGGCCCCGCGAAGGCCTGGTGCTGCGCGGCGACGCATTGCCGCTGACCCTGGTGCAACCGTGGTTGCCGCCGACGTCGGGCCGTCGCATCTATCTGCGTGGCGAAGTGACGATGGATGCGCAGATCCGCCCGCGTGGCAACGCGTGGGAAGGCAAGGTGGACGTGCGCTCGCCCGAAGGTGGCGTGCGCCTGGGCGACAACGCGCGCGGCGAGCTGGTGAAGTACGACCAGTTTTCGGTGAAGCTGGACATGACTCCGGCCGGCATCGACGGCTTCCTGGGCATGGGCTTCCAGGGCAACGGCTTCGTCAACGCCAAAGTGCAGACCGGCTGGGATGCGGCCGCACCCTTGAATGGCGAGCTGTACCTCAACATGGCACGGTTGTACTGGTTGGAGCTGTTCTCGCCGGACATCGTGCGACCGACCGGTCTGATCGAAGGCCACGTCAGCCTGCGCGGTACGCGCAGCCAGCCGGCACTCGGTGGCGAAGCCACGCTCAGCGATTTCAAGGGCGAGTTCCCGGCACTGGGCCTGACCTTCGAGCAGGGCAAGGGCAGCTTCAGCGCACAGCCGGATGGCTCGGCGAAGATCACCGCGCAGGCGAACTCAGGGAAGGGCACGCTGTACGTCGACGGCGGTCTGTCGTGGTTCGGCGACGCGCAGCCGCTGCAGTTGCATATCCACGGTGAGAACGTGTTGCTGTCCAACACCAGCGAACTGCGCGTGGTGGCCAACCCGAACCTTGATTTCACCTTGGCCGGCACGACGATGCAGCTCAAGGGCGAAGTGCTGGTGCCGGAAGCGGACATCGACCTGGAGCGCCTTGATCGCGGCACGTCGGTATCCAGTGACGTGGTGGTGCTGGACCCGGTGGATCCGGAAGAAACGGCGACCTCGCCGCTGGACATGGACCTCACCGTCAGCCTTGGCGACAACGTCAAGATGGCGGGCTTCGGCCTGAAGGGCGCGCTGGCCGGCAAGATGCAGGTATGGGCCAAGCCGGGTCGCGAAATGACCGCCAACGGCGGCCTGGAAGTGAGTGGGCGTTACAAGGCCTACGGCCAGGACCTGACCATCACCCGCGGTCAGTTGACCTGGAACTACAACCCGGTTTCGGACCCGCGCATCAACCTGCGTGCCGAACGCCGGATCGGTGACGTCACGGCCGGTATCGATGTCACCGGACGGGCGATGCAGCCGCGCGCCGATGTGTGGTCCAGCCCGGCCATGTCGCAGTCCGAAGCACTGGGTTACCTGGTGCTGGGCCGCAGCCTGACCGGCGCGACCAGTGACCAGACCCAGCAGGTCAACGCGGCCTCGGCGGCGCTGTCGGCCGGCAGTGGCCTGCTGGCTTCGCAGCTCGGTGCCAAGTTGGGACTGGACGACGCCGGTGTCAGCCAGTCGCGTGCACTGGGCGGATCGGTGATTGGCGTGGGCAAGTTCATTTCGCCCAAACTGTATGTCGGCTACGGCGTTTCGCTGGTCGGCAGCGGTTCGGTGCTGACGCTGAAATACCTGCTCAGCCGCGGTTTCGATGTGGAAGTCGAGTCGAGCACCGTGGAGAACCGCGGGTCGCTGAACTGGCGCAAGGAAAAGTGACGCCCTGACATCACGGGCGTCACCGAACCCGCCAGCGCACCCCTGTGTGGGCTGGCGGAACAGTGTGAACTGCAGCTTTCCGGCGGCCGCACGCGAGTCGGAAATGCATCATTCGTGAAACAGCTAGAGCAACGGCCCGGGTGAAGATCGGCGGCGCGGACTATCCGCCCCCTTCCCTCCCCTGGTCCACCCGATGTCCCTTGATTGTTCCTTGCCTGCACGCGTGTCAGCTGCAGGCGCTGCGGTTCCTGCGCGTCCCTTTCAGATGTCTGCTGCCGATGCCGCGCTGCCCTGCGCTGTCGGCAACGCGCGCAGTGAGCAGGCGCCCGCCGCTCGCGTACGCCCCGCCACAGCGAACCCGTACGACGGCCTGCTGTGGCTTGAACACCTGTTGCGGGGCACGCCTGAAGCCGACCTCATCCCGCTGCTGTACGAGCGGTCGGTCAATGCCGATGGCTTTCCGTACCCGGATTTTCTCGAGGTGGTACGGCGTGCCTGCCAGGACGCGCAACCCGACGCGCTGCCGGCTCTGCGCGAGCGCCTGCGCGCTGCGCTGCGCGAGCGCGCCGACAACGGTGGCTTCGATCCACCGCTTGCTCATCATGTCGCCGGTGCGATGCTGGGCGGTGTGCCGTGGACTGCATTGAGCGCTGCGGCCAGCACGCTGTACGGATCCCAAGCGCGCTTGGCCATGGTAGCGGCGCAATTGGCCACGACGGTACTGCCGCGCCTATCCGAGGGCTCCTGGCGCGCTGCCGTCAGCGCATTGCAGCTGTTGCCGCTGGATACGCTGCTGCCTTCGCTGCGCGGAATCGAGCAGATCGATGCCATCATCCGCGCATTGCCACACTGCGTGGCGGACGAGCTGTGGCACCTGCATGAAAGCGTGCAGGAGGTAAGCGATACGCTGTCGCCTGCGCGGCCGACAACGCTGGCACTGGTGTCGCTGGCCGCCGTGCTGTGGACGCTGTATGAACGCGCCTCGCCGGTACCTGCCGTGCAGGGCGGCGATGCGCGCAACGTGCTCGGACTTGCACAGCATGCGCGCACGGCAGCGCAGTGGCATCGTCGGCTTGCCGCGCTGTTTGTGGGTGAGGGTGCTGCTCCGCGCGCGTCGGACGCACGGCGGCAGGATATCGTGGGCTACTCGGCGATCAAGCAGCAGCTGGACGAGGCGCTGGCCCGTGGCCTCGACGATGACACGGTGCTTCGCACCGTGATGGACACCCAGCAACGTCAGCTGGATCAGCGTCGCCTGCTGGAGCCGGAGCACGCCAACGAACGCCCGTTGCAGGCGATGCGTCATGTCATCGGCACCTGGGTTGGCTCGCCCGACGCACCGCAGGGCCTGTGCACGCAGTTGTCCGAGTGGCTGGGCGAGCATGTGCGCTTCCTGGCATCGGCACCTCCGCAAGCCGCCGCCACCGCGCCGCCCATCGTCCCGGATGTCGATCCCCGTGTGGCGGAGCTCTTGTTCACTGTGCCGGCGCCCGGCACGGCCAGCGCAGCAGCGCATGACGCCCGCGTCGCGCCGTGGCCCCTCATGTCCGTGGTCGCCTCTGCCATCCGGCGCATTGGCAACGTCTTCGCACCTGCAGAGCGTTCACCCCCGCCGCAGAACGATACGATGCGGCAACTGCAGGTTTTGCCAGTTGGGGCATGGGAGCCGACAGCCGACACTGCCGCCGACCCGCACCCGCTGCCCGCCGGTTTCTTCGGCCTGCACGAGGAAGCGATCGGCACCGCGCCCGTGCTGCGCTCCGGGGCGCTGACCCTGCCGGCACCGGTTGGCGAGGGCACTGGCGGCGATGGCTTCGCCGGCGCGGCGTGGGCGGCTCCGCTGCGCGCGCCGAGTGGCCTGGTGCGCGCCCACCACGAAGCGGGCGCGCGTGAGGCCAGCGACCGTATCCATGCCGTTCTGGCCGGCCTGCAGGATGCCGATGCAGGGCGCGAACAGGCGCACTACCATCGCCAGCTCGGGATGCGGCTGTCGCCGCAGTTCGATGCGAATGAGCGCACGGTCGGCCAGCTGCTGGCCGACCTGTGGCGCGCCCAGCTCTACCACCAGCGCGGCCTGATGTTCGCCGACAAGCACCTCAGCCGAGAGGCCGAGCGGCTCGTCGAAGACCTGCTGCTGATGGAAACCATGCCCGACGAGGGCAGGGCGTGGGCCACCAGCGCGGGCGTGGAACAGTACGCCATCGCGCAGGCGAACGAAGGCGACGATCTGCAGGTGCTGCCCGGTGCACGCGTGGTGGTGCGCGGCACCGCGGGCACCGTGTCGGAGGCGGCTGGGCCACTGCTGCTGGTGCCCGGCCAGCCGATCACCGAGTGTGCCGACAGCGCAGCCGTGCAGGCGCAGTTGCAGCGCTGGTCAGCCCATCCCGGCGCCACGTCCGCCAGCGACGGGGCGGCGCACATGCCCCGCTTTACCTACAGCCTCCTGCCGCCCTGTCGCCTGTCCGCGCAGGTGGTCGATGCCACCGTGGCGGCCTATGTCCAGGCGTGCCACGCCGCACAGGACGCGGGCGACGTCTGCCTCACTCCTCAACAGGGCCTGGGCGACCTGCTGGCGCTGTATCCGCCGGCCCCTGTGCAGGCAAAGGACGCATCACCCGCGGCGCTTGACGCAATGCGTCTGCACGAACACGTGCTGCGTAGCGATATGCAGCAGGTGCTTGCTTCCCTTCCTGCTGGCGCAGACAACACGTTCGAACACGCGCTGCGCCAGCCGTTGGACCGCGGGTTCGATGCGCGTGGCCTCAGCGCACGCGACTGGCTGGTGGCACAGTGGACCCGCCGCATGGCCGCGACGCACGATCTCAGGCAGGCACAGCAGACGCTCAGCAAAGAAGCAGCGGACCTGCTGATTCGTGCGCTTGATGACGGCGGCAGGGTTCGGGCAGCGGCCTTGCCAGCGGTGGGGCGCTTCGCGGTGACCCTGCAGATCGGCGGACAGGCGCCCCGGCAGATTCCCGGCGCCGTCGTGGTGAGTGCCAGCGACGCTGACGCATCACCGCTGCAGAGCGGCCAGCCGGTCCTGTTGATGTTGCCCACCGAGGGCATCATCGAATGCGAGCCCGCACATCTGCCGCAGATCCTGCAGCACCTCAGCGGGCATGGGCTGAAAACGCTGTTCGCGCAGATGCCGCTGGACCACCTGCAGCCCACAGACGGTGGCGACATGGCCGTTGCCTTCGGCTTTCCTGCCCGCAAGCCGGGCGGGCTGGCTGTGGCCGTGGTGGACGAGCTTATTGAAGGCCATCGCCAGATCTGCCGCTATCAGCGGGATCGAATGCAGCCGCAGCCCGCGATCAGTGAAACGCTCGACGTCGCGTTGGCCGGACCGGCACCCACCGACCGGATCATCAGCCAGCTGGCCACGCTGGGCCTGTTGCAGACGCCGCTGCAGCGCCCCGGCCTGGTGATGGAGGTGGTGCGGGCATGGCCACGCTACCTGCAGGCGCTGCAGCAGGAGGTGGCGCTGGGCGGGGCCGTGCCTCCGCTGGAATACCGCACCAGCCAACAGCTCGCCCTGCATGCCAACAGCGTGCTGCGCGATGCACTGCAGCAGCAGGGCATCGATCTGGATCCCGATGACATCCGCGTGCGCTGGACCGTATCCACGTTGTCCCCGGACAACGGCCAACTGCCCGACGCCGAGATCGACGCGGCGTTCATACGGCGCGAAGGGGCCGGCCTGGCCACCGTCAGTGAGATGGATCTCAGCCTTACCGAACTGTCCATCCGCAACGTCGCGTTGTTCGACATCGATTACCGTGCCGCCGCACGGGTGAGTCGCAGCGACGGTACGGCGATCCCCGGCCTGGATGCAACGACGGTGCGTACGCTGGTCCGGCGCGTCGACGTGGCCAGCGCCTATCAGGCCCATCTGCAGGAGCAGTTCGATCCCGCGCATCCGGGCGGCACCGGGCGTGCGCGGCTGCAGGCGTTCCGCCACGCCCTGCCGGCGCGGCTGCGGCTTGATCTGGCGCTGCAGCGTGTTTCAGGCCGTGGTGCGCCGCCGCGGCTGTTCGCGCAATGGCTGGCTGATCCGGACCGACGCGTTGTCGACCACGACGGACGCAGCTCACCGTTGTCGGTGGGCGGCCTGCAGCTTCGCCGGGCCGCATCAGGCCTGGGCGCCAGCTACGGGTCCTTCGCTGACTCGGTCGCGCTGCCGGGCGAGCAGGAGGTTGTCGCCGGCACGCTTGCGTTATCGGCGGACCGTACCGCCGAGATCTATGTGCCGGGCCTGCTGCCGGATCCGTTTCTGGTGTTCACCGATCAACGGGCGCTGCGGACGTGGCTGGCGGACCCGGGCGTCAACACGCTGCTGCGCGGACGACTGCGGAGCCCGGTGCTGCGTGGCGCGCTTGAAAGCGGACACCTGTCGCGCGTGGAGGGCCGCGTATCCAAGGACGAAGGGGACGATCCGGTCCAAGCGCACTACACCCGTGCATGGAAACACCTGCAGGTGGAAGCCGATGCCCTCAGTACCTCCACCGGCGAACAGCGGTTGAAGGATGCCTGGACGTGTGCCATGGCGGCCTTCGAGGTGGCCGAGAATTTTCTGCCAGCGCGCCTGCAGCTGCTCAGTGCGATGGTGCGGGCCGGCATCAGCGCCGGACGCGTGGTCAACAACCCTGCCATGACCTCGGCACAGCGCACGGGTGCGTGGGCCGCTGCGCTGATGGACATCATCGATGTCGCGGGTCACGGGCCGCCGGGTCCAGCGCGTCCCGGCAGGGTGCTGCATGATCCGCGGCTGCCGCATGGCACACGCGGCAGCCTCCTGCGAGCCGCTGCAGGATCGGCATCCTTCCGGGACACTGACGGCGGCAGGGTGCGGGTGGCGCCGTCGACAGCGGACATCGAGCACGCTCCGGTGGCGATTGTCGACCCGATCCTGGGTGAGCCTTCCGGCGGTCGCGTGGTGTGGGTTCCCGCCACGCAGCGCTGGAGGATCGAAGTCGGCAGGGTGCTGGACGACACATCCGTGACGTTCTTTTCCAGCGACCTCACCGACGCGCAGCTGGAGCGCATGTCCACGCAGGGAACCGGCGTGTACGACGTCGACCAGCGGCAGTTCGTACGCATAGGCGGCCGCTGGTACGAATCGGAAACGCGACCCGAGCTGGATGGTGGACGCTATATCAAGGCACCTGATGGCCAGATCCAGCCGCAGCTGCCGCTGGCCCGCCAGGCAGGGCGCTGGGTGATCGTGCATCGACCTGCAGGTGGCTTGGCCGCAGGCGGCCGGCGTTCCGCGGTGGGACCCCGCGCGGACCTGCGCGATGACGCGCCGGGCGGCCGCTGGATCCCTGACAGGCAGCTCGATGACCTGGCTGCCGTGCACGGTGCTTACCGGGGCAGCGGGCTGGACCCGGCGCTGCGACACGATCTGCGCGTCGCCGCGCGCCAGGCATTTCTGGACAGGGTGGCCAGGGGTGAGGTGGCGATCGACGATGCAACGCATGGCCGCCTGGCGCTGCTGTGCGCCTTCGTTGCCGACGCGCAGTTGAGCGGGGGCCATCGTATCGATCTGAACGTGCGGAATCGTGGCCAGGACGTGATCCGGGTCGGCCGTGGCGCCGATGCGATGATGGCCTTCGATGTCGATGTCGATGACGAACTGCCTTCGTTGGCGGCGTTGATCGAAGCGGCTGGACCGCAGAATCTGCGGCCTGTACTGGGACTGGATGCACAGGCCACACCGGCACAGCTGCAGCGGGCATTGCGCCAGCGTCTGGCGGCGACGGTGGCGGCGCAGCGCGACGCCGTCGGTGCGCAGTGGGAGCGCGCACTGCGCCAGTACGAACCGACCCCGCAGGCGGTCTCCCAGCTGACCCAGCAGACCGGCATGGACGACCTGGAGGCCCGGGTGCTGCTGCAGCGGTATCCGGTTTATGGCGACGAGATGCCGTCGCGACCGGCTGTCGATGCGCTGCAGGATCGGGCCGACGACGTGCGCGCGGAGACCCGGCAACGTGACGCGCGCCGTGAGGTCGTAAGGGGACGCATCGTGACCAGCGAGGGCCTGCAGGCGCTGTTGCCGAGCCTGGCCGCAGCGTTCAGAGGGCATGTGCTGCGTGCCGGCGCGACGGCGGATGCGCGCCCACAGCTGCATATCGAGACCCCGTTCCTGCAGCGCGCGCTGACCTTCGATGTGGATGGCGTGACCCTGGACGGCGGCGACGGGCGCAGCTGGCTGACCTGGCAGGATGCGATCCACGCGCTCAGCGGTGCCGACCGGCGAAGCCGGCTGCATACCGCCGAAACGCTGCGTGACACGGTCATTGCCGAGCTGGCGCGCACCCCGTTGCAGCACGCGCCCTCCGGGCGATCTCACAGTCCGGTAGCGGGAGGCGCCGATGCCTGTGGTTCGGGGCGGATCAGCAAGCGCAGCCCCTGTGTGGTGAGCGCGAGCAAGCCGAATAAAGCGATAAGCGCGCAGTGGGATACGCTGCGTGACCGTGCGACGGCCCTACGTAGTGCCGCCAAGCGAGAAGTGAGCACGGTGATCGCCGGGTCGGGCAAGCTCGGCGATCTCGGTCTGGCCGAGGCACGGGAGGCCGCGCTGAAGCGCTCCAACATCATGACCTTCAAGGTGGACATCCGGGTCGGTGGGAAGCCCATCGCCTATGAGAAGGCCTACGTCTCCCACGGAACCCTGTCCGGTGTTTTCGGCTTCGCCGCCACTGAGGTCAAGGCGCTGAAGGTGGTGGTGCCCGCCACGTATCGCGGCGTCGGTCCGGAACCCCGGCAGGGCCTGCCGCGAGACAGCGACTACATGGCGCGCGACGCGGCATTCGATGGCGTGCGCAGGGATGAGTTTCCCTTCGGGCGGGACTACGTCAAACCGACCACCGGCCAGCGGTATGACAGGAACGGTGTAACGCTGCATCGTTTTGGGGAGGATCCGATCCTCGGCCGCGCCGCGCCGATGTCGGCCGTCGCCCAGGCAGAGAGCCTGGCGCAGCTGCGCCGGCAACTGATCAAAGAGGGCTTCGATCCGGCGACGGTGAACACGCTGAAGCTTGGCGACGCCTACTACCGCACCCGTGCGACGCGCTGTACCGAAGTGCAGGCATTGCAGGAGTTGGCGCAGATGATCAATGCCATGCGCAATGGCGGACTTGATACCACCGTGCGCGGCAGCATCATCGCATTCAGCGATATGCCGCCGTGTGACCGCAACTGCCAGCGGCTGCTGCGCGAGGCCGCGCGCATGCTTCCCAACGTCGATATCAAAGTCGCTTCAGGTGATCGCACCACTAACGGCGAAATACCTGAACACACACGCCCGCCGACCTGGTTCCACGCAGCGTGACCCTATCCAATCAAAGGACTTTCCATGAACATAGAACCGATTGTGCACACCACGCGACCGCGTGCCCCTTCTGATCAGGCCGTTGCCATGACGCCACATTCTCTCCATGAAATCGACGTGCCGGCCGACCTCGATGCGGATGCCGCATCGAAATGGGAGGACAACCGTACGAAGCTTACCGCAGCGATGTTCGATGTGATCGAGTTGCGGCCGGACGGCATGGAGCAGCTACCAGGCGTCACCGACGGGACGCCGCTGCTGGTCGAGCAGGGGGGAGACCGCTGGACGCTTGCACCGGCAGCCCAGACCGTCCGCCTGCGTGAGTATCAGGATGGCACCCTCGACTACGAGCTGGCGAGCGTGGTGCACTGGCAGGGAGATTACTTCTGCATCCGGGTGGAAGAGATAGAGGGAACACGTACGGTGATCATCGGCGGTGTGCAGGACGAGGACCCACCGCATGACCCGTGAGACGTTGCCCGGTTAAGCCGCGCACGCTAAGGTCGTGCGCTGACCCGCATCACCGGACGTTGCCATGCCCATTCGGAAATCCCTCCCTGCCTCTCTGGCGCTTGGCCTGAGCCTGGCCGCGGCAGCCCACGCCGACGAAGGAATGTGGATGCCGACGCAGCTGCCGACGCTGTCCAAGCCACTGAAAGCGGCAGGGTTCAAGGGTGACCCGCAGGACCTGGCCAACGTCACCGCACCACCGCTCAGCGCGGTGGTGCGTGCAGGTGGCGGCACCGGTTCCTTCGTATCCCCCGACGGCCTGCTGCTGACCAACCACCACGTGGCGATGGGCGTGATCCAGTACAACAGCACACCGGACCACGACCTGATCGGCGAAGGGTTCATTGCCAAGGGACGTACGGACGAACGGCCGTCGAACCCGGATTTCCGGGTGCTGGTCACCGTGGGCTTCGACAAGGTCACCGACCAGGTGCTGGCCCAGGCGAAGGGCAAGACCGGCCGTGCCTACTTCGATGCGGTGGATGCAGCGAGCAAGCAGATCGTGGCCGACTGCGAGCGCGCGGGCAGCGTGCGCTGCTCGGTGGCGGACATGTACTACGGCACTGATTTCTACCGGATCTCGCAGCTGGAACTCAGCGACGTGCGCCTGGTCTACGCGCCGCCGCGCGCCATCGGCAACTACGGCGATGAAATCGACAACTTCATGTGGCCGCGGCATACGGGTGATTTCACGCTGCTGCGCGCCTATGTCGGCAAGGACGGCAAGCCGGCGCCTTACAGCCCGGACAACGTGCCCTATCAGCCCCCGGCTCATCTGACGATGTCGGTAGATGGCCCCAAGGCCGGTGATTTCGCCATGCTGGCCGGTTATCCGGGCATCACCTACCGGCACCGCACGGCGGCGGAGTTCGCCAGCCAGATCGACAGCGTGCTGCCGCGCCGCGTCGCGCTGTTCCAGCAGATGATCGACACCATCGAGGCGGCCACCGCGGACGATGCTCAGGCGCGTACGCGCTATGCGGCACAGTTGCAGTCGCTGAAGAACAACCGCAAGCGGGCAGCGGGTGAACTGGAAGGCCTGCTGCGCAGCGATGCCAAGGCGCAGCGTGCTGCCGATGAGCAGGCGATGCTGGCCAGTACCGATACGAAGTACAACACCGACATCCGCGCCCTGCTGACCACGCTGTCGCAGGGCGCGGCGGTCGGTGAGCGCAACCTGCTGCTCGATCAACTGACCGCGCAGAGTCAACTGTTGCGCTCGGCGTTGCTGCTGGAACGTCTGCGGATCGAATCGGCCAAGCCCGACGCACTGCGCGAGACCGGCTACCAACAGCGCGACCAGGCGTTGATCGAAGGGGTGCTCAAGCAGGTCCAGCGCCGCTACGTGCCGGGCGTGGAAAAGGCGCTGCTGGCGCATCTGCTGGGTCGCTACCAGCAGATGCCCGATGCACAGCGCGTACCGGAATTCGACGCTGCCTTCGGGCGCACGCCAGAGGCATTGGCCAAGGCGCTTGAAGCGGTATACGCGCGCACGGCACTGGGTGAGGAGGGCGAGCGTTTGTCGCGCTTTGCCGCCGCGCGCGAGGGCAAGCCACTGGCGGCAGATCCGCTGCTCGCGCTGGCCGTACCGCTGGTGACCGCGCAGCTGCGGCTGGAAGACCAGAACAAGGCGCGCGAAGGTGAGCAGTTGCGCCTGCGCCCGGCCTACATGCAGGCCTTGTTCGCATGGCGGGCGAAACAGGGCAGGGCGGTGTATCCCGATGCCAACCGCACGCTGCGCATCAGCTATGGCAAGGTGGAATCGCTGAGCCCCCGCGACGGTGTGCATTTCGATCCGGTGACCACCGTGGCCGGGATCGTGGAAAAGAACACCAATACGTATCCGTTCGATGCACCCAAGCCGCTGCTGGCCGCCATCGCCAAGGGAGATTTCGCTGGCACTGCCGATCCGGCGCTGGGCACGCAGACGGTCAACTTCCTGACCAACCTGGATACCACCGGCGGCAATTCCGGCTCACCGGTGCTCAATGCCAAGGGTGAGCTGATCGGGCTCAACTTCGACAGCAACTGGGAGTCGGTCAGCGCCAGCTGGTGGTTCGACCCGCGCTACAAGCGCGCCGTGCACGTGGACATGCGCTACCTGCGCTGGCTGCTGGCCAAGGTCTACCCGGCACCGGCGCTGCTGCAGGAAATGGGCGTGCCGGCCGAGGGGTGAGCGGGTGATGGCCGTGATGCCCTGTACCACGGCGATCCTCGAGCGCGCCGCTGTCCATCGGACGATGGCCGCGTAACGCTCTACACTGGGCGGCACTTCTCCGCTGGACGACGAGCCCCTGGTGTCGAGCTGGATCCTGCTGCTGGTCTCGGTTGCCTATGCTGCGCTGCTGTTCGGCGTGGCGTGGTGGGGTGACCGACGCCCGCTGTACCCGGACCGCCCGTGGCTGCGGCCGGTGGTGTACAGCCTGGCGCTGGCGGTGTACTGCTCGTCGTGGACCTTCTATGGCGCGGTAGGGACCGCGGTCCGAAGCGGCTTTGGCTATCTGTCGATCTACATCGGTCCGTTGCTGATGATGCTGTTCGGCTGGCGCATCATCGAGCGCCTGGCGCTGGTGGCGCGCAGCCAGAACGTCGTCTCCATCGCCGACTTCATCTCGTCGCGGTTCGGTCGCTCGCGCCGTCTGGCCGCCTTGGTCGCGATCATCGCGCTGATCGGCGTGGTCCCTTACCTGGCGCTGCAGTACAAAGCCGTGGCGATGAGCCTGCAGGTGCTTACCGGCGACAGCGGGCCGACGGGCTACTTCAGTGACCCCGCGCTTTACGTGGCCCTGTTGATGGCCCTGTTCGCCACCCTGTTCGGCACGCGCCAGGTGGACGCCACCGAACATCACCACGGCATGATGCTGGCCATCGCGCTGGAATCGGTGATCAAGCTGCTGGCGATGGTGGCGCTCGGCATCTTCGCCTATGTATGGCTGAGCGAACGCACCAACGCGGTGGTCGAGTCGGCGCACACCCTGTTCACCTCGCTGCCGCCGGTTGGCTTCATCTCGCAGACCCTGCTCAGTTTCCTGGCCATCGTCTGTCTGCCACGCCAGTTCCACGTGGCCGTGGTGGAGTGCGGCGATGTACGCGACGTGCGTCGCGCGCGCTGGATGTTCGGTGGCTACCTGGTGGTGATCTCGGCCATGGTGATTCCCATCGCCACTGCGGGCGTGACCCTGTTCGGCACCGGCGGCTCGGTAGCCGACGATGCGATGGTGCTGGCACTACCGCTGCACGAAGGGCGCAACGTCCTGGCGTTGATCGCGTACATCGGCGGCTTTTCGGCGGCCACCGGCATGGTCATCGTGTCCTCGATCGCGCTGGCGACGATGATCAGCAACGATCTGGTGATGCCGGTACTACTGCGGCGCAGTGGCGATACCGGTGAAGCGGCCGACGTCGCCTCGCGGGTCCTGTGGATACGCCGCCTCGCCATCCTGCTGCTGGCGCTGATCGCGTACAGCTACTACCGCAGCAGCGGTAACGACAATTCCCTGGCCTCCTACGGTCTGATGGCGTTCGCCGCTGTCGCCCAGTTCGCGCCGGGGCTGATCGGTGGCTTGTACTGGCGCGGCGCCAGCCGCCGGGGCGTCGAGACCGGCATCGTGCTCGGCTTCGCCACATGGGTCTACACCCTGCTGCTGCCTGCACTGACCCAAGCGGGATGGCTGGATACCGGCTGGCTGGCGGAAGGTCCTTTCGGGGTGGCGTGGCTGCGTCCGCAGCAGTTGTTCGGCATGAACGGGTGGGATCCCCTGACCCACGGCACGTTCTGGTCGCTGCTGGTCAACGCGGGCACGATGATGCTGGTATCGGCGCGTTGGCGGCCGAGCGTGGATGAGCGCCTGCGTGCGGCGCCCTTTCTGGATCCTTACGCGCAGCGCCCCTCGGTGGCCAGCGGATGGCCGGGTCACGTACATGTGGGCGATCTGCTGGCGCTGGCATCGCGCGTGGTGGGCGAGCGCCATGCGCGGCGATCCTTCTTCGAGCAGGCGCAGTCGCTGGGCCGCGAGCTGCAGACCCAGGTGCCTGCCGATCGACCGTGGGTGCAGTTTACCGAACGCCTGCTGGCCGCCTCCATCGGCGCGGCCTCCGCACGCCTGTTGCTGACCAGCCTGCTGCGTGGCTCCGGCATGGACCTGGGCGAAGTCGTGGCGGTGCTGGATGAAGCCGGCCAGGAGCTCCGCTTCAATCGGGAGATCCTGTCCACCACGCTGGAGAACATCAGCGCCGGGGTCAGCGTGGTCGACCCGGACATGCGCCTGACCGCGTGGAACCGGCGTTATCAGGATATGTTCGGCTACCCCGATGGCATGCTGTATGTGGGTCGTCCGGTCGCTGACCTGATCCGGTACAACGCCGAACGTGGAGAGCTGGGCGAGGGCGATATCGAGCAGCAGATCAGTCGCCGCATCCGCTACATGCGGGCCGGTTCACCTCACGTGTTCGAACGTACCCGCAGCGACGGCAAGGTGATCGAGATGCGGGGCCAGGCCTTGCCCGGCGGCGGCTATGTCACCAGCTACAACGACATCACCGATTACAAGCACGCGGAAAAAGCGCTGTTGGAGGCCAACGAGACGCTGGAGCAGCGTGTCGCGGAGCGATCCAACGCCGCAGAAGCAGCGCAGCAGTCGAAGACGCGCTTCCTGGCAGCGATCAGCCACGACGTGTTGCAGCCGCTGAATGCGGCCCGGCTGTTTGCGTCGGCGCTGCGCGAGAGCCACCACAACAACGAAGAACAGCGTCATCTGGCCGAGCGCGTGGATGCATCGCTGCGCGCGGCGGAGGAACTGCTGGACGGGCTGCTGGATGTGTCGCGGCTGGATGCCGGTGGGCTGCATCCGGTGATCAGCGACTTCGACGCCAGTGCCTTGATGCGTGAGTTGGCTGCCCAGTATTCTCCGGTCGCTGCAGGGAGGGGCCTGCGCCTGGACCTGTTCGCGCGGCCGGCCTGGGTGCGCAGTGATCGTCGCCTGCTGCGCCGGGTCATGCAGAACTTCCTCGCCAACGCGCTGCGCTACACCCGCAAGGGCAGGATCGTGTTGGCGGTGCGCCACCGCGGCGACGAGATCGAGCTGCAGGTGTGGGATACAGGCCCAGGCATCCCTGAACATCACATGCAGCAGATCTTCGATGAGTTCCATCGCTACCAGCAGCCGTTCGACTGGGGTGAACAGGGGCTTGGGCTGGGGCTGTCGATCTGCCAGCGCATCTCCCGCCTGCTGGACCATCGCTTGAATGCGCGCAGCCGCGTGGGCAGCGGCTCGATGTTCTCCATCACCCTGCCCCGTGTGGCCGCGACGCACGGGATGGGCGAGCTGGACGCTGCGGCCGCGGCGATCCCGGCCGTGCGTGCCGACTCGCTGGCGGGCATGCGCGTGCTGTGCGTGGACAACGACGAAGAGATCCTCGACGGCATGCGCGCGCTGCTGGGACGGTGGCAGGTGCAGGTGATCACGGCGAGCACGGTGGACCAGGCGCTGCAGAAGGTGGCCGAGCGTCCGGACGTGATGCTGGTGGATTACCACCTGCATGACCGCTTGGACGGGCTGGATACGCTGGTGGCACTGCGCGAGGCCGCCGGCAGTGACCTGCCTGGTGCGCTGCTGACGGCCGATGGACGCGATGAGCTGAAGCGGATGGCGCGTGATCGGGGTTATCGCCTGCTGACCAAGCCGATCAAACCTGCGTCGCTGCGCGCCTTCCTGGCCGCCTACGCGACGCCGCGCGACTGACGTCCCCTGCCGTTCGACGCGATGCGCGCTGGCTGGTGGCGGGCGCTGTGCCGGCACGGTATCCAGAGCATCCCCTCCCCGCAGGTGATGCTTCATGCTGACTGTTCCTCCTGTTTCCCACGCTGTCCCGTCTGTCGCGCTGGTGCGCGTCCGCGACGCCGGTTGCGCGCTGGGGAGCGCACTGCACGTGGTGCTCAACCTGCCGGTCCAATCACCTGCAGCGCCGGTGCTGGCGGCCGCCGTCGGGGGTGCGCTGGGTGCCGGCATGTCATGGATGTGCCAAGGCAGCGCCCAGTTGTTGGGCGATGCCGTGGTGGGGGCGGCGATGGGCGTGATATCCCATCAGTTCTCACTGGACCAGGCGACCATCGAGGCCAGCCAGCAGCATCAGTGGCAGACGCTGAACCGCTACCCGAAGATGCGCGCATGGTTGCAGCGCGAGCGCATCACCGCCTCCGACGACAAGCGGTTGCGGCATGTCTACACGTGCATTGAGGTCCTGGCAGCGCAGATGACGGCTCACTTCCGCGCCTACTGCGCCGAGCGCGCTCTGCACTGTGATGACGAGGCGCTTGAACGCATCGCCGACTTCTGTCGTGCCGAGTGCATCGGACACGGACCGCTGCTGGTGCTGCAGCCGGAGCACGGCCGGTACTACATTGCGGCGGTCGACCGTATCTCATATGACACGATGAAGGCCTTCCTGGAGCATCACGTATCGCCGGTGCCGTTGTTCAAAGACGACCGCTGTGTGTACCTCAGTGGCACGTTGCGTGGAGCAGGCGCGGCCGTGCCGGCCGACCTGGATCCGCACGCTGTCGGATCGGGCGGCGTTGAAGCAGCTGACACCCCGCACCACCGGACCCTGGCCGACTGTTACCAGCCCTCCGCCGAGCCGCCGGTCACTGTCCGCCGGCGCTGCACCAACCGCGACCGACCCCGGGGATGGTGGGAGTGAGGCGACGCCGTACCGACGGCTGCTTCATGCCGCCCCGCTCAGGTGCTCGTACAGAATCGTGCTGCCGATGATCATCAGGATCACGCCGCCGATGATTTCCGCACGCTTGCCGATCAGGCTGCCCAGCACCCGGCCGAGCATGATGCCCGCAGTGACCATGGTCAGCGTGCACAGGCCGATGACCAGCGCCATGACACCGATATGCACATCCATGAAGGCAAGCCCGATGCCGACCGCCATCGCGTCGATGCTGGTGGCAAAACCGGTCACGGCCAGATGCCAGAACCCTTGGTGGCGCGAGGGATCTTCGTCTTCGGACTCGTCTTCGGGCCGCAGGCCGGCCACGACCATGTGCAGACCGAGCGCAGACAGCAGGCCGAACGCGATCCAGTGGTCATAGGCCTCCACGTAGTCCAGCGCGACGCGGCCGATCAGCCAGCCGATCACCGGGGTGATGGCTTCGATGACGCCAAAGATCAGGCCCGCACGCAGTGCATCGCGGAACACCGGTTTGCGCATGGCGGCGCCCTTGCCGATGGCGGCAGCGAAGGCATCGGTGGACATGGCGAAGCCGATCAGGAGGATCGAAAGAGGGGACATGAGGTTCACGACAGGTCAGGCGAAGACGGACGCACGGCCCGCGCTCGCGCCCAACCTGTCGTTGCGCACGCGGACCGCTGGTCTCGCCAACCATGATGGTTGCCCGCACCACGGCGCATTGGCCGAGCATGTTGATACGGGCGTTTCCTGCAGCAGGAAACCGGCTACTCCCCAAGGGGACGCGAAGCTTAGCACCGGCGCTGCAGCAGGAGGCGTCAGCGCGTGATTGCGCAGGTAAAGCTGGGTTTCATAGCTGCGGCTATATTGCGCAGCGGGACGCGGCATCACGGTAGCGCCGAGCCATGCTCGGCGAGCGCAGCGGCCGCTCCTCAACCGCTCACTCTTCTTCCGGCGGCAACACGATCTGCTGGTCATCGATGGCCAGCTTGCCTGCCATCAACACCGCTTGGGTCCGGTTGGTGACGCCCAGCTTGCGCAGGATGGCGGTGACGTGGGCCTTGATCGTGGCTTCGGAGACCGTGAGGTCATACGCGATCTGCTTGTTCAGCCGTCCGGCACCCAACATCTGCAGCACGCGGAACTGCTGCGGGGTCAGCTCGCGCAGGCGCTGGCCGACTTCGCGCTCTTCGCGTCCGGTGGGCGGCACGTTATGCGCTTCCGGCGGCGCCCAGGTCTCGCCGTCCAGGATCATCCCCAGCGCATGGCCGATGGTGTCCGAATCTGCGGATTTTGGAATGAAACCAAATGCGCCGTGGTCCAGTGCGCGCCGCATCACGGTCGGTTCCTCGCGTGCCGACACCACCACCACGGGCAGGTGCGGGTGCAGCGACCGCATATGCACCAGCGCATTGAAACCCTGAGCGCCGGGCATGTTGAGATCCATCAGGACCAGGTCGGCATCGTTGTGCTGGTCGGCCAAGGCATACAGTGCTTCCACGCTGTCGGCCTCGAACAGTTGTACGCCGGGAATGACACGCTGCACGGCGCCGCGCAGTGCTTCGCGGAACAGCGGATGGTCATCGGCAATCAAAAGGGTGGTCATGGCGTCAGCTTAGGGAAAACAGGAGGGCGGAAGGGGGCAGATCCGTATCGTGCAGCGAAACCGAGCTGCCCCCCGCTGGCCGTTACTTCACTTTGCGTTCGTCGACCAGCGAGGCCACCACGGATGGATCGGCCAGGGTGGACGTGTCGCCGAGCTGGTCCGGCGCATTCTCCGCGATCTTGCGCAGGATGCGGCGCATGATCTTGCCCGAGCGTGTCTTCGGCAGTCCCGGCGCCCACTGCAGGTGGTCAGGCGTGGCGATCGGGCCAATCTCCTTGCGTACCCATGCCACCAGCTCCTTATGCAGTTCGTCGCTGGGGGCCTCGTCGGCGATCAGGGTGACATAGGCATAGATGCCTTGGCCCTTGACGTCATGCGGGAAGCCGACGACTGCGGCTTCGGCCACCTTCGGATGGGATACCAGTGCACTTTCCACCTCGGCCGTGCCGATACGATGGCCGGAGACGTTGATGACATCGTCCACCCGCCCGGTGATCCAGTAATACCCATCCTCATCGCGGCGACAGCCGTCACCGGTGAAGTAGGCGCCCGGATAGGTGCGGAAGTAGGTGTCGATGAAGCGCTGGTCGTCGCCGTAGACCGTACGCATCTGGCCCGGCCACGAATCACGGATGATCAGGTTGCCCTCGGTGGCGCCGTCCTTGATCTCGCCATCGGCATTGACCAGCGCCGGTTGGATGCCGAAGAACGGTACCGTGGCCGAACCGGGCTTGAGGTCCACTGCGCCCGGCAGGGGGGAAATCAGGATGCCACCGGTTTCGGTCTGCCACCACGTATCGACGATCGGGCAGCGGCTGTCGCCCACCACCTCGTAGTACCAGCGCCAGGCTTCCGGGTTGATCGGCTCGCCGACGCTGCCAAGCAGCCGCAGCGAGCTGCGCGAGGTCTTCTTGACCGGCTCTTCGCCCTCGCGCATCAAGGCGCGGATGGCGGTGGGCGCGGTGTAGAAGATGCTCACCTTGTGCTTGTCGATCACTTCCCAGAAACGCGAGGTGCTGGGGAAGTTCGGCACGCCTTCGAACATCAGCGACGTCGCGCCGTTGGCCAGTGGCCCGTAGACGATGTAGCTGTGGCCGGTGACCCAGCCGACATCGGCGGTGCACCAGTAGATATCGTCCTCGCGCAGATCGAACACCGCCTCGTGCGTGTAGGCCGCATACAGCAGGTAGCCGCCGGTGGTATGCAGCACGCCCTTCGGCTTGCCGGTAGAGCCGGACGTGTAGAGGATGAACAACGGATCTTCGGCGTTCATGCGTTCCGGCTCGCACTCGGCGGGCTGGCTGTCCACCACATCATGGAACCAGCGGTCGCGCGGCGCCTGCATGTCCACCGCGCCGCCGGTGTGGCGTACCACCAGCACGGTTTCCACGGTGTTGGTGCCGGGCAGCTTCAGGGCGGCATCGACGTTCGCCTTCAGCGGAATCTTCTTGCCACCGCGCAGGCCCTCGTCGGCGGTGATGATCAACTTGCTGGCACAGTCGCTCACGCGATCGGCAATGGAATTGGGCGCGAACCCACCAAATACCACCGAGTGGATGGCACCGATGCGCGCGCAGGCCAGCATCGCGACGGCCGCATCGACGATCATCGGCAGGTAGATGGTGACGCGGTCGCCTTTCTTGACGCCGAGGTTGCGCAGCGCATTGCCAAGGCGGCAGGCGCGCTCGTACAGCTCGCGGTAGGTGACGTGCTGCGCCGGCGCATCCGGGCTGTCGGGCTCGAACAGCAACGCGGTCTTGTCACCGCGCGTAGCGAGCTGGCGGTCCAGGCAGTTCACGCTGGCGTTGAGCTCGCCATCCTCGAACCACTTGATGTGGAAGTCGGCGAGGTCGTAGCTGACGTTCTTGATGATCGTCGGCTGCTTGAACCAGTCCAGGCGCTGCGCGGCCGCGCCCCAGAACGCGTCGGGGTCATCGACCGACGTCTGGTACTGCTGCTGGTAAGTGGTCTTGTTGATCCGCGACTTTTCGGCGAACTGCGGATCGACGGGATAAAGATCAACCATGGCACCCTCACTTGCACGTGGACTTTTATGTGCAGTTGCAGCATGCGCGGCAACCGTTGACACCCAGTTTGCCCCATCCGTCCCCAGCCGCGACACCGTACCCCTTAGACCATGGTCGAAACCTGCAGGCCGGCAAGGGTGCACTGGGCTGCTCCGGGGACGGCCGTCATCGGGCAGGTACGACTAATGGCCAATAGCGGCGGTGCGTCAAGCGGACGCACCCTCGGCTTCGACCGTGCCCCACGCGCGTCTTTCGATTTGCCACTTGGGAGAGAGGGCAACATGAATCACCGTACGTTGAAGACGCTGCGTAAGCCGTTGGCTGCCTGCATGCTGGTTGCGCTGGCGGCACCGGGCATGGCGTTCGCGGAAACCGCGAGAGAGAAAGCACTGGAAGCACGCGTGGGCGAGCTCGAGCGCCAGGTGCAGCTGCTGCTGTCATCGCAGCAACAGCAGCAGACCCAGCTCAGCCAGACCCAGCAGGCCGTCACCGAGGTAAGGACGGTGCAGGCCGAGCAGAAGCCGGTCGTGCCGGCAGGCAAGCAGCCGATCCAGGTCACCACCATCACCCCTGGCGCGGCACCGGGCACCACGGTCAAGATCGGCGGCTTCATCAAGGCTGATTTCATGGCCACCCAGACCGGCGATGGCCAACTGGCCGACGATGCCACCGGCCGTGCGCTGTACCTGCCGGGCCAGACCCCGGTGGCCGGTGCGGGCGGCAGCGGCGAGCGTTCGGACGTGGACTTCAATGCCCATGCCAAGTTCTCGCGCTTCAACCTGGGCATCGACAACGTCAGCGCGTCCGGTGACAAGGCCGGTGCGTTCTTCGAGATGGATTTCTTCGGCAATTCGCTGGGCAACCAGACGGCCACCAATACCTACGGTGTCACCCTGCGCCACGCGTACATGTATTGGAACAAGTGGACCGCAGGCCAGACCTGGACCAACTTCATGGATGCCGCCTCGATTCCCGAGGCCGCCGACTTCGTCGGTCCGACCGACGGTGTGGTGTTCGTCCGCCAGGCACAGATCCGCTATACCACCGGCGGCTTGAGCGTGGCACTGGAAAATCCGGAGACGACCACGCTCACCGGCGTGCGCAATCCGGTCACCGGGGCGTGGACCAACGCCAGTGCCAACTCTGATCGCGGCAGCCTGCCCGACCTGACCGTGCGATACGGATGGAAGGGTGACTGGGGTACCTTCGGCGTGGCCGGCCTGGTGCGCCAGTTGAAGGTGGACAACCAGACCACCGGTGCGGACGCGGACAAGATCGCCGGCGGCCTGACCCTGGGCGGCAAGTGGGTGATGGCCGACACCGATACGCTGCACTACCAGCTGACCGGGGGCGAGGGCATTTCGCGTTACATCGGCCTGGGCATCACCGCCGATACCGCCTACGACGTCGCCCGCGACGAGTTGGCAACGACGGGCGTGCTGGCGGGCTATGTCGGCTGGCGCCATGCCTTCACCCCGAAGCTGCGCACCAACCTGATCTATGCGCGCAGCGACTATGACAACGACGGCACGCTCGGCCCACTGGTCACCAAGAGCGTGCAGAGCATCCGCGGCAATGTGTTCTACACGCCGATGCCCAAGGTCGATATCGGTGCGGAGTACATGTACGGCGTGCGCGAGATCGAAGATGGTCGCAAGGGCGACATCAACCGCGTGCAGTTCACCACCAAATACAGTTTCTAACGCGGGTGCCGGCTGACGCCGGCACCACAGTCATCCTGCTTCGGAGGGGAAGCGTCTCATGTCGACAACACCTGGTACCGCGCCTGTGTCACTGACGCACGGCCACAAGAAAGTCATCTTTGCATCGAGCCTCGGCACGGTGTTCGAGTGGTACGACTTTTTCCTGTACGGCTCACTCGCCGCCATCATCGCCAAGCAGTTCTTCAGCGGTGTCAATGAAACCACGGGCATGATCTTCGCCCTGCTTGCCTTCGCGGCGGGCTTCTTCGTGCGTCCGTTCGGTGCGGCCTTCTTCGGCAGCCTCGGTGACCGCATCGGCCGCAAGTACACCTTCCTGGTCACGATCCTGATCATGGGCATCTCGACCTTCCTGGTCGGCGTGCTGCCCAACTACGCCTCGATCGGCTTTGCCGCACCGGTGATCCTGATCATCCTGCGTCTGGCGCAGGGCCTGGCAATGGGCGGCGAGTACGGTGGCGCGGCGACCTATGTGGCCGAGCATGCACCGGCCGACAAGCGCGGCCTGTACACCAGCTTCATCCAGTGCACCGCGACGCTCGGCCTGTTCATGTCGCTGCTGATCATCCTTGCCTGCCGCTACTTCCTGGGCAACGAGGCGTTCGAAGACTGGGGCTGGCGCATCCCGTTCCTGGTGTCGATCGTCCTGCTGGGCATTTCGGTGTGGATCCGCCTGCAGCTGAGTGAGTCGCCGCTGTTCCAGCAGATGAAGGCCGAAGGCAAGGGCTCCAAGACGCCGTTCCGCGACAGCCTGAAAGACGGCAACCTGAAGCTGATGCTGCTGGTGCTGTTGGGTGCTGCCGCCGGCCAGGCCGTGGTGTGGTACGGCGGGCAGTTCTACGCGCTGTTCTTCCTCAGCAGCATGCTGAAGGTCGATCCGACCACCTCGTACCTGCTGATCGCTGCCGCGCTGGCGCTGGGCGTGCCGTTCTTCATCTTCTTCGGCTGGCTGTCCGATCGCATCGGCCGCAAGTGGATCATCCTGACCGGCTGCCTGCTGGCCGCCATCACCTATATCCCGGTGTTCAAGGGCCTGACCCACTTCGCCAATCCGGCCATTGAAGAAGCACGCACCAACTCGCCGGCGCTGGTCGTGGCCGACCCGAACACCTGCTCGTTCCAGTTCGATCCGGTGGGCCTGCGCAAGTTCACCAGCTCGTGCGACGTGGCAACGGCCGCGCTGACCAAGGCGGGTGTGCCGTATGACGTGCAGCCGGCACCAGCGGGCTCGCTGGCGGTGGTCAACGTCGGCACGGCGAAGGTGAGTTCCTACGAGGCCGCCGGCCTGGCGAAGGACGAGGGCAAGGCCAAGGGCGATGCGTTCGGTACCGAGCTGAAGGCCGCGCTGGTCGAAGCCGGTTACCCGGCCAAGGCGGACAATGCGCGCATCAACATCCCCGGCACGATCTTCATGCTGTGGATATTGGTGCTGTACGTGACCATGGTGTACGGCCCGATCGCCGCCTACCTGGTGGAACTGTTCCCCACCCGCATCCGCTACACCTCGATGTCGCTGCCGTACCACATCGGCAATGGCTGGTTCGGTGGCTTCCTGCCGGCGATCTCCTTCGCGCTGGTGGCCGGCACGGGCAACCTCTACTACGGCTTGTGGTATCCGATCGCCATCGCCTTGATGACCGTGGTCATCGGTGGCCTGTTCCTGCGCGATACCAAGAACGTGGACATCACCAAATAACGGGAATGCTCACGGTGTAGGCAGAAGGGCCGCGGCGAAATCCGCGGCCCTTTCTGTTTGCGCGGAGAGGCGACCGTGGGGCAGCAGTTTCGCCGCGCTCGCCGGGCAGGGCTCGGCGCTACCTGTCGTTCAGCCTGTTCAGGCACAATCGGGGAAACCTTCTCTGGTAGACCCCATGCGCATCCTGCTGATCTCCGCCCTGCTGCTCGCCACCACTGCCTGCACCTGGGTGCCGATCGAGCCCGCCGGAACCAGCGTCCGGGTGCTGCCTGCAGGCGCGGTCCCTGCGGGCTGCGTGAACAAGGGCGAGGTGGCGGTCACCGTGAAGAACAAGGTCGGCTTCTACAACCGCAACCCCTTGCGGGTGCAGGAAGAGCTGGAGACGCTGGCACGCAACGAAGCGCCAAGTGCCGGAGCCAATGCGCTGCAGGCCTCGGCCCCCCCTGCGGACGGCAGCCAGCGCTTCGCGGCCTACCAGTGTCCGCCGCGCTGAAAATCCCCTCGCGGACCAAGCTGAACCCGTAAAGGTGCGGACAGGCCAAGAGGGTTATAGAATGACGCCCCCTTTGCCTGAGCCTTGGCGCTAACTCGATGCTCTTCAAGAATGTCTCGATCGCCGGCCTGGCGCATGTCGACGCGCCCCACACGCTAACGACCAAGGAAATAAACGAACGCCTGCAGCCCACCCTGGACCGCCTCGGTATCCGTACCGACGTGCTGGGGGATGTGGCGGGCATCCATGCGCGCCGCCTGTGGGACGACGGCACGCTGGCCTCCGATGCGGCCACCATGGCGGCCCGCAAGGCGCTGGAGGACGCCAACATCGGCCCGGCCGATGTCGGCCTGGTGATCAACACCTCGGTCAGCCGCGACTACCTGGAACCGTCCACGGCCAGCATCGTGTCCGGCAACCTGGGCGTGGGCGAGGAGTGCGTGACCTTCGACGTCGCCAACGCCTGCCTGGCCTTCATCAACGGCATGGACATCGCCGCCCGCATGATCGAGCGCGGCGAGCTGAAATACGCGCTGGTCGTCGACGGCGAAACCGCGAACCTGGTGTATGAAAAGACGTTGGAGCGCATGACGGCGCCGGATGTCACTGCCGAAGATTTCCGCAACGAGCTGGCGGCGCTGACCACCGGCTCGGGTGCCGCGGCGATGGTGATGGCGCGCTCGGACCTGGTGCCCGACGCCCCGCGCTACAAGGGCGGCGTCACCCGTTCGGCCACCGAGTGGAACCAGCTGTGCCTGGGTAACCTGGACCGCATGGTCACCGACACCCGCGTGCTGTTGATCGAGGGCATCAAGCTGGCGCAGAAGACGTTCGCCGCGGCGAAGATCGCGCTGGGCTGGGCGGTGGAGGAGCTGGACCAGTTCGTGATCCACCAGGTCAGCCAGCCGCACACCGCTGCGTTCATCAAGAACTTCGGCATCGACCCGAAGAAGGTGATGACCATCTTCGGTGAGCACGGCAACATCGGCCCGGCCTCGGTGCCGATCGTGCTGAGCAAGCTGAAGCAGTTGGGCAAGCTCAAGAAGGGCGACCGCATCGCGCTGCTCGGCATCGGCTCGGGGCTGAACTGCTCGATGGCTGAAGTGGTCTGGTGATCCCGTCGGCCAATCCAGCGAGCTGGATTGGCCCAGTCACTGCGACACGGTCAGTTCACAGGTTTTGCCTATTCATGCGTAAAAAGTGTTTTATTTCGACATGACGGTGGCACCATGTCGACGTCATCGACACGAGCCGCCCCGCATGGATGTCCAACGCCCCTACAACGAGCTGCCCTTGCTTCCACCCCGCGCCGAACTTGAGACGCGTGAGCTGCTGAAGGCATGCATCGAGGCACACAAGGCGCTGGCGTCTCTTCGCCAGGCGACAGGGCACCTGCCTAATCCAGCTGTTCTGATCAATACCATTCCATTACTGGAAGCACAGGCCAGCTCGGAGATCGAGAACATCGTCACCACCACCGACGAACTCTTCCGGTACGCCGAGCATCAGGACGCTGCCTCACCTGCTACCCGGGAAGCGCTCCGCTATCGCAGCGCGTTGCAGGAAGGCTTTCATTCGCTGCGTGAGAGGCCATTGTCGACCCGGACGGCTGAAATCGTCTGCAGTCGCATCAAGGATGTGCAGATGAGCGTGCGCCGGGTACCGGGCACTTCGCTGGTGAACCAACAGACGGGGCACGTCATCTATACGCCGCCGGTGGGCGAAGATCTGCTGCGGGCCAAGCTCGCCAATTGGGAGCAGTTCATTCATGACGGGCGTGAGATAGACCCGCTGATCCGCATGGCCGTCGCCCATTACCAGTTCGAGGCCATCCATCCGTTCACCGATGGCAACGGGCGTACCGGTCGCGTGCTCAATCTGCTGATGCTGGTGGAGCAGGACCTTCTTGATCGCCCTGTGCTTTATCTCTCGCGGTACATCATCGAACGAAAGGCCGACTATTATCGCTTGCTTCAAGCGGTGACCCGCGATGGTCAATGGGCCCCATGGATCGCTTACATGCTGGACGCGGTAGCGGATACTGCCCGTTGGACCGGAGCGAAGATCGACGCGATACGGGCCTTGCACGATCAGGCCTGTGAGTGGATCCGGCAGCACAGCCCGAAGACCTATAGTCGTGAGCTTGTCGACGTAATATTCAGTCAACCGTATTGCCGCATCCAGAATGTCGTCGAGGCCGGTATTGCAAAGCGGGAGACCGCCGCGCGTTATCTGCGCGAACTCGTCGACGTAGGGGTCCTGCAGGAACAACGCATGGGCAAGGAGAAGCTGTTCCTGCATCCTGCCTATCTGCGCCTGTTGGCAGATAACACGCATGCCGTACAGCCGTATCGTGTGCTGCAGTGAAAGTAAACGTGAGGCCGTGCGGTGGCATGGACTTGGTCAAGAAACCAGAAGGCGACGAAGCCTTCAGCATCGACAGGTTGCGGCTTCAATGAATTTACCCGGTTACCCCAGCACCACCCACCGCTTCGACGTCCGCCCCGGCCTGTCGATGAACTACATCGACGAAGGCCCGCGCGATGGCGAGGTGGTCGTGATGGTCCATGGCAATCCGTCATGGAGCTATTACTGGCGCACGCTGGTGGCCGGCCTGTCGGACCGGTACCGCTGCATCGTGCCGGACCACATCGGCATGGGCCTGTCCGACAAGCCGGCCGATGACCGCTACGACTACACCCTGCAGAGCCGCGTGGACGACCTGGATGCGCTGCTGGCGCACCTGGGCATCACCGGTCCGGTCACCTTGGCCGTGCACGACTGGGGCGGCATGATCGGCTTCGGCTGGGCGCTGTCCCACCATGCGCAGGTCAAGCGGCTGGTGGTGTTGAATACCGCCGCCTTCCCGATGCCGGCGGCGAAGAAGATGCCGTGGCAGATCGGCTTGGGCCGGCACTGGAAGGTGGGGGAATGGATCATCCGCACCTTCAATGCATTCTCGGCCGGCGCCTCGCGACTGGGGGTGGAGCGGAAGATGCCCGCCGATGTGCGCCGCGCCTATGTTGCCCCGTATGACAGTTGGGCCAACCGGATCAGCACCATCCGCTTCATGCAGGACATCCCGCTGTCACCGGCCGACAAGGCGTGGCCGTTGCTGGAGCGCTCCGGCAAGGCGCTGCCGTCCTTTGCGGACCGCCCGGCGTTCATCGGCTGGGGACTGCGCGATTTCGTGTTCGATCATCATTTCCTGGAAACCTTCCAGGCGGCGCTGCCGCAGGCCGAGGTGCATGCGTTCAACGACGCAGGCCACTACGTGCTGGAAGACAAGCATGAAGTACTGGTGCCGGCGATCCGCGCCTTCCTGGATGCCCATCCGCTGAGCTGAGCGGGGACGCGGAAAAACGGCCGCCGAGCAGGGCTCGGCGCGACCGCGCCGGCGAATCGTCGGCTCACGCCGCGATCGGGGCCTGTGGCGAGCCGTTGTCGTCCGGATGGTCGTCATTGCTGCCAGGCGCATCGCGCCAGCGCCAATCGGCGGGCGTCAGCGGGTCCAGGCCATAGGCGATGCGCGCCTTTTCGCACTGCGCACTGGGCTTGCCGTATTCCCACGACGCATCCACCTCGCGGCACACGCTGGGCCGGTTGGGATGGATCGTGCAACGGGAATACACGCCGATCTGCGCATCCAGGGCGACGCAGCGCACCGGCGCGCTGTGGGTGCCGCGCATGCACAGGCGATGCGGGTCCAGCACCTCGGTCAGTGCGTTCGGCACGCCACCGGGCGTGACTTCGTCCGATTCCATCCAATGAAAGGCAACGCGGTATTGGGTGCAGCAGGCACCACAGGTCATGCAGGGGTGTTGCATGGGCAAGCCGCCCCAGGCGGCAGTCGCGTCGTTGAAAGAGAGTGCGGATTTTCCACGAAGCGGAGCGCCGTGCAAGAAATTCCGGACGCGGCGACAATGAACGGATGAACCGATCCTGCAATATTGCCGCCCGATTGCCCGAGTTGGCCCGTGAGCGGCCTGACCAGATCGCCATTCGTTGCCCCGGCCGACGCGGCCCGGGCAATGGCATGGCGTCTTACGACGTCACCCTGGATTACCGCCAACTGGACGCGCGCAGTGATGCGATGGCCGCTGGACTGGCCGCCTACGGCATCGGCCGCGGCGTGCGTGCGGTGGTGATGGTCCGGCCGTCGCCGGAGTTCTTCTTGTTGATGTTCGCGTTGTTCAAGATCGGCGCGGTGCCGGTGCTGGTGGATCCGGGCATCGACAAGCGCGCGCTGAAGCAGTGCCTGGACGAGGCGCAGCCGGACGCCTTCATCGGGATTCCGCTGGCCCATGTGGCACGGCTTGCGCTGCGCTGGTCACCGTCGGCCAAGCGGCTGGTCACCGTGGGGCGCAAGCTTGGGTGGGGTGGCACCACGCTGGCTGCGCTGGAGCGGGCAGGAGCAGGCACGCCGCCCATGCTGGCCGATACCGATGGCGAGGACACGGCCGCGATCCTGTTCACCAGCGGCTCCACCGGGGTGCCCAAGGGCGTGGTCTACCGCCACCGCCACTTCGTCGGCCAGATCGAGCTGCTGCGTTCGGCCTTCGGCATGGAGCCGGGTGGCGTGGACCTGCCCACGTTCCCGCCGTTCGCCCTGTTCGACCCCGCACTGGGCCTGACCTCGGTGATCCCGGACATGGATCCGACCCGACCGGCGTCGGCAGACCCCCGCCGCCTGCACGATGCGATCAAGCGCCACGGCGTGACCCAACTGTTTGGCTCGCCCGCCTTGATGCGGGTGCTGGCCGATCATGGACAGCCCCTGCCGGGCGTCAAGCGGGTGACGTCGGCCGGTGCGCCGGTGCCGCCGGACGTGGTGGCGACGATCCGCCGCCTGTTGCCGCCGGATGCCCAGTTCTGGACGCCCTACGGGGCCACCGAGTGCCTGCCGGTGGCGGTGATCGAAGGCCGCGCGCTGGAAGACACCCGTGCCGCGACCGAGGCCGGGGCCGGCACCTGCGTGGGTAGTGTGGTGGCGCCCAACGAGGTGCGCATCATCGCCATCGACGATGCCGCGCTGCCGGACTGGAGCCGGGTACGGGTGATGCCGGTCGGCGAGATCGGCGAAATCACCGTGGCCGGACCCACCGCCACGGACAGTTATTTCAACCGCCCACAGGCAACGGCGGCCGCCAAGATCAGCGAGACGCTGGCCGACGGTCATCTGCGCGTGGTGCATCGCATGGGCGATGTCGGCTATTTCGATGCACAGGGCCAGTTGTGGTTCTGCGGCCGCAAGACCCAGCGCGTGGAGACGGCACGCGGACCGCTCTACACCGAGCAGATCGAGCCGGTGTTCAACACCGTCCCGGGCGTTGCCCGCAGCGCGCTGGTCGGCGTCGGTACACCGGGGCAGCAGGTGCCGGTGCTGTGCATCGAGCTTGCACGTGGGCAGTCCAGCTCGCCCGCACTGGTCGACGCGCTGCGGGCCAAGGCGGCGGTCTGCGTGCCTGACGCTGGCCTGCGGCACTATCTCGTCCATCCCGGCTTCCCGGTGGACATCCGCCACAATGCCAAGATCGGCCGCGAGAAGCTGGCGATCTGGGCTGCCGCCGAGCTGGAGAAAAAAGCATGAAGGTCCTTGTCACCGGCGGCGGCGGCTTCCTCGGCCAGGCACTCTGTGCCGGGTTGGCCGAGCGAGGCCATCAGGTGCTCAGTTTCAACCGGGGCCACTACCCGGCGCTGCAGGCGATGGGCGTGGGCCAGATCCAGGGCGACCTGGCCGATGCGCAGGCGGTGCTGCATGCCGTGGCCGGCATGGACGCGGTGCTGCACAACGCGGCCAAAGCGGGCGCCTGGGGCAGCTACGAGAGCTACCACCAGGCCAACGTGGTCGGCACCGACAACGTCCTAGCGGCCTGCCGCGCGCAGGGCGTGCACAAGCTCGTCTATACCTCCACGCCGAGTGTGACCCACCGCGCCACGCATCCCGTGGAAGGGCTGGGTGCGGACGAAGTGCCCTATGGCGAGGACTTCCAGGCCCCGTACGCCGCGACCAAGGCGATTGCCGAGCAGCGCGTGCTGGCGGCCAACGATGCAACGCTCGCCACCGTCGCGCTGCGTCCGCGCCTGATCTGGGGTCCGGGCGATCTGCAACTGGTACCGCGGCTGGCCCAGCGCGCCCGTGCCGGCCGCCTGCGGCTGGTGGGGGATGGCAGCAACAAGGTCGACACGACCTACATCGACAATGCAGCGCTTGCCCATTTCCTTGCGCTGGACGCACTGGCGCCGGGAGCCGCCTGTGCGGGCAAGGCGTACTTCATCTCCAACGGCGAACCGCTGCCGATGCGTGAGCTGCTCAACAAGCTGCTGGGTGCAGTGGGGGCCCCGCCCGTGCACCGGACGATCAGCTTCAAGACGGCGTATCGCATCGGCGCGATCTGCGAGCGGGTGTGGCCGCTGTTGCGCTTGCCGGGCGAGCCGCCGCTCACCCGTTTCCTTGCCGAACAGCTGTGTACGCCGCACTGGTACAGCATGGAACCGGCACGCCGCGACTTCGGCTACGTACCGATCGTGAGCATTGACGAAGGACTCACGCGACTGAAGGCTTCATCAAAAGGCGATTTTTCCATCACTTGATGAACACCGGCGACGCGGGAGGATGGACCCCAACGCCACCCCCGGCACGTAACCGCGAGGATCGCCATGCTGCACTACGCCGTCATCTTTTTCGTCATCGCCCTTATCGCCGCCGTCCTCGGCTTCTCCGGTATTGCCGGTGCCGCCAGCAACATCGCCTGGATCCTGTTCGTGGTCTTCCTGGTGCTGGCTGTGATCTCCATGTTCCGCAAGCGAACCTGACGCTGCACCACCGAGTAACCTCGGTGAGCGCTTGAAACGAAGCCGGGCATTGCCCGGCTTCGTCGTTCCTGTCGATGGGTGAGTTACGCCGGAGCGGCGCATGTAGCGCCGAGCCACGCTCGGCGAGCGCGCCGCGCGGCCTGCGTCCGCCGTCGCGACACCGGCAGGATTCCGCCGAGCACGGCTCGACGCTACCAAGCGGGGCATGTAGCGCCGAGCCACGCTCGGCGAGCGCGCAGCGCGGTGTGTGTCGGCCGTCGCGACACCGGCAGGATTCCGCCGAGCACGGCTCGGCGCTACCAAGCGGGGCATGTAGCGCCGAGCCACGCTCGGCGAGCGCGCAGCGCGGTGTGCGTCCGCCGTCGCGGCACCGGCAGGATTCCGCCGAGCACGGCTCGGCGCTACCGAGCGGGGCATGTAGCGCCGAGCCACGCTCGGCGAGCGCGCCGCGCGGACAGGATTCCGCAGCGATCTGCCACCAGGCAGGTAGAATGCGCACCATGCCTCTTTCCCTGCTCAAGTCGCTCAAGCCGGTCGCCGGCCGCGCCCTGCAAGCCGCGCTGAATCGTGCGCTGGCGCTGGATCCCGATACCCGTCAGGCGTTGACCGCGCTGGATGGCCGACATATCGACCTGACCCTGGACGCCCCTGCGCTGGCCATGCGGATCAGTGTGCATGGCGAGCAGCTTGAGGTCGGCCCGGTCGACCACCGCGAAGCCGATCTGGCGGTGCGCAGCAGCCTGGCCGGTGTGCTGGCCCAGTTGCCGTTGCTGGCCAGGTCGCGCAGCGAACAGGGCGACCCGGCGGGCCGCGTACGGGTGGCCGGGGATGCCGAACTGGCCCGCCGTCTGCAGCAACTGGCCAAAGGCTTTGATCCGGACTGGCAGCTGCCGTTCGTGCGCGTCTTCGGCGAGGTGCTGGGCGTGCAGGTGGCCAACGCACTGCGCAGCGCGCTGCAGCACGCACGCCGCGGCGTCTCCGATCTGGCCCATACGGCGGCGGAGTACGTGACCGAGGAGTCCCGCGACGTGGTGCCGCGTGGCGAGCTGGACGCGTTCCATGACGACGTGGACGTGCTGCGCGACGACGTCGAGCGTCTGTCGGCGCGCGTGCAGCGCCTGCGGGGTGTCGCATGAAGGCCCTGCTGCGGGCCAGCCGCATTGGCCGCATCATCCTGCGCTATCGCCTGGATGACCTGCTGCAGGACACGCCGGCCGAACGCTGGCTGCGCCTGGCCAAGCCTTTCGTGCCGCGTGCGTCGGCCGACATCGCCGCACAGTCGCGTGGTGCCCGGCTCCGCTTGGCGCTGCAGGATCTGGGTCCGATCTTCGTCAAGTTCGGCCAGATCCTGTCCACGCGCCGTGACCTGGTGCCGCCGGACGTCGCGGTCGAGCTGACCCTGTTGCAGGACCGGGTCAAGCCGTTCGACGGTGAAACCGCGCGCCGCATCGTCGAAGACACACTGGGCATGCCGGTCACCGAAGCCTTCGCCAGCTTCGATACCGAGCCGCTGGCCTCGGCGTCGATCGCGCAGGTCCACGCGGCGACGTTGGGCGACGGACGCCAGGTCGTGGTCAAGGTGCTGCGGCCGAACATCGAAAAGCAGATCGTCGCCGACATCGCGTTGCTCAATTCGCTCGCCACACTGGTCGAGCGCACCCACCCGCGTGCGGACAAGATCCGTCCGCGCGAAGTGGTGGCCGAGATCGAGAACACGTTGTCGGCCGAACTGGACCTGCAGCGCGAAGGCGCCAATGCCAGCGTGCTGCGCCGGTTCTGGGAGCACTCTGACGATCTGTACGTGCCGGAAGTGATCTGGAGCCACACCGCCGAACGCGCGCTGACGCTGGAGCGCGTCTGGGGCATTCCCTCCGATGACATCGAGGCGCTGGACCGCGCCGGCATCGACCGCGTGGCGCTGGCGGCCAAGGGAGTAAGGGTGTTCTACACCCAGGTGTTCCGGGACAATTTCTTCCATGCCGACGCCCACGCCGGCAACATCTGGGTCGACGTCGATCCGGCACGGCGGGCGAATCCGCGCTTCATCGCGCTGGACTTCGGCATCATGGGCCAGCTCTCGCAGGAGGATCAGTACTACCTCGCCGAGAACTTCATGGCCATCTTCAACCGCGATTACCGGCGCATCGCCGAGCTGCATGTACAGGCACGCTGGATGCCCGATCACGTGCGCATCGACGATCTGGAAGCGGCGGTACGCTCGGTGTGCGAGCCCTATTTCACCCGTCCGCTGTCGCAGATTTCGCTGGCCGAAGTGCTGATGAAGCTGTTCCGCGTGGCGCAGCGCTACCAGTTGACCCTGCAGCCGCAGTTGATCCTGCTGCAGAAGACCCTGCTGAACATCGAAGGCGTCGGCCGACAGCTCGATCCGCAGATCGATATCTGGGCAGTGGCCAAGCCGGTGCTGTCGAAGATCCTGCGCGAGCGCTACAGCCCGCGCCGGGTGCTGCGCGAGATCGGCAAGCGGGTGCCGGAGATCATGACCCACGCCCCGGACATGCCGCGCCTTGTGCATGCCTGGCTGAGCCAACAGGTCGAAGGCCGGCATGAACTGTCGATGCGCTCGCGCGACCTGGCCGCGCTGGATGTCAGTGTGCAGCGCCTGCAGAAGCACGCCGTGGGCGCGATCACCGGTGTCGGCCTGTTGGCGATCGCCGCGCTGATGTATGTCCTGCAGCCACCGGGCTGGTACATCGGCGACATGCCGGTGTGGAGCTGGGTCTCCGGCGCACTGGGTGCGTTCGCGTTGGCGCGGGCATGGTGGCGATGATGGCGGGCGAATCGGCGGCCGATGAGGCCGTGACGGCGGTCGCGCCGCCGCCGCTGCAGCTGCTTCATCAGGACGAGCGCCTGGCCGTGGTCAACAAGCCCGCCGGGTTGATGGTCCATGACAGCAAGCTGGCGCGCGGCGAGGATGATTTCCTCGCGGATCGACTGCGTGAGCAGCTGGGCCGTCAGATCTTCCTGGTCCACCGGTTGGATCGCGCGACCAGTGGGTGCCTGCTGCTGGCCTTTGATCGCGATACCGCGAGCGCGCTGGGCAAGTCGCTGATGGGCGGCGAGGTGATGAAGGATTACCTGACGGTCTGCCGTGGCTGGCCGGCCGAAGCGGCCTGGCGCGTGGACCACGATCTGGATGGCGGCCCGGGCAAGCCGGTGAAAAAGCAGGCCATCACCGATTTCCAGCGGTTGCAGACCGGCGAGTTGGGCGTGCCGAGCGGGGAGTTCACCACCTCACGCTATGCGATGCTGCGCTGCCAGCCGCAGACCGGGCGCTTCCGGCAGATCCGTCGGCATCTCAAGCACCTGTCTCACCACATGATCGGTGACACCAGCCACGGCGACGGGCGGCACAACCGGATATTCCGCATGCAGGGTGTACACCGCATGCTGCTGCACGCCGAGCGGCTGCGTTTTCCGCATCCGGAAGGCGGCGTGGTCGACGCGCGCGCCCCGCTGGACCGTGAGTTCCAGAAGGCGCTGGACCTGTTCGGCTGGGCCGTGCCGTCCGCCTGAGCGTCGGTAGCCCGTAGCGCCGAGCCATGCTCGGCGGAGTGTATCCGTCGTTTCGGCAAACCGCCGCCGAGCATGGCTCGGCGCTACCACGCGCTCCTGTCAGGCCCTTTATAGTGGGGCATGACAGCAGATACCGACCCCGCCGACCTTCCTGCCCTGCTGCAGACACTGCGGATCGCGTGGCAGGCGCAGCGTCCCTCGATCGACCAGCGCGAGGACGACCTGCGTCGCCTGCGCACGGCATTGAAAGCGCGGATGGACGACATGGCCACCGCCATCGCCGCGGATTTCGGCCACCGCTCGCACGCCGAATCGCGCATCGCCGACGGCATGAGCGTGCTGTCGGCCATCGATCATCTGCTCAAGCACCTGCGTCGGTGGTCGCGGCCACGGCGTGCCAGTGCGGGCTGGAAGCTGTGGCCAGCGCGTGCGCAGCTGCGCCCGACCCCGCTGGGCGTGGTCGGCGTCATCTCGCCTTGGAACTATCCGATCACCTTGGCGTTGGTGCCGCTGGCCACGGCCATCGCGGCCGGCAACCACGTGCTGCTCAAGCCCTCAGAGCACACGCCGCGAAGCAGCGCTTTCCTGGCGGAGCTGCTTGCCAGCGTGTTCCCCGCCGCACGCGTAACGGTGGTGCAGGGCGGTGCGGACGTGGCTTCGGCGGTGGCCAGTCTGGCGCTGGACCACCTGGTGTTTACCGGGTCCACAGCCATCGGCCGGAAGGTCATGGCGGCGGCGGCCGAACACCTGGTGCCGTTGACCCTGGAACTGGGCGGAAAGTCGCCGGCCATCGTGTGCAGCGACTTTCCCCTGCAGAAAGCGGCGGCGCGGTTGGCCACCGGTAAATGGTTCAATGCCGGACAGACCTGCATCGCACCGGACTACGTGCTGATTGATGGCCCGCGCCAACGCGCGTTCGTGCAGGCACTGCAGGAGCAGGTCGTCCAGCGCTACGGGGATTTCAGCGACGCCACCGATTACACCCGGATCATCAATGAAGGGCAGTATCAGCGGCTGCTCGGTTATCTGCAGCAGGCGCGGGACCGCAACGTGGAGGTCATTCCGTTGGCCACCATCGATCCGCTGCGTGCAGCCCGCGAACGGTTGCTGGTGCCTACCGTGGTACTGGATCCGCCGGACGACCTGGACCTGATGCAGCAGGAAATCTTCGGCCCGATCCTGCCGGTGCGCGCCTATGCGGACCTGGATGCCGCCTTGGCCGATGTGGTGGCACGGGATCGGCCGCTGGCGCTGTATCCCTTCAGCCATGACGACGCCAAGGTGGATCGCATCCTTGCTACGGTGGTGGCTGGCGGAGTGACGGTGAACGACACGCTGCTGCATTTCGCTGCCGATGGCCTGCCGTTCGGTGGTGTGGGTGCCAGCGGCATGGGCGCGTACCACGCACGCGCCGGCTTTGATGCCATGAGTCGGCCGATGCCGGTGCTGTGGCAGTCCCGCTGGGCCGCGACCGATTTCCTGCGGCCGCCGTACGCGCGGATACAGGGGCTGCTCAAGCGGCTGGTCGGGTAGCACGAACGGGAGGGTGGCGGGCAGGGCAGGTACAATTCCCGCCATGAAAATCGCCTCGTGGAACGTCAACTCCCTCAACGTCCGCCTGCCGCACCTGGAGCAGTGGCTCAAGGATGCCGGTCCGGACATCGTGGGCATCCAGGAAACCAAGCTGGAAGACCATAAGTTTCCGGATGCCGCGCTGGCCAGCGCCGGCTACCGCAGCGTGTTCGCCGGGCAGAAGACCTATAACGGCGTGGCGCTGTTGTCGCGTCAACCGGCCGAGGACGTGCAGATCGGCATCCCCGGCTTCGAGGACGAACAGAAGCGGGTGATCGCGGGCACCTTCGGCGACCTGCGGGTAATCAATCTCTACGTGGTCAACGGCCAGGACATCGGCACGGACAAATACGCCTACAAGCTGCGCTGGCTGGAGGCGGTGCATGCGTGGATCGAAACCGAACTGCAGAAGTACCCGAAACTGATCGTGATGGGGGACTTCAACATCGCCCCGGACGAGCGCGACGTGAACGATCCGCTGGTGTGGAACGAGAACCACATCCTGACCTCGACCGCCGAGCGCGGGGCGTTGAACAAGCTCTTGCAACTTGGGTTGCACGACGCGTTCCGCCTGCACAGCGACGAGGCCGGGATCTTCAGTTGGTGGGACTATCGCGCCGCGGGATTCCGCCGCAATCTCGGCCTGCGGATCGACCTGACCCTGGTGTCTGATGCCCTCAAGGCATCCGCCGTTGCGTCGGGCATCGACCGCGAGCCGCGGACCTGGGAGCGTCCCAGCGACCATGCACCGGCATGGGTGCAGCTGGGTTGAATCGACGAGGCCCGACCTTGGCCGGGCCCCGTCCTGATGTGTCTGCCGGCCAGCGGCCGACCTTACCGCAGCGTCAGCGGATGCTCTTGCGGGTAAACAGGTTGACGATGGCCAGCAGGATCACCGCACCGATCAGCGAGAACAGGAACGTGCGTACCGTGATCGCTTCGTTGATGCCGCCGCCGAACAGGAACCCGGCGATCAGTGCACCGACGATGCCGACCACCACGTTGAGGATGATGCCCTGCTGGGCATTGCGTCCCATGATGATGCTGGCAAGCCAGCCTACGATGCCGCCGACGATCAACCAGATAATGATGCCCATTGCCCCATCTCCTATCTCAAAGAGATTCCAGTTGACGCGTATGGCCGTGAAACCGCTGTGCAGTGGCGTTGACGGGGCGCTGGCATGAGCGCGGGGATGTCAGGGCAGGAAAGGTGGCGGTTCGGTCCCGTCACGGTGTGGCGTCGCCCGCACGTGCCCGGCCAGCGCGGTGAGCCGCAGGCACGACAGGTGCTGGCGCAGGCCTTGGGGGGCGATCCGCTGGCCTTGCCGCTGGTTCGCGACCCCCGTGGCCGCCCGGAACTGTCGGCTGCGTTGTCGCGCTTCGGCACGGGCTGGAGCCACAGCGGCGATGTCCTGCTGGTCGCGCTGGGCGAAGGGGTCCGGCTCGGCGTTGACCTGGAGCTCCTGCGCCCGCGCCCGCGCATGTTGGAGATCATCCGCCGGTTCTTCCATCCTGCAGAGATCGCGTGGCTGGAGGGCCTTGCCGAGGAAGCCCGCGTGCAGTGGTTCTTCCGCGTGTGGTGTGCGAAGGAAGCGATGCTGAAAGCGGACGGGCAGGGCATTTCCTTCGGCCTGCACCGCCTGCAGTTCGGCCCGGCCGACGACGGCACGCTGCAGCTGCAATGGTGCGATCCGGCGTTGGGCCACGCCGCGCGCTGGCACCTGCACGAGTGGCAGGCCAGCGCCAACTTCCGCGCCGCGCTGGCGTGGCATGTCGCCTGACCTGCTTACCGCAGCAGGAAACCGGCGATAATGCCCACATGAACGAACTTACCCTTCCACCTGCCGTCGCCGACACGCTGCAGCGTGGCCTGGCCGACATGGGCCTGGCGGCCGATGTGGCGCCGCCCCTGCTGCGTTACCTGGCCCTGCTGCACCGCTGGAACCAGACCTACAACCTCACCGCGATCCGCGATCCGCAGGAGATGGTGACCCGCCACCTGCTCGACTCGCTGGCCATGCGACCGCATGTGGTGGACGGGTCGCTGGCCGATCTCGGTACCGGTCCCGGCCTGCCAGGCATTCCGTTGGCCATTGCCTGCCCCGGCCTGCAGGTCACCCTGGTGGAGAGCAACGGCAAGAAAGCGCGCTTCATGCGTGAAGTCGTGCGCCAGTTGGGACTGACCAACGCGCGCGTCGCCGAGTCGCGGGCAGAGGCGCTGGATGAGCCCGGCCAGTACGATCAGTTGACCGCGCGTGCGATGGATACGCTGGAAGGCATCGTGCGCGTCGGCGGCCATCTGTTGCGCCCCGGCGGCGTGCTGCTGGCGATGAAAGGGGTCCACCCGCACGATGAGATCGCCGCGCTGCCCGCGGGTTGGCAGGTGCGCGAGGTCGTGGCGCTGAAAGTGCCCGGCCTGGCGGGAGAGCGCCATCTGGTCAGCGTTGGCGGCCCCTGAAGGGCGCCGCGCTTGCCTGCTGGACAAGGCCGGGATGAAGCCCGATTTCCGCCCGGGGCCGGTTGTACGCATAATGACCAGCCCCAGCAACCGTCGACGAGGCTCACCCGCATGGCCCGCATCATCGCCATCGCCAACCAGAAGGGTGGCGTCGGCAAGACCACGACCGCCGTCAACCTGGCCGCCGCCCTGGCCAACGCGCCCAAGCGGGTGTTGTTGGTCGACCTCGATTCGCAGGGCAACGCGACGATGGGCAGCGGCGTCGACAAGCGCGAGCTGGAAGCGTCCACCTGCGATCTGCTGCTGGGCGAAAGCACGGCCGTGGAAGTTCGGCTGAAAGCGGCCGAGGGCTACGACCTGCTGCCCGGCAACATCGACCTGACCGCCGCCGAGATCCAGTTGATGGGCCAGGGCGAGCGCGAGCAACGCCTCAAGCGCGCGTTGGCACCGATCCGCGATGAGTACGACTACATCCTGATCGACTGCCCGCCGGCGCTTTCGCTGCTGACGTTGAACGCACTGGCCGCCGCCGATTCGATCCTGGTGCCGATGCAGTGCGAGTACTACGCCCTTGAAGGCCTGAGCGCGCTGGTGGAAACCATCGAAGCGCTGCGTGGCAACCTCAATCCGACGCTGGAAATCGAAGGCGTGCTGCGCACCATGTTCGATGTGCGCAACAACCTGGCCAATGCCGTGTCCGGCGAGCTCACCGAGCACTTCGGCGACCTCGTGTTCCGCACCATCGTGCCGCGCAACGTGCGCTTGGCCGAGGCGCCCAGCCATGGGCAGAGCATCGTCGGCTATGACCGCGCTTCGCGCGGCGGCGTGGCCTACCTCGGCCTGGCCGGCGAGATCATTCGACGCAACAACGAACGCAACAAGGCCGTCGCGGCCGTGGAGACCGTCTGATGAGCACCAAGCCCGCAGCAGGGAAGAAGCGTGGCCTGGGCCGCGGCCTGGATGCCCTGCTGGGACCGAAGGCATCGGTCAGCCAGGTGCAGGCCACCGCGGTGATCGAGCCGTTGCCGGGCGAAGTGCTGCGCAGGTTGCCCATCGGCCAGCTGCAGCCGGGCAAGTACCAGCCGCGGCGCGAGATGGACGAGACCAAGCTTGCCGAGCTGGCCGATTCGATCCGCTCGCAGGGCGTGATCCAGCCGATCCTGGCGCGTCAGCTGCCGGGCGGCAACTACGAAATCGTCGCCGGCGAACGCCGCTGGCGTGCATCGAAGCTGGCCGGGCTGGATGAAGTACCGGTGGTGGTGCGCGAGCTGGAAGACCGCACCGTCATCGCGATGGCGCTGATCGAAAACATCCAGCGCGAAGACCTCAACCCGCTGGAGGAAGCCGAAGCCCTGCAGCGGCTGATCAGCGAGTTCACCCTGACCCATGCCGAAGCGGCCGAGGCGGTTGGCCGCTCGCGTGCGGCGGTGTCCAACCTGCTGCGCCTGCTGGAACTGCCGATCGCCATCCGCGTGCTGCTGGAGTCGCGCCGCCTGGAGATGGGGCATGCGCGTGCATTGCTGACGCTGGCGCCGGAACTGGCCAGCAAGCTTGCGCAGGAGGCGGCAGACGAAGGCTGGTCGGTGCGCGAGGTGGAGCGCCGTGCGCAGGCCTTCGCGGCCGGCAAGGTGCCCAGCAACCGGCCGCAGGCGGCAGCGAAAACCGCGCCGCAGGCCGACATCGCATCGCTGGAAACCGAACTGAGCGAGTCGTTGGGCGCCAAGGTGGCGATCACGCACGGCCGCGGTGGCAAGGGCAAGCTGATCATCCATTACTCTGACCTGGATACGCTGGACGGCGTGCTCGAACGGCTGCGCGCCCAGCGCGCGTGAGCGTTCGACAGCGCACGCCTGGCCAGGAGCCGTCCATGAGCAACGACTACGACGAGGTCAGTCCGGGCGGCAGTCCGATCCATCGGCACCGTGACGAGAACGCCTTCACCGCCGCATCCGAGGGCCCCAACGTTGCCGCGATCGCGGCACACATCGCGCAGCATCTGGGGCCGGTTGCGGGTGTGTACCACGAGATCATCTCCGACACGGTGCGCATCGACCTGCATGTCGTGGCGGCCACGGACGCGTTCCCTTTCCTGCGCATCGTCACCTCGGGCATGAGCGATCTGCCGATGGATGTGCCGGAAGGCGCCGAATCGCCTGACCGCCTCGAGTTGATGGTGACCCTTCCCGGCACATGGCCGCTCAGTGAGACGGCGCTTGCCGACGAACGCAGCTATTGGCCGTTGCGGCTGTTGAAGACCCTGGCGCGGCTGCCGCACAAGTACGATACCTGGCTGGGCTTTGGCCACAGCATTCCCAACGGCATGCCCGCCGAACCCTATGCGACGACGGTAGGGTTCCAAGGGGCGTTGATCCTGCCGCCCGCCAGTGCACCCGATGCCTTCGCCCACCTGACCACTGACGATGGCACGCTGATCGGCTTCATGGCGGTGGTGCCGGTCTATCCCGAAGAGATGGCATTGAAGCTGGAAGACGATGCGGAAGCCTTGCTGGCCCGCTTCAGCGCCAAAGGCATCAGCGACATCATCGAGCCCTTCCGGCTCAACGTCGGCGCAACGCATTACGGCCTGCACTCATGACGATCCTGCTTACCGGCGCGGCCGGCTTCATCGGTGCGTATACCGCGCAGGCCCTGCTGCAGGCCGGTCGCCCCGTGGTCGGGCTGGACAACTTCAACGACTATTACGATCCACAGCTCAAACGTGATCGGGTCGCCGCGCTGTGTCCGCAGCTCGACCTGCGCACGCTGGATCTCACCGATCGCGACGGCCTGGGCGCGCTGTTCGACGAGGTGCGGCCCACCGCGGTCATCCACCTGGCAGCGCAGGCGGGCGTGCGCTATTCGCTTGAGAATCCGCACGCCTACGTCGACAGCAACATCAGCGGGTTCGTCAACATCCTGGAACTGTGCCGCCACCACAACGTGCAGCATCTGGTCTATGCCAGCAGCAGTTCGGTGTACGGCGACTCGGCAACGCCGCCCTTTTCCGAAGACCAGCGCGTGGACCAGCCGCGTTCGTTGTATGCGGCCACCAAGGCAGCCAACGAGCTGATGGCCTATACCTACGCACAGCTGTTCGGGCTGAAGGCCACCGGCCTGCGGTTCTTCACCGTGTACGGGCCATGGGGGCGACCGGATATGGCGCCGCTGTTGTTCTCGCGTGCGGTGCTGGCGGGCCGATCGATCGACGTGTTCAACGAAGGGCACATGCAGCGTGACTTCACACATGTTTCCGACATCGTCGCCGGTATTCTCGGCGCGCTCGCACATCCCGGCGACGGTCCTGTGCCGCACCGGGTGTTCAACCTCGGCAACCACACCCCCGTGGAGCTAGAGCGGTTCATCAGTGTGATCGAGCAGGCCGCAGGCCGCCCCGCCACCAAGATCTACAAGCCCATGCAACCGGGCGACATGGTCCGCACCATGGCCGATACGCGTCGCGCCCATGACGCATTCGGCTATGAGCCGGCCCTGCCGATCGAGCAGGGCCTGCCCCCGGTGGTGGCATGGTGCCGCGACTATTTCGGCGATCGTGCCTGATCCACCGTTGCTGGGCAGCCGGGTTCATCTTCGGCTAACCTCGGCAGCGGAGAATGCGCGCTCTTTGTTTTCACCCCGGCCGAGTGCCCCATGAGCCATCCCGAGCTGTCTGTTGTGGTCCCGGTGTTCAACGAACGCGATAATGTCGCGCCGCTGGTGGCTGAAATCACCGCCGCCCTGCGGGGACGCATCGCCTTTGAAATCGTCTACGTCGACGACCAGTCACGCGACGACACGCTGGCGGTGCTGCGGGCGCTGAAGTCCCAGACGCCGGAACTGCGCGTGCTGCACCATGTCAGCCAGAGCGGGCAAAGCACGGCCGTGCGCAACGGGGTCAAACATGCGCGGGGCGCGTGGATCGCGACCCTGGACGGTGACGGCCAGAATGATCCAGCCGATATTCCCGGGCTGCTCGACGCGCGTGCGCGGGCTGATGCCAGCGTCAAGCTCTTCGCCGGTTGGCGGGTCAACCGCAAGGACAGCGGCAGCAAGCGCTGGGCCAGCCGCTGGGCCAATGCGATCCGTGCGCGCATGCTGCGCGATGACACGCCGGACACGGGCTGCGGCATCAAGCTGTTCGAGCGCGAGGCCTTCCTGGACCTGCCGTACTTCGATCACATGCATCGCTACCTGCCGGCCTTGATGCAGCGTGCCGGCTGGCAGACCACCAGCGTGCCGGTCAACCACCGCCATCGCACCACGGGCGTGTCCAAGTACACCAACCTGGGCCGCGCGCTGGTCGGCATCCGCGACCTGCGCGGCGTGGCTTGGCTGATCACCCGCAGCCGCCGTACTGTCGTGGAAGAAGCCTGATGGAACTGCACTGGCTGGACCAGCCGCTGACCTGGTTGTACTGGACCGGGCTGCATGTGACGGGTTGGAAGCTGATCGGCTATACCGGCGCGCTGATGTTCGGGGGCCGCTGGCTGGTCCAGTTCGTCGCCTCGCGGCGTGCCGGCAAACCGGTGATCCCGCGCCTGTTCTGGTACATGAGCGTGGTCGGCAGCCTGATGACGCTGAGTTACTTTCTGTTCTCGGCCAAGCAGGACTCCGTCGGTGTGCTGCAGAATCTGTTCCCGGCGTTCACTGCCCTGTACAGCCTGAAACTGGATATCGACCACCGCGGCTGGAAGCGCGACAAAGCCGCGCACTGACGGCGCGACGCACACCCCTGCATCCGCCACCCCTGCATAGACGCGATCGACGCCATTGCCCGGCACGGGCAGGACATTCGACCCATGTCGCAGGCAGCCAACGGTGCCATGATCGGTGGTCTGCCTTCCCGGGAACCTGTCGCTCGTGAAAAACCGTCTCGCCGTTGCCCTGCTGATTGCCCTTTCCTCGCCGTTGGCCGTCCATGCCGCCGTGCCCACTGCCACGACCGCGCCGGCCAGCGTCGCCAACGAACGCGCTGCCGATGCCGCGTTCCGCGCTATCTATGAAAAGGAATGGGCCTGGCGCCAGGAGGGCGGCGGTGAAGCCAGCGAAGACGGCGATGCGCCGGCCAGCGCGGCACGGCTGCCCGACGTGGGCCCCGCCGCGCAGCAGGACCGGCTGAAGGTCTGGGACGAGGTGCTTGCGCAGCTGGACCGCACCGACGTCAAGGCGCTGTCCCCGGTGAACCAGGTGAACTTCGCGATCTATCGCGACCAGGTCTTCAACCTGGCCCAGGAGGTGCGCCTGCGGACCTACGAGATGCCGTTCAACTCCGACTCGTCGTTCTGGTCCAACCTGTCCTTCATGGCACGGCGCGAGATGAAGACCGCGCAGGACTACCGCAACTACATCGCCCGCTTGAATGACGTACCGCGCTACTTCGGCCAGCAGACCGACAACATGCGGGCCGGCCTGAAGCGCGGCTTCAGCGTGCCGCGCGCGGTGCTGGATGGACGTGAGGTGGCCATTTCCAACGTTGCCGACCTGAAGGATCCGACCGAATCCCCGCTGTACGCACCGTTCAAGAAGCTGCCCGCCAGCATGCCGCAGGCGGACCAGGCCGCGTTGCAGGCGCAGGCACGCGAGGCGATCAGCGGCAAGGTCATCCCGGCGTTCCAGCAACTGCGTACGTTCTTCCTGCAGGACTACGTGCCGCAGGCGCGCACTACGCTGGCGGCCGAAGCCATGCCCGATGGCAAGGCGTTCTACAAGCAGCAGATCCACGAATACACGACGCTGGACCTGACCCCGGATGCGATCCATCGCATCGGGCTGGATGAGGTGGCACGCATCCAGAAGGAAATGAACGCCATCATCCAGCAGGTCGGTTTCAAGGGCAGCTTCGATGAGTTCCTGACCTTCCTGCGCACCGATCCGCAGTTCTACGCGAAGACCCCGGATGAGCTGCTGCATCGTGCGGCGTGGATCTCCAAGCGCGTGGACGGGGTGATCGGCAAGTACATGACGCTGCCGCGTGCGCGCTTCACCATCGTGCCGGTGCCGCCGGACATCGCGCCGTTCTGGACCGCCGGCCGCGGTGGCATGGGCACCTACTGGCTGAATACCTACAACCTGCCGGCGCGCCCGCTCTACAACCTGCCCGCACTGACCCTGCACGAATCAGATCCCGGCCATGCGCTGCAGGGTGCGTTGGCGGCCGAACAGGGTGACCTGCCGGCGTTCCGTCGCACCAGCTACATCTCCGCCTACGGTGAAGGCTGGGGGCTGTACTGCGAAAAGCTCGGCATCGAGATGGGCATCTATGAGACCCCTTACGAAGACTTCGGCCGTCTGACCTACGAAATGTGGCGGGCGGCGCGTCTGGTGATCGATACCGGCGTGCACAGCAAGGGCTGGTCACGTGACAAGGCCATCGCCTACCTGCGTGACCATACGGCGCTGAGCGAGCACGAGGTCACCACCGAAGTCGACCGCTACATCTCCTGGCCGGGACAGGCCCTGAGCTACAAGCTGGGTGAGATCGCCATCGTCCGGCTCCGCGCACAGGCCGAACGGGAGCTGGGCGAAAAGTTCGACATCAAGGCCTTCCACGACGCCGTGCTGGAACAGGGCTCAGTGCCGTTGCCGGTGCTTGAGCAGCAGATCCAGGCGTTCATTGCAGAGCGCAAGCGCGCATGAGCGATCCACGGTAGCGCCGCAGCAGGGATGCGGCAGCCTTGGGGGGTCACCTCCAAAAGGCTGCCGCATGAACAACGTTCCGGATGATTTCTCCATTCATTGGCGAACCTTCAGCGTATCGCAGGGGGTCGTGCAGCCCTCGGGCGAGCCACCGGCATGGGCGCCGCTCTCGGTGACCAACGCGCCAGCAATGACCACCACCACGACAATGTGCGGCATGCCGTGCTACCAGCATGGGCTGCGCACCAGTGTCATGGACCTGTTGACCCACGCGGAGCGCAGTACCCTCTACCTGGATTACGCCGTACATTCTTCCGCACTCGCCGATCCGGAGCGCATCATCGCGGTGCGCCCGGACCAGGCCGAGGCTCACCTGACCTACCGGCAGTTGTGCGAGCCGGGCAGCTTCTGCGTGCGTCGTGATGAGGCGGGTAGCTTCGTACTGGTGCATCGTCCGCGGCCGGCTGCGGGGGCAGGTGCACTGGTGCCGCTGGTGCGTACGCCGCTGGAGTTTTCGGCACAGGGCTGGCGCCTTCATGTACCGGAGACAGCTCGCTCGGCATGGAATGGCGTACGCGATGTGCACTTCTCCAGTCTGGACGCGCTGAAAGCGGCGCTGCCGCCCGGCATGAAGGAGGTGACCGGTGCGTCGCTTGGCGATATCGAGGCGACCCATCTGTAGCGGCGCATGCGGTCGCTGCGATTGTGTAACGCCCGATGCGCCCGCTACCCTGCGGGTGATGATCCGTCCACCCCGCCACCGCCGCTTGTTCCTGCTCCGCCTGCTGATGCTGGTGGTGGTGGCGCTGGGTACCGCCGGCGGCGCGCTGGCATCGGCGTTGGGTGACCTGCACGAGCTGTCCCACGCGGATCATCCGGCCGTGCCGCATGGCAGCCTGGAAAGCGATAGCGGTCACGACGATGAAGATGTCGGCGACCGGCTGCTGCATGCGCTTGTGCATTGTGGCCATTGCCACGGGCAGGGCGGGCAGCTGCCGATGGGGCACGCTGGCTGGTGCAGCTTGTCTCCCGGCGTCGTTCTGCTTGACGCGGTGTACGACGCCGGCGGGACATCGATGATGCCCGATAGTCTGCTGCGTCCTCCGATCCAGGGCTGATCCACCGCCGGCCCGCAGCCGGTGATCTGATCCCTGATACGTCCTTCGGAGAGACCCCATGTGGAAATGCCTGGCCGCCTTGGCGGCCTTGGCGATGGCACCGTGCGCCCCTGCACAGGTGACGCCGCCCCCTGTCCCGTTGACACTCGATGCCGCCATCGAGCGTGTTGCGCGCACCCATCCTGACCTGCGACTTCTGCCCTTGCAGCAGGATGTCGCGCAGGCACGACGCGATGCCGCCGGGCTCGCACCGCCGCTGGTGTTCGGCGCAGACGTCGAGAACGCCCTCGGCACCGGTGACAGCCGCGGTGTCCGCTCACTGGAGACCACCGTGTCGTTGGCCGGCGTGCTGGAGCGAGGAGGCAAGCTGGATGCGCGCCGTGCGGTCGCGCAGGCCAACCTCGATGCACTGGCCCCGCAGCGGGAGATCACCCGCCTGGACATGATGGCGGAGGTGGCACGCCGCTACCTGGCCATCACCGCCGCCGCCGCCCGCGAGCGGATTGCCCGGGATGACATCGAACAGCGTCGGCGCGCGGTGGACGCAGCACAGCGGCGCCTGACCGCCGGTGCGTCACCGGCTTCGACCCTGATGACCGCACAGGCCGCCCTGGCGCAGGCAGAGCTGGATCGTGACCGTGCCGTGCAAGAGGCCCAGGCAGCGCGGCTTTCGTTGGCCGCGTTGTGGAACGAGCGCAGCGTTGCGTTCGATGTGGTCAGCGGCGATCCGCTGCAGCTGCCTGCGTTGCAGGACTTCGCCCAACTGGCCGATCTGCTCGAGCGCACACCCGAGCTTGCGGTGATCGCCGGCGAACAACGTGTGCGTGAGGCACAGCTGCAGTTGGCGAGTACCCAACTGCGCGGTGACATGTCCTGGCAGCTCGGCGTGCGCCACGACCGGGCCAGCCGCGATGCATCGCTGGTGGGCGGCTTCAGCATCCCGCTGGGCGCTGCACGGCGGGCCGAGCCGGAGATCCGGGCCGCACGCAGCGAACTGGCGATGAGCGCGCTGGAACGCCAAGGGCGCGCGCTGCAGCTGCACGCCACCTTGGCTGAGGCACATGGACGCTACGGCAACGCCAGGCTGGAGGTCACGCGGATGGACAGCGACGTCGTGCCGCAATTGCGCCGTGCCGAAAAGGCAGCCGAAACCGCATGGCGCGCGGGTGCCATCAGTTACCTCGAATGGTCGCAGCTGCAGGCCATGCGCATCGAAGCGCGTCAGCGCCAGCTGGATGCGGCCCTGGCGGGACAGACCGCTCTCATTGAAATCCAGAGGCTCACCGGGCAACCGCTGGTTGCCCCTGCCATCCAAGGAACCGCCCCATGACCCTGACCCTCACGATGTTGGCGCGCAGCGCGTTGTCGTTGCTGCTGCTTTCCGCGCTTGCCGCGTGCACCGGCAAGGTGGACGACGGGGCCCCGGGTGCGGGCAAGCCCGCAGTGGACCATGACGCAGCGGAAGCACATGACGAAGAAGAGGCACCGGCCACCACCCACATCGCCGCGTCACAGGCGAGTGCAGCGGGCATCGTCACCGCGCCCGCTGCGGCGGGCACGATTGCCGATGAGCACGAAGTGCAGGGTCTGCTGGCACCCGTCGACGGACGCAGCGCCCAGGTCACTGCACGCTTCCCCGGTCCGGTGCGCGCACTACGGGCGAATGTCGGCGACCGCGTACGCGCCGGACAGCCGCTGGCCAGCATCGAAAGCAACCTCAGCCTGTCGACCTACAGCGTAGCCGCCCCCATTTCCGGTGTCGTGCTGTCACGCCAGGTGCAGCTCGGTGCCGTCGCTGCCGAGGGCCAGGTCCTGTTCGATATCGGCGACCTGTCGCAGCTGTGGGTGGACCTCCACATCTTCGGTTCCGACACGCAGCACATCACCGCGGGCGTGCCGGTCACGGTGACCCGCATGACCGACGGTGCCAGCCAGACCGTCACCCTGGAACGGGTGCTGCCCGGCACCGCGACCGCCAGCCAGAGCACGGTCGCCCGCGCCCTGATCGACAACGCGGACGGCCTGTGGCGGCCCGGCGCGGCCGTGCGGGCGCGCATCGTGGTGGCGAGCACCCCGGCGCCCATCGTCGTACCGCTGACCGCGCTGCAGACGCTGGACGGTGGCGAAGTGGTATTCGTGCGCGACGGCGACACCTACACCGCACGCCCCGTGCAGCTGGGCGCGCGCGATGCCCGCCAGGTCGCGGTGACCGATGGACTGCGCGCAGGCGAGCAGGTCGTGGTCGAGCAGAGCTACACGGTGAAGGCGGACATCGGCAAGGCGGGGGCGGCCCATGAGCATTGAACCGTCTCTCGATGGCACCCCGCACGGCCTGCTGGAGCGCCTGGTCCGCGGCGCCATTGCCCAGCGCTGGCTGATGATGGGGCTCACCCTGGCCTTGGTGCTGGTCGGAACGTGGAGCTTCAGCAGGCTGCCGATCGATGCCACCCCGGACATCACCAACGTACAGGTGCAGGTCAACACGGCCGCGCCGGGCTATTCGCCGCTGGAGAGCGAGCAGCGCATCACCTATGCCGTCGAAACCGCGATGGCCGGCTTGCCAGCACTGGACCAGGTGCGCTCGTTGTCGCGCTATGGGCTGTCCCAGGTCACCGTGGTGTTCGAAGACGGCACCGACCTGTACTTCGCCCGCCAGCAGGTGGCCGAACGTCTGCAACAGGTCAAGTCGCAGCTGCCGGAGGGAGTGGATCCGCAGCTGGGTCCGATCGCCACGGGCCTGGGCGAGATTTTCATGTACACCCTGGATGCGGCGCCCACGGCCCGCAAGCCTGACGGGACGGCGTACACCGCCACCGATCTGCGCACCCTGCAGGACTGGGTGATCCGGCCGCAGCTGCGCAACGTCCCGGGCGTCACCGAGGTCAACACCATCGGCGGCTTCCAGCGTCAGGTCCACGTCACCCCCGATCCTGCGCGCCTGCGCGCGCTGGGCTTCACCATGGACGACGTGGTCGCCGCCGTGCAGGCCAACAACCAGAACGTCGGTGCCGGCTACATCGAGCGCAATGGCCAGCAGTTCCTGGTGCGCATACCGGGGCAGGTCGCCAACCTGGACGAGATCGGCGACATCGTGCTGGACCGCCGGGAAGGCGTGCCGATCCATGTGCATGACGTGGCGCGCGTGGCCGAAGGCGCAGAGCTGCGCAGTGGTGCGGCCACCCAGAACGGCCACGAAGTCGTGATGGGAACCGTGGTGATGCTGGTCGGCGGCAACAGCCGTAACGTCGCGCAGGCCGCTGCGGCGAAGCTGGCGCAGGCACAACGCAGCCTGCCTGATGGGGTCACCGTGACCGCCAGCTATGATCGCACCGCGCTGGTGGACCGCACCATCCATACCGTGGCGAAGAATCTGCTGGAAGGCGCGTTGCTGGTCATCGTGGTGCTGTTCCTGCTGCTCGGCAACTTCCGGGCCGCGCTGATCACCGCGGCGGTGATTCCGCTGTCGATGCTGTTCACCCTGACCGGCATGGCCCGCGGCGGTGTGTCCGCGAACCTGATGAGCCTGGGCGCGCTGGACTTCGGCTTGATCGTCGATGGTGCCGTGATCATCATCGAAAACTGCCTGCGTCGCTTCGGCGAACGCCAGCACGCGCTGGGCCGCGACATGACCGCCGCCGAGCGCTTCGACGAGACCGCACGCGCTACCGCCGAGGTCATCCGCCCCAGCCTGTTCGGCCTGGGCATCATCACTGCCGTGTACCTGCCGATCTTCGCCCTGACCGGCGTCGAAGGAAAAATGTTCCACCCGATGGCGATCACCGTGGTGCTGGCACTGACCGGGGCGATGCTGCTGTGCCTGAGCTTCGTACCGGCGGCCATCGCGCTGTTCCTGGGCGGAAGGGTCCAGGAAAAAGAGAACCGGGTGATGGCATGGTTGCGGCGACGCTACCACCCCCTGCTGGACCGGGTGCTGCAGCACGCGCGCTGGGTGATGGCCGGTGCGTTGGTGCTGATCGTGGGATGTGGTGTGCTGGCGACCCGGCTGGGGAGCGAGTTCGTGCCCAGCCTCGACGAAGGCGATGTCGCGATGCATGCCATGCGCATACCGGGTACCAGCCTGAGCCAGTCCGTGCAGATGCAGGTACAGATCGAAACGGGCCTGCTGCAGTTCGCAGAAGTGGAGAAGGTGTTCTCGAAGATCGGCACCCCCGAAGTCGCGTCCGATCCGATGCCTCCGTCGGTGGCCGATACCTTCGTGATGATGAAAGACCGCAGCGAATGGCCCGACCCGCGCAAATCGCGGGCCGCCCTGCTGGGCGAACTGGAAACGGCGGTGGAACAGCTGCCGGGCAACAACTACGAGTTCACCCAGCCCATCCAGATGCGCATGAACGAGCTGATCTCGGGGGTGCGCGCGGATGTGGCCGTGATGGTCTACGGCGATGATCTGGACACCCTGGTGCAGCTCGGGAAACGCATCGAAAAGCAGGTTGCAGCGGTACCGGGGGCAGCGGATGTACGTCTGGAAGAGACCAGTGGCTTGCCGTTGCTGACCGTACTGCCCGATCGCCAGGCGCTGGCGGGGTACGGGCTGAATCCTGGGCAGGTACAGTCCACCGTTGCGACGGCGGTAGGGGGCCAGGTGGCCGGCCAGCTGTTCGAAGGTGACCGCCGCTTCGACATCGTCGTGCGGCTTCCGGAAGCGCTGCGGCAGGACCCGGCTGCCCTCGCCGACCTGCCCATATCCCTGGAGGCCGCACTCGCTGGCGGCAACGCGGATGAGCTGAGCCGGGGTGTCGGTGCTGCCGGGGGCGGGCCACGGACCGTGCCGCTGCGGGAATTGGCGCGCATCGAGACCAGTGAGGGGCCGAACCAGATCAATCGTGAGAATGGCAAGCGACGCATCGTGGTGACGGCCAACGTACGCGATCGTGACCTGGGCAGTTTCGTCGCCGATCTGCAGGCCGCGGTCACCGCGCAGGTGCCGCTGCCGACCGGGTACTGGATCGACTATGGCGGCAGTTTCGAGCAGCTCATATCGGCCAGCCAGCGTCTGGCGGTGGTGGTGCCGGTCACCCTGGTACTGATCTTCGCGATGCTGTTCTGGGCGTTCGGTTCGGGTCGCGATGCCGTGGTGGTGTTCAGTGGCGTACCCCTGGCGTTGACCGGCGGTGTGCTGGCGCTGGCCGCACGGGGCATGCCGATGTCGATTTCCGCGGGCGTCGGCTTCATCGCGCTGTCCGGCGTGGCGGTGCTGAACGGTCTGGTGATGATCAGCTTCGTTCGCCAGTTGCGCGCGCAGGGCATGCCGCTGAGCGAGGCCGTACGCGAAGGCGCTCTGGGACGCCTGCGACCGGTGCTGATGACGGCGCTGGTGGCCTCGCTGGGTTTCGTGCCGATGGCCTTCAATGTGGGTGCCGGTTCGGAAGTGCAGCGTCCGCTGGCCACCGTGGTGATCGGTGGTATCGTGTCGTCCACGCTGCTGACCCTGCTGCTGTTGCCCGTGCTGTACCGCTGGCTGCACCGCAACGAACGGTAGTGACCCGCCGAAGGTAGAGCCGACTTCAGTCGGCTTCCCGAATTGCCGCCATGGTAGAGCCGACTTCAGTCGGCTTCCAAAAACGCAGGGTAGAGCCGACTTCAGTCGGCTTCCAAAAACGCATGGTAGAGCCGACTTCAGTCGGCTTCTCATGGTGCAGCCGACTGAAGTCGGCTCTACCCGTTCCAGTCGGTTCCGCGCGCTTCAACGCGCGGGCTGGCTGTCCGGCACCCTGGCGATCACCTTGATTTCAAACTGGAAGCCATACAGCCAGGTCACGCCGATCCCTGTCAGGGTGGGGTAGGGCGCCTCGCCCCAATACTCCGGCACGATCGCCCAGGCTTTTTCGAAGTTCTTTTCCGGGTCGACGATGAACACCGTCACGTCGACTACGTCATCAAAGGTGCACCCGGCCGCAGACAGCACGGCATTGAGGTTGTCGAAGGCGCGGCGCACCTGATCTTCCAACACGGGCTCGGGTGAGCCGTCCTCGCGGCTGCCCACCTGGCCAGACACGAACAGGAAGCCATTGGCCCGTACGGCAGGGGAGTAACGATTACGGTCGTAAAGGGCCTGGCGGCCAGCGGGAAAGACGACATCACGGATCATGGAAGGGCTCCATCAGGATCGCTGCACGGCGCAGCGGGGATGCCTGCATGCTGGACCGCTTCGTGTGCTGGATAAACCGTCCAATCACGCCTAGATTGTTCGGCATAGCCGACAGATACAGACCGTCATGGACCGTTTCGACGCAATGCGCGCCTTCGCCCGGGTGGTCGAAACCGGCAGCTTCACCAAGGCAGCGCACACCCTGCAGGTGGGGCGTACCCGGGTCACCGAACTGGTGCAGCAGCTGGAAACGCACCTGCGCGTACGCCTGCTCAACCGCACCACCCGGCGGCTCAACCTGACCGCGGAAGGGGAGGCCTACTACCCCCGCGTGGTGGGCCTGCTGGCTGAACTGGAGGCGGTCGAGGGGAGTCTCTCCACCGCTACGGCGGCACCGCGCGGACGGCTGCGTATCGACGTGCCCAGCCCGTTCGCCCGGCTGCTGCTGGTACCGGCGCTGCCGGACTTCCACGCGCGCTATCCGGACATCGAGCTGCATATCGGGGTCAGTGACCGCGAGGTGGACCTGATCGGTGACAGCGTGGACTGCGTGATCCGCGGCGGCACGCCGGACGACCTGTCGCTGGTCGCCCGCCCCATCGGCGCGCTGCCCTTGGCGGTGTATGCCAGTCCGGACTATCTGCAAGGCCATGGCACGCCGACGCATCCGCAGGACCTCGACGGGCCGCACCACCTCACCGTCGGCTTCCTGCGCCCGCGCACCGGACGCACCCGCCGTTTCATCCTGCAGCGCGGTGATGAACGGATGGACGTGCAGGGCCGTCACGTGATCGCCCTGGATGATGGCGATGCGTATCTCGCTGCCGGCCTGGCGGGTCTGGGCATCGTCTGCGTGCCCGTCTATATGGCGGCCCCGCATGAAGGACGTTCTGAGCTCGTGCGCCTGTTCGACGACTGGCACCTGCAGGCGATACCGATGCATGTGATGTTTCCGCCCAACCGGCACGTCAGTCACCGCCTGCGCGTGTTCATCGAGTGGGTGACGCAGACGATGGCACCCGGCACGACGGGCTGAACTGACGGGATGCGTTGCCTCCTGCCTTCCGTGCTGCTCGCGCGTGCGGTACGACAGCGATGCACGCATCCGACCGCCATCGCAGCGCCGCACGGCGACCTCGACGGGTTTGCCTGCTGCAGCGGCTGCGGTGGGTTGCCATGCTGGGTCGGCACCCTGCATCGGCACGCACATGCACATCCAGTCCCTCCGCATCCGCAATTTCCGTTCCATCCAGGACATCAGCGTTTCATTGCTCGGACCGGGTGATGCGCCGGACGGGACAGCGCTGGCCAACGTCAACGTTCTGCTGGGGGTGAACGGCGCCGGCAAATCGAGCGTCCTGCGCGCCATCGCATTGAGTGTGCTCGCCCCGGTGCTTGAACGCGGCGCAGGGTTCTTTGCCGATGGCCTGGTGCGGACCCTGCGCGCAGGCACGGACGCCAAGGCAGGCGTCCCATGCCGTGCACCGCTGGTGGCCACGCTGGATACGGCGGTGTGGGTCGACGCGCAGGATGGCGCACTCGGCGGCGATTCGGCGAGCGTGGCGTTGACGATGCAGGCGAAGGTCGAGCAGGTCGGTGACTCGGAAGTGCTGCAGTGGATTCCACCTGACGACCCACACGTTGCACGCGAGGTCCGTGAACTCCAGGACACGCGGCAGACCAGTGCCTTCTTTCTGGTGGGCTACGGTGCGACCCGGCGTGTTGAACACGATCACGGCGCAGACCCGGCGCAGCGTTTCAAGACCCGCGCCCCGCGCTACGAGCGCGTGGCAGGCTTGTTCGAAGACCATCACAGCATGGTGCCGTTGTCTGCCTGGTGGCCCGCGTATGCCACGCAGAATCCAGGCCGCGGCAAGCAGGTGATCAACCTGATGAACCGGCTGCTGCCCGAATCGTGCCGCATGCACGCGACCGGAGAAAACAGGGGCGATACGGAAGCGCCTGGCTTCAGCATGCACGGCGTCCACGTGCCATTCCGCGCGCTGTCGGACGGCTATCGCGCGTATATCGGCTGGATCGGCGACATGCTGTACCACCTGTGCATGGGTGCGCCCTCAGGCCGCAAGCTGGTGGACAACCGCGGGGTGGTGCTGATCGACGAGATCGACCTGCACCTGCATCCGGATTGGCAACGCTCGTTACTGCCCACGCTGTCGCGCGCCCTACCCAACATCCAGTTCATCGTTACGACGCACAGCCCCTTGGTGGTCGGCTCGTTGCAGCCGCAGAACCTGCTGGTCCTTGATGAAAGCGATGACGACGGCGCCCAGTGCCGCCGCCTGCCCGAACAGGTGCACGGGCGCAGTGCGGAACAGGTGCTGCTCAGCCCCTACTTCGGCTTGGCGTCCACCCGCGCTCCGGGCGTGGCGGACCGGCTGGAACAGCTGAGGCGCGCAAGCGAGGCGGGGGATCTGCGCGCTGCGGCCGACTATCTGCACCTGCTGTCTTCCGGAGCGCTGTGAGCATGATACGGATCGAGACCGAAACCGACGTCCTGTACGCTGCCATTGCCGCCCATCGGCCGTCGTGGCTGGCCAGGGCCAAGAGCAGGAAAGCGATGTATCGGCGTACAGGACGCTACGTGGAAGGGCAGGACTTCTGGGGCGAGATAAAAGACATCTACATCGAGCTGCAGCACGAGAAATGTGCCTACTGCGAGACCCGTCTGGCCGGCAGGGAGCTGAGCAGCAAAGTGCATGAGGTAGAGCATTTCAGGCCCAAGTCGCGGGTGAAGACGTGGCCGCCGGCAACAGGTAAGGGCGCCGTGGGCTTCGTGCCGCCGTGCCGGTTGGGGCGGGCCAGCCGACGTGGCTACTACCTGCTCGCCTACCATCCGTTGAACTACGTCATCGCCTGCACGCGCTGCAACTCGACCTTGAAGGCGGATTACTTCCCGGTCCGCCGGGCGCGCAGCACGCGCGCTGCCCATCCGGACACCGCAATGGCCGAAGATCCGCTGCTGATTTATCCCCTCGGCCATCTGGATGTCGATCCGGCGAGCCTGATCCGTTTTGCGGGTGTGCTGGCTGTGCCGCGGCATGACCGGGGACGGGATTTCGAACGCGCACTGGTGACCATCGCGTTCTTCCAGCTCAATCATCAGGACCTGTGCAGTCGCCGCGCGCGCTTGATCGGGGCGCTGTGGCTTTCGTTGCGCACCAGGGACACGCCCGGACTGCCCGCGCTGTTGATTCAGTACCACCAGCAAGCCGTGGACGCGGCACAGGCCGCTGCGGGAGAGTTCGCGGCCTGTGCACGGGATTTCGTCGCACTGCATGCCACCGATCCTGCGCTGGCCGACCAACTCGGTGAAGCCGCCGCCGCCATGAGCCGGTGAACACGCATCTCGCCCCTGGCGCAGCGCCACGCTCGGCGGATGCGGTCGGCGGTGCGATGTCGGATACAGGCCGCGCTGCGCGCTCGCCGAGCACGGCTCGGCGCTACCGGGCTGGTGGCATATCTTTGTAGCGCCGAGCCACGCTCGGCGGATGCGCCCGGCGGTGCGATGTCGGATACAGGCCGCGCTGCGCGCTCGCCGAGCATGGCTCGGCGCTACCGGGCTGGCGGCATATCTTTGTAGCGCCGAGCCACGCTCGGCGGAATCCGTCCGGCGGTGCGATGTCGGATACGGGCCGCGCTGTGCGCTCGCCGAGCACGGCTCGGCGCTACCGGGCTGTGGGGAGGGCCGCCTGCATCGCGGCCACCGCGTGGGCCACGCCGTCTTCGCCTGCCATGCGCTGGCCCAACGCAGCGGCCCGTGTGCGCGTTTCGGCCTGCTCGACGAAGGCCAACGCTTCCGCCAGCGATGCAGCGGCCAGTCGCTTCGGCGACAGCGCGCGTGGGGCCACGCGCAGGCGGTGCAGGCGATCTGCCCAGAAGAACTGGTCGGCCGCGAAGGGCATCACCATCGACGGCACGCCCGCCCGGCAGGCCGAGTGTGTGGTGCCGCTGCCGCCGTGGTGAATCGCCAGCGAGGTGAGCGGAAACAGCTTCTCGTGGGGCACCGCGTCGATCACATGGACGCTGGACGGCAACGCCACCTGTGGCATGCCGGACCAGCCAGGCGACAACAGCACGCGTCGCCCCTCCAACATGCGCAACAGCGCGGTCAGCACGGCCTCACGATCAAAGCCGGTCATGCTGCCGAAGCCGACATACACCGGACGCTCGCCGTCATCGAGAAACGCCTGCAAGGCCGGATCCGGCGCCCATTCCAGCGTCTCCGGCATCCGCCATTGCCCGCAGATCCGATGGTCGGACGGCCAGTCCGGCGGAGCCGGCACCAGGCTGGGGGAAATACCATAGAGCATCGGCACGTCCGTCCACGGGCTGCGTCGTGAAGGCCTATCCAGCACTGCCCGGCGCGCGTCGTTGATCGGGCCGCGGAACTGCCGCCAGATCAGCTGGTTGACCAGCCGATAGCTCGCCCGGTTGAGCAGCGCCGGGGTCCAGCCCGGTGGCAGGAACGGTGAAGGAAATGCGCCGGTGGGCGTGATCGGGATCATGCCGGTGCCGATCAGGGGAAGGCCATGGTGTTCCGCCACGCTCATGCCGACGAAGGCCGCCAGCCCGCCGGTAAGCACGGCATCACACTCCTTGGCCACTCCATCGGCCTGACGCATCCAGGCCGCGACATGGCGCTGGGCCATGCGTGCCAGTCCGCGGCTGGCGGCGCGCGGGCTGTTGCCGCGGGCGAGCAGCGCCACCACTTCTTCGTGGATGTCGCCGTCGAGTGCCGCATGCGGCACACCCAGCTGACGTGCGCTGCCCAGCGTGCTGCCATCCGCGAGCAGCATCACCTCGTGGCCGGCGTCCATCAGGCCACGGCAGAGCAGGGTCAGCGGGCGGGTATCGCCTTCGGTACCGTAGGTAAGTGCGAGCAGTTTCATGGGGCTCTGTGTAGCAGGCGCCGGGGCAGGGCGCTGTGTACCGGCCGGCCCCCTGCGGGGTGGCCCGGAGCGCGCTTGCGCCAAGGGCTCGTTCGCGGCATACTTCGCGGCTCGCTGTGTCCGGTTGATTCCGGGCGGCGGGGCCGGGAACACGTCCTCCGGTCCGCCCAGGTCAGCGTAACCCTTTGATTCTCTTGACGTGTGGTGGGCAACCATCGAGGCCGCCGTCGCCCGGGCTACGGGCTGACAACAACTACTATCGAGGTGCGCAATGTCCCGCGTATGCCAAGTTTCCGGCAAGCGAGTGCAGACGGGTAACAACGTCTCGCACGCCAACAACAAGACCCGTCGTCGTTTCCTGCCCAACCTGCACGAGCGCCGCTTCTGGGTTGCCAGCGAGAACCGCTGGGTCAAGCTTCGTGTTTCCGCGCATGCACTGCGCACCATCGACAAGAACGGTATCGACTCCGTTCTGGCTGAGCTGCGTGCGCGCGGCGAAAAGGTCTGAGGAGTAAATCATGGCAGGCAAGCGCGACAAGATCCGTCTGATTTCGACGGCCGGTACCGGCCACTTCTACACGACGGACAAGAACAAGAAGAACACCCCCGGGAAGATGGAATTCCTGAAGTACGATCCGGTCGTGCGCAAGCATGTCCCGTACAAGGAAGGCAAGATCAAGTAATCCTTGCGGATTACGGGTCTTCCCGAAGAAAGAACCCGCCGCGAGGCGGGTTTTTTTTGCCTCCATACCGCCCGTGCCAGAATGCAGGTCGATGTTCCGACGGGCGATGCGATGCTGTTCGAGTGGATGCTGGGGTCATGGTTGTTGCTGCTGGACTGGTTGATCCGGCTGGCCGCGCTGTTCTGGATCCCCACCCGCACCACCCCGGGCGCAGCGCGCAGTTGGCTGCTGCTGGTGGGCTTCGTGCCGTTGCTGGGCCTGCCCCTGTACCTGCTGTTCGGCCATCCGTGGCTGTCCGCCGAGCGCGTGCGGCGTCAGGCCGAGGCCTCGCAGGTGATCCGCGAGGAACAGGCGCTGCAGGCCGCGCTGCGCTGGCAACCCTGCCCGGACACCGCGGTGGCCGAGGTGGTGCCGCTGGTGGAGCGCCAGGGCGACTTCATGCCGGTCCATGGCAATGCGCTCGACCTGCTGACCGGGTATGACGACTCGCTGGCCCATCTGATCGCCGACATCGACCAGGCCGAGGAACGGGTGCACCTGCTGTACTACCTGATGTTCGACGATCGGGTCGGCGAGGCCATCGTCGAAGCGCTGCAGCGGGCCGCCGCGCGCGGCGTGCACTGCCGGTTGCTGCTGGACGCGGTGGGTGCCAAACGCGGCCTGCGCGCGTACCGCAAGCGCCTGCTGGCGCGCGACATCGACGTGCGCGCGATGTTGCCGGGTGGCCTGCGTTGGCGCCGCAGCGGACGCATGGATCTGCGCAACCACCGCAAGATCGCGGTGATCGACAACAAGGTCGGCTACATCGGCTCGCAGAACCTGGCCGATGCCGGTTTCGTGCCGGGCCATCCGAACCGGGAACTGGTGGCGCGCGTGCGCGGCCCCGCCGTGGCCCATCTGGAAGCGGTGTTCGCCAGCGACTGGTACATGGAAACCGGCCAGCGCCTGGACGTGATGGCCGATGTGCCGGTATGCACCGAGGACATCGCCACCCAGCTGCTGCCCAGCGGACCGGCGTATCCGTTCAGCAACGCACGCGATGCGGTCAACGCGCTGATCCACCTCGCCCGCCGCCGCATCGTGCTGGTAACGCCGTACTTCGTGCCTGATGAAGCCACGCTCAGTGCCCTGCGCATCGCAGCGCTGTCCGGCGTGGATGTGCAGCTGATCGTATCGGCCAGCAGCAATGCCGTGCTGACCGCCTGGGCGCAGGAGGCGTACTACGATGAACTGCTGCGCAGTGGCGTGCGCATCGCGTTGTACGAACCCCACTTCCTGCATGCCAAGCACTTGAGCGTTGACGAGGACATCGCCTTGCTGGGGTCGATCAATCTCGATATCCGCTCGTTCGCGCTGAATGCCGAAATCGGCCTGCTGTGCTACGACCGCAAGATCGTCCGCCAGCTGCTGGACATCGAAGCGGAATACCTGCGCCACTCCCGCCCACTGGAACTGGACCAGTGGCGCAGACGTGCCGCCTGGCGTCGCAGCCGTGAAGGCATCGCCCGCCTAGCCGACGCGCTCATGTAAAGGCAGCCCGCTGCCCATCGCCTACAATCGAGTCATGAACGATCAAGCGCATCCACACCGCATCGACCTGGCCATCATCGGGGGCGGCGCCGCCGGCGTGATGGTCGCCCTGCAGGCGCTCCGCCATGCGCGCCACCCGCTGCAGCTGCAGCTGTTCGAGCCCGCTTCCACGCTGGCCGAAGGCATCGCCTACGCCACCCGCGTGCCGCAGCACCTGCTCAACGTACCGGCCGGGCGGATGAGCGCGCTGCCGGACCAGCCGGCGGACTTCATCGCGTATCTGCGCGCGGTGGCGGCCTATCCACAGGATGACGACGCAACCCTCGCCACCCGCTTCGTCTCGCGTCATCACTACGCGGCCTACCTGCGGCAGCGTCTGTCCGAGGCGCAACAGACCAGCGTCGCGCAGCTTGCGGTGGTACAGCAGCCGATACTTGCGCTGCGTCGTGCCGACGATGGGCTCCAGCTGCAGTTCGGCGACGGGCGTACGGCGAGCGCGCGGCAGGTTGTCCTGGCCTGCGGCAACAGCGTCCGCCCGATGCCCGTGGCCGGTGCCGATGCCCTGCCGCACGAGCAGGTCGCAGAAGCCTGGGACTACGATGGCGTGCGCCTGCTGGCGGGTGACGACGCGATCGGCATCATCGGCTCCGGGCTGAGCATGGTGGACAGCGTGCTGGCCCTGTCGGCGGCGGGGCAGACCGGTGTAATCCATGTGTTCTCCCGCCACGGCCTGCTGCCCCTGCCGCATGCGCACGGCGCCGCAGCAGAGTTCGACCCGCAGCCCTTGCTCGCCCTGTCGCTGCGCGGCCGCATGCGCGCTCTGCGCCAGCACGCCCGCGATGCGGCCGCGCGCGGCATTCCCTGGCAGAGCGTGATGGAACGCATCCGTCCGCTCGGCCAAGCGCTGTGGCAAAGCCTGGATGCCGCCGACCAGCGCCGCTTCCTGCGCCACGTTGCGCGGCAGTGGGATGTGCATCGGCACCGGATCGATCCCGATGTACACGCCCACCTGCGCGACGCGATGCGCGACGGGCGCCTGCAGCAGCACCGTGCTCGGCTGCAGGGCGTGGTGGAAACCGAAGACGGCCTGCAGCTGGCGGCGCACAGCGCCCAGGACACGCTGCGGCATTGGCACCTTGGTGCCCTGGTCAACGCCACGGGCGTGGAGACGCGTGCCGGTGGCCTGCGCAATCCCCTGCTGCGGCAGATGCTCGCCGAGGGCTTAGCGCGGCCCGGTCCGCACGGACTGGGTGTGGACAGTGCGCCGCAGGGTGACCGGCTGGTCGATGCAGACGGCACGGCCCACGCCGATATCGCCGTGCTCGGCAGCCTGCGCATCGGCACCCTGTGGGAGAGCCTGGCCGTGCCTGAACTGCGTCAGCAAGCGCAGAACGCCGCGCGTCACGCCGTGCAGGAGCTCGAAGCAGCGATGCCGTAAAATGGGGGCATGGATGTCTCCCACTTGCTTGATGGCCTGAACCCGGCCCAGCGCGATGCCGTTTCCGCCCCTCCCGGCCACCACCTGGTGCTGGCCGGTGCCGGCTCTGGCAAGACGCGCGTACTGACCCACCGCATTGCGTGGCTGCACGAAGTATTCGGCGTGCCGACCCATGGCATCTTCGCGGTGACCTTCACCAACAAGGCCGCCGGCGAGATGCGGCACCGCATCGACGCGCAGCTGCCCAATGGCAGTCGCGGCGCGTGGATCGGCACCTTCCACGGACTGGCCAACCGCCTGCTGCGCCTGCATTGGGCGGACGCCAAGCTGCCCGATTCCTTCCAGGTGATGGATTCGGATGACCAGCTGCGGCTGGTCAAGCGGGTCGTGCAGGCGCTTGAACTCGATGATGGCAAGTACCCGCCCAAGCAGATCGCCTGGTGGATCAACGAGCAGAAGGACGAGGGCCGGCGGCCGCAGCACATCCAGCCCGAGCCGCATGACGCGTGGCTGGAAACCATGCGCCAGGCCTACATCGAGTACCAGGCGCGCTGCGACCGCGCCGGCCTGGTCGACTTCGCCGAGCTGCTGCTGCGCGCCCACGAGCTGCTGCGTGACAACCCGGCCCTGCTGGCCCACTACCGCGCCCGCTTCCGCGAGATCCTGGTCGACGAATTCCAGGACACCAACTCCATCCAGTACGCCTTCGTGCGGGTGCTGGCGGGCGACACCGGCCATGTCTTCGTGGTCGGTGACGATGACCAGGCAATCTACGGCTGGCGCGGTGCGAAGGTGGAAAACGTGCAGGGGTTCCTGCGTGATTTCCCCGGAGCGCAGACCATCCGCCTGGAGCAGAACTATCGATCCACCGCCAACATCCTCGGCGCCGCCAACGCGGTCATCGCGCACAACCCGGACCGCATCGGCAAGGAGCTGTGGACCGACAGCGGCGACGGTGACCCGATCGATCTGTACGCGGCCTACAACGAGATGGACGAGGCGCGTTACGTCGTCGAACGCGCGCGTCAATGGGTGCGCGATGGCGGCAGCCACGGCGAAGTGGCGGTGCTCTACCGCAGCAACGCGCAGTCGCGCGCGCTGGAAGAAGTCCTGCTGAGCGAGCAGGTGCCTTACCGCGTTTACGGTGGCATGCGCTTCTTCGAGCGTGCGGAAATCAAGGACGCGTTGTCTTACCTGCGGCTGCTGTCCAATCGCAACGACGACGCAGCGTTCGAGCGCGCGGTCAACACGCCCACGCGCGGCATCGGCGATCGCACCCTCGACGAAGTGCGCCGCGAGGCGCGCGCGCAGGGCATTTCACTCTGGGAAGCCACCATGCTGGTGACCCAGGGCAGCGCGCTGGCCGGGCGTGCACGCAACGCACTGGCCGGCTTCCTGATGCTGGTCAACGAACTGCAGGCGCAGACCGCAGAGATGACGCTCGCCGAGCGCATCGACCACGTGCTGTCGCGCTCGCTGCTGCGCGAACACTGGAGCAAGGAAAGTCGCAACGCGCTGGATTCGGAGTCCCGCACCGACAACCTCGACGAACTGGTCTCGGTGGCCTCGCGCTTCGTGCGTCGTGCCGACGATGTCGAGGAAGTCGAAGACATGGACGAGCTGGTCGCCTTCCTCGCCTACGCCGCTCTGGAGGCCGGTGAAGGCCAGGCACAGGCCAATGAGGACGGCGTACAGCTGATGACGCTGCACTCGGCCAAGGGCCTGGAATTCCCGCTGGTGTTCCTGGCCGGCATGGAAGATGGCTTGTTCCCGAGTGCGCGCTCGCTGGAAGAAAGCGGGCGCCTGGAAGAAGAGCGTCGGCTTGCCTATGTGGGCATCACCCGCGCACGGCAGAAGCTGGTGCTCTGCTACGCCGAATCACGTCGCATCCATGGCCAGGACAACTACGGCGTGCCCTCGCGGTTCCTGCGCGAGATCCCGCGTGAATTGCTCCATGAAGTGCGGCCGAAGGTGCAGGTGTCGCGGCCCTCTTCGCTGGGCGCCAGCCGCACTGCCGGCCACGCGTCGCTGGACGTGCCGCCGATGAAGCTGGGCACGCTGGTCACGCATCCGAAGTTCGGCGAAGGCATGGTCACTGATTACGAGGGCAGCGGTTCGCACGCGCGCGTGCAGGTCGAGTTCGCTGACGCCGGTAGCAAGTGGTTGGTGATGGCGTATGCGAATCTGACGGCGGCATGACACCTGCGTAGCGGCCCGGTGGATTCATTGGATGAATCGAAGGCTACGTTTGTGAAAGCCGGTGGCGATTCACACCTGCATTGTGTCCCGCCGTAAATACCGGAACTGTCCATGCTATCGCCCACCTGCGCCGCAGCGGCTGCTCATGCTCCCCACCCGTCTGTGAGACAGGGGCAAGAGCCGACCGCAGGCCCCTCATCGGCTCCCCATCAGGTGGCCAATGCGGCGGCGCTGCCACGAAACGCACTGCCCATCCTCGATCTATCCGGTGCGCACGCCATCAAGTGGCAGGGCGCCGGTAGTGGAGCGGCGATGCTGGTCGAACTCAATCGCGAACAGTGGCGGGTAAAGCAGACCGATTGCAGTGCGCAGGAAGTCACCATGGCCAAGCTGTTCCAGCTGACCGGCCTGCCTGTGCCGGAAACCGCGCTGGCCAGCCCGCTGAGCACGCAGGCGGGTACCGCCCCGGGCGTCGCGTCTCGCTTTGAGGAAACGTTCTATGACCTCGGCAAATTTCTCACCACGGAGCACGCGCTGGCACGGGTAGGCGAGAAGGATCCGCAAGCTGCGCAGCGTTACTCTGCACTGCAGCTCGCGCATCAGGATGCGACCGCTGCATGTAGTCAGCTGCTTGCACAGGCCAAGGTTGCCCAGCCATGGGAGTTACCCCCTGAGCTGCATGCGGCACATGCCAAGATTGATCAGGCACGCTTCAACGCGCTGGAACAGATGAACCGCATGCTGCCCCTTGCGCTGCGCTGTGAACAGCTGCGCCACTATGTCGCCTCTCGCTGGCTGGCCAACTGGGACCAGCTGAATTACCGGATGGAGAATTTCGGCTACGCGATGCGGGATGGTGAGCCGGTGGGAATGAGCCTGGACTTCGGTGCCTGCGGACCGCTGGGTTTCCGCAACATGCGCACCGGCGCAATGATGCCCAAGGAGGCGAGCAAGGACGTGGCGATCTGCCAGCGACCGCCGTCACTGTTCCCGATGCCACCTGAATTCAAGATCTTTGCAGATGATTTCGATGCAATGGACTGTGATCCCGGCCCGCTGCACGACACACTGCGTTGGCCGTACGGTTTCCAGTCTGAAACCATTGTCGAACTTTTCCGTCCGCCAGCGGACCCCGATTCGGCCGTCTGCGATACCTTGGCCGAGATGGGGTATAGGCTCTCGCTGATCCCCGAAGTGGCCATCGGAGCGGTGACCGAAACGTACTGGCAACCTCCTGCGCAGGCGCGATCCAACGCATGGCCCGCGCCTTCAGTACTTGCCGTGCTGTTGAACGAGCGTCGTGACGCGATGCTGAGGCGATTCGACACCAGGCAGCTGGTGGAATGGGTCCAGGCAGATCCCGATCGTGCGCAGCGGGTGAGAAGCGAAATGTGCAAGGCGATGCAGCCGCTGATGCAGGCGTCAACGGGCTATGACGCGGAACGCATGATCGAGGCCCGACACAAAGCGCTGCTACGCACTGTCGAGCCCTGCGCGGCGCCGGCGCTCAACAGCAAGCATCGCGAAATACGTTCGTTGCAGGCGTTCCACAATGCAGTGAGGCAGTTGCGCGAAGGGCTGGATGCAGGTAACAGCAAGGTGATCAGCGCAGCCGCCGCCGAGCTCATGTCACCGGATGTGTATCAGTCACTGCTGCAGAACCTGGATTTTGGGCCTGGCTACCAGCCACATAGCGTCGCTGCGTTCACCGCCAACCAGGACTGGCTGCTGCTGATGCGCAAGCTGGTACAAGAGCAGCGAGTCGATGCGAAGGCGGTGGCCGCGTTGCTGATGACGCCGATAGAGTTCGCTGCCTATCCCGCCAGTGTCGGCTTTCATACTGTCGACCGTCCCGAGGTAGGCATGGCCTTCATCCAGTTGCTGGGAGCGCTGATTGAAGCCCCCAACGGCATGACGCGCGAGGTGATGCGCGCTCAGCTGCTGAAAGCCAAGCAGCCCGGGACAGCCAACTACTTTTCGGCACTGCTGCAGTCCGACGCGGCGCAAGGCTGGATCGACCGCCTCAAGGCTTCGCAATTGTGGCCGTCATCGGCCGAGGTAAGCGAGCACAGGTCGCTGCACGCAGCCAACATGTTCAAGTTGAGGTCCGGCATGTTCAAGCTGCGAAACGCAGTGCTGGGCAGTGATACGTCCCTTGGCGAGACCAATTTCTCGGTGGTGCGCGCCAAGATGGAGCTTCAGCAGCTTGTCGAGGAAGTAGACCTCGCTTACTGCCCGGCCAAGCAGTTGCTGCTGGAGTCCAAGCTGTTCCGGCAGGACGTTCTCTCTAAAGTCACACTGGTCTCTTATGACGAGTTGAATTCCCTCGATCACGCCGTGACCGACGCGGTTGGAGGGGCATGGAGGGATGCGCTGCGCAAGTATCCGGCGCTACGCGGGGTCCCTGTGCCTGCAAGCTTGTTGGAGCAGCAGCAACAAGAGGCCGCGCGAGGGTATACCGAGCAGATGCAGGCGGACCGTCATGGCCCTGCCTCCACCCGGATCCAGCGTGCGTGGAAGCGCTATGAAGCGCAGGTGCTGGAGCAGCCGCAGATGACCCGCAGTGAGCGGGGCCTGGCGTGGAAACAGTGCATCGAGCAGGCCTCAGATGAGATCGGTTCTATGGTGGGCGGGCGCGAGATTCCCATCGCTCCGCAGGTGGAGACCGCATCCATCGCATCGCAGGTGCACACACACGCGGCCCGCCAGGCCAGTGAGGCTGCAGCGGTTCAGGCAGCGGAACAGGCCCAGAGCCAAGCGCAGAAACAGGCTGCCGCGCAGGCGAGCCAGCAGGCAAGAGAGTCGGCGCAGTCCCACGCAGCGGAGCAGGCGAAGAAGGCGGTGCCTTCCTTGGCGGCGACTGCCGTGGCGGTGCATGCGCAGGCAGCGGCGGCCAAGGCCGCGCAGAAACACGCTGCGGACAAAGCGGCACATGAAGCCGCATCGCGTGCGGCGCGCGACGCGGTGATAAGCAACATCCAGTTCAAGGACGAAGTGAATACCCGCTTGGCCCTGCTGCGCGCGCCGGACGTGCGGGGCGTCGCGTCCTCGTCGCGACAGACCACCACGCAGATCGCGCAGCGCCTGACCGCACTGCAGGACGATCGCCTGAACGCGCCACTGGAAGCACGCCTGCGGGCACTGCGTGACGCACCTGCGGCGGCAGGCGCATCGGCTGGGCGTACCCGCAGTGCGCTGCGCGAGAAGAAATAGCCAAGCGTCAGCAGCGAGGCGTCATACCGGTGGCGTACGCCAGACCCCGCCGCAGCAGGGCCTGCACGTTGGCATCGGCGTATACCGCCGCATCGTGGCCGAAGCCGGTGTACCAGCTGCGGCCCTTGCCCATCGCCCTGCACCAGGCGATGGGGTGGTCCTCGCCCATGCTGCCGCCCTCGTAACGGGATTCATCCACCGTCGCCAGCACCTGCACGAAAGGCCGCGGATTGCGGCGGTAGTTGTAGATTTCGTCGGTCAGGGTCCATTGCACGGGTTCGACAGCGTCCCCTTCCAGGATGACGTGTGTCGTCTGCAGGCCAGGTGGATGCTTGTCGAACCAGGCGCCGACCAGTTCGCCATACCAGGGCCAGTCGTACTCGGTGTCAGCGGCCGAATGCAGCCCGAGATACCCGCCGCCGCCTTCGATGTAGGCCTGCAACGCCGCCTGCTGGGGGGCATCGAGCACATCACCGGTGGTATTGGCGAACACCACCGCCTTGTACGGGGCGAGGGTGGCCGCAGTGAAGATCCTACTGTCTTCGCTGTGGTCGGTACGCAGGTGCTGGTCACTCGCCAGCTGGCGCAGCGTCTGCACGGCGACCGGGATCGACTCATGGCGAAATTTGGCGGTGCGGGTGAACACCAGGATCGCGTCGTCGGCTGCGGCCGGTAGCGGCAGCAGCACGAGACACAGACACCACAGCAGAGCTCGTCGCATGCGGCCGATCATGCCACGGCCTGCCGGGCAGGCCATGCTGCACTGCACTGATCCAGCTCAAGGCGCGGCCTGCACATTATCTGTGTAATGGTGATATTCCCACCTGGCCCATCCCGCAAGGAGTCCCGCCATGTACAAACGCATCCTGATCGCCACCGATGGTTCGGAGCTGGCTGAAAAAGGTCTTATGAAAGGGCTCGAACTGGCCAAGGACCTGTCCGCCGAAGTGGACATCGTGACCGTGTCCGAACCATGGGCCGTCGGCATGTACGACGCCATGGGCTGGAGCGTGGGCTACATGAACAGTCCCGAGTACAAGGCGGATCGCGAAGAAAGCGCGCAGAAGATCCTGCAGCCGGCCGTCGCCAAGGCGGAAGCCTACGGCGTGCGCGCGAATGCCGTGCACGTGCTGGACCGCTACGCCGCCGATGGCGTGATCGATATTGCTGACGAGCGCAGCACCGATCTGATCGTGATGACCTCGCATGGGCGACGCGGCGTGACACGTGTGCTGCTGGGCAGCCAGACGGCCGAGGTACTGGCCCGTAGTTCGGTGCCGGTACTGGTCATCCGTTGATCGCCAACGGACCGGGGTCCGCCCACTGGCGTCGGCTTTATCGTGCGAAGCGGCCCATCCGCCACGCCCGCCACATGACCAGCGCGCCGATGGCAAGGCAGACGGCCAGGCCGGGCAGCGAGGCCTCTGGGCCGAAGGCACCGCCGGTGAGCCATTCCGGCATACCTGGAACGGCCGTGCTGCGTGCGATCGCTGGACCCAGTTCGCTGCCCGATACGGCGGCACCGAAGACATAGCCCTGCGTGAAGTTCCAAGCGGCGTGCACGCCGATCGACATCCAGATACGCCCGGTCAGGGCGTAGAACGCAGCCAGCATGATGCCCGCCTCCAGCGCGATGCAGACCGCAGCAAAGACGGTGGCGTTCGGATTGGGCATGTGGCCGAAGCCGAACAGCGCTGCAGAGACGGCAAAGGCGATCCAAGGTCCAAAGGCGCGCCAGACCAGACGCAGCAGGATGGCGCGCAGCATCAACTCTTCGATGACCCCCGCCTGCAGCGCTTTGCCGGCGGCGATCCAGGCCGGCGCAGGGCCGGTAAACGTGATGTCGTACAGGCTGCATACGGCCATGATCGCCATCACCGCGGCGAACATCGCCGCACCGAGCAGCAGTCCCAGCAGCACCTCGGGCAGCAACGACCGCAGCGCGATCTCCGACGGGCGGCGCCCCTCACCGAACCGCACCGCCAAGGCATAGATTCCCAATCCGACCAGCACCGAGCCGACATAGCCCAGCAGTTGCGCTGGCCCGCTTGTCTTCGGTAGCAAGGTACCCAGCAGTTGGCCGGTGGACATCGAGCTCATCACCACCAGTACGAACAGCGCCACCACCCAGGCGAGTGCGCGCAACCAGCGGAAGCGGCCGGGCCGCAGCACGCGCTGGTCGCCCAGCTGGATCGGGTGCACGCGGGAACAGAGAGAGATCGCCATCAGGTACATCCTCGGGTGCGGTTGAGTCAGGGAATTGTGGAAGCGTCGTCCGGCAGCGTCGCCGCGGCGGCCGCGATGCGCTCGCCATAGGGGCGCTGGTGCAGGGCCGTGATGGCTTCGTCGAGCAGCACGGACAACGGCGAAGACAGCTCGGCGTCCAGCTGGGCGGCGGCTGCATTGGTGGCCGCCCACTGGCGCTGCAGCGCCGGGATCATCTTCACTGCCTTGGGTGTCAACGCGACGATCCGCTCGCGCGCATCGACTCCGGGCCTTAGGGCCAGCAGGCGGGCCGCGCGCATCTGTGCAACGGTCTGGCTGACGGCCGAATGGCTGATCCCGATCTGCAGCGCCAGCGTTTTGATCGATACCGGGCCCAACCGCATCAGTGCACGCAGCAGCGGGGTGTAGCGGGGCCGCCAATCCAGCCCGGCCGCCACGTAGGCCGACTCCACCTCACCGTCGAGCAGCTCGATCAGATGGCGGACCAGGGTACCGAGGGTGGCGGAGGGCAATGACATGCAGTGAATGTATAAGCGCTGTTATATATCCGCAACAGGACAAAGGTCACGGTCCGTCGCTGCACCGATTCAGTCGCGAAGTTTCAGGGTCTGCGATTCATCCAGGCTGCCGTCACCCTGCAGCACCACATAGCGCTCACCGCTGCGATCGAACAGCACCGGGATGGGTTCGCGGAACAAAGGCCGGCGTACGAAACGCAGCTGCCAGCCGAAATGCTCAAGAGTCTGTACTGCGGCCAGCTGTTCGCCGGTCAGCCCTTGGCGAAGGGCGACCTGGTCGAGGGCAGCGTTGCGGCGGTCGGCGGTACTCATCGCAGGAAAGCAGGCATCACCAGCTGTAGAGCTTCCAGTACACAGGGGACACCCCGTCCTTGGAATTATCCATTCGGCCATCGCCGTTCTGGTCGTACATGTAATACGGCGCGCCACGTGCCGGGGTTACCTTGACCATGCGCAACTGGCCGGACACGCGGTATTCCTCCACCACGTCGCCATTGTCCAGCGTGCGCTGGGCAACCTCGGCACCGGCCACGTCGACCGGCGGCATGCCGGCACCGCCGGACGTCGCGCAGCCTGCAAGCAGGAGCGCCAGGACCAGCGGGGTGGCAGGCATCATGCGTTTCATGGACGGGACTCCGGGGCCGGACGGGGACGGTGATTATGCCCCACCCGGTGTGGGCGCCGTGCATGCCACGGGCGCGTAGAATCGTCGCATGAGCAGATTAGTCCTTATCGACGGGTCCAGTTACCTGTATCGCGCGTTCCACGCGCTGCCGCCCCTGTCCAATCCGCAGGGTGAACCCACAGGTGCGCTGTTCGGCGTGGTCAACATGCTGCGGTCGACATTGAAAGAGCGCCCCGCGTTCGTGGCGTTCGTTGTCGATGCGCCCGGCAAGACCTTCCGCGACGACCTGTACGACCAGTACAAGGCCAACCGCCCGCCGATGCCTGATGAGCTGCGCAGCCAGATCGAGCCGATGTGCCGGATCGTCGAGGCGCTCGGCATCAGCATCCTGCGCATTCCCGGCGTGGAAGCCGACGATGTGATCGGCACGCTTGCCCTGCAGGGCGTCGCGCGCGATCTGTCGGTGACCATCTCCACCGGCGACAAGGACTTCGCCCAGCTGGTGCGGCCGGGTATCGAACTGGTCAACACCATGACCGGCAGCCGGATGGATTCCGACGCGGCGGTGATGGAAAAGTTCGGCGTACGCGCCGACCAGATCGTCGACCTGCTGGCGTTGATGGGCGATACCGTGGACAACGTGCCCGGCGTGGACAAGTGCGGACCCAAGACCGCAGCGAAATGGCTGGCCGAGTACCAGCACCTGGACGGCGTGATGGCCGCAGCGACTGGCATGAAGGGCAAGATCGGCGAGAACCTGCGTGCGGCACTGGAGCGACTGCCACTGAACCGCGAACTGGTGACCATCCGCACCGACGTCGCCCTGGATGCCGGCCCGCAGGACCTGCCGCTGCGCGAGCGCCATGTTGACGACCTGCGCGAGCTTTACGCACGGTACGGCTTCACCCAGGCACTGAAGGAACTGGAAGGCAGCGCGGGCTTGCCGCCTACCGTCAGCGAGGTGGTGCCAAGCCTGCGCGGCACCGCGGCGGGTTTCGCGCGTGGCGCGGGCGAGGAGGCCGCAGTCGCTGACGTGGACCCGTCGCTGTCGGTGCCCGGCGAGTATGAGACCGTGCTCGAGCCACAGCAGCTGCAGGCCTGGGTGGAGCGGCTGCAGCAGGCGGAGCTGATCAGCTTCGACACCGAAACCGATGCGCTGGACGCCATGCGCGCGCGGCTGGTGGGCATCAGCCTGGCCGTGGAGCCGGGCAAGGCGGCCTACATCCCGCTGGGTCATGACTACCCTGGCGCGCCGGCGCAGTTGCCGATGCAGCAGGTGCTCGATGCGTTGCGTCCGGCGCTGGAAGACGCATCGAAGAAGAAGCTGGGCCAGCACGGCAAGTACGACCTGCATGTGCTGCGTCGCCACGGCATCGCGTTGCAGGGCTACCACGACGACACCATGCTGGAGAGTTTCGTGCTGAACTCCACGGCCACCCGCCACGACATGGATTCGCTGGCCCAGCGCTACCTGGGCTACACGACGATCAAGTTCGAAGACGTAGCCGGCAAGGGCGCCAAGCAGATTTCGTTCTCGCAGGTGGGGATCGACGAAGCCAGCCGCTACGCTGCAGAGGACGCCGACGTGACCTTGCGCCTGCACCACGCGCTGCGCCCGCAGCTGGCGGCCGTGCCGAGCCTGGACGAGGTGTACCGCGACATCGAGATGCCGCTGGTACCGGTGCTGACCCGCATCGAGGCCCATGGCGTGCAGGTGGACATGGCCGAGCTGCGCCGACAGAGCCAGGACTTGTCCACGCGCATGCTGGCCGCCCAGCAGAAGGCCACCGAGCTGGCCGGCCGCAGCTTCAACCTGGATTCGCCCAAGCAGCTGCAGGCGGTGTTGTTCGACGAGCTGAAGCTGCCTGCGCTGGTGAAGACGCCCAAGGGCCAGCCGAGCACCAACGAAGAGGCACTGGAGGCCATCGCCGAGCAGCATGAACTGCCGCGGGTGATCCTGGAGTACCGCGGACTGGCCAAGCTGCGCAGCACCTACACCGACAAGCTGCCGGAAATGATCAACGCCGATACCGGCCGCGTACACACCAGCTATCACCAGTCAGGCGCCGCCACGGGCCGCCTGTCTTCATCGGACCCGAACCTGCAGAACATCCCGATCCGCACGGAAGACGGCCGCCGTATCCGCCGGGCGTTCATCGCGCCGGAGGGCAAGCTGCTATTGGCGGCCGATTACTCGCAGATCGAACTGCGGATCATGGCGCACCTGTCCGGCGACCCCGGTCTGGTGGGGGCATTCGAACAGGGCGCGGACGTGCACCGCGCCACCGCGGCAGAAGTGTTCGGTCGTTCCCTGGAGGAGGTCACCAGCAACGAGCGACGTGCGGCGAAGGCGATCAACTTCGGCCTGATGTACGGCATGAGCGCCTTCGGATTGGCGCGCAACCTGGGCATCGACCGCGGGCAGGCGCAGGACTACGTGGCGCTGTACTTCAGCCGCTACCCCGGCGTGCGCGATTTCATGGAGAGGATGCGGCAACAGGCGCGTGAGCAGGGCTACGTGGAAACCCTGTTCGGCCGACGCCTGTACCTGAACGACATCAACGCACGCAACCAGGGGCTGCGGGCAGGCGCGGAACGTGCCGCGATCAATGCGCCGATGCAGGGCACGGCGGCGGACATCATCAAAAAGGCGATGGTGAAGGTGGATACCTGGCTTCGCGAGTCGGCCGCGCCGGCGAAGATGATCCTGCAGGTGCACGATGAACTCGTCTTCGAATGCGAGGCGAGCTACATCGACGAGCTGCGTACCGAGGTCGTCAAACACATGTCGCAAGCAGCTCAGTTGCGGGTTCCGCTGGTGGTCGACACGGGCCATGGACTCAACTGGGACGAGGCGCATTGAAGCCTGAATACGCCTGCTGCGCCGACAGTCTGACTAAACGATGAATATTGCACGGGGCAGCAAAGGCTAAATGGGCCGCCTTCACGATTCATCAATGTTCGTAGTGCTTTTATAGCCATCAACAGGCGCAACGCCTGTTGTGGATCTCTCCCATCCCCTGGAGAAGATCTTGGAACGGGGGCTCCTCCCCAAGCACCCGTTCCCCGGCCCCGTTGACCTCCCCCTGGTCAGCGGGGCTTTTTATTTCCAGCTCCGGTACGCAGCACCGACCGGTGGCGCCGACTGATGGCGCCGACCGGTAGAGCCGACCGGTAGAGCCGACCGGTAGAGCCGACCGGTAGAGCCGACTTCAGTCGGCTGTCTTTGGCTGCCTTCGGCTGTCTTCAGCTGTCTCCCCCCCGCCATCACCCGCCATCACCCGCCACAGCCGCGCTACCGCCCCTGCCTCACGCCCAGTCGCGCGGCACCAGGTAATCCGCCAGCCGCGCCTCGGCACTGCCGGCCTCCGGCTCGAACCCGTACTCCCAGCGTACGCGCGGCGGCAGGCTCATCAGGATGCTTTCGCTGCGGCCACCGCTCTGCAGCCCGAACAACGTGCCGCGGTCGTAGACCAGGTTGAACTCCACGTAGCGGCCCCGGCGGTACAGCTGGAACTCGCGCTCGCGCTCGCCATGCACGGTGTCCTTGCGGCGCTGCACGATCGGCAGGTAGGCATCGAGGAAGCCATCACCGACCGCACGCAGGTAATCGAAGTCCCGCTCGAAGTCGCCGTGCAGGTCATCGAAGAACAGCCCGCCGACGCCACGTGTCTCGTTGCGATGGCGCAGGAAGAAGTATTCATCGCACCAGCGCTTGTGGGCGGGATACCGCTCCGGCCCGAAGGGCGCGCACAGGTCGCGGGCGGTGCCGTGCCAGTGCTGCACGTCCTCGTCGAAGGGGTAGAACGGCGTCAGGTCGAAGCCGCCGCCAAACCAGCTGGCTACCGTCTCACCATCACGCTGCGCCTGGAAGAAGCGCACGTTGGCGTGGGTGGTGGGCACCATGGGGTTGAGCGGATGGAACACCAGCGACACGCCAGTGGCCCGCCAGGTGGCGCCCGCCAGCTCCGGACGGTTGGCCGATGCGGAAGGCGGCAGGCGGCTGCCGGCCACGTCGGAAAAGCCGATGCCGGCCTGCTCGAACACCGCGCCATCGCGCAGGATACGGGTGCGGCCACCGCCCCCCTCGGCGCGCTGCCACTGGTCTTCCTGGAATCGGGCCTGGCCGTCGGCGCCCTCGATGGCGGCGCAGATGCGGTCCTGCAGGTCGGTGAGGTAGGCGCGTACGCGGTCGAATTCGTTCATGCCGTGCAGTTTAGCCGGTGCCCGTCACCCCCTGCAGGCCCGCATCCTGACGGTAGCGCCGAGCCGCGCTCGGCGGAGTGGCTCAGACCTCGCGGTGCCCGACGCAGGCCCGCATCCTGACGGTAGCGCCGAGCCATGCTCGGCGGAGTGGCTCAGGCCCCGCGGTGCCCGACGCAGGCCCGCATCCTGACGGTAGCGCCGAGCCGCGCTCGGCGGAGTGGCTCAGGCCCTGCGGTGCCCGACGCAGGCCGCGCTGCGCGCTCGCCGAGCGTGGCTCGGCGCTACCGACCTGCGCATCGCCGCTGGTGGCTCACCGCTTATGGTTGCGGGTGCGCGCAGGCGCCTCGGGTTCGGCCACGTCGTCGGCTGCTTCCTGCAGCATCCGGCCCATCGCGATCATGTCCCAGTTGGTCGTGGCCAGGACGTCGCAGGCCACGGCCGTGCCGCTGGCATCCGCCTTGCACAGGTGCTCCAGGGCTGCCCGCGCGTCCACCTCGGCACTGCTGTCCTGCGCGCTGACCAGGTTCTCGCAGCCTTCGCGCACACCGGCACGGCATACCGTCTGGTAGTGAACAGCAGCCTGCGGCCACTGCTCATCCAGCGCCAGCTGGTTCCCCAGCACGTTGCAGCCCTGCAGCCGCCCCGCCGCGCAACAGGCCTCCGCCGCGCCCTCAGCGGTCGCACCGGGGCAGTCCTGCGGCAGCGGCACGGCCTTGAACACCACGGCCGGGCTGCACTGCGCAGCACCGCCGACGCGGCGGTAGACCCGCATCTGCGTCCAATCGTCCATGCCGACCAGATGCCCACCGGCCAGCACCTTGAACACGAAGTCGCCGCCCTTGTCGTGGCGGATCCGGATCGCGCCGTCTTCCAGCCGGGCCCGGGCGTGGTCGCCGAGGCCAAACCCCACCAGCCCGCCATCAGCGAACTCCAGCGTGTCCAGCAGGCCGCCTTCGCTGCGGTACTCGCCGCAGGGGACCGCAGTGGCAGGCAGCGGCTGCGGCGCGGTGCCCAGTGACTGCAGTGGTGCGTGCAGTTCACAGGCGCTTTCATCGCCACCCGCGCAGCCGGCTTTCAGCGCGACCAGCGCCGTGTCGTAGCTGCCGGCCGTCCACTGCGCCTGCGCGACCTCGCGGCAGAACTCCCCTTTCGGATGCGCCAGGCAGAGCTTCTGCAGTGTCTGCCGGCGTGCAGCCGGCAGCACGATCTGCCGCTGGTCGAAGATACCGACAAGGGCCATCCCCATCGCCTTGGACAGGGCCGCCTTGGCTGCCTCCTCGCACGCCTGCTCATCGAAGGCAGGATCCGCTTCCTTGCACACAGCGGGTTCCTGCAGCACCGGGTCGTCATTCTGCGGGCGCGTGTCGGCACTGCGCGCCTCACTGGTCCACTCGCGCAGCAGCCCGCTGCACGCGGCCATCGTGCCCTGCTCGCACCAGCGCTGCAGTTGCGGTGCTTCGGCGGTATACATCTGGTTACCGCAGGTGGCGTCGTCATACACCGCGCAGTCCTGCGCAGCGACGCTGCCCGTGGCGGCCAGCAGGGCAAAGGGGAGCAACGCGCGCAGCAGGCGCACAGGCGTCTTCAGTGACATGGGGGACTCCAGGAAAAAACAGAAAAGGAAACGGCAACAGCAACGGCGTCAGTAGCGCGAGCGGATATCCGGACGCATCAATCGCCACGCCAGCCAGCCCTGCAGCGCGGCGAACAGCACGCAGCTGCCGAGCACGGTGAAGGTGAACAGCAGGCGCTGGGCCTGCAGCTCTTCGACCACTGGCGCGTCACCCAGCTTCATGATCAGCGCGGCCGCCACGCGGTCAAGCCACCACGCCACGCCGATATTGCCGATGCCGGTGATGACCAGCAGCCAGACGTAACTGATCAGTCCCCATCGGGTGCCTTTGTAAAGGCCCCAGCTGGAGACCAGCGAAGGCACGCATACGGCGCCCATCAGCAGGCTGGTCAACACAGGGTGTGCCAGCATCCAGCGCAGGCTGCGTGGCCAGTCATGTTCGGTCGCGGCGTCCACCAGCAGCTGCCACGGATGGCTGGCACCCAGCGGCCAGGCCAGCAGCGCCTGGAACAGAAACCACAGCACCATCGCCGCGCAGACCAGCAACGTGGTCAGCGCCAGCGGACGCACGAAATCCGTGCGCGGCGGCGTCATGCGGGGAGCGCCGAGGGTAGGAGGGGCTGATGACATCCGGTGTCCTTGCGGCAGGCGCGCGCTGGAAATCAGCGCGTGGCGAAGAGGGTACGTGCGGCGGGCAGGATATGGCCTTCGCTCAGTGCTGCCAAGCACACCCCGTGAGGTGGGTGCAGGGGAATCCAGATCAGCTCGGCGATCTCGGCCTGTGCGAGCGGCACGCCCTCCACACGGACCCACCAGACGTCGGCCTGTACACGCTGCCCGGGCTCGTTGACTGCCCACGCACTGAACTGGCCCAGCGCGATAGCGGAGTCGGCGAGCAGCTGCACGCCAAGTTCCTCGCGCAGTTCACGCGCCAGCGTCTGCAGCGGCGTCTCTCCCGGCTCCGGCTTTCCACCGGGCTGCATGAAGGCGGTGGCACCGTGCTTGCGCACCACCAGCACGTTGCCACGCCCATCATCGATCACCGCGGCGACGATCCGTATCGTCGCCGCGGCGGGGGTCACTTCACGTTCTCGTTGAACAGCTTGAGGATGCGCTTGTACTGGTCCAGCCACGAATCGGCGCGGGTGTAGCCGTGGCGTTCCAGCGGATACGGTGCGATGGACCAGTTGTCCTTGTGCAGTTCGATCAGGCGCTGGCTCAGGTTCACCGAATCCTGGAAGAACACGTTGTCATCCATCATGCCGTGGCCGATCAGCAGGTGGTCCTGCAGGTTCTGCGCATATTCGATGGGTGAGGAAACGCGGTAGGCCTCCGGGTCGATGTCCGGCGTATTGAGGATGTTGGCGGTGTACGCGTGGTTGTAGTTGTGCCAATCCACCACCGGGCGCAGCGCGGCACCGGCCTTGAACGTACCTGGCGAACGGAACAGCGCCATGAAGGTCATGAAGCCGCCGTACGAACCGCCGTAGATGCCGGCGCGATCACGGTCGCCCTGCTGCGTGTCCACCAGCCAATCCAGCCCATCCTTGTAATCTTCCAGTTCCGGGTGGCCCATGTTGCGGTAGATCGCCGTACGCCAGTCGCGGCCGTAGCCTTCGCTGCCGCGGTAATCCATGTCCAGCACGATGTAGCCCTGCTGCACCAGCAGGTTATGGAACATCTGCTCACGGAAATAGGCGGGGTAGCGCTGGTGCACGTTCTGCAGGTAGCCGGCACCGTGCACGAACATCACGATCGGATACTTCTTGCCGGGTTCCTTGTTCTCCGGCTCGTAGTACTTCGCCCAGACCACGCCGGCACCGTGCTGGGACGGCACCGCCACCAGCTTCGGCTGGATCCACTCACGTGCCTTGAACTCGGCGCTGCGGGTATCGGTCAGTACGCGTGGCTGGCCACCGCCGGCCGGCACCACAGCAAGCTGCGCAGGCAGGTAGGCTGCGGAGTAACGCACCAGCAGCTGCTGGCCATCCGGCGACACCGTGAAGTCTTCCACGCCGTTGAGGCTGGTCAGCTCGCGCACTTGGCGGCTGGCCACGTCCACGCTGCACACTTCGTAATCGTGCGGGGCCTGCTGGTTGCACAGGAAGTAGAACCCCTTGCCATCGGCGGACAGCGTCGGCGCGGAGGTCTCCCACTTGCCGCCGGTCAGTGCCTGCGGCTTGCCGTTGCCGGACTGGGTGTACAGGTGCGAGAAACCGGATGCTTCGGACAGCAGCCACAGCGTGCGGCCATCGGCCATCCAGCCGAAATCATTGAAGCCCCAGTTGATCCACGCCTCATCGGTCAGCCGGTCGCGGGTCTGCAGGCGGCCATCGGCAGCGGCCAGGCTGACGATCCAGCGGTCCTTGTTGTCGTTGGCGCGCAGCATGATCGCAACCTGCTGGCCATCCGCGCTCCAGCGGATGCCGCCGCCCATGAAGTCGCTCATCACCTCCAGCGCACGGTTGCCCTTCAGCGCGTCCTTGCCCGCCTTCTTGCGCAGCGCAGCCAGCGGGTCGGTGCCGATGCCGGGAAGTGCATCCAGCGACACTTTTTCCACCTTGCCGCTACGCGCATCGACACGCCAGAGCGTATGCGGCTCCGGATCGTTGCGGCCAACGCGGGTGCGGGTATCTTCGGTTTCCTCGTAACCGGATTCGGTCACATACAGCGGCATCTTGCTGGTGCGGCCTTCCTCGAAATCCTTCGGCTTGGTCACCACCAGCAGGTGCACCAGGTCCGGCGACAGCACGCTGTCGACGATCTCCACGTCGGCCCCGAGGAACACCGGGCCCGGCGCGCGGGTGCTGTCCGCTTCGCGCCAACGCTGGTCCTGTTCTTTCAGGGCTTCGCGCTGTTCGCGGTCGCGACGCAGGGTTTCCAGCGTACGCAGCTGCTGCTCGCGCAGGGTATCGGCCTTGGGGGGATCGGTCGGGTTTTTCTCTGCCTTCAGGCTGGCCACCTGGGCGACGCCGCTGGCGGCGGTCCAGTGGAACCAGTTCTGCCCGGTGCGCCAGATCACGCCGCCATCGACGGCGAAGTCGACCCCGGCGGCACGCTCGTTGCCACGGGTCAGCTGGGTCAGCGCACCACTGCGCAGGTCACGGACGAACACATCGCCGTTGCGCACGAACGCCATGCGCGTGCGGCGGCTGTCGTAGATCGGGTTGGCGACATCGAGGGTGCCGCGCTGGTCGTCGGCGACCTGGGTCGCCACGCCACCGGCAAGCGGCTGGCGGAAGGTGTCGCGGACCGCGCTGCCCTTGCGCTTGAGCTGGTATTCCACCTGCTGGCTGTTCCACGACCACCATGCCCGCTCGACCGGTGGTCCGATCCAGTCCGGATCGGCCATGGCCTGTTCGATGGTGATCGGGGTGGGCGCGGCGTACGCCGCCGGCGCAGCAAGTGCGGCGGACAACAACAGGGAAAGAGGCAGCACTCGGAACATGGGCGGACGGCACCAAGGATGGAAAACCGGCCAAGGGTAGCAGCCCGCTTCCCGCGGCGGCTGGCCCACAGGTCATGCCACCGCGGCAGGCAAAGCCTTCCTGCCGCCGGCACGGTAGCGCCGAGCCATGCTCGGCGAGCGCGCAGCGCGGGCTGTGTCCGGCATTGCGGTGCCGGAGGGATTCCGCCGAGCGTGGCTCGGCGCTACAACGGGATACTGCGAGCACGGTAGCGCCGAGCCGTGCTCGGCGAGCGCGCAGCGCGGGCTGTGTTCCGCATCGCGATGCCGGGTCAGTGGTAGCCCGCCCCTGCTTCCACCTTGCCGCGGAACACGCGATACGACCACGCGGTGTACCCCAGAATCACCGGCAACAGCACCACCAACCCGACCAGGCTGAAGCCCAACGACGAGGCGGGGGCGGCGGCATCCCATAGGGTCATCGTCGGCGGCAGCAGGTAGGGCCACATGCCCAGCACCAGCCCGGCAAAGCCGAGCACGAACAGCGCCATGCTGAGCAGGAAGGGCGGCAGGTCCCGCTTTGGATGGATGGCGCTGCGCCACAGTGCAAAAGCGACCCCGAGCGTCAGCAGCGGCACGGGGGACAGCCACCAGAAATTGCCGTCACTGAACCACCGTGCCATCAGGCGCGACTGCAGGAACGGAAGCCAGCAGCTGACCACGCCCATGGCCACGATCACGGCCACCACCAACGGCCGCGTCATCTTCCGTGCCAGTGCCTGCACCGGGCCATTGGTCTTCAACAGCAGCCAGGTACTGCCCAGCAGCGCGTACCCGGCGATCAAGGCGACGCCGGTGACCAGCGCGAACGGGCTCAACCAGCCGAACGCGCCGCCCTGGTAGACACCATCGACGATATCCAGTCCCTGCACCAAGGCCCCCAGGATCACGCCCTGCGCGAAGGTGGCCAGCACCGAGCCGACGGCAAACGCCACGCTCCACAGGCGCCGTGAACGGTGCGCCTTGAAGCGGAACTCGAACGCCACGCCGCGGAACACCAGCGCCATCACCAGCAGCAGCACCGGCAGGTACAACGCCGACAGCAGCGCAGAATAGGCCTTCGGGAACGCCGCCAGCAGACCCGCGCCGCCCAGCACCAGCCACGTTTCGTTGCCGTCCCAGATCGGCGCGGCGGTGTTCATCATCTGGTCCAGCTCGTCCTCGCTGTGGGCGAACGGGGCCAGGATGCCGATGCCCAGCACGAAGCCGTCCAGCAACACGTACATCAGCACGCCGAAGCCGATCACCGCGAACCATGCCACCGGCAGCCAGGTTGTCATCTCCATCTCAGCGCTCCTCCAGCGGTTCATCAGCGGCCGACAGCGGACGCGCCGGGGTATGGCTGCCACCGTCCAGCGCCGGCCCGTCCTCGTACGGCCTGGGCCCTTGGCGCAGGATCTTCACCAGGTACCAGATGCCCCAGCCGAACACGAAGGCGTAGCCCACGATGTACACGCCGAGCGACAGCGCGGTCATCCACGCACTCTGTGGTCCCACCGCATCGGCGGTGCGCAGCAGCCCGTAGACCACCCATGGCTGGCGCCCCATTTCGGTGACGAACCACCCCGATACCAGGGCGATGAAGCCGGCCGGCAGCATCCAGTTCCATCCCCGCAGCAGCCACGCAGACTGCAGTAGTTTGCCGCGCCACAGCGCGATGGCTGACAACCATGCCAGCACCAGCATCAGCGTGCCCAGCCCGACCATGATGCGGAACGCAAAGAACACCGGCGTCACCGGCGGTCGCTCGCTGGCCGGGACCGACGTCAGGGGCTCGAAGGTGCCGTCCAGCGAATGGGTCAGGATGACGCTGCCCATTCGCGGTATCGCCACCTCGAAATCGTTGCGCTCTTCCTTTTCGTTGGGCAGCGCGAACACCACCAGCGGCACGCCTTCGCCTTCCGCGCTCGGGTGCCAGTGCGCTTCCATGGCGGCGATCTTCATCGGCTGGTGTTTGAGCGTGTTGAGGCCGTGCATGTCGCCGACGAAGATCTGCGCAGGCACCGTGATCGCCGCGAAAATCACGGCGGCCACCAGCATGCGGCGGCCTTCCTCGACGTGCTTGCCACGCCGCAGGTACCAGGCACCGATGCCGCCGATCACGAAGCAGGTGGTGATGAACGAGCCCAGCGCCATGTGTGCGAGGCGGTAGGGGAATGAAGGATTGAACACCACCTGCCACCAGTCGCTGGGGTGCACGATGCCATTGACGATTTCATAGCCGGCCGGGGTGTGCAGCCAGCTGTTGGACGCCAGGATCCAGAACGTGGACACCAGCGTGCCCAGCGCCACCATGCAGGTGGAAAAGAAATGCAGGCGGGGAGATACACGGCCCCAGCCGAACATCATCACCCCGAGGAAGCTGGCTTCAAGGAAGAAGGCGGTCAGCACTTCGTAGGTCAGGAGGGGGCCGATCACCGAGCCGGCGAACTGGGTCAGCCGCGGCCAGTTGGTGCCGAACTGGAAGGCCATGACGATGCCGCTGACCACGCCCATGCCGAAGGAAACGGCGAAGATCTTCTGCCAGAAGAAATAAAGTTCGCGCCAGATCGGATCGCGCGTGCGCAGCCAGCGCCACTCGATGAAGGCCAGCCAGCTGGCCGTGCCGATGGTGAAGGCGGGGAACAGCACGTGGAAACTGACCACGAATCCGAACTGGAAACGGGACAACAACAATGCGTCCAAGTGACGCCTCCTGCCGGGCGCGGGTGGGGATACCGGACCAGTCTGGGTGGGTTTCCGTTAAGAAGGGATGCGACCCGATGACGCTGTGCTTCACTTTGACGCAGGGGCAGGCGTCGCCATCGGCCTGCCTTCTTGCCGCTGCGCTCGCCGAGCATGGCTCGGCGCTACCCCGTCGGCACGCAACCCCCTTCGGCATGCGCGGCGATCCTCTCGGCAGGCGAGGCGATGCTGGCCCCCAGGTAGCGCCGAGCCACGCTCGGCGAGCGCAGCGGTGCCGGAACCCGTCCGATCCGGGGCCCAGCCACCGTCTGCAGACAGCGGGCGTGCTAGCGTGCGCGGCTCCGTGTGACTGCCGCTTCCGCAATGATCGAGTTTTCCGTCGTCGACTGGGCCGCCTGGGCCCCGGGCCTGACTACCCGCAGTGACTGGCAGGCCTGGGCGCGGGCGCCGTGGCCGCCGGAAGGCGAGGGCACGCCGGGTCTCTCCGAAGTGCCCGCCATGCAGCGGCGGCGAATCGAGCGCCTGGGGCGGATGGCGATCCAGGCCGCGTGCTGGTGTGAGCCGGAACAGGGCGCGGACAGTACGGTGCCGTTGATCTTCGCCAGCCGCCATGGTGACGTGGAGCGGTCGATGGAGCTGCTGCGCTCGCTGGTCGCCGATGAGGCCCTGTCGCCCACCACCTTTGGTCTCTCGGTGCACAACGCCATTGGTGCGCTGTATTCAATCACCCGCGGTCACCGCGGCAACAATCTGGCACTGGCCGCCGGCAAGGCGACGGTCGAAGCCGCTTGCCTGGAAGCCGTTGGCCTGCTGGCCGACGGCGCGGCAGAGGTGCGCATCATTGCCTACGATCCCCCGTTGCCTGAGCTGTATGCCGAGTTCATCGACGAGCCGGCGCCTTACTACGCCTGGTGCTGGCGGATCGCTGCGGCGTCGCCGGAGGGCACCCGACTGCGGCTGGCATGGCGGGGCGATACCGCCCAGGACGATCCGCCCGGCCCGCTGCCGCACGCGCTGGACCTGCATCGTTTCCTGCTGTCCGGCCAGCGCCACGACGAACGGGTGATCGATGGCCAGCGCTGGAGCTGGCAGCGTGTCGGCTGATCTTGGATCCGGCCCGTTGGGCCGGGCGTGGCGGACCCTGGCCACCGGCTTCAGCTTCGCCCTGTTCGGCGTCGGTGGACTGATCGCCGGCATCCTGGTCGCGCCGGCTTTGCTGGTGCTGGTGCATCCCCCGGCACGTCGGCGCCGACTGGCCCGCACATGGGTGCAGCGCAGTTTCGCGCTGCACGTGGCGATCATGCGCGGCCTCGGCGTGATGACCTTCGAGGTCACCGGCGCCCACCGCTTGCAGCGCAAGGGCCTGCTGGTGCTCGCCAACCACCCCACCCTGATCGACGTGGTGCTGCTGGTGGCGCTGCTGCCGGACGCGGACTGCGTGGTCAAACGGGCGGTGGCGCGCAACCCGTTCATGCGCGGGACGGTCAGGGCCGCCGGCTACATCGTCAACGATGACGGGCCCGCCCTGGTGCAGGCCGGCATCGATGCCGTACGGGAGGGGGGCTGCCTGGTGATCTTCCCGGAAGGCACCCGGAGCACGCCGGGCCACCCGCTGCAGCTGCGCCGCGGGGCGGCCAACATCGCCGTGCGTGGCGGCCTGGACATCACCCCGGTACGGATCCGCTGTACCCCGCCGACGCTGGAAAAGGGAGGGAAATGGTATCGTGTGCCCCCGCGTCGCTTCCATGTCTCGCTGGAGGTCGGTGAGGACGTTCCGATCGGTACGTTTGTCGACGACGTCGCTGTGGCAGGAGGGGAATCCCTGGCCGCGCGCCGCGTCACCGACCATCTCACCCGTTACTTCCAACCCTGTGGAGAGCTGCCCCGTGCAGGAACTTGAGCACGAGATCAAGGAGCTGATCATTTCCGCGTTGTCGCTGGAAGACATCTCCGCCAACGACATCGATACGACGGCGCCGCTGTTCGGCGAAGGCCTCGGCCTGGATTCGATCGATGCACTGGAACTGGGCCTGGCCCTGCAGAAGCAGTACGGCGTCAGCCTGTCTGCCGACTCCGAAGAAACCCGCCGCCATTTCGGCAGCGTGCAGGCGCTTGCCGCCTTCGTCGCCAGCAGCCGCGCGTGACCTTCTCTGGTATCGCCATGACCAAGACCGAACTGTTCGACCACATCGCCCAGCTGCTGACCGCCGGGTTCGAGATCGAGCCGGCGCTCATCGTGCCGGGCGCCCGCCTGCATGAAGACCTGGACATCGACAGCATCGACGCGGTGGACCTGATCGTGCAGCTGAAGCCACTGCTTGGCCGCAACCTGCAGCCCGATGCCTTCAAGGCCGTGCGCACCGTGCAGGACGTGGTCGATGTCGTTCATGGCCTGCTGCCCGACCAGGCCGCCGCCTGACCGCGCGCTGCGGACCGCCGCCGTGCCCTCCTTCCGCAAAGTCGCCTTCGTCGCCGTATCGCTGGCGTACCCGCTGCTGATGTACGCCGCGATGGGGCGCTTCGAGCCGCGCTGGCTGTCGTTGTTGCTGTTCGCGTTGGCCGTGTTGCGCGCGCTCGGCAGCCGTGAAGCGGTGTGGATGTGGGCCGCTGCGGGCACCGGGCTGCTGGCCGCGGTGGCGTTGCTGGGCAACCAGGCCTTGCCGCTGAAGCTGTATCCGGCCCTGGTCAATGCGGTGCTGTTGGCGGTGTTCCTGGCCAGCCTGCGCTGGCCACCGAGCATGGCCGAGCGCTTTGCGCGCATGCAGGAACCCCAGCTGCCCCCGTTTGCCATCGTCTACACCCGGCGGGTCACCCAGGTGTGGTGCGGTTTCTTCGTCATCAATGGCGGTCTGGCGCTGGCCACCGCGCTGTGGGCGTCCGATGCGACCTGGGCGCTGTACAACGGCCTGCTGGCCTATCTGCTGATGGGCGTGCTGCATGCGGTGGAGTGGACGGTGAGGCGCCGGGTGAAGGCGGCACATGGCCATGGCTGAGTGGATCCCGCTGCACCAGCTGCTGGGCCCGGCGCGGCCGGACCGCTCGATTGGCGGTGCCGGTGCGGATCGTATCGACCACGCCGGGCTGCTGGCCCGGGTGGCGGCGTGGCGCGTGGCGTTCTCGCAGGCGGGAGGACGCGACTGGGCCCTGTACTTCGATGACAGCCTTGCGTTCGCCGCTGCCCTGCTGGGCGCGTGGTCAGCGGGCAAGCGCGTATACCTGCCTTCCGACAACCTGCCGGCCACGCTGCAGGCGCTGCGGCCGCAGGTCGACGGCGTTGCCGGTGACGTCGACCTGCACTGGCAACCGCTGGCCCAGTCTGCGGTGGGGGCCGACGCCATCGCGCCGATCATCCTGGACGAACGCGCCTGTCGGCTGGTGGTGTTCACCTCCGGCAGCACCGGGGCGCCGGTTGCGATCGAGAAACGCCTGGACCAGCTGGCCTGCGAAGTGGGTGCGCTGGAGCAGGCCTTTGGTGCGCTCCTGGAGGGTGCGCAGGTACACGGCACCGTGTCACACCAACACATCTACGGCCTGCTGTTCCGGGTGTTGTGGCCCTTGTCGGCGGGCCGGGCGATCCTGCCACGGCGCTTCTTTCACGAAGACCTGGTGGCGGCGCTGTCGACCGGGCCGAGCGTGCTCGTTGCCACGCCTGCCCACCTGAAACGGCTGCCGGCGCAACTGGACTGGCGCGCTGCGCGCACGCATCTGCGCGCGGTGTTCTCCTCCGGTGGGCCGCTACCTGCGCAGGCGGCCGTCGATGTCCGCGCGCTGCTGGACCGTGTGCCGATCGAGGTGTTCGGCAGCAGTGAGACCGGCGGCATTGCCTGGCGTGGCGGTGATGCATCGACCAGCGCGTGGCAGCCGCTGCCGGGCGTGCAGTGGCGGATCGACGAGGGCCAGTTGGCGGTTGCCTCCGCGCACCTGCCCGATGGCGGCTGGTGGCGCAGCGAGGATCGTGCCGAGGCTGACGCGCAGGGCGGCTTCCGCCTGTTGGGTCGCGCCGACCGCATCGTCAAGGTGGAAGAGCGGCGTGTGTCGCTGGACGCGCTGGAACATGCGCTCCGCGCCCACCCCGCCGTCGCCGACGTCCGCGTGCTGCTGCTGCCGGGCCAACGCGAACAGCTGGCCGCCGTGGTGGTGCCGCGCGATACCCGCCTGCTGCAGGCTGACGAGGCCGGCCGCCGTGCCGCCGGCCGTCAGTTGTCCAACGCCCTTGCCGATGCCCACGACGCCGTCGCGCGGCCACGGCGCTGGCGCTTCGTCGATGCACTGCCCCTCAATGCGCAGGGCAAGACGACCCAGGCCGCCCTGCTGTCGTTGTTCCAGCCGGAGCAGCCGGAGCAGGTGGACCTGCCGCCGGTGCAGTGGCTGCAGCGTGGACCGGCCTCGGCCAGCGCGCAGTTGACCCTGCAACCCGATCTGCGTGCGTTCGATGGGCACTTCCCCGGGGTGCCGGTGCTGCCCGGAGTGGCCCAGGTCGACTGGGCGATCCGCTTGGCCCAGACGGTGTTCGCCCTGCCGGCGCGCTTCGTGCGTATCGACGCGCTGAAGTTCCAGCGGGTGGCGCGCCCGGGTGACACCCTCCTGCTGCAACTGGACTGGGACGCGTCGCGCCGTATGCTCGCATTCCGGTTCAGCTCCGGTCACGGCATCCATGCCAGTGGCAAAGTAGTGTTCGCCGATGCCGATTGAATCCCCGTCCGCTGCCATTGACCATGCCCTGCTGGTGGTGGTGCCGGTGTACGACCACGAACACGCCATCGTCGAGGTGGTGGCAGGCATCCGCGCTGCCGGCCTGCCTTGCCTGCTGGTCGATGACGGCTCGCACGACGCCTGTGCTTCCGTGCTGCGTGCGCTCAGCGCGGGCGATGGAGTGGGGTTGCTGCGGTTGCCGCGCAACGAAGGCAAGGGCGGCGCCATGCTGGCCGGCTTCCGCGAGGCATCACGGCTGGGCTACAGCCACGTGCTGCAGATCGACGCCGATGGCCAGCACGACACCAAGGAGCTCGAACGCTTCGTGGCCTTGTCGCAGGCGCATCCCCACGCCGTGATCTGTGGCATTCCGGCCTACGATGAAACGGTGCCGAAGATCCGCCTGTACGGCCGCTACGCCACCCATGTGTGGGTGTGGATCAACACGCTTTCGCTGCATCTGCGTGATTCGATGTGTGGCTTCCGGGTGTACCCGCTGCCGCCTGTCATCCGCCTGATGGCCGAGGAAACCATTGGCCGCCGCATGGATTTCGATACCGAGATCCTGGTGCGGCTGTATTGGCGTGACATCGCGGTGCTGCACCTGGCGACGCCGGTGACCTACCCACGCGACGGCGTTTCACATTTCGATGTATGGCGCGACAACGTGCGTATCAGTGGCATGCACGCGCGGCTGTTCGGCGGCATGCTGCGGCGTGCGCCGCGATTGCTGCGTCGCCGCCTGCGAGGCACGCGCTGATGGCCGCCCGACCGGCGCCGCACTGGGCGGACATCGGCGAGCGCACATCCGTCAGCGGCGTGCTGCTGCTGTGCTGGGTGCACCGCTGGCTCGGACGCTGGCCCTACCGGATGGGCGCATGGCCAGCGGTGGCCTGCCACTGGCTGGGAAACGGCCTGGCGCGGCGTGCCTCGATGCAGTACCTGCAGCGCCTGCAGGCCCACACCGGGGCATTGGGCCACACGCCCGGCTGGCGTGACAGCCTGCGCCACTTCGCCCTGTTCGGCGACACCATGCTGGACAAGCTGCTGGCGCTGGGACGCCGTTATCCGGCGCAGCAGCTGCAGTTGCATGACAACGCGGCGCTGCAGCGCATCGGCCGTGCCGAAGGAGGCGTGTTCCTGACCGCGCACGTAGGCTGCCTGGAGCTGTGCCAGGTATTGGCCGAAAAGGTGCCGGGACTGCACCTCACCGTGCTGGTCCACACCAAGCATGCGCAGCGCTTCAACAGCCTGTTGGCGCGCCTGGATCCGTTGGCATCGGTAGAACTGCTGCAGGTGACCGAGGTGGGCCCGGCAATGGCAATGGCGCTCGGTCGTCGGGTCGCCGCGGGTGGCTTCGTCGCCATCGTGGGTGACCGGGTGCCGGTAAACAGCGAGCGGGTGGCGCATGCCGATTTCCTGGGACACCGCGCGCCCTTCCCGGTGGGCGGTTATGTCATGGCGTCGGCGCTGGGTTGCCCGGTCTATACCCTGTCGTGCCTGCACCACGGCGACGGTTATCGCGTTCGCTTCGATCTGTTCGCCGAGCGCATCAGCCTGCCCCGCGGGGCACGCGACGCCGCACTGCAGGACTGCGCCCACCGCTATGCGCAGTGGCTGGAACAGCAGGTGACCCAGTCACCGCTGGATTGGTTCAACTTCTTTCCTTTCTGGGACCAGGCACCTGATGCCGACTGATCTTTCCCCTTCCTGCCACTTCGGCGCCGCTGCGCTGACCATCGAAGACGTGGTCGCGCTGGCAGACCGGCGTGCACGTGCCGAGCTCAGCGATGCACCGGCTTTCCGTGCGCGCATCCAGCGCGGTGCCGATTTCCTCGACCGCCTGCTGCGCGAGGACGGGGTCATCTATGGCGTCACCACCGGCTACGGCGACTCGTGCACGACGGTGATCCCGCCCTCGTTGGTCGCCGAGCTGCCGCATCACCTGTACACCTACCACGGCTGCGGGCTGGGTCGTTTCCTGGATGCACAGGAAACCCGGGCCGTATTGGCGGCTCGCCTCGCCTCGCTGTCACAAGGTATGTCCGGCACCAGCGTGGCGCTGCTGGAAGGGCTCACTTCGCTGCTCCAGCACGACGTGCTGCCGCGCATCCCGGCGGAAGGATCGGTCGGCGCAAGCGGTGACTTGACCCCGCTGTCCTACGTGGCGGCCGTGCTGTGCGGGGAGCGCGACGTCCTGTTCGAAGGACGCGTGCAGCCTGCGGCCGAAGTGCTGCCGCGGATCGGCATGGTGCCGCTGCGGCTGCGACCGAAGGAAGGCCTGGCGTTGATGAATGGCACTGCGGTGATGACCGGGCTGGCCTGCCTGGCCTGGCACCGTGCAGACTATCTCAGCCGCCTGGCGACCCGCTTGACGGCATTCAACGTGTTGGCCAGTGATGGCAACGCCCATCATTTCGACGAGACCCTGTTCGCGGCCAAGCCGCATCCGGGCCAGGCACGCATCGCCGCCCGCCTGCGCGCGGACCTGCACAGCGAGCGGCCGCCGCGCAACGCGCAGCGACTGCAGGATCGCTATTCGTTGCGCTGTGCCCCGCATGTGATCGGCGTATTGGAGGATACGTTGCCATTCCTGCGGCAGTTGATCGAAACCGAACTCAACAGCGCCAACGACAACCCGCTGATCGACCCGGACGAAGAGCGCGTGCTGCACGGTGGCCACTTCTATGGCGGTCACATCGCGCTGGCCATGGATACCTTGAAGAACACCGTGGCCAACATCGCCGACCTGCTGGACCGGCAGCTGGCGCTGCTGGTCGATGCACGCTACAGCCATGGCCTGCCGGCCAACCTGTCTGCCGCCACGGGGCCGCGCGCGGCCATCAACCACGGGCTGAAGGCGCTGCAGATCAGTGTCTCGGCGTGGACGGCCGAGGCGCTGAAAAATACCCTGCCTGCCTCGGTGTTCTCGCGTTCCACGGAATGCCACAACCAGGACAAGGTCAGCATGGGCACCATCGCCGCGCGTGACTGCCTGCGCGTGATCGAGTTGGTGGAGCAGGTGGTGGCGGCAATGCTGATCGCGGCGCGTCAGGCGGTGGCGCTGCGCCAGCGGGTCGGCCTGCAGGCGCAGCTGCAGGGTGCGCTGGATGCGATGAATACCGATCTCGTCGGGCGCATCGCGCTGGTCGAAGAAGATCGCGCGTTGGACGGCGAGCTGCGCCAGCTGCTGCAGGACATCCGCGGACGCGCGTGGGCGATCTATGCCGATGCATGATCTGACGGAAGAAATCGCCCTGTCGCCCGCGTTCCACGACTGCGACCCGATGCAGGTGGTCTGGCACGGAAACTATTTCAAGTACTTCGAGATCGCCCGCTGCGCGCTGCTGCAGCGGCATGATTACGACTACCCGCAGATGCAGGCGTCCGGCTTCCTGTGGCCGGTGGTGGACGCGCGGGTCAAGTACATCCGGCCGTTGCGTTTCCAGCAGGCGCTGCGCGTGGTGGCACGCATCGTGGAGTGGGAGAACCGCTTGAAGATCACCTACGAGATTTTCGATGCGCTCAGCGGTGAGCGCCTGACCCGCGCCCATACCATCCAGGTCGCCGTCGCCGCTGACAGCGGTGAGATGCAGTACCTGTGTCCCCCGATCCTGTGGCAGAAGCTGGGAGTATCCGCACCATGAAACTGTTCGCTCCGCTCCGTCTGTTGGCGGTGGTGTCGCTGTGTCTACTGGCGTCGGCAACCAGCGCGGCCGACGCGGTCATCGAATCGATCACCCGGGATGTCGCGCGTCCTGCCGTGCTGCGTGGCAGCTTCAGCCAGCAGAAGCAGGTGGCGGGATTCCGCAATCCATTGCAGTCGCAGGGGCGCTTCGTGGTGGCGCACCAGCGCGGTGTCATCTGGTCCACCCTGAAGCCGTTCCCCTCGGAGATGGTCATCACCGCCGACCGCATCCTCAGCCGGCAGGCCGATGGCAGCACCCGCGTGGAACTCGATGCACGCGAGCAACCGGCAATGCGCTCGGTGAACGCCACGCTGTTCGCGCTGATGAGCGGTGACGTGCAGGCACTGTCCAGCCAGTTCAATGTCGATGCGCGGCGCGAAGGGGCGGGCTGGACGCTGCAGCTCACGCCGAAGTCGGCGATGCTGGCGAAGGCATTCACCTCGCTGCGGCTGCGCGGTGACCGCTACGTACGTGACGTGGAGATCGTGGAAGCGGGCAATGACCGCACCCTGATCACCTTCAGCGCATTGACCGAAACGCCGGCCACGCTGAGCGCTGAAGAGGCCGCGCGCCTTGACTGACATGCGCCCTGGCGCGGCCGCGGCCGCCAGCCCACACCGCGCCTGGCGCTGGCTGGCCCTGGCGTGGCTGCTGGTGCTGCTGGCGCTGGGTGTGCAGCAGGCTCTGCAGTGGCGCCAGCAGCCACCGATCGACACCGACATTCTGGCGATGCTCCCGCAGGACGCCCACGATCGCCTGCTGTCCGATGCCACCCGGCGCATCGCCGATGCGAACTCGCGCGACGTGGTGGTGCTGCTGGGCAGCGATGACAGCGCAGCCGCTCTGCGTGCGCAGGAGGCATTCGCGCAGGCCATGGCCGACGATGCGGACAGCGGCCTGCTGCGGCCTGCCGGTGCGATGGACGGGTGGTTCGACCAGGCACGCGGGTTCTACGCCCCGTACCGGGATCGCCTGCTGACGCCAGCCCAGCGCGATCAGCTGCAGCAGACCGGCGCCGACGATCTGGCAGGGCAGGCGCTTGCGTCCCTGTACGGGCCGATGGGCGGTCCGCGTTTGACGGCGTGGCTGCAGGACCCTTTGGCGCTGTGGCCGGCATGGTGGCAACAGCAGGCCAAGGCGGCAGGCCTGCGCCTGGGCGACGATGGCTTGGTGCAGGCCGATGGCAAGCACTGGGCGGTGCTCCGTTTCGATACCCGTGATTCCGCCTTCCAGCTGGATGGCGAGCCGCATATCGACGCGCTGCTGGAGCGCGCGGGCACGGCAGCACGTGGGGCGGCGCCCGGGCTGGAAATCCTGCATGCCGGTGTTCCGTTGCATGCTGAAGCAGCCGCCGTGCAGGCCAACCGGGAGATCAATACGATCGGCTGGGGCTCGTTGGCGGCCGTGCTGTTGCTGGTCTGGCTGGCGTTCCGCTCGCTGCGGCCGATCCTGCTGGTGGCGGTGTCGCTGCTGGTGGGGTGTGGCGTCGCCTTGGCCGTGACCGTGCTGGTGTTCGGCAAGGTGCACCTGCTCACGCTGGTGTTCGGTGCCTCGCTGGTCGGCGTTGCCGAGGACTACGGCATCCACTGGTTCGCGTCGCGCCAGGCGGCCCCACGTGAGAGCCGTTGGACCCTGCTGCGGCACCTGCTGCCGGGCCTGTGGCTGGCCCTGCTGACGAGTGCGCTGGCTTACCTGGCGCTGGCCATGGCGCCGTTCCCGGGGCTGCGGCAGATGGCACTGTTCTCGGTGGTCGGATTGTCCGCTGCGTTCGTGACGGTGATCTTGTGGTTTCCGTGGCTGGACGGTGGCCAAGTGCGGCAGACCGGTTTTTCGCGCTGGCTTGGCGGCACGCTGCAGCGCTGGCCACGGCTTGCCGGGCGACGCCTGCTGCTGGTGCTGGTCGGTCTGGTGGTGCTGTCCGCTGCGGGCATGACCCGGTTGAAGGTGGACGATGACCTGCGCAGCCTGCAGTCCTCGCCTCCGGCATTGATGGAGCAGCAGATCCGTATCTCGCGGCTGCTGGGGATGCCCAGCCCCGCGCAGTTCTTCCTGGTGCAGGGGGGAGATGCCGAACAGCTGCTGCAACGCGAAGAGGCCCTGACCCGGCGGCTGCGCGCGCTGGAGCACGACGGCCGCATCGGCAGTCATCGCGCGATCAGCGACTGGTTGCCTTCAGCGGCGCAGCAGCACGCCGATGCCGCACTGACGCGTGGCATCGAGGCGGGCGTGCTGCGGGCCGTGGCGGAGGTCAGTGGCGAAACGCTGGAGCGCCCGGCGTTCACTGCGGCGCCGATGACCATCGAAGGCTTCGTGGCCTCTCCGGCGTCGTTGCCGGTCCGCCCCTTGTGGTTGGGCCGGCTGGGCGACGGGGTCGCCAGCGTGGTGCTGGTGGATGACCTGTCGCAGCCGCAGGCGCTGCGCGACCTGCAGGGTGCCGGAGCGGGACTGGACGGCGTGCGCTGGGTTGATCGCACCGATGATTTCTCGCGCTTGCTCGGTCATTACCGCAGTCTGATGAGCGTCATGCTGCTGGCAGGCATTGCGCTGGTGTTCGCCGCGTTGTGGTGGCGCTATCGTCGCGATGCGTGGCGGGTGATGGTGCCGACGTTGTTGGCGGGGACGCTCACCGTCGCCCTGCTGTCTTTGATCGGCCAGCCCGTGCAGCTGTTCAATGTGCTCGCCCTGATGCTGCTGCTGGGCATGGGCATCGATTACGGCATCTTCCTGCTGGAGCATCGGGGTGACCCCAGTGCGTGGGTGGCGGTCTGCGTGGGTGCGGCCAGTACGTGGCTGTCCTTCGGACTGCTCGGGCTGTCGGCCACGCCGGCGCTGCGTGCCTTCGGCCTTACCCTGCTGCTGGGTATCGGCCTGGTCTGGCTGTTGTCACCGCTGTTCCGGCCCGCCGGTGTGCATGAAACAAAGGAGTCCACCTGATGCGTTGGATGCGCTGCGTTCGCCCGGCCCTGCGCCTGTTGGCGGCAATGACCGTACTCGCCGCGCTTGCCGCGTGCGCCGGCCGGCCCACGCGGCCCGGTGGCGATCTGCCGCCGCTGCGGCTGTCGCCGGCCAGCCTGCAGGGCACCCTCGCGCTGCAGCAGCAACTCCACTTCCGCTTCGGCCGGGTGGAGCGTGATCTGGATGCGTTGCTGGAGGCCGACGACGCGCAGGTGCAACTGCTGGTGCAGGCAATGGGCCAGACCGGCTTCCGCGTGCGCTGGGATGGCCAGCACCTGGACGAACAGCGCGCCCCGTGGCTGCCACGCCAGGTGCGTGCCGAACGGGTGCTGGATGATCTGCAGTTCGCACTCTGGCCCACCGCCGCCATCGCCGCCGTATTGCCGGCCGAGTGGACGGTCACCGACGATGGTGAACATCGCCGCCTGCAGCACGCCGGCCAGGAGGCACTGCATCTGCAGCGCCATGCCGATGGCAGCCTGCAGTTGGACAACCTGCGCGAAGGATACTCATTGACCATCCGTTCGGTGGATGGCGCGGCTGCACCGGCGCAGGAGACGCTGCCGTGACCGCCGCGGTGTATCTCAATGGACTGGGTGTGGTGTGCGCCCTGGGCGCAGACCGCAACAGCGTGGCCAAGGGGCTGTTTGCCGCGGCCCCTGGCGGGCTGTCCGACTGCGATGACGTGGTGCGCGGGCGCACCCTCGCGCTGGGGCGCGTACGGGACGTGCTGCCAGACCTCTCGGCGCTGCCGATCTCGCTTCGTGGTCGCAACAATGCCCTGCTGGATGCGGCGCTGGTGCAGATCGCACCGCTGGTGAAGCAGGCCATCAGCCGACATGGTGCCGAGCGGGTCGCCGTGATCATCGGCACCAGCACATCCGGCATTGGTGAGACCGAACCTGCGCTTCGTGCGCTGCAGTCTGATGGCCAATGGCCTGCCGGCTTCTCTTACGGGCAGCAGGAGATGGGCAGTGCGGCATCGTTCGTGCGCCATCGCAGCGGGGCCGGCGGCCCGGCATGGACCTTGTCCACGGCCTGTTCGTCCAGTGCGAAAGCGTTGGCTTCGGCGGCGCGGCTGCTGCGCGCCGGGGTCGTCGATGCGGTGATTGCCGGTGGGGCCGACTCGCTGTGCCACTTCACCGTCGCCGGTTTCAGCGCATTGGAGTCGATCTCGGCCACGCGCTGCCTGCCGTTCTCGCGCAACCGCACGGGCATCAACATCGGCGAAGGGGCGGCGTTGTTCCTGCTCAGCCGTGAGCCGGGCCCGGTGCAGCTGGCCGGGTGGGGGGAGAGCTCCGATGCCCACCACATGTCCGCGCCTGACCCCAGCGGCGCCGGCGCCACGGCTGCGCTGCTCGAGGCACTGCAACGTGCAGGGTGGTCACCGGACGAGGTGGACTACATCAACCTGCATGGCACCGCCACGCGGCACAACGATGCGATGGAATCCCGGGCAGTGGCCGGCGTGCTGGGCAGCACGGTGCCGGCCAGCTCGACCAAGCCACTCACCGGCCACGCGCTGGGTGCCTCCGGTGCCATTGAAGCCGCCCTGTGCTGGATCGCGCTGGTCGACAATCCCGATAATCGCCTGCCGCCGCACTGGTATGACGGCGATATCGATCCGGACCTGCCGGCACTCAGGCTGGTCACCCCGGGCGACTGTTCACCGGTCCCCCTGCAGCGGATGCTCAGCAGCTCGTTTGCTTTCGGCGGCAGCAACGCCGTGCTTGCCCTGCAGCGGAACACAGCGGCATGACCGTGTATCCCATCCGGCATGTCGTGCCGCACCGGGCCAGCCTGCTGCTGTTGGACGAGCTGGTGCACTGGGACGATGACAGCATCCATGCCGCCCTGGTGGTGCCGTCGGAGGGTGCATTCGCCGGGCCTGACGGCGTGCCGGCGTGGATCGGCATCGAGTACATGGCGCAGGCCATCGCGGCCTGGGCCGGCTGCCGTGCGCGCCGTGATGGCGGCGAACCGAAGATCGGGTTCCTGCTCGGCAGCCGCCGCTACAGCAGCCAGCGTGATCTGTTTCCCGCCGGCGCCCGGCTGGAGGTGTACGCGCGCCGCGAACTGATGGGTGACAATGGCCTGGGCATGTTCGCCTGCCGGATCGACGCGGGCGGGGAGACATGGGTGGAAGCAAATGTATCGGTGTTCGAGCCCGCTGACGCGCAGGCCTATCTGGAGAGTGGAACCGCATGACAGCCAACCTGGCGGTGCTGGTGACCGGCGCAAGCCGGGGCATCGGCCGTGCAATCGCGCTGCGCGCCGCGCGCGACGGCTTCGACGTGACCGTACATTGCCGCAGCCGCGTGGACGAAGCGCAGGCCGTGGCCGATGAGATAACCGCGATGGGACGGCAGGCGCGGGTACTCCCGTTCGATATCGCCGATCGCGCCGCGGCACGTGCCGCCCTGGAAGCCGATGTCGAAGCGCACGGCGCCTACTACGGTGTCGTCTGCAATGCCGGCATCGCCCGCGATGGCGCGTTCCCTGCGCTCAGTGAAGACGACTGGGACCAGGTACTGCACACCAACCTGGACGGCTTCTACAACGTGCTGCACCCGCTGGTGATGCCGATGGTGCGCCGTCGCCAGCCCGGCCGCATCGTGACGCTGGCATCGGTATCCGGCCTGATCGGCAACCGCGGCCAGGTCAATTACAGCGCGGCCAAGGCCGGCATCATCGGCGCCAGCAAGGCGCTGGCGGTCGAGCTGGCCAGCCGCCGCATCACGGTCAACTGCGTGGCCCCTGGCCTGATCGACACCGACATGCTGGATGCCGGCGTGCTGGAACACGCCTTGAAGGGCATCCCGGCCGGTCGTGTCGGGACGCCCGACGAGGTCGCTGCCACCGTCGCATTCCTGCTGTCCCCTGACGCTGCCTATATCACCCGGCAGGTGATCTCGGTCAATGGCGGGCTTGCCTGATGGCACGTGACGGGCGCCGCGTCGTGGTGACCGGTGCGGCTGCCATCAGTCCGTTGGGCCACGACTGGGCGACCATCCACGCGCGGCTGCGCGCACTGCGCAATGCCGTACGCGCGATGCCGGAGTGGGATGTCTATGAAGGGCTGAATACCCGGCTGGCTGCGCCTGCCGCGCCTTTCGAGCTGCCACCGCACTACAACCGCAAGACCACCCGTTCGATGGGACGGGTCGCCTTGATGGCGGTGCGCGCCAGCGAGCTGGCCCTGCAGCAGGCCGGACTGATCGACCACCCGGTGCTGCGGGGTGGACGCACCGGGGTGTCCTACGGTTCGTCTTCCGGCAGCCATGAAGCGGTGGGCGAGTTCGGCCGGATGCTCAGCAGCTTCAGCACCGAGGGCATCACCGCCACCACCTACCTGAAGATGATGAGCCACACCGCGCCGGTCAACATCGGCGTGTTCTTCGGTCTCAGTGGGCGCATCCATACCACCTCCAGTGCCTGCACATCCGGCAGCCAAGGGGTGGGCGAAGCGTACGAAACCATTCGCGCGGGGCGACAGACCGTGATGCTGGCCGGCGGTGCCGAACAACTTGATGCGACCGCCGCGGCGGTGTTCGACACCCTGTTCGCCACCAGCGTACGCAACGCGGCCCCAGCCACCACGCCGCGTCCGTTCGATGCCGGGCGCGATGGCCTGGTGCTGGGTGAAGGCGCCTGCACCCTGGTGCTGGAGGATCTGCAGCACGCGCTTGAACGCGGTGCCACGATCCTGGCCGAGGTGCGCGGCTATGCCAGCAACAGCGATGGCCAGCATGTCACCCAGCCCAGCAGCCCGACCATGGCCCAGGCGATGCGCCTGGCGCTGGAGGATGCGGGGCTGGACGCTGCACGGATCGGCTATATCAACGCGCACGGTACGGCGACCGAGCACGGGGACATCGCCGAAAGCCAGGCGACCGCCGAGGTATTCGGCAGCGCCGTACCGATCAGTTCGCTGAAGAGTTACGTCGGCCACATGCTGGGCGCGTGCGGCGCGTTCGAGGCGTGGGTGAGCATCGAGATGATGCGCAGCGGCTGGTTCGCCCCCACCCTGAATCTGGAAGACCCGGATCCCCGCTGTGCGGCGCTGGACCACATCATCGGCGACGGCCGTACGTTGCAGGTGGACCACGTGATGAGCAACAACTTCGCCTTCGGCGGCATCAATACGTCGCTGGTGTTTGCGCGTTTCGACGCCTCGGCAGCCTGAACGGCCTGCGGACAATGATGAACCCGGTGCACGAAAGTTCGCCGCGGTGGCGCTGTCGGGGCTGTGACGCCTTCCGCCCGTGACGGGTTTCCGACACAATCATGTCTTAAAGGGTAAAACCTGAAAGCATGCAAGCCTACGTCTACAAAAGCCACCGTAAAGACGACACCTACGTCTATCTCGCCGAGCGTGATGGCTTCGCTGTGCTGCCTGCACCGCTGGCTGCCTCGCTGGGAAAACTCGATCTGGTGATGGAAGTCGCGCTGACCGAAGATCGCCGCCTTGCCCGCGCCGACGCGGCGCTGGTGCGTGCCGAGCTGGCCAGTCGCGGGTTCTACCTGCAGGTGCCGCCCAGCATCACCAGCATGATGCCGCGCCACAATGACTGACCGCAGGCCGCGCGAGGTATACGGCGCCCTGGGGCTGGGCGCGCTGCTGTCGCTGGGTGCCGCCATCGGGGGTATCCCCGGCGCGGTGCTGGCGGCGCTGGCGCAGCCGGTGTATGCGCTGGGTGTGTCATGGGCCCGTCGCAGCCGCGTACCGCGCGCCGTGCCGCAGGTGCTGCGCGAAGAGGTTCCCGCGCTGTTGGCGCTGTGGTTGGCCGGCCCTGCGGTGTTGGCGCTGCTGATGGCCTGGCCCCTGGCTGCGCTGCGTGAAAGCGGCAGCCTGGCCGCCGCGCTGGGACTGGCGGTGCTGCTGGGGGTCGCGTTGCTTGCGGTCTGGCGTACCTGGCCGTTGTGGAGCGACGTGGAGCGTCTGGCCGGTGGCCTGCAGCGGCATGGGGCAGGCCTGTCCGGCCGCGACCTTGGCGCGTGGCGCGGACTGGCCGTTGCGGCCCTGGTACTGGCGATCAGTGCGCTTGTCGTGTTGCCAGCGTGGCCGGCCCTGTTGCCGGCGGCGCTGCGCTGGCCTGCCGTCGCTGCCATCGTGCTGCTGTCGCCGCTGCTTCACCTGATGCTGCAGCGGATCGCGCCGGCCGGCGCGGGGCGCGTGGCCCCGGCGACCCACACGGATGCGCTGCGTACCGCGTGGGAAGCAAACGAGTCCAGGGTCGACCCCGTGCCCACGGCGTTGGAGCCCATGCAGGCCGATGCCTTGGGCCCGGCCCTCTACGAAGCGGCGCGACATGGCCGCATCGAGCGCGCGCTGCAGCTGCTGCAGGCCGGCGCGGACCCGCGTGCTGCGCCGGACCCGCAATGGCGCGACCAACGCAATCTTCCGGTGCTGGCCGCGGTGCTGCCAGACCTGCGGCTGCTGCGCGAACTGATCGCCCGTGGCGTCGACGTCAATGCACCGCACAAGGGAATGACGCCGCTGCTGGCGGCGACCCGTGACAGCTGGCACGGTCGTCCCGAAGCGGTGATGACGCTGCTCGCCAATGGCGCGGATTCGCGCGCCACCGACGCCGATGGCAATACGCCCCTGCACCATGCCGCGCGCAGCTCGGATCCCGGGGTGGCCGCGCTGCTGCGCGACGCCGCCGCCGAAATCGACGCACTGAACAATGAAGGCTGGTCACCGCTGGCCGTGGCCTGTCAGGTCGGCAACTGGCGGCTGGCGCGTTTCCTGCTGGAACGCGGCGCGCGGGCCGAGCCCGTGGAAGGCATTCCGGTGCTGCTGGCCGCTGCGGCCACCGACGATGATGATCCCGCGGGCGTCCAGCTGCTGCTCAAGCACAAGGCGCGCGCTGATGCGCGTGACGCCCAGCGTCGCAGCGCGCTGCATGAAGCGGCGCTGGCAGGCCACTCGGCCATCATCGATGCGCTGTTGGCGGCCGGAGCCAACCTGGAAGCGCGTGATGCCCTGGGCCGCACCCCGCTGCTGGAGGCTGCCGCAGGCGGTCGTGCCGCCGTGCTGGAACACCTGCTGCCGCACAAGCCCGACCTGGCGGCGGTGGACGGTGACGGCCGCAACGCGCTGATGCTGGCCGCGATGGCGACGGACGTCCCGCCGCAGCTGGTCCGTCGCCTGCTGGACCTGGGTCTGGTCGCCGACCTGGCAGATCCCGTGGCACGACGCGCGGTGGACAGCGCTGCCGAAGCGGGCCGTTGGGCCATCGTCAGCATGCTTGACCCCGCGTATCCGCTGCCCGCTGCGGTCAGCGACGGCCTCGCGGCCGCCGAAGGCAGCGAAGGCGGGGCGTCGCTGCTGCCTGACCGTCCGCCGTTGGAACTGCTGCGCGAGTCATTGGGCTTCGGCAATCTGGACGGCCTGGAGGCGCTGGTCCGGTTGTGTCGCCCTGACGAACTGGGCGCGCTGCTGCACGATCCGGAACTGGCACTGGATCCGCGCGCGGTCAGTTGGCTGCTGCAGCACGGAGCCTCGCATGACGCGCTCGATGCCTGCACCGACACGCCGATGTTCGCGTTGCTCGCGCGTGGCGTGGACGCCGTGCCTGCCTTGCAGGCCATGCTGGAGCAGGGCGTTTCGCCCGCCGGCGCCGGCGGCCTGGCACGCTTCCTGGCGGCGTGTGCACAGCATGACCACGCCAGTCGCGGACTTGAACAACTGGCGCTGGAGCTGCTGGAGCGGGGCGCGGATCCGTTCGCGGCGTCCCCGGCAGGCGATCCGCCGCTGTCGCTGGCCGTGCGCTTGGGCTGGCTGCGCCTGCAGACGGGCCTGTTGAGCCTGGGCGTGGACCGCGAAGCACGCGACAGCCATGGCATGACGGCCCTGCATCTGGCGACCGCACTGGGTCGCGAAGCCGCATTGAAGACACTCGTCCGCCATGGCGCATCGCCGGAAGCCCGTGCCGCCGACGGCCAGACGCCGCTGGGCGTGGCGCTGTCCAGTGGCCGCCGCGATCTGGCCGATTGGCTGGACTGGCGGGTATGGACCCTGCCGCGCCGCACCTTGCGCGAGTCGGACGTGGCCGCGGCGGCCACCACCGGCGATGTCGATGCCGTGCGTCGCCTGATCGACCTGGGTTTCGCCGTCGACAGCGTCGATGCGCAGGGCTGTACCGCCCTGCTGCGTGCCGCAGGCGGCGGGCACCTGGCCGTGGTGGACCTGCTGCTGGCCCGCAAGGCGGATCCGCAACATGCCTCGGCCAGCGGTGCCACGCCGTTGTCAGCGGCGGTCAGCATGCGCCAGATGGACATCGTGTCGGCCCTGCTGGACGCCGGTGCGCAGCTGGAACACCGGCTGCCGGGCGGCGTCACGGTGCTGATGCTGGCCTCGGCACTGGGCCTGCCCGACATCGTGGCGCGTCTGCTCAGCGCCGGTGCCGACGTCCACGCGTGCGATGCACAGCAGCTGGCGCCGCTGCATTGCGCTGCGCTGTACGGATTCTCCGCGCGTGATCGTTCGCGCCTGCTGGCGCTGCTCGACACCCTGCTGCTGGCAGGGGCCGAACCGGATCAGTCCGCTGCAGGTGACGTAACCCCGCTGCTGTTGCTGCTGGGCGCGCGTGCCGAACCGGGCACGGCCTGCGACGAGCAGGTGGTGCTGGCCGGCGTCGAACGCCTGCTGGATGAAGACGTATCGCTGGACGTCCGCGATCCACGCGGGTTCGGGCCGCTGCACCTGGCCGCGTTGCACGGACTGCCGCTGCTGGTCCAGCGCCTGTTGCGTGCAGGAGCGGACCCCGAGGCACGCGATACGCTCAACCGCAGCCCGCGCGAGATCGCGGTGATGCGCGGTTTCATCGACGTGGCAGGTGAGTTCGCGCCCCGGGTCCCGGGCGTGTCATCGATGGCGCGTTTCCTGCGCGAATGAAGCGCTGCGCCGCTGGCTCGTGACGGTCCCGGGGCGTCACGGGGCGTCACGGGTCCTCCCGCGACCGGTCCCCATCGTGGCCTGCGTCGGCCTCGAACAGATGCATCAGATCGGCGCGGGCGTCACGCGAGGTCTGGATCACGGCGGTCTCATCGTCGTACACCAGGTACTGGTCACGCAGCAGCTTCTCGTCGTGCTCGCGGAAACGCTGCACGTGCCGCTTCGCCGTGTCGCCCGGGATGCCCAGCGCGATCAGTACCCGTTCGCTGAGCTCCAGGCTGGTCCCGAAGACTTCGCGGAACGGTTCGGCGGCCATGTCCATCAGACGCCACGCATGCTGGCGGTTACGCGCACGCGCCAGCACGCGCGCGTCCGGATACAGCCTGCGTATCAACCGCGTCGCGCGCAGGTTGGTTTCCGGATCATCCATCGTCACCACGAACACCGCGATCTCGGCGCCGCCGGCTGCGCGCAGCATCTCCGGGCGGGTCGGATCACCGTAGTAAAGCTGGTTACCGAATCGCCTCAGGTCGGCCACGGTATCCGGGTTGGCTTCCAGTGCGACGAAAGGCACCTTCTGCGCCGTCAGCAGCCGCGCCACCACCTGGCCGAAGCGTCCCATGCCGGCAATCAGCACCTTCGGCCGATTATCCGGTGCGACGTCGTCAGCCGGCGGGGCCTGGGTGGTCGTGCTGGCTTCGCGCCCCAGCAGCCGCAAGAGCACGATCATCAGCAGCGGTGTCAGCGCCATCGACAGACCGACGATGGCGACCAGCCGATCATGGTTGGCACTGCCCAGCAGCTGCGCGCGCTGTGCCTCGTTGAACACGACGAAGGCGAACTCACCGCCCAGCCACAGCACGCTGCCCAGCAGCAGCGCCTGTCGCGACGGCAGCTTGGCCAAGCGGCCGATGGCGTAAAGCATGCCGAACTTGACCACCAGCAGGATGCCCACGCCGGCAGCGATCATGCCCGGCTCGGCGATGATGCGGTCCAGATCGATGCCCATGCCGACGGCAATGAAGAACAGGCCGAGGAACAACCCCTTGAAGGGTTCGATCTGCGCTTCCAGCTCGTGCCGGAACTCCGAATCAGACAGCAGCACCCCGGCCAGGAACGCGCCAAGGCTGGCACTCAGCCCCGCTTCCTGCATGAACCACGCCGTGCCCAGCACCACCAGCAACGCCGTGGCGGTGAATACCTCCGGGCTGCGGCTGCGTGCGACCACGCCGAACACGCGGCGCAGCAGCGGGCGTCCGCACAGGATGACCACCGCCAGCGCACCGATCGCGATGGCGGCATCCTGCCAGTGCAGGGTCTGGTTGCGCGCGCCGCCCAGCAGCGGAATCGCGGCCAACAGCGGGATGGCGATGAGGTCCTGGAACAGCAGGATCGCGAAGGCCAGTCGGCCATGGTTGCTGTTCAGCGCCTTGTGCTCGGACAACAACTGCAGGCCCACCGCCGTGGATGACAGGGCCAGGGCGATGCCCACGACCAACGCGCTCTTCCATTGGAAATGATCAAGCATCAACAGGCCGCCCAGCACGAGTCCGCAACTGGCGACCTGCAGCGCGCCGGCGCCGAACACCGAACGTCGCATCACCTTCAGTCGCGACGGCGATAGTTCCAGGCCGATGACGAACAGCAGCATCACCACGCCGATCTCAGCCGCGCCGAGGATGCGGTCTGCATCCTGCACGAAGCCCAGGCCATCGGGCCCCAGCACCACGCCAGCGGCCAGGTAGCCCAGCACTGCCCCGAAGCCGAGGCGGCGGAACACGGGGACGGCAATCACCGCCGCAAGCAGCAGGACCAACGCGAGTTCAAGCACACCGCTATGCATGGGGATGAACGTCTGGGATGCGGAGGAACGGGCCGAATGCGAAGCACCGGACCCTCGGCGGTCATTATGCGCCGCGTGTTGCCCACGGCGCAGCGCGGAAACTGAGTGCGACCCTACCCGGCGCCGCGATGGGGTTGACCCACCCTGCCGACAGGTCCATCCTGCCCCCCGCCACGGCATGCCCGTCGGCACACCCTTCCGGAGTCCAACCCCCCATGTCCAGCGACAGTAGAAGTCGACCTCGTTCGACGCCAGCGACGGCGACCGCCTGACAGGGACGGTTCGCCTGCGTTGGCGTTGCGCTTGCAACCACGAAGGCGAACCACGATGAACCAGAAGCAGATGCTGCGTCCCGCTGCCGACGCCGCCACCCTTGCCGCACCCCTGGCCGGTTTCAACACGGCCGATGCGGTCGAATACCTCAACACCTTGTTGCTGTCCCGCGCAGTGGAACTGCTGGGCGCGCTTCCGTTGCCGCGCGCGGTGAAGCTACTGGAAGCGCCGGAGCTACAGCGCGCCGGCGACCTCGTGGCTGCATTGCCGCCGGCCCGCGCCGCCGCGCTGCTTGGGTTGATGGCCGATGACCGCGCCACCGATATCGTCCATCAGCTGGATGAAGAAGAGCGCGCCCGGCTGGTGCCCCTGATCAGTGCCGACGCACGGCAGGTGATCCAGCAGCTGTTGAGCTATCCACCGCATACCGCCGGTGCACTGATGACGACCGAATTCGTCAGCGTGCCTGCCACGTGGACGGTCGGGCAGACCCTGCAGCACATCCGTGATGTGGAGCGCACGCGCGAGACCGTGTACGCGATCTATGTGCTCGACCCGACCAGCCAGCGCCTGCAGCAGGTGGTGACGATGCGCCGCTTGATCACCGGCCGGGCGGAGGACGCCATCCTCGACGTGGCGCAGGTCAACGCACCGGTCACCGTGGACGTGCAGATGGACCAGGAAGAAGTTGCGCAGCTGATCCGGCGCCACGATCTGTTGGCGATCCCGGTGGTGGATGCAGGGCAGCGCGTGCTGGGCATCGTCACCGTGGACGACATCCTGGATGCGCTGATCGAAGAGTCCACCGAGGACGCGCATAAGTTCGGCGGCATGGAGGCGTTGGAAAAGCCGTACATGCAGATCGGTTTCCTGGAGATGCTGCGCAAGCGCGGCGGCTGGCTGAGCGTGTTGTTCCTCGGCGAGATGCTGACCGCCAGCGCGATGCAGCACTACGAACACGAGCTCGCCCGTGCGGTGGTGCTGACGCTGTTCATCCCGCTGATCATGAGCTCCGGCGGCAATTCCGGTTCGCAGGCGACCTCGCTGCTGATCCGCAGTCTGGCACTGCGCGAACTGCGCCTGCGCGACTGGTGGAAAGTGGCCCTGCGTGAACTGCCCACGGGCATCGTGCTGGGTGTCATCCTGGGCACGCTGGCGATGACCCGCATCACGGTGTGGCAGCTGGGCGGACTGCACGATTACGGCGAACACTGGCTGCTGCTCGGCTTCACCGTCGCGGCAGCACTGGTCGGCATCGTCACCTTCGGCTCATTGTCCGGCTCGATGCTGCCGTTCGCCCTAAAGCGGCTGGGCTTCGACCCGGCCAGCGCCTCGGCCCCGTTCGTCGCCACCCTGGTCGACGTCACCGGACTGGTCATCTACTTCAGCATTGCCGCCACGATCCTCCACGGCACCCTGCTGTAAAAAAAGGGGACGGAGGGGATTAAGTCGCAATCGACCGCTGCGTAGCGAGCCGATTACGACTTAATCCCCTCCGTCCCCTTTTTTTGCTCTACTACGGCCATGAGCACCTACAACCTGCAGTCCGTGTTCCGCCCGCAGTCCGTTGCCGTTATCGGGGGCAGTCCGCGTGATCGTTCGGCGGGCCGTGCGGTGATGCGCAACCTGCGCGGGGCGGGCTTCGCCGGCAAGGTGGCGTGGGTCAATCCACGCCATGCGGAGATCGATGGCACGCGCACCGTCAAGCGCCTTAAAGACCTGGACTGGGTGCCGGAGCTGGTGGTGGTGACCGCGCCGGCCAGCATCGTGCCGCAGGTGATCGCCGATGCGGCGGCGCTGGGCGTTGCGGCGGCCATCATCCTTACCGCGCATCTGGGGGAGGGGCCCGGTTCGTTGGCGGCGCAGGTCGAAGCCAGCGCGCGCGCCAAGGGCCTGCGCATCCTCGGCCCGCACTGCCTGGGCGTGATCGCGCCCCATGCACGGTTGAATGCCAGCATCGCCGCGCACGTGCCGCAGGCCGGCGACCTTGCCTTGATCTCCGAATCCAGCGCCATCGCCGCTGCCCTGGTGGAGTGGGGCGTGGCGCGCTCGGTCGGGTTCTCCGCCGTGGTGTCGCTGGGTGACACGATGGACGTCGACTTCGGCGACCTGCTGGATTACTTCGCCACCGACTACCGCACGCGCGCGATCCTGTTGTATGTCGAACAGATCAAGGACGCGCGCAAGTTCATGTCCGCTGCGCGTGCAGCCGCGCGCTCCAAGCCGGTGATGGTGGTGAAGTCGGGACGTGCCGAGCGGATCATGCCGGGCAATGACACCCACGTGCAGGCGCTGGCACGTGCCGATGATGTCTACGGCGCGGCGTTCAACCGCGCGGGCCTGTTGCGGGTGAGCGCGCTGGACGAGCTGTTCACCGCGGCAGAGACCCTGGGCCGGTTGGGCGCATTCCCCGGCCGCCGGTTGGCCATCCTGAGCAACGGGGGCGGTGTGGGCAGGCTCGCGGTAGATCAATTGTCGGCACTGCGCGGCACGCTGGCCGGCCTGTCCGACAGCACCGTCAAGCAGCTCGATGCGGTGCTGCCGCGCGGGTGGTCACGCTCCAACCCGGTGGACATCGTGGTCGACGCCGATGGCGATCGGTATGCCGCCGCCATCGAAGCGCTGCTGGCCGACAACGAAAACGACGCCCTGCTGGTGGTCAACGTGCCCACGGCGTTCACCTCATCGGCCGACGCCGCGCAGGCACTCACCCGCACCTTGGGCCTGCGGCCACGGCATCAGCGGGACAAGCCGGTGTTCGCCGTCTGGCTGGGCAACGACGAGCGCGCCACGGCCACGTTGAACGCCGCGCGCGTACCGACTTATCCCACCGAAGCCGAGGCCGTGCGCGGCTTCCAGCACCTGGTGCGCTATCGCGATGCGCAGAGTGCGCTGATGGAGACCCCGCCCAGCCTGCCGCAGGATTTCGTCGTCGATGCCGGCGCGGCGCGCGCGATCGTCGAGGCGGCGCTGGCTGCCGGCCAGCGCTGGCTGGACCCCTTGGCGACGCATGCGCTGCTGAAGGCCTATGGCATTCCGTCCGCACCCGTGCTGCATGCCCGCGACGCCCACGAGGCGATGGACCTGGCCCAGCCCTTGCTGGAGCAGGGTGCCAGCGTGGCCTTGAAGATCCTGTCGCCCGATATTCCGCACAAGTCCGAGGTGGACGGTGTACGCCTGAATCTGTCCACCCTCGCGGCGGTGCAGGCCGCAGCGATCAGCATCCTGTCACGCGCGCGCGAACTGCGTCCCGATGCTCGCATCGACGGCCTGCTGGTGCAGCCCACCATCGTGCGCCCGAAAGCGCGCGAACTGATTGCCGGCATCGCCGACGATGCGACGTTCGGGCCGGTGATCGTGTTCGGTCGCGGCGGTACCGCCGTCGAAGTGATCAATGACAAGGCCCTGGCGCTACCGCCGCTGGATCTACGGCTGGCCCACGAGCTGATCGGCCGCACGCGCGTGTCGCGCATCCTCAAGCCCTACAGTGATTTCCCGGCGGCCGACGAGCGCGCCGTGGCGCTGGTACTGGTCAAGCTTGCGCAGCTCGCCGCGGACATCCCCGAGATCCGCACCCTGGATATCAATCCCCTGCTGGCCGATCGCGAAGGCATCCTTGCACTGGATGCCCGCGTGGCCGTCGCGCCATCGCGCATCCTGCACAAGGGACGCGGCCACCCGCGGTTCGCGGTGTTCCCGTATCCCAAGGAATGGGAGCGCGAACTGGTGCTGTCCGATGGCAGCACCGCCTTCGTGCGGCCCGTCCGTCCGGAGGACGATGCGCTGTTCCGTGCGTTCTTCGCCCGGGTCAGTGACGAAGATCTGCGATTGCGTTTCTTCCAGTCGGTGAAGCACTTCAGCCATGAGTTCATCGCGCGCCTGACCCAGCTCGATTACGCACGCTCCATTGCGCTGGTCGCCCTTGATCCGCGATCGGGCGAGATGCTCGGCGCGGTCCGCCTGCATGCCGATGCCGATTACCACAGCGGCGAGTACGGCATCCTGATCCGGTCGGACCTGAAGGGCCACGGCATCGGCTGGCGTCTGATGACGATCATGATCGAGTACGCGAAGTGGCTGGGCCTGGACACCGTGGAAGGCCAGGTGCTGCGCGAGAACAGCACGATGATCGCGATGTGCCAGAGCTTGGGCTTCACTACCCGGCTGGACCCGGACGACTCCACGGTGATGATGGTCAGCCTGCCGGTGCAGCAGGTGGCGTCTACCTTGTTGGCGTGATGCATGGACCGGCGATAATGCACGAATGACCGAACGCATCCCGCTGCTGCTGCTCCCCGGCCTGCTCAATGATGCAGAGCTGTGGCGCGACCAGTTGACCGCACTCGAGGATATCGCGGCGTGCAACGTCGGCGATCTGACCCGGGGCGATACGATGCAGGCGGTGACCGACGCCGTACTGGCGCAGGCGCCACCGCGTTTTGCACTGGCCGGATTCTCGATGGGCGGTTTTGTCGCCCAACAGATTGTTCGCACTGCACCCGAGCGGGTTCTCCGGCTGGCCCTGATCGGCACCTCGATGCGTGCTGATTCGCCCGAACGCGCTGCGCAGCGCGCAACGCAGGTGGCCAGCGTGCGTCTTCCGGGCCGGTTCAATGGGTTCGGTGACACACTGATGCGCAGTTACATCGATGCCTCGCGGCTGGATGACGAGGTGCTGATACAGCGCGTGCGGACGATGACGGCCCGGCTGGGCGCGGAGGTGTTCCTGCAGCAGAGCGCGCTGCAGCGGGTGGACGGGCACGATGTGCTGTCCGGCTATCAGGACCCGTTGTTGATCGTCTGTGGGGCGAATGACCGCATCACCCCCGTGTCGATCAGCGAGGAAATGCAGGCGCTGGTGCCGCATTCCACGCTGGTCGTCGTGCCTGGCAGCGGACATCTGGTGCCGATGGAGAAACCGGCCGAGGTCAGCGCGGCGCTGCGCGCGTGGTTGCTGCGGGACTGACGCAATCCGCCGAGCATGGCTCGGCGCTACCAAAGCGCGACAAAGGGGCCCGCCGAACCGGTCCGATCAGTCCCACGCCGGGGCGATGCCCTCGGGATTGGCGAGTCGATGACCGCGGTCCAGCTTGGCGATCTGCGCCAGGTCCTCGTCGGTCAGCCGCAGGCGGGCCGCTTCCAGGTTGCCGGCCAGGTTCGCGCGCTTGGTCGAAGAGGGAATCACCGCGAAGCCCTGCTGCAGGGCCCAGGCCAGCGCGACCTGGGCAGCCGTCGCCTGATGGCGCCCTGCGATGGCCTGGATCACCGGATCCTTGATCACCTCACCGTAGGCCAGGCTCATGTACGCCGTGATGTGGATGCCCTGTTCCTGCAGGAACGGCACCAGCAGGCGGTTCTGCAGGTAAGGATGGATTTCCACCTGATTGGTCGCGATCTGGTCCGCACCGAGGATGCCGATGGCGCGGCGGGTCTGGGCGATGGTGAAGTTGGAGATGCCGATGGCGCGCGTCAACCCGCGTGCCTTCGCGTCAGCGAGGGCGGGCAGGTAGGTCTCCATCGGCACCGCGTCGTCCGGTGACGGCCAGTGGATCAGGGTCAGGTCGACCCGATCGGTGCGCAGCTTCTGCACGCTGGCCTCCAGGCTGGCGATCAGCGCATCGGGCTGGAACTCGCTGATCCAGATCTTGGTGGTCAGGTACACGTCATCGCGCGACACATCGGATTCGGCGAGCGCCTGACCGACCTCCGCTTCATTGCCGTAGATCTGCGCGGTATCGATGGCGCGGTAGCCGACGTCGAGTGCGTTGCGCACCGAATCGATCACCGCTTGGCCTTTCAGGCGGAAGGTGCCGAGGCCGAGAGCAGGAAGGGTCATGGGGGAGGACTCCAGCAGGGGATGGAAAGAGGGTAGGGCAGGGGGTGTGTGCATGCGGGCAACGCTGCGTCGTGGCAGCGGGATGGTGCTCAATGCGCGGCCACGGCAATGCCGTTGGCCTGCTCATCGATGCCATCACGTCGATCCAGGCGGCCGCTCAGCGCCGTCAACCCGAGCGCGCCCAGGACCACCACGGCCCCCAACCAGGGCGTGTGCATCAAGCCGACGTGTTCCACCACCAGGCCGCCCAGCGAGGCGCCGAGGGCGATACCGATGTTGAAGGCGGCGATGTTCAGGCCGGACGCCACATCCGTTGCCTGCGGTGCGTAACGCTGCGCCTGCTTGACCACGTAGACCTGCAGGCCGGGCACGTTGCCGAACGCCACCGCACCCAGTGCCAGCACGGTCAGCAGGACCAGCCAGGTGTTGTACGCGGTGAACGTCAGCACCAGCAGCACCAGCGCAAGCAGCGCGAAGATGCGCTTCAGCGCGGGAATCGGGCCCAGCCGGTCGGCCAGTCGGCCGCCCCACACATTGCCGAATGCCACCGAGATGCCATACACCAGCAGCACGCCGCTCACGGCATTGGCCGAGAAGCCGGTGACATCCTGCAGGATCGGGGCGAGATAGGTGAAGGAAAGGAACGTGCCGCCGTAGCCCAGCGCGGTCATGGCGTACACCAGCAGCAGGCGCGGCTGTGCGAGCACCCCCAGTTGTTGCCGGAACGTCGCCGGCGCGCTCTGCGCCAGGTTGCGTGGGACGAACAACAGGCTGCCCAGCAGGGCCACGACACCCAGCGCGGAGACCGCAAGGAACGTCGCACGCCATCCCATGTGCTGGCCGATGAAGGTGCCCAGCGGCACGCCGGTCACCAGGGCGACAGTCAGGCCGGTGAACATGATCGCGATCGCGCTGGCGGCCTTCTCCTTCGGCACGACCGAGGTGGCGATGATCGAGCCGATGGAGAAGAACACGCCATGCGCCAGGCCCGTGAGGATGCGCGCGACGATCAGTGAGCTGTAACCGGGGGCCAGGAAGGCGACCAGGTTGCCAAGGGTGAACACCACCATCAGGGCGACCAGGAGGGTTTTGCGCGGTACGCGGCCGGTGAGCGCGGTAAGCACCGGGGCACCGATCGCCACCCCCAATGCGTAGAGGGACACCAGCAGCCCTGCCGAGGGCAGGCTGACCTGCAGGTCGGCGGCGATGGTGGGCAGCAGCCCGACAATGACGAACTCCGTGGTGCCGATGGCAAAGGCGCCGAGAGTCAAAGCCAGAAGGGCGAGGGGAATGCCACGGGTCATGACAGGGTCCAGCGGGGAGGAAGGAGCGCAGTCTGCGCCGCGTACCTTTGCGCCGGAAGCCATCTTCACGCCAATCACTCTTGCGCCATGGTCAATAATGGCCCCATGAAGACGACCCTTGATGAGATGCAGGCGCTGCTGGCGGTCATCGACTGCGGCACCCTCAGTGCGGCAGCGGAGCAGCTTGGCCAGACCACGTCAGGGGTAAGCCGCGCACTGGCGCGCCTGGAACAAAAGCTCGGCACCACGCTGCTGACCCGCACGACGCGGCGGCTGCACCTGACCGCCGAAGGCGAGGCATTCGTCCGCCAGGCGCGGCACATCGTGGAGGCGGTGGAGACGGCCGAAGAGCAGATGGCGCTGCGTCGCCAGCGTCCGGCCGGCCGCCTGCGCGTGGACGCGGCGATGCCCTTCGTGCTGCATGTCATCGCCCCCTTGGTGGCCCGTTATCGCGATCAATTCCCCGACGTCGCCCTGGAGGTCAACAGCTCGGAGCGCTACATCGATCTGTTGGAACGACGAACCGACCTGGCCATCCGCATCGGCCCACTGGCCGACTCGACTCTGCATGCGCGCTTGCTGGGCCGGTGCAGGTTGCAGCTGGTGGCGGGCCCGGGATATCTGCAGCGGCACGGCATGCCGGACAGCCTATCGGCCCTGCAGCGGCATACCCTGCTGGGATTCAACGAGCCTGAATCGCTCAACCGTTGGCCAGTGCCCGGTGATGATGAGGGGCAGCTGCGGATCCGCCCGGACATCGCCGCGTCGAGCGGCGAAACGTTGCGCCGGCTGGCGGTGGAAGGCGCCGGCATCACCTGCCTGTCCGATTTCCTGACCCACAGCGACCGCGCTGCCGGCAGCCTGGTACCGGTGTTGTCGGCGCAGACCCTTGATGTCTTCCAGTCCATCCACGCGGTGTACTACCGCAACACGGCGGTGTCAGCGCGCGTACGCTCGTTCCTGGACGTGCTGGCCGCGGAAATGCAACGGGCGCCGTTCGTACCCGTTGCCTGACCCCTCCGCACGACCAGCAGACGCGATGGCCGTTATGCGGTGGCCATCGGACGACGCGCCGCATCCAGCGTGAACACGCCGACCGCGTCCGTCAGCCGCGCTGCCTGCTGTTCCATGCTGCGGGCGGCGGCCGAGGCCTCTTCCACCAGTGCGGCATTCTGCTGGGTCGCACCGTCCATCTGCACGATGGTCTGGTTGACCTGTTCGATGCCGGCACTCTGTTCCTGGGACGCTGCGGAGATGTCGGCCATGATGTCGGTGACCCGCTGCACCGATGCGACGATGTCGCCCATCGTGGCGCCGGCCTGACGCACCAGTGCGGACCCCTCGGCCACGGTGTCCACCGAGGTCGCGATCAGGTCTTTGATCTCCTTCGCGGCGGCAGCGGAGCGTTGTGCCAGCGTGCGTACTTCGCTGGCCACCACCGCGAAGCCGCGACCCTGGTCACCGGCGCGCGCGGCTTCCACGGCTGCGTTCAACGCCAGGATGTTGGTCTGGAACGCGATGCCGTCGATCACCGTGATGATATCGGCGATGCGTCGCGAAGCGGCTTCGATGCCACTCATCGTGGCCACTACCTGGCCAACCACCTCGCCGCCCTCCGAGGCGACCGTCGCGGCGCGGTGTGCCAGCTCGTTCGCGGTGCGCGCATGGTCAGCGTTCTGGCGAACGGTGGACGTCAGTTCCTCCATCGAGGCGGCGGTTTCTTCCAGATTGGCCGCCTGCTGTTCGGTGCGCTGCGATAGATCGTTGTTGCCCGTGGCGATCTCGGCGGCCGCATCCTGCACGCTGTTCGCCACCTGCTTGATGTCGGCGACGATGGTGGCCAGCTGCGCCGCCGTCGTGTTCGCATCGCCGGCGATGCGCGCGAACACGCCGTGGAATTCGCCATGCATGCGCGCACGCAGGTCACCATCGGCGATGGCGCGCAGCATGGTCGACACCTGGCCCAGATTGCCGTCGGTCACCTGCATCAACTGGTTGAGGCCAGCGACCATGTCGGCGAAGTCATGATCGAAGCGTGCCACGTCGCCCCGCTGGCTGAAGTCGCCCGACGCCGCTGCACCGGCAAGCTGCTTGATCTGCGCATTGATCGCGCCCAGATTCACCTTCGCCCGATCCAGCGTATCGGTGATCACCTGCTTTTCGCCCGGCAGGCGGTCCATGTCTTCGGACAGGTCACCCACCGCGTAGCGGCTGACGATGTCGATCACCCGCATCTTCACCTGGATATGGGCCGCAACCAGTGCGTTGCAATCGGCGACCATGCGCCCATACGCGCCGGGGAAGGCGTCGGCCTGCATGCGGTAGCTGATCTGCCCGGCGTCGTGGGTACGGGCCATCTCCGCCTGCGCGGCGAGCACGCCACGCAGCGTGCTCTGCACGTCCTGCATCGCCTTGGCCAGTCGACCGATTTCATCATTGCCCTGCACCTGCACCCGGTAATCAAGGTCGCCGGCCGCCACTGCACGTGCGGCCGCTTCCACCGCCGCCACCGGGCGTACCACGGCGCGGCGCAGCCACCAAGCCAAGGCAAGCAGCAGCAACAGCGCGGCGACGACGGTCACGACGGCGCTGGTTACCAGAAGTTCGCGCGCATCCGTAGCGCGCTGGGCGATGGCCGCATCGGCGACCTTTGCGGTATGTGCGGCGAGCGCATCCAGCGCCTGGGCCAAAGGCCGGTCGCGCCCGCGCACCGGCGCATCGCCGGCAGTCGGGTCGTAACCCGATGCAATGTAGGCCTGGAGTGCACTCTGGTAGTCGCGCTCCAGCGTGTCCTGATCGGCCATGAAGGCGGCCACCTTTTCGCGGGTCGTCGCATCTTCAGCACGGCCAACGGTGGCCGCCAGATCGCGCACCTTGCGGCCTTCTTCGACCAGCGCGGCCGTGTGCTTCTCGCGCAGCGCATCGTCGCTGCCGCGCAGCAGCACGTTCTTCCATTCCTGCACCTGCAGGCGGAACTCGCGCTGCAGCTTCTCCGCATCGCGGTTCACCGCATAAGAGGCAGGCATCGCGGTACCCAGGTCAAACCAGGCCGACGCCAGGCCGGCCAGGGCACTGGCGACCAGGAGCAACAGGCCCAGCGCCGTGGCACCGACCAGCTTGAACTGGATGCCACGCGCAGGGAGGGAGGAAGCCGGGCTGGCGGTGCGCATGAGCTGTCTGATCCGGGAAGGGAATTTCGGTATCGGTCAAACAGCGCCGCGCTTAAGTGCCAATTCGGTCACGGTTCGTGTTGCATTCAATGAGATGAAAGCTTCGTGATAGCGCTTGAGTCTGCGTATATGGAACGAATCAAGACCATAGACATCAGCATTAAATGTAACTATGGTAGTTACATGAAAGCCGCCAACCCATTGTCCGACGCCCTGCACGTCATGGCCCATCTGGTGGGCCAGACCCTGCCGATGACCTCCACGCAGCTGGCCACGTGCCTTCCCACCCATCCGGTGGTGATCCGGCGGCTGCTTTCGCAGATGCAGCAGGCAGGCCTGGTGCACAGCGCACGCGGCCACGGCGGCGGCAGCCTGCTGGCCCGACCGCCCGCAACGATCTCGCTGCATGACATCTACCTTGCCGTCGGCGCGCCCTCGCTGGTGCAGGGCCAGGTGCAGCACGAGGGCATCGGCTGCCCGATCCGCCAGCTCGTCGATCAGGCGCTGCACGAGGGCGCCGTGCAGGCACAACGCCTGCTGGAAGCACGCCTGCGCTCGACCACGCTTGACACGCTGGGGGCGGAATTTGCCCGCCACCTGCAGCACCACCACCACGGAGCGCACCATGCAGACTGAAGTCATCATCGTTGGCGGTAGCTTCGCTGGCCTGTCCGCCGCGCTCATGCTCGCCCGTGCCCGCCGCGATGTGCTGGTGATCGATGCCGGCAAGCCGCGCAATCGCTTTGCCAGCCATTCGCATGGCGTGCTGGGGATGGATGGCATCGCCGGCAGCGACCTGCTGAAGACCGCGCGCCAGCAATTGCTCGATTACCCCAGCGTGCGCTGGCTCAGCGGTGAAGCGGTGGAGGCTGCCGTCGGCGCCGACGGCGTGCAGGTGGGCTTGGCAGACGGCACCCTCGCCACCGCGCGCAAGCTGCTGCTTGCGACGGGCATCAGTGACCAGCTGCCCGACATCCCGGGCCTGGCCGAGCGCTGGGGCAGCACCGTGCTGCACTGCCCCTACTGCCATGGCTACGAAGTAGGCGGCGGGGCGATCGGCGTACTGGGTGGCGTGGAGGGTGCTGCCGCAAAGGCGGCGTTGCTGGCCGACTGGGGCACGATCACGTTCTTCAGCCAGGGCCTGCCGATCAGCGACGACGAAGCGGCCAGCCTGCAGCAGCGCGGCGTTCAGATCGAAACCACGCCGGTGGTCGCTGTGCAGGGCGAGCAACCGCAATGGCTCGAACTGGTGCTGGCCGACGGCCGACACAGCGCCCAGCGGGCACTGTTCGCCCCTGCACTGCAGGCCATGGCAACGCCGCTGGTCGAGCAACTGGGCTGCCGGTTGGTCGACAGCCCGCTGGGCGTACTGATCGACGTCGATGCGCAGAAGCAGACCAGTGTCCCGGACGTCTATGCCGCCGGGGACGCTAGCGTGATCGGCAACATCACCTTGGCCAGCGCCGAGGGCGTGCGTGCCGGCATCGGCATCCACCATGCCTTGGTAGCCGAAGACAGCCGGCCCCGCCACACCGCCGGCTGACGCGCGCGATTCCTGGTGGTCCGCTGCCGCGTCAGCGAGCACCATCATCGTCAGTTGATCGACGGCAGGGTTCCCCCATGCGTTCCGAAGCACCGCTGGCGCAGGCCCGCTGCGCTTCGCAGATGACCTTCAGCGTCTCTCGCGCGTTGCACGACGGGCTGGGCGGCTTGGCGGGACGTGCGGTCTCCGGCGTCGGCAACCTGCCGCTGCCGGTGCTGCCCGCCGCGCTGCAGAACGAAATGCGCGCGGTGTTGCACGGCGCAGGCCGCGAACTGATCCACTGGGGAACCGTGCTCGGTTTCTCCCGTGCCGTGCAGCAGGCTGAACGGCTGATTCCCGGTGTCAGTCTGCCCTACCAGGCGTATCAGCTGTTCTCGGCGCTGTCTGCGGCCGGCAGGGGACAGATACTGAGCGCGCTGCAGCAGCTGCCGTTCTCCGCGCTGGTGCCTGCGCAGGTGCTCCAGGCGCTGGCGGAGAGCCTGCGCCGAATCACGGGAGAACGGCTGCCGGCGCACGGCGACATCGCACCGATCGTGCTGGGCCTGGCCGCCTGTGCGCTGCTGTGCGCCAGCCAACGCCCCGCCATGTCGCCACCGCGGACGGCCTCCGGATGCGCCCTGGTGGCGGGGATCCGCTGGCTGCGTGTGCTCGCAGGCCTGCATGCTGCACTACCGCCTGTCATCGCGTCTGGCCGCGCACGGGCCGCGGGCAGGCCGGTCGCGTTCGTCCCTGCACACCACAACGCCACCGGCCTGCTGCGCGTCGGAACGACGGGCTGGCCTGCCCTGCTATCGCTGGCAGGGGGGCCGGCCCCGCCGACGTCGACCGCAGCAAGTGCTTGGCCGCTGCAGGGCGTCGAGGCCGGCGTAGCGAAGGTCAAGGTGAAAGTACCGGTAAAGCTACCGCGACCGGCGTCGCAGGCGGGTAGCGGCCGGACCGGTGCGGCTGCGCCTCCGGGCCGCAGCCGGACCACCCACCACCGCCGGTGGCATGCGCGGCCGGATGGCCGCTTGGGCAGCGACGGCCGCGGCGCGGTCGATCCTCAGCTTCCGCCGTGGCGCCCGCAGGGCCTCGTCGGCCAACAGCCCCCGCACGCAAAGGAAAGCACGGCAGTGGCCAAGCAGGCGATCGCCCATGGCACGAAGTCAGGCCATCCCGCCATGAACCGCAACGCGCGCCTCACCCCTGCGCCGCCGTCCGCCGGCCTGCGGGCCATCCTGCCGACCAACGCCAGCATGCCGCTGGCACCCCCCGATACCGCCGCGCCACCCGCTTGGCAGGACACCACGCCGGCCGCCGAGCCATCAGCCGAGCCCCTTTCCTGCCTGCGCTTCCACGACACCGACGAGGCGCGCCTGCAGGTTGGCAAGATGCGCTTCCTGCCGCTGCAGCCGGCTTTCTGCGTGCCGCCCGGCACGCGCGCGGACTTCCTGGATGGGTTCGACGCCGCGCCCTCGTCACGCGACGCGGCGGCAAGCTGGATGAAGTCCCATGCGGTGCATGAGGACCTGACCGCCGCGCAGTGCCGCGCAGGGGCCAGCAAGTACACTGGCCTGGGCCAGATCGAGCGCGGCGAGCCCCGCGACGCCACCGCGCTCGGTGACGATGCGCTGTACGCGCTGATGACGGTATCGGTGCTCAAGGATGGCGAGCTTCAGCGGCGGCAGGTCAGCTCTGAGCAGGTACTTGCCCGCAACAGTTTCCGTCTGCTGCTGCACCGCGCGCCGTCCGGCCTGCAGAAAACATTCCTCGTGTTCTTCATCAACGCGGCCGCGTTGCCGTGTCGGGGCGCGCGGGCGGGTTTCCTGGAGGTGACCGCGGCGGCCGATGGCGAGTACGCCGTGCACGATGAAGTCGCAGGGTTCGGCCTGTCGGGCAGCTCGCTCGATGCGCTGGTGGAAGGTGCGCAGAAGATGTCCGGCTGCCGTTTCGAGGCGACGCCCTTGCCGGCCGCTGGGTCCAGCGGGAGTGAAGAGGCCGAACTGGCCGTGCCCGCGCGCCACCTCTTCGTTCGCGAGCAGTCCACATGGTGCGGCAATGCGCGCTACATGCCGCAGGTGCTGAACGACGATCTGCCCTTCTTCATCGCCAGGAGCGTGCACGTGCCGGGGCAGGCCGACCCGACCATCCTCTACCGGAACAGCTTTTCATTGGGCACTGACATCCTGGTGCACATGGACGAGCATGGCCAGGTGGGCGCGCTACCGCTGCAACTCTCAACGTCGGTGCCGGGAAGGGTGATGCTGAGGTCGCCGGAGAGTGCCGTCACCCGTCGCCTCATGGGTCTGCACGACCTGCACGACGGCGATCAATACCTGCTTCTGGACCTGATCGAGCGGTTTGAACGCGGCGGCATGAGCTGGATTCCCGGCGCCATGGCCGCCCCCTGCCGACAGCAGGACGACGTTGAGGTGAGCGGGCAAGCCATCGCCTGCGCTCTGATGCCCGCCACTACCGACAGGCCGGCATCACCCCCTGCGCCGCCGCCCCGATCCCTCTTTGTATGGGCGGATGATGAGGTCCGCTACGTGGATCACGATGGAACACCGGGCACGCTTTACTTCCTGCGCAGCGGCATGAGAGCGCGCAATCTGGTGCTCGCGCCAGAGAACGATGAGGACACCCTTGACTTCGCGCGACGCAATGACCTGCGGCCCCACACGCGATACGCCGAAGATGAAGTGCTCTGGCTGCTGAAAGGCGAGGGCTTCGAGCTCATCCGTGCGGAGACCTCAGCGGACGCCGATGACCAATCGCAGGAAGCGGCTTGATGGTCATGATCGAGATCGCCGCCATTCAACCCCGCTACGAGGAACCAGCATGAGCCACGCACCGGTTCGCCTGCGGTGCGATGGCCTGCAGCGGGCGTTTCAGCCCTGCGCGCTGGCCTGATCCAGCTCGGCGACATCCTGTACGGACAAGGCAACGCGGGCCGCCGCCAGCACGTCGTGCAGCTGCTCCACGCTGGTCGCGCTGACGATCGGCGCGGTGATCGACGGGCGTGCGATCAGCCACGCCAGTGCCACCTGGGATGCCGTCGCGGCATGTCGACTGGCAATGTCATCCAGCGCAGTCAGGATGCGTTGGCCGCGCGGATTGAGATACTTCTCAACCACGCTCTTGCCACGGGCAGGGCTCTTGGCGGCATCCTCGGCGCGGCGGTACTTGCCACTGAGGAAACCACTGGCCAGCGAGTAATAGCTGATCACCCCGATCTGTTCGCGCTCCACCAGCGCTTCCAGTTCCGATTCGTAGCCGACCCGGTCGTACAGGTTGTACTCCGGCTGCAGGCTTTCATAACGGGGCAGGTGGTAGTTCGCCGAGACCTCCAGGGCGTCCGCAAGGCGCGATGCACTGTAGTTGGAGGCACCGATCGCATGCACTTTGCCCTGCTCGATCAACCGGGCGAACGCACCCAGCGTGGATTCCAGCGGTGTGGACTCGTCATCCTCGTGCGCCTGGTACAGGTCGATGTGATCGGTCTGCAGGCGGCGCAGGGAGTCTTCCACCGCGGCATTGATGTTGTCCGGGGACAGACCGGGACGCTCGGACCACTTCGCCACCTTGGTGGCCAGCACGACGTTGTCGCGCTTGCCGCTGCGGGCGAACCACCTGCCGATCAGTGTCTCCGACTCACCGCCCTGGTTGCCGGGCACCCACGCGGAATAGGCATCGGCGGTATCGACCAGATTGAACCCTGCATCGACGAACGCATCCAGCAGGGCGAAGGTCTGCTTCTCATCCGCACTCCATCCGAATACATTGCCGCCGAACGCGATGGGATGCACCTGCAGGCCGGAGCGGCCGAGTTCGCGGGTTGCTGTCATGCGAAGGTCTCCTGGATAACCGAGCATCCAGCATAGATCGTGTTGCATGACCGCGCTGCGGCAGTGACCACAAAACTGTGTTGCGCACGCGTGCGCCGCGATAACGCTATGTGAACACCATGAGCGCCTCGGCTGCTAGTCTGCGCCCACCATCCGCGGGAGCCGATCCATGAAAACCCTGTTGAACGCATCTGCCTGTTGCCTTGCCCTGGCCATGGTGCTCGCCGCGCCGGCGTACGCCCTGTCGCCTGTTGCCAACCCCGGCGCAGCGGATATGCAGGCATCCCCGGCGATCGAGGCGGCGGTGAAGTCCGCTACGCGCGATCCGGCCAACATCACCCGCGACGCCTACCGCCATCCGGCGCAGACGCTGTCCTTCTTCAAGGTGACGCCGACCAGCACCGTCATCGAAATCACCCCGGGCAACGGCTGGTACAGCGAGATCCTGGCACCGCTGGTGCGCCAGCAGGGCCAGTACGTGGCCGCCGTCGTGGATCCGATGTCCGTACCGGAAGGACGTGGACGGGACTACCAGCAGCGCAGCCGCGAGGGCCTGCAGAAAAAGTTCGGCGCCGCGCCGGCGCAGTTCGACAAGGCATCCGAGGTCGCCTACAACCCGGCCGCCCCGGTGTTCGGCAAGCCGGGTTCGGCCGACGTGGTGCTGACCTTCCGCAACGTGCACAACTGGCGCAAGTCGGGCCAGGCGCCTGGCATGTTCAAGGGCTTCTACGAGGTACTGAAGCCGGGTGGCGTGCTGGGCGTGGTGGAGCACCGTGCGAAGGCCGACGTCGGTGATGACGATGACACCGGCTATGTGGGACAGCAGCAGGTGATCGCCATGGCCAAGGCCGCAGGGTTCACGCTGGACGCGAGCAGCGAGATCAACGCCAACCCGCGCGACACCAAGGATCATCCCAACGGCGTGTGGACCTTGCCACCGTCCAACAACCATGATGCCGCCGACGCCGCGAAGTACAAGGCAATCGGTGAGAGCGACCGCATGACGCTGCGCTTCATCAAGCCGCGTAGCTGATCCAGGGTGACGCGATGTGGCGGGTGCCTTGCACGGGCACCCGCGGCACTCCGCCGGCAGGCCCTGTGACGGATGGGACGGCATGCGTCAGACTTGACGTACTTTCCTCCTGCCACGCCTGCCCGGTGGATGTGCTGTCCGTCCGGGCACGCATCGCACTGCCGGCCAGGACCGAGCCCTGCACCGATGGCCCTGATCCTTTTCAACAAACCTTTCAACGTGCTCTGCCAGTTCACTGACCGCAGCGTACCGCCGCGCCCGACCCTCGCCGGGTTCGGCCTGCCGCCGCAGGTATATGCCGCCGGTCGCCTGGACCATGACAGTGAAGGCCTGCTGCTGCTGACCGACGATGGTGGCCTGGCGCATCGGTTGACCGACCCACGGCACAAGGCCGACAAGACCTACTGGGTGCAGGTGGAAGGGGAGCCGACCGACGACCAGCTCGACCAGTTGCGGCGTGGCGTGGTGCTCAATGATGGCCCGTCGCTACCTGCCAGCGCCGTATCCATACCCACCCCCGCCCTGTGGCCGCGCGATCCGCCGGTACGTTTCCGCAAGAGCGTGCCCGACGCGTGGCTGGCCGTGACCCTGCGCGAAGGGCGCAACCGTCAGGTTCGTCGGATGACCGCAGCGGTCGGTCTGCCGACCCTGCGGCTGGTGCGGGCGGCTATTGGGCCGTATCGGCTGGATGACCTGCAGCCTGGCCAATGGCGGCAGGTGGACTGACGCGCAAATGACGAAGGGCGCGGTTTTCACCACGCCCTTCGTCACTGCGATGTTGCGGACAACGGGAGGCGGATCATCGATCCACCCCGTCGGCTCAGGCATCGCTGCCGATATCGCTGTGCTCGTCTACCACCGTGTTGGCACGACGGTCACGGGCGGCCACGCGCTTGGCCTGGCTGTTGACGACATGACCGCCTTCCAGCTTCTTCTTCTGCTGCTTGCGGTACAGCGCATAGCCCAGCAGGCCCACGCCCACCGCTGCTGCCGCGATCGTCACCGCGGGGTTACGGCGCACGGCCTTGGTCGCGATCCGGCCACCGGTCTTTACGGCACCCAGCGCGGCGCCGGTCTTCAGCCAATCTGCAGCGGTCGGCCCGAAATGACGCAGGCTGCCGCCCAGGTTGCCGCCTGCGTGCTTGATGCCGTCGCCGGCGCTGTGGGCCAGGTCAAGGGCGCGTTCCAGTGCACGGTCGGTGATTACGGTCAGTCTGCTCATGTAGGGTCCTTTGCCTCGGGTCGGACTCCAGTGTCGCGCGGTCGCTGTAAACGGCATGTCAGGCAAGCGGGCCGATGGCGTGACTCCATGGCCGCCATTCAGGAATCCCGCACCTCCTGATGACTGGGTTACGTTCCGCGGGGTTTGGCGCGGTGCGTTGCCGTGGCCGTCCACGGGTCCTCCGGCCAGGGATGCCGGGGATACCGTCCCTTCATCTCCTTTTTCACCTCCGCATAGGTGTTCGCCCAGAAGTTGCGCAGATCCTGGGTGACCTGCAGCGGACGTCCGCCCGGCGACAGCAGATGCAAGGTAAGGGCGACACGGTTGTCGGCCATCCGTGGCGTATCTGCCAAGCCGAACAGCTCCTGCAGCTTCACCGCCAGCACCGGGGGCACGGGTTCACCGGTCTCGCTGTCCAGGGTGTAGCTGATCGCGCGCTCCTGCCCGGACGGCACACGGATGCGGGTCGGTGCATGGCGCTCCACCAGCTGGCGCTGCGACCAGTCCATCGGCGTTTTCAGTGCCTCGCCAAAGCTGGCCTCATCCAGAGCATCCAGCCGGGTCTTACCGCGAAAGGCAGGCTGCAGCCACGTGGCGCGACTGGCCAGCAGCGCGGCATCGCCGACATCCGGCAAGCCGAGTTCGGGCATCCAGCGGCGCAGCCCCTGCACGCGCGCCTGCCATTGGCGCAGGCCGTCGGTCCACGGCAGGGCCTGCAGCCCGAGTTCGGCAACTGCCTCGGTCAGCGCGGCGGCGGCATGGGCGGGATCGACGCGCCCCGCCGACCGGCTGTCGAAGACGATGCGGTCGAAACGGCTTTCCCGCAGCGCGACCAGCGCGCGTCGATCGGCGTCCCAGCGCACGATGTCCTCGGTGACGAAGCCCGCCGGAAATGCGCGGCGCAGGTACTGCTCATCCACCGGTGCAGCGCGCAGCAGCAACGCATCACCGCGTGCCTCGAAGCGCAGCTCGCTGGCCACCAGCCACGGCTCGCCGCGCAGGTCGCTGAGTTCGTGCAGGCGCGCGCTGCGGCCGTTGGCCAGCAGGTAACGCAGCGGGTCGTTGGGATGTCGGTACGCGATGCGGTCGGGGAACGCATGGGCCAGCAGGTCGCCCAGTTGATGCGCTTCGATGCTGGTGGGCGGCACGGCATTGCAGCGCAGGCGTCGGCGCCATTGCTTCGCGGCCGCATCGATGGCGGCCAGCCCACTGCGGTTCGCGTCGTGGGGCGCGCGGCCGGCGCGGAATGCGGCCAAGGCACGCCAGCGCGCGGCCAGCCCGTCACCGCCCTGGCGCAGCGGATCGCGCGCCTCCAGCAGCGCGGCGACGTCGGCAGCCAGCGCCTGCTCGCCTGCCGTATCGGCCGCCAGCAGCATCGAGGCCAATCGCGGGTGTGTGCCCAATGCCAGGATGCGACGGCCCTGCGCCGTGATCGCGTTGCCGGACGACAACGCCCCCAGGCGCTGCAGCAGCTCCCGCGCGGCGGCCAACGGTCCGGCCGGCGGCGCGTCGACGAAGCGCAGGTCGCTGCTGCCCCACGCCGCCAGCTCCAGCGCCAGGCCGGCCAGTTCCACCTGTTCGATCTCTGCCCGGCGCTGGGGCTCCAGCCGCTGCGACTGCGGCCACAGCCGCCACGCCCAGCCGCTGGCGACGCGACCGGCGCGACCGGCGCGCTGATCGGCCGAGGCCTGCGCGATGTGCACCACGTCCAGACGGGTGAAGCCGCTGTTGGGATCGTACTGCGGCTCGCGTGCGAGGCCGCTGTCGATCACCACGCGCACCCCGGGCAGGGTGACCGATGATTCGGCTACGTTGGTGGCCAGCACCACGCGTCGTCGGCCATCGGTGGCGGGCTGCAGCACGCGCCCTTGTTGTTCCACCGGCAGCTCACCGTGCAGCGGCAGCACCTCGGTGCCGTTGTCCACGCTGTCCTGCAGACCCGCCAGTACGCGCTGGATTTCGCGCTGTCCGGGCAGGAACACCAGCACATCGCCGGGATGGCTGGCCAACGCCTGCTGCACCGCGCGGCGGACCTGCAGTTCCAGCAGTTCGTCGCGGCGTGCCGGGAAATGGCTGACCTCCACCGGAAAGCTGCGCCCCTCGCTGGACAGACGCGGCGCATCGAGGAACTGGGCAAGCCGTTCGCCATCCAGCGTTGCCGACATCACCACCAGGCGCAGGTCTTCGCGCAGCTGTGCCTGCACATCCAGCGCCAGCGCCAGGCCCAGGTCACCACTGAGATGCCGCTCATGAAATTCGTCGAACAGGATCGCGCCGACGCCCTCCAGCATCGGGTCGTCCTGCAGCATGCGGGTCAGGATGCCCTCGGTCACCACCTCGATGCGCGTCCGCGCCGACACTTTGTTGTCGAAGCGGATGCGGTAGCCCACCGTGTCACCGACGTCCTCGCCGCGTTGGCGCGCCATGAACTGCGCGGCACTGCGCGCCGCGACGCGGCGCGGCTCCAGCAGGATGATCTTCCTGCCCTGCAGCCACGGGGCATCAAGCAGCGCCAGCGGTACCTGGGTGGTCTTGCCGGCCCCGGGGGGGGCCTCCAGCACCAGCCGGGGGTGCGCCGCCAGCGCATCCAGCACCTGCGGCAACAGCGACGAAATCGGGAAGTGCGGGGTACTCATCCTGCAAGGATAAGGGCGCACGGGGCCATGGGTACAATGGCGCGGCGTTTTCCCCACAGCGATGACCATGCAACTGATCGATATCGGCGCCAACCTGACCCATGACTCCTTCGACCGTGACCGCGATGCCGTGCTGGCGCGTGCGCGCGAGGCGGGCGTGGCACAGATGGTCATCACCGGTGCCAGCCGCGAGCACTCGCCGCTGGCCCTGCAGCTGGCCCGCCAGCATCCCGGTTTCCTGTACGCCACGGCCGGCGTGCATCCCCACCATGCGGTGGAATACACCGACGAATGCGATGCCGAGATGCGCGCGCTGCACGCGTACGCCGAGGTCGTAGCCGTGGGCGAGTGCGGGCTGGATTACTTCCGCGATTTCGCCCCGCGCCCGGCCCAGCACCGCGCCTTCGAGCGGCAGCTGCAGCTGGCCTCGGAGGTCAGCGCTGCGGACGGCGGACGCAAGCCGCTGTTCCTGCATCAGCGTGATGCGCACGACGATTTCATGGCGCAGATGAAGAACTTCGAGGGCCGCATCGGCGCGGCGGTAGTGCATTGCTTCACCGGCGAACGCCAGGAAATGTTCGACTACCTGGACCAGGACTGGTACATCGGCATCACCGGCTGGCTGTGCGACGAGCGCCGTGGCGCGCACCTGCGCGATCTGGTCAAGCACATCCCGGCCAATCGCTTGATGATTGAAACCGACGCGCCCTACCTTCTGCCGCGTTCACTGAAGCCGTTGCCGAAGGACCGTCGCAACGAGCCGATGTATCTGGCCCACATCGTCGAAGAGCTTGCGCGGGATCGCGGTGAAGCGGTGGAGGTCGTCGCAGCGAATGCCACGGCGGCCGCGCGGGCGTTCTTCCGCCTGCCGGGGTGATGGCGGAGGTTCCGCCGAGCGTGGCGGGGCGTTACTGACGCCCGTCGCCATGTGCCCAGGCGTCCCGCAGCCCTTCCCGGTAGCTGGGGAAACGGGGTTGCCACTGCAGCAGGGCACGCGTTTCGCGGCTGTCGATGCGCTTGTTGCTTTCGTAGAAGCGGCGCAGTGTCGGGCTGACCGAGGCATCGTCCCACGCCTGCGCCGGCGGCATGGACCGCCCGCTCAGACGTGCGGCGTAGGCCAGCACGTCCTGGGGTGGGGAAGGTTCATCGTCTGCAGGCAGGTACAGCGTATGCCCGCTTGGCTGCCGCAACGCTGCGATGATGACGGCGGCCAGATCTTCGATGTGCAGGCGGTTGAACACCAGCCCCGGTCGCAGCACCTGCCGTGCGCGGCCTTCGGCCAGCTGGACCAGTGCATTGCGGCCGCGCCCATACAACGCAGGCAGGCGGAATACCGCCGAATCGAGCGTGCGCGCGGTGGCCAACGCCTGCCACTGCGCTTCAGCACGCAGTCGGTGCAGCGCAGCGCTGCTGCGGCCATCGGCCTCGGACCGCGCGTCGACCCAGCCGCCATCGCGGTTGGCATACACGCCCGTCGATGACAGATAACCGACCCAGCGCAGGGCCGAACTGGCCTGCAGGGCATCGTGGAGCACGCGCAGCGCCGGGTCGCCGTCGGCATCGGGCGGCACGCTGCTCAGCACGGCGTCGGCCTGATCCACGGCGGCCAACAGCGCCGCGTCCGGATCACGGCCAGCGACCAGCGCATGGCGGGTCAACCCGTCCAGCGGCGCGGCGGCAGGATCGCGCACCGTGCCGCTGACCTGTACCCCAAGCGACTGCAGCCGGGTGGCCAGCAACCGCCCGCTGTAGCCCATGCCCAGGATCAGCACCCGGCGGGGCAGGGCGCGCACGTGGTGCATCGCCGTCAGCCTGCGCGCTCTGCCTGATAGGCCTGCAGTTGCGCGTACGCCTCTGCCAGCAGGGGCGCGGGCTGGCCGAAGGCCTGAGCACGCGCCACCATGTCGCCCACGATGTGATCGGCTTCCACCTGCTGTCCGGCTTCCAGGTCACGCAGCATCGACGCCTTCAGGGCGGAGCCCGGCTGGGTCAACGCGCCCAGTGCGGTCTCCTGCGCGGCGGCCGGGATCGGCTCACCCGACGCCTCGGCGACCGCCACGCACTCGGCGTACAGGCCACGCAGAAACGCATCGCCGCCATCGCCGGCCACGATCGTGCCGATGTCGGCGCGCCGCAGGCAGGTGGCCGCCGCCAACGCGGTCAGGAAGGTGTACTTGATCCACTGCTCCTGGGCGATATCCTCGCTCGCGACATGGTCTACGTCGGCCTGCACACAGGCCGCCGCCAGCGCCAGCACGCGCGCACTGAGCCCGACGTCGTCGCGCTCGCCGAAGGTCAGCTTTGCGGCCTTGGCCAGGTGCCGTATGGCGCCGTCTTCATCCTTGGTGGCGCTGATGAAGCACAGGCCGCCCAGCACCGCATCGCGGCCGAAGCGTGCATCCAACGCGGCGTAATGGCGCAGGCCGTTGAGAATCGGCAGCACGCTGGCGCGCGTGCCGACCGCCGGCGCGATGGCCTCGATCGCACTGTCCAGATCGTAGGCCTTGCAGCTCAGCACCACCAGGTCGAAGGGGCGCTCGGCGACCAGCGCCGGCAGGGTCTCGGCGGTGACGTGCTGTACCGGGAACGCGGCATCGCCCAGCGGGCTGCGGATCACCAGCCCGTCGCGCTGCAGTTGGGCCGCACGCGCCGGGCGCACCAGGAAGGTGACGTCCACGCCGGCCTGGGCCAGGCGTCCGCCGAAATAGCCGCCCGTACCACCGGCGCCGAGGATCAGGATGCGCATCTGCAGGTCACTCCAGGTTCGGGAAACATGAAAATGTTATTGGCTGGCCTATTGTGCACGCAGCCGTGTTGCTATGATGAAGCCTGGATCGGGGATTCCCGGTCGGCATTGGGCCTCGGCGGATTCGCTGGGGCCTTTTGTTTTTCACGGGAAGGATTTGAGACCGTAGCCTGTGTAGCGGACTTCTGCATTGCGGTCGAGCTTGGTAGCTATGGCAGAAGTCGCTGTAATCATCCTTCTTTTGCAATTGCGGGGCGCGAGCACTTGGCTGCGAGACGGGACATCCGGAGATTGGTATTGATCGCTATTCTTTTGGCGCCGATTTCTTTTGCAGTCTCAAGTGGAATAGTTTCTGCAATTGAATTTCTGTTCGCGCACACGCTTCCCGAAGGGGGGTGGCGCAGCGTGGAAGACGGTATCACTGTAGGCGCAATGATTTATGGGCTTACAGCAGCTCCTCTATTGGAGAATCTGCTTCTCCTTGGCGCACTGCTTGTCGTGAAGAGGCTGGTCGTCAGCGACGTGATGGCCTCCTTGATTACCGCACTCTTGGCTGCCTCAGCTCACATGTTGCTTTCGGGGCAAATAGCCTATGCAGCGGTAATTCCTGGATTCTTTGTCATGTCAATGTTGGCGCTTTCCCCACAGACAAGGTCTGAGGGCTACTGGATATCGGTAGTTCACCACATCGCGATCAACAGCCTGTCTGTAGCGAGCATCCTCATACGACACGTTTAGGACAACAGGACAGCACGAACAACGGGTACCCGTCATCCATGCTGTCCCTGCCGTGATCGCCACGCTCATCATCGAATACGATGCGGTTCGCTGAACCGCATCACGTCAGCTCCGCAGGCCGACGCCCCGGCGCAGCAGCCACAGGGCCACGAAGGTCAGCGCCACCACGAAGCCGATCATCAACGCATAGGCCACCCACAGCGGCACATCGCTGGTGCCCAGCAGGCCATAGCGGAACGCGTTGACCATGTAGAAGATCGGGTTGGCATGCGTGGCGGCTTCGGCCCAGCCCGGCAGCAGCTTCACCGAATAGAACACGCCACCCAGGTAGGTCAGCGGGGTCAGGATGAAGGTCGGCACGATGGCCACGTCATCGAACTTCTTCGCGTACACGGCATTGATGAAGCCGGCCAGCGAGAAGATCGTCGCGCCCAACAGCACTGTGGTCAGCGTCACCAGCGGGTGCGGGATACGCACGGGGGTGAAGAACATGGCGATGATCAGCACGATCACGCCCACCATCAGTCCGCGCAGCACCGCACCGGCCACATAGCCCCACAGGATCACCCAGTTCGGCATTGGACTGACCAGCAGCTCTTCCACGTGGCGGCCGAACTTGGCCCCGAAGAACGACGAGCTGATGTTGCCGTAGCTGTTCTGGATCACGCTCATCATCACCAGGCCTGGCACGATGAACTGCATGTAGCTGTAGCCGCCCATCTCCCCGACGCGCGAGCCGATCAGGCCGCCGAAGATCAGGAAGTACAGGGTCATGGTGATTGCCGGCGGCACCAGGGTCTGACCCCAGATGCGCAGGATGCGCGCCACTTCGCGGCGGACCACGGTGGCCAGCGCGATGCGGTTGCGTTGCCCGTCGGTCAGTACGGGGGTCGGGGTGGTGCTCATGCCACGTTCTCCTGGTTGCCGGTGAGCCGTACGAACAGCTCCTCCAGGCGGTTGCTCTTGGTGCGCATGGATCGCACGCGGATACCCGACGCATTGAGTGCGGCGAACACGCGGTTGAGGTCCATCGCCCGTGGCATGTCGATGTCCAGCGTGTGGCCGTCGGTGGCGGTCAGCGTCGCACCCTCGATCTGCGGCAGCTCCGCCGGCAGCACGCCGTCGATGTCGAACAGGAAGCCTTCCACGTCCAGCTTGGCCAGCAGCTCACGCATCGGGCCCTGGGTGACGATCTGGCCGTGGTTGATGATGGCCAGGTTGCGGCACAGGTGCTCGGCTTCTTCCAGATAGTGGGTGGTGAGGATGATGGTGGTACCGGCGACGTTGATCTCCTGCAGCACCCGCCACATGTCGCGGCGGATCTCGATGTCCACGCCGGCGGTCGGCTCATCCAGGATCAGCAGGCGCGGGCGGGTCATCATCGCGCGGGCGATCATCAGCCTGCGCTTCATGCCGCCGGACAGGGTGCGGCTCATCACCTGTGCCTTGCCCCACAGATGGGCGCGCTTGAGCTCTTCCTCGGCGCGCTTTTCCGCTTCGGCCCGGTCCACGCCGTAGAAGCCGGCGTAGTTCACCAGGATGTCGAACGGCTTTTCGAACAGGTTGAAGTTGATCTCCTGCGGGACCAGGCCGATCAACCGCATCGAGGCACTGCGCTCACGCACCAGGTCGGTGCCGAACACCTCCACCTGGCCATCGCTGAGGTTCACCAGTGAGCTGACGATGCCGATCAGGGTCGACTTGCCGGCGCCGTTCGGGCCCAACAGGGCGAAGAAGTCGCCCGGGGCCACTTCCAGGGAAACGCCCTTCAGCGCCACGGTGCCGTTGTCGTAGGTCTTGCGCAGGTCGCGCACGCGCAGGGCGGGCGCGTTGTTGTTCAGGGAAGCCAAGCTCGAAGCCTTTGCGCCGGCAGGTGGCGCATGGAGGGGTTCAGGGGGGGCTATTATAGATCCCCCCACGGGCTCGCCCCGGCTACACACTGTTCCCATCGCCGTGCCTGTCCAATTTCCCATCAAGCTGGTCGACCGCCGCATGCTGGCGCCCACCGTCGGCCATTACCAGTTCCTCCGCGATGACGGCCAGCCGCTGGATTTCCAGCCCGGCCAGTTCATCCAGGTCCACTTCCAGTACGCCGATGGCACCGAGACCAAGCGCAGCTACTCGCTGGCGACGATCCACGACCATGCCCTCGGGCCGGGCGAGGCGGTGGATATCGCGGTGAGTTTCGTGCCCGGCGGGGCCGCCACGGCCCTGTTCGAGGGCCTGGATATCGGCGGCCAGCTCAGTGCCAGCGGCCCATACGGCCGGTTCTGCCTGCAGCCGGGTGACCATAACGGCCGCTACCTGCTGATCGCCACCGGCACCGGCGTCACCCCGTACCGCTCCATGCTGCCCCTGCTGGCAACGGCGATGGCCGAGCGCGGGGTGAAGGTCGTGCTGCTGCAGGGTGCGCGGACGCCGGCCGAGCTGTTGTACAGCGAGGATTTCGAAGCCTTCGCGGCGGCGCACCCGAACTTCCGCTATGTGCCGTGCCTGTCGCGCGAGTTGCCGGCTGCGCCGGGGCCGGACGTGCGCCATGGCTATGTGCAGCAGCAGCTGGCGGACATCGCGCCGGATGCGGCCACGGACATCGCCTATCTGTGCGGCAACCCGGACATGGTGGACACCTGTGTCGACGCGCTGAAGGCAGCCGGCCTGGGCAACCCGCAGATCCGCCGCGAGAAATACGTTTCCAGCAAGTAGGTCGGCGAACGGGTGAGACCCCCTCGCGGGTGGCTGCTGCGAAAAGCGGATTACGTGTTGGGGGCCGGGCGG
>NZ_JACYVC010000010.1:0-169194 GCF_014842145.1 Stenotrophomonas sp. CFBP 13718
CCGACTTCAGTCGGCTGCGTGCTGTGCGCAGCCGACTGAAGTCGGCTCTACCCTCGGGGGCTCTGCAGCCGACTGAAGTCGGCTCTACCCTTCGGCTCCACCGCCTCCGGCGCTACCGTCCTGCATGCGCCACCCTCACCCGCTTTTTTCCATCTGCTGGCTAGGCTGGGTGCCTGCAATCAATGAGGAAACGCCCCATGGCCATGTTGCGACTGCGAATCACCGGTAGCGAAGACGATGCACGTGCCATCAGCGATCTGCTGCTCGGTATCGAAGGCATCGAGCATGTTGAAGAAACCGATGACCTGATGCCGAAGATGGACGACGATGATTCCAGCTCGGCCGGCCTGTCCGACGACATGGGCCCCGGCAGCCACGAACTGGAGGTCGAGGTAGGCAATGAGGCTACCGCGCAGAAAGTGCGCGATGCCGTGCAGGAGCTCGCGTTGGAGCTCGATGTGTTCGTCGAGTACGAAACCGACGAAGGCTGATCCGGGGCAAGGGGCGCCAAGCTCGGCGTGGCGCCCCCTCCGGACTTCCGGCGGTCAGGCCTTCCGGCGTCGGCGCCAACGCCACAGACGCACGCCGATCCACCCCACGAGGCCCAGCACCACCGCGACCGGCAGCAGCGCAGCCACGGCACGGATAAGGAAGGCCACGCTGTTGGTCAGGATGGTGCCCGATTCACGCAACGCCTGGCCGATTTCACTGCGGCTGCGCTGCCCCGACGGTGTGTTGAACTGCATCGTCACCAGTTGCGTATCGATGCGCCTGCGCTGCTGCGTCGCATCCTTGTTCGCCTGTTCGACACCCGCCTCGATCTCCGACAGACGCTGCGTGATCACCAGCAAATCCGCCAACTTGATGTCCTTGCTGTCCTGGTAAGCGAGCAGCCGCTCATGCTCCTTCTGCAGACGCGCCTTGGCCAGCGCGGTATCGGCGACCTGCTGGGCAAGATCTTCTGCATGCGTATTGCGTGAGGACACCTCCCCGCCCTGCCCCGCCAGGCCGATGATCGGCTCCACGCCCTTCGGCGCGATGCGGACGCGGATGGAGCCGGTCGGATAGTCACCCCCCTGCTGCCCCACCTGCAGCACAGCACAGTCGCCGAAGCGCGCGGATTGGCACGCGTCGGCGATCTGCTTGACGCGCGGACCAATCTGCGTCGCGTCCAGGCGGATGTCCAGATCGTGCTCGTAGGCCAGTGATGCGCCTTTGGGAGAGGCCACGGCGCCCGCGCCAGCGCCGCCGGCATCGGCCATCCCCGGCTTGCCACACCCGGCGAGCATCAGCGCGAACAATGCCGCACCGATACCCAAGCCACGTCGCGTTACAGGAAGGCTCACGCATCGGCTCCATTGAAGGCGGTGACTGACAGGCCATCCAGCGCAAGACCCGGCAGGCAACGTACGTTCACCGCCGCCATGGCCTGACCGCTGCGTGGATCGACCCCCTCACTGAACGGCGCGATGCCGCAGTGGGCGCAATGGTGATGATGCAGGTGGTGCTTGTTGAACTGGTAGGTCGCCAGCTGCGCCGGATCGCTGGACAGCACCAGCGCGTCACGGGCGGCGAACCACAGCAGGCCGCCGCGCCGACGGCACAGCGAGCAGTTGCAGTCGATGACATCGGTGATCGGCTCTTCAGCCTGCACGGTGAACGCAATCCGGCCGCAATGGCAACTTCCTTCGTACTGCATGACACACCTCCGCACGGGAATGCGACGATGGTAATCCTTTGGCACGCAGACAGCGCACCGGGGCCAGCCTATGCTTGGGCATTGACCCGAATACAGGATTGCCGATGCGCCCGCATCTTCTTGCCCTCGCCCTGATCGCCGCCCTTGGTGGCTGCCAGCAGACCGACGCTCCCTCGGCCAGCACGCCCGCCGCCGCCCCGGCCCAGGCAGGGGCGGCCACCGCCGATGCGGCCTTCGCCGACCTGTCCAAGCGTGCCTTGGACAGCTGGATGCAGCAGTCACCGGTCGGTGCCACGCAGATCGGTGACCACCGGTTCGACAGCGAGATCGATGACCTCAGCGCCGCGGGCCAGCAGAAGACGCTCGCCGCCTACAAGGGCCTGCTCGCCGAGTTGGACACGATGGACGTGGCCACGCTGGGCCGCGAGAACCAGGTGGATGCGGCGATCCTGCGCAACCAGCTGCAGTCCGATATCTGGAATGCGGAAGTTCTGCAGTCGTCCAAGTGGGACCCGCAGATGTACAACGGTCTGGCCGGCAGCGCGATCTACGGCCTGATGGCACGTGAGTTCGCCCCGCTGCCGGAGCGCCTGAAGTCGGCCACCGCGCGCATGGAAAAGATCCCGGCGATCTTCGCCCAGGCCCGCGAGAACCTCGATCCGGCCCGCGTGCCGAAGATCCACGCTGAAACGGTGGCCAAGCAGAACCGCGGCATCCTCAGCATCGTCGATACCTTCATCACCCCGCACATCGGCGAACTGCCGCAAGCCGACCAGCAGCGCCTGCAGGCGGCCATCGATGGCTTGAAGAAGGCCGTGGACGAGCAGCAGCAGTGGCTGGACAAGACGCTGGTGCCCAACGCCAAGGGTGAGTTCCGCGTGGGTGCTGAGCTGTACGACCAGAAGCTGAAGTTCGCGCTGAACTCGTCGCTGTCGCGGCAGGAGATCGGCGAGCGTGCGCGTGCCGAGCTCAAGCGCGTGCGCCAGGACATGTATGGCATCGCCCAGACCGTGCTGAAGGACAAGCCCGGCGCGCCGCAGATGCCGACCAACCCGAGCGACGAGCAGCAGCAGAAAGCCATCGAAGCCGCGCTGGAACTTGCCTATGCGGACAAGCCGGCGCGCGACAAGGTGGTGGACGATGCCAAGGCGGCGCTGGACCAGTCCACCGCGTTCGTCCGCGAGCATGACCTGATGACCCTGCCCGACGCGCCGGTGGACATCATCCTGATGCCGGAGTTCCAGCGCGGCGTGGCGGTGGCCTACTGCGATTCACCGGGTCCGCTGGACAAGAACCTGAAGACGTTCTACGCCGTGTCGCCGATCCCCGACGACTGGGACCAGAAGCAGGTCGACTCGTTCCTGCGTGAATACAACTCACGCATGATCCACCTGCTGAGCATCCACGAAGGCACCCCGGGCCACTACCTCGAAGGCTGGCATTCGGCCAAGTTCCCATCGACCCTGCGCTCGGTGCTGCGTTCGGGCCTGTTTGCCGAAGGCTGGGCGGTCTACACCGAACGCATGATGCAGGAACAGGGCTACCTGGATAACGACCCGCTGTTCCACCTGGTGCAGCTGAAGTTCTACCTGCGCACCATTTCCAACGCGATCCTGGACCAGGGCGTGCACGTGGACAACTGGACGCGCGAACAGGCGATGCACCTGATGACCCACGATGCCTTCCAGCAGGACAGCGAAGCATCAGGCAAGTGGGTGCGCGCACAGTTGACGTCGGCGCAGCTGCCGACCTACTTCGTCGGCGCGCAGGAGCACTTCGACACCCGCAAGGCCGCGCAGGAAAAACTGGGCGACCAGTTCAACCTGAAGGCGTACCACGACAAGATGCTGTCCTACGGCGCGCCGCCGGTGCGCTTCGCGCGCCAGCTGATGCTGGACCAGCCGATCGAGTAAAACCCCACGGCATCGGTTGCGCCGAGCATGGCTCGGCGCAACGCATTATCCCTCGGCGGCAACAAAGCCGCCGGTCTGCCGTGCCCACAACCGCGCATACAGGCCACCGGCCTCCACCAGTTCTGCGTGCGTGCCCGTTTCAACGATCCGGCCCTGGTCCATCACCACCAGCCTGTCCATCCGGGCGATGGTCGACAGACGGTGTGCGATCGCGATCACCGTCTTGCCCGCCATCAGCTCGTCCAGGTTGTCCTGGATCGCGGCTTCCACTTCCGAATCCAATGCCGACGTTGCTTCGTCCAGTACCAGGATGGGCGCGTCCTTCAGCAACACGCGGGCAATGGCGATGCGCTGGCGCTGGCCACCGGACAGTTTGACGCCGCGCTCGCCCACCAGCGCGTCATACCCCTTGCGCCCCTGCGCATCCACCAACGACTCGATGAAGCCATCGGCACGCGCCTTCGCCACCGCCGCGCGCACCGCGTCGTCGGTCGCCTCGGGCCGGCCATACAGCAGATTGTCGCGGATCGAACGATGCAGCAGCGACGTATCCTGGGTGACCACGCCGATCTGACCACGCAGGCTTTCCTGTGTCACCGAGGCGATGTCCTGGCCGTCGATGACGATGCGCCCGCTTTCCAGGTCATACAGCCGCAGCAGCACGTTGACCAGTGTGGACTTGCCCGCACCCGATGGCCCGACCAGACCAATCTTCTCGCCCGGCTTCACCTGCAGGTCCAAGCCGTCGATCACGCCCCCACGCTTGCCATAGTGGAAGTGGATGTTCTGGAAATGCACGCCGCCCGCACTCACGGTGAGCGCGGGCGCATCATCGCGGTCCTGCACGGTCAGCGGTTGGGAGATCGTGGTGATGCCGTCCTGCACTGTGCCGATGTCTTCGAAGATGCCGTTGATGGTCCACATGATCCAGCCGGACATGTTGTGGATGCGGATCACCAGACCGGTGGCCAGGGTGATCGCACCGACGGTAATCAGCCCGTCGTTCCACAGCCACAACGCCAGTCCGCAGGTGCCGGCAATCAGGAAGCCGTTGACGATGGCGATGGTCAGGTCCATGCCACTGGTGATGCGCGTCTGCCGACGGTGCTTGACCGCCAGTTCTTCAATTGCCTCTGCCACGTACGCCTGCTCGCGCCCCCCGTGGGCGAACAGCTTCAGCGTCGGAATATTGGTATAGCCATCCACGATGCGACCCATTGCCTTGGATCGCGCTTCCGATGCGATCCATGCGCGCTCCTTCGCACGCGGCACGAAGTACACCATGATCACCGCGTAGGCCAGCATCCACAGCAGCAGCGGAATCATCAGCCGCCAGTCGGCCTGCGCGAACAGGAACAGCGCGGTGCCGGTGTAGACCACGATGTACCAGAGCGAGTCGACCATCTGCACCGCCGATTCGCGCAGCGAGGTGCCCGTCTGCATCACCCGGTTGGCCATGCTGCCGGCGAAATCATTCTGGAAGAACGTCAGGCTCTGCCGCACGACGTAGTTGTGCATCAGCCAACGGGAGCGGTTGCTCAGGCCCGGCACGATCGCCTGGTTGACGAGCAGGTTGTGCAGGCCCACCAGCACCGGACGGGCGATGACACACACCACCACCATCCAGATCAGATCCTGCGCATGGCGCTGGAAGAATCCCGCGCCGGGCTGCTCGGCCACCATGTCGACGATGCGACCGAGGAAGTCGAACATCGCCACTTCCACCAGCGCCAGCAGCAGACCGGCGATCAGCGTGGCCAACAGCACCGGCCATACCGGACGCAGATAGAACAGATAGAACTTCACCACGCTGCGCGGCGGCGTGCGCTTGTCCACCGGCGGAAACACCGGGATCAGGGATTCAAACCAGCGGAACATCACAGTCGCTCACAGCACGGGAACCCGCTGATTATCCCACCAAGCGTGTGCCCGGTAGTGACGGCCGCCGCACGCGTCACCCCCGGGTGCGCATCACCCTTGCGGCACGAACAGCAGATCCTGGAAGTCGAAGCTGAAGTCGGTCAGCTCGGATATCGCCTGCATGCGCACATCGCGCACCTTTCCATCCGGATCCAGGCTGAAGTTCACGAACGCGTCGGCATTGAGCGAACGATCATCCCAGCGCACGATGAACGTGTCGTGCTGCCAATGTTCCAACGTGCCGACCAGCTGCGGCGTCTTGTCGAACTGCAGGCGCAGCACCTTGCCGTTGCGTGAGATGTGCATGTCGCCATACCAGCTGTCCCGGTACGTAGCGGCGTAGGCGTCCAGCGGCAGGGATGGCCGGCTGGTCCGATCACGCGCGGCCTGGTGCTTCGCCCACGCCTCGTCCGCCTTGCCGCGTCCCTTGTCCACGGCCTTGCCGTAGGCATCCACCCAGTCATGCCTGCTGCGTCCCAAGTACGCATCCAGCACGCTCAGGGTAATCGCGTTGAAGGCCGCACCCACTTCCTGATTGGTCAGTACGACCACGCCCAGATTCTCCTCGGGCACCAAGGTCACCCGCGAGACCATGCCGGGCCATCCCCCGGTATGCCAGACCAGTTTCTTTCCCTGGTAATCGCTCAGACTCCAGCCCTCGCCATAGCCGGCGAAGTTCGGCCGCGCCGGCAGCAGCTCCGGCACCGCCGGTTCGGCGACGACCTGCGGGGTGATCATTTGCCACATCTGCTGCTGGCTTTTCGCGCTGAACAGCGCGGTGCCATCGGACAGCGTGCCGTGCGCCAACTGCACCTGCATCCAGCGCGCCATGTCGTGCACGCTGGAATAGATACCGCCTGCGCCGGCATTGTTCTGCCACGTCAACGGCGCGACCGTGCGCAGATCGGTGAAGTCGAACTTTGCGTGGCCCACGGCAGCCTGGTCACCCGCGCGCAGGTGGTCCGCGTTGTACCGCGTGCCGGCCATGCCGACCTTGTCGAAAATGCGCTGCTGCAGGAAGGCCTGGTAAGACTGGCCGGATACTTTTTCAATCACCTGCTGCGCCACGGCGTACAGAATGTTGTCGTAGGCGTAGCGCTCACGGAAGCCTCCCTTCAACGGCACCTTGCCCAAGCGTTCCACGACGTCGGCATTGCGGTACGTGGTGGTCGGCCAGAACAGCAGGTCCCCCGCGCCCAGGCTCAGGCCGCTGCGGTGCGACAACAGATCGCGCACGGTCATCTGGCTCGTCACGAAGGGATCGGACATACGGAAGGCCGGCAGGTGCTCGATCACCTTGTCGTCCATCTTCAGCTTGCCCTCTTCGGCCAGCAGGTTCAGCGAGAGCGCGGTGAACGCCTTGGTGTTGGACGCGATGGCGAACAGCGTGTCGGCCTGCACCGGCCCAGGGCGGCCCTGCTCGCGCACGCCCCAGCCACGCTCCAGAACGATCTTCCCGTCCTTCACCACGGCCACGGCGATGCCCGGCACGTCGAAGCGCTCGCGTACGCGCTCCACGGTGGCATCCAGGTCCTGCAGGGGCGGCGGACTTGCCGCACCCGCCAACGTCGCACAGGCCATCAGCATCACGCCTCCAATCAAACGCATCATCACGCACAGTCTCCAGACGGGAGTGGCGGCACCGTGCAGGGCCGCCGGGATTTCTCAGGATGGTAACGGCGCACAGCGCAGCCTTCCTGTGCCAAAGGAGGGTGCCATGCCAGACCATGCACAGGCCACTGCCGGTTCGACCATCATTCCCTGCCTGCGCTACCGCGATGCACAGGCAGCCATCGCCTGGCTGCAGCGCGCGTTCGGTTTCCAGGCACAGGCCGTCTTCGCCGACGGCGATACGGTGCACCACGCGCAGCTGGTCTACGGCGGGGGCATGCTCATGCTGGCCTCGGCCGGCAATGAGGGGGAGTGGTCGCGTTACGCCGTGCATCCAGCCGACCTCGGCGGCCGTCAGACCCAGAGTGCCTGCGTGATCGTCAGCGACGTCGATGCGCACTTCACCCGAGCGGTCGACGCAGGCGCGCGGATCGTCATGGATCTGGCGGACCAACCCTACGGCGGGCGTGGCTATGCCTGTGCCGATCCGGAAGGCTACCTGTGGTGGTTTGGCAGCTATGACCCCTGGCACACGGATGCATCGCAGTGAGCGCCGCACCGATACGCTGTGGAATCGGCGGCTGGGTGTTCCCGGAATGGCGCGGTGGCATGTTCTATCCCGAAGGCCTGGTGCAGCGCGAAGAGCTGGCCTTCGCCAGCCAGGCCCTGCGCTGCATCGAAATCAACGGCACGTTCTACCGCACGCCCAGCCCTGCCCAATGCGCGCAATGGGCGGCGCAGACGCCGGAGGGCTTCCGTTTTTCAATGAAGGCACCGCGTTACCTGGTGCAGCGGCGGGACCTGTCCGGCGTGGCCGATGCCGCGCAGCCCTTCCTGCAGGCCGCACTCGCCCTGGGTGACCGGCTCGGTCCGGTGCTGTGGCAGTTCGCCCCGGATCATTCCGCTGACGCCGATGCGCTTGCGGCGTTCGTTGCCACGCTGCCCGCCTCGTTGCAGGGTGTGACGCTGCAGCACGCCCTGGAAGTGCGCAACCCCGCTGCAGTGGATGCCGCGCTGATCACCGCGGCACGCCGGCACGATATCGCACTGGTCATCGAAGACAGCGATGACGTCCCGCTGCACGGTGACCTGACCGCCGACTTCGCCTACGTCCGCATCAAGCGCAGCCAGGCCCGCCTGAAGGCCGGCCTTCCCGTGCCGGCACAGCAGCGTTGGGTCGCAAGGGCGCAGGCCTGGGCAGCGGGACGGCCCGTGGATGACCTGCCGTTGATTGCGGCCGCAGCCGCTCAATCACCGCGCGAGGTCTATCTGCTGTGCATCGGCGCGGCGAAGGCCCGCAATCCTGCCGCCGCGATGGCCCTGCAACAGCGCTGCGACGCACGCTGACCCATCGCCGCAGGGCCCTGCTTGCCGCACAATATCGCGATGAGCAGCCCTGACACCCGCAAAGCCCTTTTCCAGATTCATTTCTGTGTACTGCTGTGGGGGATCACGGCCATCCTGGGCAAGCTGATCACCCTGCCGGCCCTGCCGCTGGTGTGGTGGCGCATGCTGCTGGTGGTGGCGATGCTGGCGCTGCTGCCGCGGGTATGGCGCGGGCTGCGCACCCTGCCATGGCGGGTCGTGGCAGCGTATTCCGGCATCGGCGCGCTGGTCGCGCTGCACTGGCTGACGTTCTACGGCGCGGTGAAGCTGGCCAACGCGTCCGTTGCCGCTACCTGCATCGCACTGGCCCCGGTGTTCACCTCCATCATCGAACCCTGGGTGGCCAAACGCCCGTTCCAGGTCCGCGAACTGGTGTTCGGCATCGCGGTGCTGCCCGGCGTGGCGCTGGTGGTCGGCGGCGTGCCGGAGGGCATGCGGGTGGGGGTGCTGGTCGGCGCGATGTCGGCGGTACTGGTCGCCGTGTTCGGTTCGCTCAACAAGCGCATGGTCAGCCATGCCGACCCGCTTACCGTCACTGCACTGGAACTGGGTGCGGGCACGCTGACCCTGACCCTGCTGGCCCCGCTGATGCCCTACCTGCTGCCTGCCCTGGCCAGCCCGCTGTGGGTGATGCCCGACCTGCATGACGGCCTGTTGCTGCTGCTGCTGGCGGGCGTCTGCACGCTGTTGCCGTTCGCCCTGGCCCTGGTGGCGCTGCGTCACCTCAGCGCATACACCGTGCAGCTGGTGACCAACCTGGAGCCGGTCTACGCGGTGATCCTCGCCGTGGTCCTGCTGCGCGAACAACACGAAGTCGCCGGCTGGTTCTACGTCGGCGTCGCGGTGATCATCGGCGCGGTGTTCCTGCATCCCCTGCTCAACCGTCGCCGCCCCGTCCAGCACCCCGAGAGCCTCGGTACCGCAGAAGCCCGCAACATCGCGGACTGAGGAAAAAAGGGGACGGAGGGGATTAGGAAAAAAGGGGACGGAGGGGATTAAGTCGTTTCTGACCCCGAAGAGGTCAAAAACGACTTAATCCCCTCCGTCCCCTTTTTTACGGGGCGGTCTCCACCCGGTTGCGGCCGGCGGCCTTGGCCCGGTACAGGGCGGCGTCGGCACGCTCGACCGTGTGGTCGGTGCTGTCGCCGCTGCGGTGTGCCGCTACGCCGATGCTGACCGTGACGGGGAAGCCCAATGGCAGGTCGGCCACTGCCGTGCGCAGGAACTCGCACTGCACTTCGGCCGTGCGCAGGTCGGTGTCCGGCAGCAGCACGACGAATTCCTCGCCGCCGTAGCGGGCCGCCAGGCCTGCCCCGGCGAAGTGGGAACGCAGCAGCGCACCCAGTTCGGACAGCACGCGATCACCAGTGGCATGCCCCTGGAAATCGTTGATGCGCTTGAAGTGATCGATGTCGAGCAGGGCCACGCAGGTCTGCCGCGGCTGGCCATCGCGGGTGGTCACCGCCGCGTCCAACGCCAGTGCCATCGCACGCCGGTTCGGCAGGCCCGTCAAGGCGTCGGTGCGGCTCTGTTCGGCCAGGTCCGCGTTCTGCGCCAGCAGTACGTCGTGGTAGTCGCTGAGCAGTTTCTCGTAATCATCCCGCTCCAGCATGTGCTGCTGGATATCCAGCGCGAAGCGACGCAGCTCCATGACCACCATCACCTGGCGTGACAAGGCGGACAGCGCCTCGGCCTTGTCGGCGTCGAGCCGGTGCGGTTGCGGATCGAACACGCACAGCGTACCCAGCGGCTGGCCATCGTTGCTGACCAGCGGCGCGCCGGCGTAGAACCGTACGCGAGGATCACCCGTCACGATCGGGTTGTCATGAAAGCGCGCGTCAAGCCGCGCGTCTTCGACCACCATGATTTCCTGCGGCCGCAGGATGGCATGCCCGCACATGGACTCGTCACGCGACAGCTCGGACACCTGGGTGCCCTGGATCGACTTGAACCACTGCCGCTCGGCATCGATGAGCGTCACGGCGGCCATCGATGTGCCCGCCACCGCACGGGCGATGGTGACCAGGTCTTCGAAGGACTTTTCTTTTTCCGAGTCGAGGATGCGATAGCGTTGCAGCGCATCGAGACGCTGCGCTTCGTTGGCAGGCTTGGCGGGCTTGATCATCCAGCGCTCGGGGGATGGGACCGGGATCAAGTCTAGAGGAAAGCAGCAGGCCATGGACCCGCTGCTTCGCGGCGGTTACCAGTCCTGCTGGCCGGGCAGCAGGCCGCGCAGTTCCTGCTCGCTGAGGTTGCGCCACTGGCCCGGCTTGAGCGCACCGATCTTGATGTTGTCGATGCGTACGCGCCGCAGCTGCGTGACCCGGAAGCCAAAATGCGCGGACATCAGCCGGATCTGTCGGTTGAGCCCCTGCTGCAGGGTGATGCGGAAACCGAACTTGGCCAGCTTCGAGGTTCGGCAGGGCAGCGTGGTCTGGTCATGCAGCCGCACACCGCGGGCCATCCCGCGCAGGAACTCGTCAGTGACCGGCTTGTTGACGGCCACCAGGTATTCCTTCTGGTGGCCATTCTCGGCGCGCAGGATCTGATTGACGATGTCACCGTTGCTGGTCATCAGGATCAGCCCTTCGGAATCCTTGTCCAGGCGCCCGATCGGGAAGATCCGCTGTTCGTGGCCGACGAACTCGACGATGTTGCCCTTTACCGAGCTCTCGGTAGTGCAGGTGATGCCGACCGGCTTGTTCAGCACGATGTAGACATGGCGACGGCCGCCGGGCTTGCTGGCCTGGCGCACGCGAAGCGGCTGCCCGTCGATGAGGACCTTGTCCTCTTCGCCAACCACCGCGCCCGTACCGGCAACGTGGCCATTGACAGTAACGCGGCGCTCGCTGAGCAGCCGGTCGGCCTCGCGGCGGGAGCAGAAGCCGGTTTCGGCGATATGTTTGTTCAGGCGGATGGTCATGCCCCCATTATCGGGCATTGTGGCCTCCGCGGCATGGATTCAGGCGGCGCTGCCCGCATCCAGCTGGTCCCCGTCCATCACCCGGTCGCGGCCGGCGCGCTTTGCGCCGTACATCGCATGATCGGCACGGCGCAGCAGCCCTGCCAGATCGTCCTGATCTGGCCGCCATTGCGCCAGGCCGATGCTCACCGTCACCTGCAATCCCGGTACCTGCAGCGCGGTGCCGGCTTCGCTGATCTTCCGGCGGATCTGCTCCAGGCGCCCGGCAGCGACCGCGCGGCTGGCGCCGGGCAACAGCAGCAGGAACTCTTCGCCGCCCATGCGGAAGACTTCTTCGCGGCTGCGCACCGAACCGCGCAACGCGGCCGCCACCGCGACCAGCACCGCGTCACCGGTTTCATGTCCGTGGTGATCATTGATTTCCTTGAACAGGTCGATGTCGAGGAAGCCGATGACCAGTGGTGTGCCTTCGTCCGTCGCGCGGGCGATCTGCGCACCCAGCTGGCGCAGCCCGGCACGGCGATTGGGCAGCCCGGTAAGCGAGTCCGTATCGGCCAACTGGCGCATCTCGTCACGCTGCTCACGCAGCTTGCCCAGCCGCTGGTTGAGCGCGTAGGCGGCCATCATCAACAACCAGGTCGTGGACAACTGCAGCGATTCCACGCGATGCGCCAACAACCACTGGGCGCGCGCGAGATCGGCCACGATCATCAGCAGGAACGGGGCCACGGCAATCAGCCCGATGGCTGCCCAGCGCTCGCCGCGCGACCAGGCCCACACGCCGGCCAGCAACGCGGCCGCGCAACCGGTGATGTGTGCCGCCTGCAGGATGTCGGCCATCCAGCCCAGCATCGTCCAATCCATCCAGGGCACCAGCAGGGCCGCCAGCACCAGTCCACAACTCAGCATGGCCCAGGTGCGCCGCCAGCGTGGCCAGTGGCGGTCGCCCACGTTGAGCCGCCACAACACCGGCAGCAGGACCGCCTGCGCGCAGGCGGTCAATCCCACCAGCCACCATGCACTGTCCACGTCCACCGGAAACCAGGGCTCTGGATACCCGCTCAGGCCGCTCAACACCGATTGCCAGACCATGAACACCGCGCAGACGCCGACGTAGACCAGGAACAGGCGATCGCGCGCGCTGAAAAAGCCCATCAATGCCGACAGCGCCAACGCCAACGCCACCGCCAGGCAGGCAGCGCGTACCAGCAGGCGGGCCGTGTCACGCTGCTGTACCGGACTGGGCGCGCCCAGCCGCAGCGTGGGTCCCCAGCGTTCCTTCAGGGGGGTCGCCCAGGAAACGACGATGGGCTCGGCGCTGCCCGCAGGCGGGACGATGACGATGCCGATGCCCGCGCGGAAGCGTGAATCCCGCGTCCGCGCATCCCCCATGTTGCCGCATATCTCCCGCGCCGCGTGGCGGATCATCACCTCGCCGGCGAAGACGTTGAACACATCCAGCGCCTGCGGTTGACCGGACCAGCCACCGGCCGGAGCGGGAATCTCCAACGTCTGGCGCGGGCCGTGGAGCATCTGCGGCGTGCAACTGCGATGCGGTGTGGGTTCGTCGGTGGCGCCACCGAGCAGCAGATAATCGCGCACAGGCTGTGGCGTCGCCGCGGCCTCCGACGGCAGCAGGACGGCGCACAACAGCGCCACGATCACCACCCAGCCTTGCCACTGCACTCCTGTGCTCCCCACGCCCCACCCGCCTGCTTGCGTGCGCGCAGACTGCGCGCCGTCCGTGCGGCCAGATTATCGCAGCCGCACGGTTTTCACGCAGACTGCGACCAATTGCCTAGCGGTGCGCCATCCACGGCGGCGTCTGTTGCTGGCGGTGCGGGTGCAGCGCGGTCTGCGTGATGCGCTCCAACGGCTGTGGTCGCTCGATGGCATAGCCCTGCAGGCTGTGCACGCCCATCTCCACCAGCTGCATTGCCTGCTCGTCGGTCTCCACCCATTCGGCCACCACGTCCAGCTGCAGTTCGCGGCCCAGCGCGGCGATCGCGCGCACCGTCGCGCGACTGATCGGATCGGCCTGCATGTCACGCACGAACGTGCCATCGATCTTCAGTTGATCGGCGGGCAGATGGCGAAGGTAGCCGAACGAGGATGACCCCGATCCGAAATCATCCAGTGCGATACGGCATCCGCGCGCCTTGACCGCATCGATGAACTCGCGCGCCTGACCGAGATTGTTGATGACCGCCGTTTCCGTGATTTCGAAGCACAACCGCGGCGCAAGCGAGCGGTTGCGCTCGAGCAGATCGGTGACGAAGGCCAGGAAGCTGGGCTCGGTGATCGACTGCGCCGACACATTCACATTGCACATGCCCAGCCGCGCCACGTGCGCGGGGCATACCTGCAAGTGGCGAAACAGCATCGACAGCACGCACCGGTCCAGCGACATGCCCATGCCATAGCGCTCGACCGCGGCAATGAACTCACCCGGCCCGTGCAGCACGCCCTGCTCATCGCGCATCCGCACCAGCACCTCGTAATGCAGGTGACCGGGGTCTTCGACATTGGCGATGCGCTGCGCGTACAGCACCATGCGGTTTTCGGCGATGGCGCGGCTGACGCGCCGCAGCCGATCCGCTTCACCGCGCCGCTCCTCAAGCGCCATGCGGTCTTCGTTGAAGCAGTGGATGCGGTTGCGTCCTGCCTGCTTGGCCGCGTAGCAGGCGCTGTCGGCAGCCCCCATCAGCCAGTTCACATCCGGCGTATCGGTGCCCATTTCCACCACGCCCACGCTGCAGCTGATCTTCAGAGTGTCCTCGCCGAACTGCACGCTCGCTTGTCCCAGCGTGCGGATCAACCGGTGCAGAATCTGCTTGGCTGCATCCTGCGTAGCCCCCTGCAGGAACAGTGCGAACTCGTCCGCGCCCAGCCGCCCTACCCAGTCGCCGTCACGCACGGCGTCCTCCAGATGCTCCGCGAAGGCACGCAGCATCTGGTCTCCTGCCGCGTGGCCCACCGTGTCGTTGACCAGCTTGAAATGGTCGAGGTTCAGATAGCACAGCGCGTGGACGCCGCCATCGTTGCGCACCTGCTGCACGGCTTGCTCCAGCAGCCGCTCGATCTCGCGCCGGTTGATCAGGCCCGTCAACACATCATGGCTGGCGTGGTGCTGCACTTCGCGCGCCAGCACATGGTTCTGGGTGACGTCTTCGACGATCGCGAAAATCGAAATGCCCTGCTTGCCGCGTGACACAGCGGTGCCGCTCCAGCGCCCCCACATCAGGCTGCCGTCCGCCCGCAGGAACCGCAGTTCACCGGCACGCAGCTGGCGGGGCCAGTCAATGCGCCCCCCGCCATCGAGCACCAGCTCGCCCTCTGCCAGCAGCTCACGCAGGTGCATGTGCTGCAACTGCTCGGGATGACGGCCAAGCAGGTCGGCCAGCGCCTGGTTGACCTCCATGATGCCCCCTTCCCCGTCGATCTTCAGCATGCCCACACTGGCCTGGTAGAAGGCGGCACGGAACCGGCTTTCCTGCTCCATCAGATCGGTGCGCACGCGACGCGCCAACAGCAGCGCGACCACGGCGATGGCCACCACTGACAGCGCACCCACGGCGAGGGTGATCATCCGCACCAGGGCGGACATGTTCACCAGCGCGAGAGAGAAATGGCGTGCGGTCTCCTGCAGCCCCGCATCGAGTTCGCTCAGACGACGGTGATAGCGCACCGCATCCTGCTCACTGACCGTGCCGGACTGGAAACGCTGTTCCAGCTGGTCGCCGATGCGCGCAAGCTCCTGCAACGGCGCATCGGTCTGCTGCCACAAGTGGGACGCTTCGCGGAAATAAGCGAAGTCACGGCCATAGCGGTATGACAGGATCAACCGATTGACATCGCCACGGGCGTTCCCGCCGCGCAGGAAGGCAGCGCGCGCGGTATCGACGTCCGGCACTTCCTGCTCCAACGCCAGGCGCGCCTCCAGGTCCGCCAGCGGCACCGCCAGCGCGGTGCGCGCCTCGTGCAGGTCGGTGGCGACGCCGCTGTCGAGATAATTATCCAGCGCGGCAACGGTCTGCTGCTGGCTGCGCGACCAGTGGCTCTGGCCTACGATCCAGGCCGTGGATGCGGCCTGCAGTTCCTGGATCAGCGCGGAGATGCCTACCAGGCCCACGGCCATACCGGTCAGCAAGGCAAAGCGCAGGGTCAAGCCGCGCGTCCTCGCAAGCTGCCGCATCCTCGCACCGGCCTCGCCCATTCGTGGAGCCCCCCAATCCGTGGTTGATCCTGACTGCATTCAGCGCATCATGCACGCTAGCGGCGGCCCTGTCTGCACGGCGCGAAGCCTCCGCGCGCTGTCCCGGGACAAAAAAAAACGCCAGCCCGAGGGCTGGCGCTTCCATGTCATGGCAGGCGTGGGATCAGACGCTGCGCGGACCGCGCGGCTTGAATCCCTCGCGGCGTGGCGGGCGATCATTGCCACCCGGACCACCGGGACCACCCGGACCACTACGGCGCGGACCGCCCTTGTCGAAGCGCGGCTTGGCCGGACCCCGCGGTGCCTGGCTGATGTCCTCGCCCGGCTCAACGCGACGCATGTTGAGCTGCTGGCCCGATACCCACACTTTCTTCAGATGGGTGAGCACGTCCTGCGGCATGTCGGTCGGCAGGTCCAGAACGGAGAAGCCGTCATGGATGTCGATGCGGCCGATGAAGCGGCTTTCCAGACCCGCTTCGTTGGCGATGGCGCCGACGATGTTGGCCGGCTTGACGCCATGCTGGTGACCCACCTCGATGCGGAAGGTTTCCATACCCTGCTCCGGCGCGCCACGCGGCGGCATTTCACGGCGCGGACGGTCCGGGAACCCTTCGCCTTCGGCGCGCGGCGCGCGGTCGAACTTGGGACGGTCACCGCGGTCGAAGCGCTCGTTCCGCTCCGGACGGTCGGTGCGTTCACGCGGGGCACGCTCTTCGCGGGGCGCACGCACCGGCGGCTGCAGCAGGAACGGCGTATCGCCCTGCATCATCTTGGCCAGCGCGGCAGCGACGTCGATCGCCGGCACTTCGTTCTCGCCCTGGAAGCGCTCCAGCAGCTGGCGATAGAAGTCCAGGCCGCCCTGTGCCAGCGTTTCGCTGATGCGCGCGGTGAACTTGCTGACGCGGTTGTCGTTGACGGCTTCCACGCTCGGCAGCTGCATTTCTTCGATCGGCTGGCGCGTTGCGCGCTCGATCTGGCGCAGCATGCCCTTCTCGCGCGGAGTGGCGAACAGGATCGCCTCACCGCTGCGACCGGCACGGCCGGTACGGCCGATGCGGTGCACGTAGCTTTCGGTGTCGTACGGAATGTCGTAGTTCAGCACGTGGCTGATGCGCTCGACGTCCAGGCCGCGCGCGGCAACGTCGGTAGCGACCAGGATGTCCAGCTTGCCTTCTTTCAGCATGGCGATGGTGCGCTCACGCTGGGCCTGCTGCATGTCGCCGTTGATGGCGGCAGCGGCCAGGCCCCGGGCCTGCAGCTTGGTGGCCAGTTCTTCGGTGCCGGCCTTGGTACGGGCGAAGACGATCATCGCGTCGAACGGCTCGACTTCCAGGATGCGGGTCAGTGCATCCAGCTTGTGCATGCCACTCACCCACCAGTAACGCTGGCGGATGTTCGCCGACGTGGTCGTCTTGTTGACGATGGTGACTTCGGCCGGGTCTTTCAGGTAGGTCTGGGCGATGCGACGGATGGCCGGCGGCATGGTGGCCGAGAACAGCGCGACCTGGCGCTTTTCCGGCAGCTTCTTGAGCACGGCTTCGACATCGTCGATGAAGCCCATGCGCAGCATCTCATCGGCTTCGTCCAGCACCAGCGTCTTCAGCTCGGACAGGTCCAGCGTGCCGCGGTTCAAATGGTCGATGACGCGGCCGGGAGTACCCACCACGATATGCACGCCACGGCGCAGCGCCGACAGCTGGGTGGCATACGGCTGGCCGCCGTAGACCGGCAGCACGCGGAAACCGGGGATCTTCGAGGAATAGGTCTGGAACGCCTCGGCGACCTGGATGGCCAGCTCGCGGGTCGGCGCCAGCACCAGTGCCTGCGGCTTGGTCTGCTGCAGGTCGATGTTGGACAGCACCGGCAGCGCGAACGCTGCGGTCTTGCCGGTACCGGTCTGGGCCTGGCCCAGCACATCGCGGCCTTCCAGCATGGCCGGAATGGTGGCAGCCTGGATCGGCGAGGGGGTTTCGTAACCGACGGCGGCAACCGCCTGCATGACGGGCTCGGAAAGGCCGAGCTGCGCGAACTGCATCGGCGCTTGGGTATCTTGGGACATGGGGAACTCCGAAGGCACTGCCACGAACGTGGCAGGCGAAAAAAGGGGGGTATTGTGCGCTTAGGGCGCCCTTCTGACGCGTGCCCCGGCGCTTTTTCGAGTGCATAGGATACAGCACGCTGGATGAACCGGGGGATTGCCGCCATTCATCCGAGGCTGGCGCAACCGCAAGGGGTCATGGACCGTCCTCGCTGATCACCGCACAATGCGCATCATCTTACACGGAAGCCCCCCATGCAGACCCTAGAGTTCGACCTTGACGGTGAGTACGTCGAGCTGAAACAGCTGCTCAAGCTGACCGACCTGGTCAGCAGCGGCGGCGAAGCCAAGATGGCCATCAGCGAGGGCCGCGTACTGGTCGACGGTGAAGTCGAGCTGCGCAAGGCCTGCAAGATCCGCGCGGGCCAGCAGGTCGATTTCGATGACACCGTGATCCGGGTGCTGGCCCTGCCGGAAGAAGACTGAGCCCGCGCTAGGGCCTCTGCCCGGCCACTGGCTGGGTGAGGTGGCTGGCGATGAGCTGGCGGAAGGGGCGTACACCCTGCGCAAGCCGCAGACCGGCCGCCCGCAGCAGACGCGCTGGCGCGCGATCATCGGTGTACACGCTGGCAATCGCATTGGTGGCTTCGTACAGCGGCCGCGAGGCGCGTCGGTGCCCGCGCTGGTAGCGGGCCAGGCTCCCCGCATCGGCAATGTCGGCACCGCGCGCATGCTGATCCGAGATCAGGTCGGCCAACCGCTGTTGGCTGGCCAGCCCCAGGTTGAATCCGTGCGCGGTGACCGGGTGCATGCCCACCGCCGCATCGCCGATCAACGCCGCGCCTGGAGCGACGAACCGCTCGGCGTAGACGCCCACTAAGGGGTATGCCTGCGGCTTCGCCACGGGCTGCATGCGGCCCAGGCGATGCGCGAAGAAACGGCTGATTGCATCGCCCAGTGCATCCTCGTGCAATGCGAGCAGCCCTTCTACCTGCTGGGGCGGCAGCGTGATCACCGCCGAGGCCAGTCCGTCGTTGAGCGGCAACAAGGCCAAGGTGCGGCCATAACCGAACCATTCCCACGCCGTCTGCCGGTGATCGCGCTCGAGCTGCACCCGGCACACCAGCATCGATTTGCCGAAGTCGCGCACGCGGGCACCGATGCCGAGCAGTCGGCGGGTAGAGGAAAAGCGGCTGTCGGCGGCAACCAGCAGTCGCGTGTGCAGGCAGCTGCCATCGTCAAGCTGCACCACATGGCCTGCGTCGGCCGACTGCACGCCCTGGACCCGGCGGCCGTCCAGCAGCTGCAGGCCGAGCTGCCCTTGCACGGCATTCCAGGCGGCACGCCGGATCAGATGATTGGGCACCAGCCAGCCCAGCGGGCCATCGGCAGGCCGGTCCCGCGCGAACGTGAGCGCGAAAGGGGACACCCCGTCCATGACGCGGGCATCGTGCAGCTCGGAAATTTCGGCGGGAGGCAGGCGCTCCCACATCTGCAGGCGTTGCAGGATCTGCCGGGATGCGTGGGTAAGCGCGATTTCGCGCCCGTCGAACGGCGCATCGGCCAACTGCTGCCGGGACTGCGGCTCCACCAATGCGACCCGCAGGCCGCTACCAGCCAGAGACCGTGCGAAACACAATCCGGCGGGGCCCGCCCCCACCACCACCACATCGGTCACCTGCATCGCTGTGCTTCCCGGCTGTTTGTCAGCCCCAGCATAGCGGCGACTGCCCTGCGCGGCCCTTGATCTGGATCAGGCCGGGCAGCGCGGATTCACAGCAACGCCTTGAGCAGCATGAACACGCCGGCCATGGAGACCACCCACGCCAGACTGCGCACATAGGGCACGCCTGCTGCATACAGCGGCAGGTAGACCAATCGCGCCCAGAAATACAGCTGCACCGCGAGCGCCGTGCTGCCGTCCTGCCGGCCGGCCACCACGACCGCCAACGCAGCGGCGGCGAAGATCGGGAAGGTCTCAAAGAAGTTGGCCTGCGCGCGTTGCAGGCGACCAGCCACGAGACCCGGCGGTGGTGGCGCGCCATCGCGCGCGGAGGCGTTCCACTTCTGCCCGCGTTCCCGCGTGACCGCTGCGACGGCGAGCAGCACGTAACCGATACCCAGCAGGCCGGACCAGGCCAGCATCTGCAGCTCAATGGACAGGGGCATGGCTCAGGTTCCCGGCGAACGGACGCTGTAACCGGCCAGGCGCCAGACCTTGTCTTCATCAAGGCGGAAGCTGACCAGCTCACGCACCGGCTGCGGACTGTTGGCGAAGCGCGTCGGGTAGGTCACGTTGAGGTACAGGCCCTCGGGAACGGCCGCCCCTGCGTTGAACCGCACCCGGCTGATGCTCGGCTGGCCACGGCCCACCAAGGCGCCCAGCCGAGCGCGATCCGCGCTGACCTGCTTGGTGAACGTATCACGCGTGACCGCCTTGCGTGCTACGGCCGATGCGCCGTCCCACAGCTGCGCCGTCTGGCCGCCGTCCACAAGCCGGGCCGCCTGTAGCGCCGCTGCACTCATCTCGGCATTCTGCTTTTCAAGCTGCGCCTGCTGGGCCGGCGTGAGCTGCTGGGCCGGTGCAGCCGGTGCCGTGGCGGCGGCCGGGCGCGCGCCCGTTGCAGCCGGGGCTGCGGCAGGCCGTGCGGTGGACGGCTGGGCGGCCTGAGGCTGCTGAGCGACCGCCGTGACGGGCAGCAGCAGGGACAGAAAGATCAACGATCGCTTCATCGGAACCGCCGGTTCAGGGTAGATGCCCGCAGTCTACGCCACCCACCGCCCCGCGCTTCAAGCCGCCGGTTCGACCGGTTCGGCCGGCATCTGCTCGGCGGTCGGCGACGCCTCGTCTCGTCCATCATCCGCGGCTCCCTGCTGCGACGGCGAGACACCCGGTGCGGGCGGCAGGGTTGCCACGTCTATCTCCGACAGCGGGCTGTCCGAGGGGCATACCTCATCGGGGAATCCGTAGTCTTTCTTCAGCGACTGCCCGCAGGCATTGACGGCTTCCAACTCGGCGCCTTCGCGTTTGCACTGCTGGTCGAAGGCCACCAGGAACGCATCCTTGCGGCGCACGAAATCATCGCCGCAGGCGCGCATCTGTTTGATGCGCTCCAGATCGTCCTGCACCGCGTTGGTGCCGTCCAGGCCATATTGCCGCAGCTCGTCCGACGTCAGCACCCGCAGGCTGCGGTTGGGCACCGTCATCATCAGGTCGGCCACGCCCACCGCAACGCCGTTGCGCTGCAGGTAATCCTTGACGTTGTCATACACCTCATGCAGCTCGCGGTTGAGTTCGGCACGCGACGTGGCCTTCGAGCTGATCCGCATCATGCGGTGGATGCCCACCTTGCCCAGCACCAGGCGATTGTCGCCCGCCGCCAGAACGAACACGCAGGCGCTGTGGCAGATGGAGGCCTCACGCACCCAGATGGTCCAGTTGGACTCGCCGATGCTGTCACCGGCGACGATGGCCGATTCAACCTGTCCACCGCTGGAGTCCAGGTCGAGGATGCGCTTGTGGATGCCCAGCCCGTCGGCTACCACGGCCAGCCGCCAGACCAGCTCGGCAAAGCCCGGATTGATCTTGCCGCTGTATCGCACACGCGCCAGACCGCGCTCGGCGCACGGCTGCAGTGCCTGTTCGATCTGCACACGCTCCAGGCCCGCCAGCTCCTCGCCATCCCCGGGCTCGGCCGCGTAGTCGGTCGTGCAGCTGATCCATGCCCTGCCGTTTTCCAGCGCTGCCGCCGGCCACGGGCGATCGGCGCGGCCAACAGGCGGCGACGCGGGTGGCGGCGCGTCGGCCACGTTGATGGACACCATGTGGTCGCCGTCGGCGCTGGGCGCACGCGTGGCGGCCTCGTTGGCCGTCACGTTGCCGGGATTCTCAAGCTGGCTGCACGAGGCCAAGGCCAGGCACAGCAGGGGCGACCACCATTTGAGCAACATGTACCATCGAACCGGTCGGAAACACACGCCCAGTCTAGGGCCTGCACAGCAGATGGCTGCAACCGCCGCTGAACCTGACCGGCTGCGTCAGGGGGCCGATGCATTGGTGTCCGAAAATGGCGAGCCCGGACACGCCGGCCGGCCTAGACTGATCGCATGACATCCTCTGCCGCCCTGGACACTGCAAGCTGCGAACGTGCGCGACTGGCCCGCGATGCGCGTTTCGACGGGCTGTTTTTCACGGCCGTCCGCAGCACCGGCATCTATTGCCGCCCGGTGTGCCCGGCGCCGGCGCCGAAGCCGTCCAACGTGACCTACTACGCCAACGCGGCCGCTGCCGCTGCGGCCGGCTATCGGCCCTGCCTGCGCTGCCGGCCGGAGCTGTCACCGGCGGCGCAGCAGCGGATCGACGAGGACGCCGTGCGGCGGGCGCTCGATCTGATCCATGACGGCTTCCTGCAGGGCGCGACGGTGGCCGCGCTGTCCGCGCGGGTGGGTGTCAGCGCGCGGCAGTTGCAGCGGCTGTTCGTCGCTGCGTTGGGCGTGACGCCGCAGCAACTGCATGCCAACCAGCGCCTGCTGCAGGCCAAGCAGCTGCTGACCGAGACGCGCCTGCCGGTGACCGATGTGGCGTTGGCCGCCGGTTTCAACAGCCTGCGGCGGTTCAATGATGCGTTTCTGGGCGGCTGTGGCATGCCGCCCACCGCCATCCGCCGCCTGCCTGCCCCCGCCTCCAGTGCGGGCGATGCCGTGCAACTGCGCCTGGGATACCGGCCTCCATTGGATTTCGGCCTGATGCTGCAGTTCCTGCAGCGCCGGATGATTCCCGGGATTGAACGCATCGACGACGACGGCTACCAGCGGGTGATCGGCCCTGCGCAGCGCCCTGCCCTGCTGCAGGTCAGCGCGTCGCCCGGGCGCAACGAACTCGTGCTGCGGCTTGAGCGCATCGATCCGCGACAGATTCCGGCCGTGGTCCGCCGCGTACGCCATATGTTCGACCTGGATGCCGACCTGCATCAGGTCCACGCGGCGCTGCAGGCAGAGCCCCTGCTTGCACGGGGCATCGCACAGCGTCCGGGGTTGCGCGTTCCCGGCGGCTGGGAAGGGTTTGAAGTGGCGGTGCGCGCGGTGCTCGGGCAGCAGGTCAGCGTTGCGGCGGCCACCACGCTGGCGCGTCGGCTGGTGCAAGCCTATGGGCACCCGCTGGACGGGATGCCCGACGGATTGGATCGGTTGTTTCCAGAACCCGCACGGCTGGCCGATGCGCCACTGGAGGCCATCGGCCTTCCACGCACCCGTGCATCGACGCTGCGTTCGCTTGCACGTGCCTGCGCCGAGAGTCAGCTCGACTTCGGTGCAGGGCAACGGCTTGAGGATTTCGTCCAGCGTTGCATCGCCCTGCCCGGCATCGGTCCGTGGACGGCGCAGTACATTGCGCTGCGCGCGCTGGGCCAGCCTGATGCGTTTCCCGCCGGTGACCTGGTGCTGCAGCAGATGCTGGGCACACCCGAAAAGCGACTGACCGAACGCCAGACCGAGCAACGGTCACAGCCGTGGCGGCCCTGGCGCGCCTATGCCGTGCTGCACCTTTGGCACCTCTCTCCTCCTTTCCGTGGAGCTCCGTCATGACCCTTCATTACGATCGCTTCGATTCGCCGATCGGTGAGCTCACCGTGGCCGGCGACGCGCACGGCATCGCCCACATTATTTTCCCTGAGAACCGCCATCCGCCGAAGGGCCGCGAGCACTGGCAGTACCAGCCCGCGACGGTGCGCGAGGCGCGCCTGCAGCTGCTCCAGTACCTGCAGGGCGAGCGCTCGGCCTTTACCTTGCCACTGGCCCCCCGCGGCACGCCGTTCCAACTGCGCGTGTGGCACGCATTGGCGACGATTCCGTTCGGGCAGACCTGGAGCTACCTGCAACTGGCGACCGCGCTGGGCCAGCCCACGGCAACGCGCGCCGTGGGCGCGGCGAACGGCCGCAATCCGCTGCCGATCGTGCTGCCCTGCCATCGGGTGATCGGCCGCGACGGCTCATTGACCGGGTTCGCCGGTGGACTGCAGACCAAGGCCGCGCTGCTGCGTCTGGAACAAGGGGCAGGCGCGTTGTTCGACCCCCCATGACCTTTGGTGTCTTGGGTACGTCATTGCGGCTGCCTACAATAGCGCGATGACCTATCGACGCCTTGCCTGGGCGCTGGCCGCGATCCTGCCGCTGGCTGCCTGCACCACCCCAGTTGCCCGCCCCGGTTCCGGCGTCGCCGCCACGCCTGTCGCCGCACCTGCACCCAAGCTGCTGCTGATCTCCATCGACGGCCTGCGCGCCGATGCGCTGGACCGTGGCATCACGCCGAACCTGCAGCGCATCATCGACAGCGGCGTGCGCGCGAAATGGATGAATCCATCGTATCCGTCGCTGACCTTTCCCAACCATTACACACTGGTCACCGGCCTGCGCCCGGACAAGCACGGCATCATCCACAACAGCATGGACGATGGGCAACTGGGCCCTTTCAAACTGAGCGACCGCGACACGGTCACCAAGCCGGCATGGTGGGGTGGCGAGCCGATCTGGGTCAGTGCCGAGCAGGCCGGCGTGCGCACTGCAACGTGGTCGTGGCCGGGCAGCGAAGCCGAGGTAAAGGGCGTGCGACCCAGCCAGTGGCGCCAATATGACGAGCGCGTCCCGTTTGAACGCCGCGCTTCCGATGTGCTGGCGTGGCTGCAGCAGGCCGGTTCCGATGCGCCACGACTGGTCACGCTGTATCTGGAAGGCGTGGACAAGGCCGGGCACCACGATGGTCCACAGTCGGCCGAGTACACCACGGCCATCCAGCGCGCGGATGCGGTGATCGGCCAGGTACTGGATGGACTGCAGCGGGGCGGTCTCGACGCCACCACCAACGTGGTGCTGGTGTCCGACCACGGTATGGCGTCGGTGCCGGAGGGTCACGTCATCGCTACCGAAGACATGGCGGATCCGGCCATCGCGCGCAACATCAGCGTGGGCCAGTCGGTCGGCTTCGAGCCGATGCCGGGCCAGCGCGCCGCGGCCGAACGCGTGCTGCTGGGGCGCCACGCGCAGTACACGTGCTGGAAGAAGGGCGACCTGCCTGCCCGATGGCACTACGGCAGCAACCCACGCATCCCTGCCATCGTGTGCCAGATGGATGAGGGCTGGGATGCGCTGGCCCGTGCGACGATCGCCAAGCGTCCCCAGCAGGACCGTGGATCGCATGGCTATGACAACGCGTTGCCGTCGATGCGCGCGGTGTTCATTGCGCGTGGGCCGTCGTTCAAGCAGGGCGTGGTGATCGATGATTTCGACAATGTCGACCTGTATTCCCTGCTGGCGCGCCTGCTGCAGGTGCCGGCCGCGCCGAACGACGGTGATCCGCAGACGTTGCTGAAGACCTTGCGCTAGCGGGTGGGGTGCCGGGCTGCGCCCGGCGCCGGCAGAAGCGAGCAGCAACGGCAACGGCAGCAGCAACGACTACGGCAACAGCAGCGGCTGAAGGGCCGTGGGTGGGTGGGCCGGGGTGGGCCGGGGTGGGTTGGCGGGGGACGGCAAGAGCCGCCTCCATGCGGGCCTCGTTTCGCGCCATCCATGGCGCTCAACGCCCCCGCCAACCCACCCCCCCCCACCTTCGACAGGTCCATGGTGGCCATGGGACCTGCGGGCATCGGTAGCGCCGACCCATGGTCGGCGAGCGCAGCGGGCCGTTGGCGGGAACATTCCGCCGACCATGGCAGGCTGTGTAACAACTCCCAGCTCGGTCGAGCTACGCAAGATCTGGAGCGCCTGCAGTCCTGCAAGGTATGCAGATCACACGTAGCAGGGCGAAAAATGGCGAAGATTTCGCCACTCGCCGTAAAGGCCGGACTTTTTACACAGCCTGCATGGGTCGGCGCTACCGCAGATCTCGTTGAAACGTCTGGTGGAGGGAGCCCCTGAGTCAGGGGCGGCCGCGAAGCGGCGGGGTATGGGTGCTGGTGAGACGGGGCCCGCGGTTTGCGAAGCAAAGCGTGGGAGCGGCAGCGCGAATGCGATGACGTGGACCCCGCCATGGATGGCGCGAAACGAGGCCCGCATGGATGCGGTTTTTGCCGTCCCCCGCACAGCCCCACCGCCCGGCCCATCCTCCTGCTGCGGCTGTCGAGCCACCGCGAGGGGGGTCCCGCCCGTTCGCACCGCGCAACAGCCTGTTGCCCATTCGGGGGATCCCCCGCCGCACACCGCATGCGATCCTGCGCCCCTGTCCCTGCCAGCGAGAACGCCCGTCATGACCACCATCATCGCCCCGCGCGTGCACGACATCGGCGGGCTGGAAGTCCGCCGCGCCGTGCCCACCCTGCAGGCGCGCAGTGTCGGACCGTTCGTGTTCATCGATCAGATGGGCCCGGCCGTGCTTGATCCCGGCACCGGCATCGACGTGCGCCCCCATCCCCACATCGGACTGGCCACCGTGACCTTCCTCTGGTCCGGTGCCATCGGCCACCGGGACAGCCTGGGCTCGGACCAGGTGATCCGTCCTGGCGATGTGAACTGGATGACCGCCGGCCGCGGCATTTCCCATTCCGAACGCACGCCGCCGCCGGAGCGCGAACACGGCCATCCGCTGCATGGCATGCAGACCTGGATCGCGCTGCCGAAGGGTTTCGAGGAAGTGGAACCGGCGTTCCACCACCACGCCGCCGCGACGCTGCCCCAGCAACATCGCAATGGCGCGTGGCTTCGGGTGATCGCCGGCCGGGCCTACGGTGAGGAATCGCCGGTCAAGGTGTTCGCCGATACCCTCAACGTCGCCATCGATCTGCAGCCGGATGCGGAGATCGATCTGGACACCGGTCACCGCGAGCGATCGCTCTACATCCTTGACGGCCAGGCGCAGTTGGATGGCGTGGACGTGCCTGCGCAGCACCTGATCCTGCCGGCTGACGGGGCGCGTGGACGGCTGCGCGCGAAAACGCCGGTCAAGGCCATGCTGATGGGCGGCGAGCCGCTGGATGGCCACCGCCATCTGTGGTGGAACTTTGTCTCCAGTTCCAAGGAGCGCATCGAGCAGGCCAAGCACGATTGGGAAAACGGACGCTTCGGCACCATTCCGGGCGACGATCAGGAGTTCATTCCCCTGCCCGCCTGATGGTTACCGATGTAACAGGGTTTGTGCGCTCGCTCACGTTCCGTTAAGGTCATCCCAACTCCCGCCAGCGTGGCTGGCAGGCAGGGTTGGCGTCCGGGGATGGGGGCCAGGTCGCAACGGCGACCGCGCCCGCCTGCCGCTGGCGGTGCCGTCGACTTGCTGCCTTGGGGATACCTATGAACCGCCTGACTACCGCCGCCCTGCTGTGCCTGATGTCGCTCGCCATCAGTGCTTCAGCGCAGACCACGCCGCAGTGCCCGTCCTTGCCCACCAGCAGCAACCTGCAGTGGCAGGAGCAGGCCACAGGGGATTTCCTGGTGTGTCGTGCCACCACAGGGGACGGCCGCGAGGTGCTGAGCCTGATGCTGACCGGCAATGATCCAGGTCTTCGCTTGCCGCGCGCACTGCGCCATGAAAAGGACAGCTTCGCCGGCGAAGAACTGTACTGGTACCAACCCGACCTGGGCGGGCAGGAGCCGCCGGGATTCGCTGACCGGCGGGTGAGCGTGGTCAAGATCGACAAGAACCGCTACGCGCAGATGGCCCTGTATCCCAGCAACAGCGAAGAGCGGGCCAGCCTGCAGCAGATGATCCGCGGCATGAACCTGACCCCGGCCGCCGTGGCAGACGGCCGCTGATCATGCAGGCCATGCCGGTGGGGCCGATGCAACGACCGGCCCCGCTTGCCGCATGCTCAGAAACGACCTTCCTGGAGATCGACGAAGGCCTGCATCAGCTCCTGCCGCGTGTTCATCACGAACGGCCCATGGCGTGCGACCGGCTCGCGCAGCGGCCGGCCTGCGACCAGGATGAGGCGCGCATCGCGCGTGCCACCGACGACATGCAGCGCATCGCCGCCGCCCAGCACGGCCATCTCCTGGCTCGCCAGCGGACGCGCATCTTCGCCGAGGCCGATCACCGCATCGCCTTCGAACACGTAGGCGAACGCGTGATGGCCTTCGGGCAGCCGGTAGTCCCACGTCGCCCCGGCCTCAAGGCCGATATCCAGGTAAACCGGGTCGGTTGCCGGCTGCACGATCGGGCCCGCCGTCCCGTCGACCTCTCCTGCGATGACCTTGACCCGCACGCCCGCGGCCGGCGTCAGCTGGGGAATCGCCTCCGGCGCGAACTCCTGGTATTTCGGCGCGGTCATCTTGTCCCGCGCCGGCAGGTTCACCCACAGCTGGAAACCGCGCATGCGCCCACTTTCCTGCTCGGGCATCTCCGAGTGGACCAGACCGCGGCCGGCCGTCATCCACTGGACGCTGCCCGGCGTCAGCAGACCCTCGTTGCCGTGGTTGTCCTTATGCCGCATGCGGCCATCCAGCATGTAGGTGACCGTTTCGAAACCCCGATGCGGGTGGCTGGGAAAGCCGGCGATGTAGTCCTCGGCCTTCTCCGTCCCGAACTCGTCCAGCAACAGGAACGGATCCAGGTCCGGCAGCGAAGAGCCGCCGATGACACGGGTCAGGCGCACGCCCGCCCCGTCAGACGTGGGCATGCCGCGGATCGTACGCAGAACGCGGACCGGTGCGTGGGTGCTCATGGGAACTCCAGTGAATGACTACGACAAAGATGGGCGCTGTCGCGATCAGGACCAAGCACGCCCCCCGCAACCCATTGTTCCAGTGCTGGCGTGCCACGCCTCGGTGTCCGCCGCCGACGGCGGGTGACGTTGGACCGGGTGCGCCGAAATGTACCGCCGGGAGGCACTGGCGGGTTACGACCAAAGTACTAGCCCTGAAACACCCTGTCTGCATTGACCCTGCAAAGGCCAAAGCGGACCCTTACGACGTACCTCCGGGAGAGTTCACCTCATGAAAGGCTTCTCAAAGCTGGGCTGGGCACTGCTCGCATTGCTCGGCGCATTCTGTCTGGGCACCGTGGCGCTGCGCCGCGGTGAACCGATCAACGCCCTGTGGATCGTGGTGGCTGCGGTCTCCATCTACCTGATCGCCTACCGTTTCTACGGTCTGTTCGTCGCCAGCAAGGTGCTGCAGCTGGACCCGACACGGGCCACGCCCGCCGTGCTGAACAACGATGGCCTGGACTACGTGCCGACCAACAAGCACGTGCTGTTCGGCCATCACTTCGCTGCCATTGCCGGTGCCGGTCCCCTGGTCGGCCCGGTGCTGGCCGCACAGATGGGCTACCTGCCCGGACTGCTGTGGCTGGTGGTCGGCGTGGTCCTGGCCGGCGCAGTGCAGGATTTCATGATCCTGGTGCTGTCCAGCCGCCGCAACGGCCGCTCGCTGGGTGACCTGGTGCGCGAAGAAATGGGACCCGTCCCCGGCACCATCGCGCTGTTCGGTGCCTTCCTGATCATGATCATCATCCTCGCGGTGCTGGCGATGGTGGTGGTGAAGGCGCTGGCGGAAAGCCCGTGGGGCATGTTCACGGTCATCGCCACGATGCCCATCGCGCTCTTCATGGGCGTGTACATGCGCTACATCCGCCCCGGCAAGATCGGTGAGATCTCGGTGGTCGGGTTGATCCTGCTGCTCGGCTCGATCTGGTTCGGCGGTATCGTCGCCGCAGACCCGGTCTGGGGTCCCGCCTTCACCTTCACCGCCAAGCAGATCACCTGGATGCTGATCGGTTATGGCTTCGTGGCTTCGGTGCTGCCGGTGTGGCTGCTGCTGGCACCACGCGACTACCTGTCCACGTTCCTCAAGATCGGCACCATCATCGCCTTGGCCGTCGGCATCCTGATCGTCATGCCCGAGCTGAAAATGCCGGCGCTGACCCAGTTCGCCGCCAGCGGCGACGGTCCGGTATGGAAGGGCGGGATGTTCCCGTTCCTGTTCATTACCATCGCCTGTGGTGCGGTCTCCGGCTTCCATGCGCTGATCGCGTCGGGCACCACGCCCAAGCTGCTGGCCAACGAATCGCATGCGCGCTACATCGGTTACGGCGGCATGCTGATGGAATCGTTCGTTGCCGTCATGGCGCTGGTCGCCGCCTCGATCATCGAGCCGGGCATCTACTTCGCCATGAACAGTCCCGCCTCGGTGATCGGTGCCGATGCGGTTTCCGCCGCGCACTACATCACCACCAACTGGGGCTTCACCATCACCCCGGAGCAGCTGGAAGCCACGGCCGTTGCCATCGGCGAGCCGACCATCCTGCATCGCGCCGGTGGTGCACCGACGCTGGCGGTAGGCATCGCGATGATCCTGCACGAAGCGATCCCGAGTGCCGGCGACGCGATGATGGCGTTCTGGTACCACTTCGCCATCCTGTTCGAAGCACTGTTCATCCTGACCGCGGTCGATGCAGGTACCCGCGCCGGTCGCTTCATGCTGCAGGATCTGCTGGGCAACTTCATCCCGGCGCTGAAGAAGACCGAATCCTGGTCCGCCAACATCCTGGCGACGGCTGGCTGTGTCGCACTGTGGGGCTACCTGCTCTACTCGGGCGTGGTCGATCCCTTCGGTGGCATCCAGACCCTGTGGCCGCTGTTCGGTATCTCCAACCAGATGCTGGCCGGCATCGCGTTGATGCTCGGCACCGTGGTGCTGTTCAAGATGAAGCGTGACCGCTACGCCTGGGTCACTGCTGTGCCGGCGGTATGGCTGTTGATCTGCACCACGTATGCGGGGCTGATCAAGATCTTCGACAGCAACCCGGCGCAGGGCTTCCTGGCACAGGCCCATAAGTACCAGGATGCCATCGCCAGCGGCACCATCACCGCACCGGCCAAGACCGTCGGCCAGATGCAGCAGATCGTGGTCAATGCGTACGTCAATACGAGCCTGACGGTGCTGTTCCTGCTGGTGGTCTTCTCGATCCTGTTCTACGCGCTGAAGACCATCTTCATCGCACGCCGCGCCCCGCAACGTACCGATCGCGAGACCGAGTACGTGAAGCTGCTGCCGCACCAGATGGCGGACCTGTAATGAGTACACAACTGGTACCGGCCGGTCAGCACCAGGCCCACCGCCGTCTCTGGCGGCGACTGGTGCAGACCGCGCGGCTGTGCTGCGGGATCCCGGATTACGACAACTACGTGCGGCACGTGCTGGAAAACCATCCGGACCGCACCCCGATGGACTACAAGACCTTCTTCCGCGAGCGACAGGAAGCGCGCTACGGCGGGCGCAACGGAGGCCNGTCCACGGTCGCGTTGGCGCCAGCACCCGGCCGGCTTGTGTACGCCTGGCCACGTTGCAGCAGATAGAAACTGTCGACGTAGTCGTGCTCATCAACGAACCAGGCGTCAGGCATTACCGTCAGCACCGCATCGGCGATCACGCTGACCAGACCTACGGACGGCTGGATCGGACCGATCGTGGCCCCGACCACCTTGATGAGTGCCGAGAGCATCGTCTTGTAGTTGGTTTCCCCATCTTCTTCGAACAGCTGGACGTTGGCCACGTCGTAACGGTAGTTGTCCCATTGAATCCAAGGCTGGCCGGGGTAGTAATCCGTCTTGTCATACTCCAGCCATGGCATTTCGAATGTGTGCATCTCCGGCTTCTTCTCGTCCACCTGCAGCCCGGAAACGATCGCGAATATCTCCGCAGCCCCTTTGAGGTTCGGCTCCTAGTCAACGGCGAGCCGGATGTGATCAAGCCGGGTGATGTCCAGCGTATCGGCCTGGGCAGCCTGGGCGGGCAGCGTCTGCAGGCCTGCTGCTCGCAGTCCCTCGTTGACCACCTTCATTCCCTCCCGCAGCGCGGTGCGTGTGTCCACCTCCACCAGCAGCAGCGGGAACGCGGGACGCGCGTCGATGCCGATTTCCTGCATGCTGCCATCGGCGGCATACGTTCTTACCATCGTATCCAGGCGATCCTCGCCCATCGGAACCGCTGCCACCCGGTACGCTGACAGCGCAAAATCCTCCCGTTGGGCGCCTTCTGGCAGCAATACCCTGACCTGCAGGAGATCGGCACCCTGCTCCGGAAGGCCCTTCAGCGCGCGCAGGCTCCGATTCGCCCGCTGCAGACGGCTGGCCGCCATCGCATGCGCGCCGAGTTGCTCGACGACCTTCGACAAAGGTGCCGTCTCCCCGCCTTCTGCGGCGATCACAGCGAGCGCATCCGCGACGAAATCCTGATGCCGCACGAGGTCGCGCACCTCAAGGATGGCGTCGCCCAGGACCGACGCCACGGACGCACCGGGCTCCAGCGTCAGTGCGGTTCCGGCGTGGGCCGTGGATACGGCGGTGGACAGGGCAAGCGCCAACAGGCAGGTTCGAGTGAAGGAATTGCGATTCATCGTTTTCTCTCTTCAAGGCGTACAGCAGCGCCCGCCCGGCGTTGTGTCAGGCTTCAAGCGCGCGGCCTTTTTACGACCTCGGCGAACGTGATGAGTCAATGCGGGTCGCAGAAGTAGCGGGGCGGGTGAAACCCTTACTTGTCTGTACGTTCCAGTGCTTGTCGGCCGGTCCGCCTGCACGTCGTCACAGGGCAGTCTCCACGGATCGCTTTCACGCCTTGTCGGGTCCGGCACGATGTTCTTCAAGGATCCGTGCACGATCCCGCGCCGTACGTGTCGGGCCGTGGCACGGCCGCATGAAAGGCGTCCAACGTCGCGTCATGGATGTGCTGAAAAAGACGTAATCCGCAACGTAGAGGCGGGTTATGGGACCCGCGTCGCCATCCCGCATTGTCGGCCGACAGATGGTCGGGCCTCATCCCAGCGGAGCATCCGCGCCATGAAGCACCCCGCACTGTGGTCGTCATTTCTGCTTTTTCACGCCCTTGCCGCGCACGCGGTGAGCCCGCGCCCTGCTGACATGATCGACCTCGACCGGCCGCTCGACCACTACCTCTGGATCACCACCCACAACGCAGCGAATCACGGAGGCCTGCTACCCAACCAGTCCTTCGACATAACCGAGCAGCTCCAGCGTGGCGTGCGGGGGCTGATGCTGGACATCCATGAGCGTGACGGGCGACTGTTTACCTGCCATGCGAACTGCACCTTTGGACGCAAGGCACCCCTGACGGAGGACATGGGGGCGGTGTCCCGCTATCTGGACACCCATCCGGACGCAGTCGTCACACTTCAGCTTGAAGATTACTATCGGCGTGGCGCAATGGACGCGTTCGTGCGCGACAACGCCGGCCTGTTCAAGCACAGCTTCAAGCCGGGCGATCCCCGCTGGACGGCGCTGCGTGGGCAGTGGCCTACCCTGCGCGAACTGATCGCGGCCGACCAGCGCCTGTTGGTTCTGACACAGCGGGCGGAGCTTTCAGGCGCGTATGCCGATGGGCTGATCACGTTCATGCACGACCAGGCAGTCACCGCAGAGAACTATTGGAGCCTGGGCGCCACGGTCTTCACCCATGACACTACGTGCAAGCCGCGCTGGAGCGGGATTCCCCTGGACGCAACCGACCAGCCGCTGGGGCTGCCGCGCCTGTTCGTCATGAATCATTTCCACGGCGCGCCCTTTTCCTGGCATAGCGGTGTCGACAATCGCCTGGACACCGTCGTGCAACGACTGGACACGGCCTGCCTCCCCGCCGCCAAACGCATGCCGAACTATCTGGCGATCGATTTCATCGATTGGGGCGACATGCTGGAATTTGCCGAGACCTACAACAACGGCGGGCTGTTTGCCTTCGCGGACAACGGTGCAACGGGCGGACCGATATGCAGCTTCAGCACGGCGTTTGAACGGAACTGGTCGCTTGCATCCGCGCCGCGCATGGGCTGCGAGAACAACACGATACGCTCGCTCGTTTTCCGGGGTGCCCGCCAGGGCCAACGCGTGACGCTGCATGATGCGGCAGATGGCGATACCCAGCGCGCTTACACCGTTATCGACGTGCTGCAGGACATCGCCTGGAACCAGCCGCAGTCCGTAGAACGCCTGGACCTCGAGTTCGACTCGGCCTACCTGCGGGTAAGACCCTTCAAGGGAGGCCCCCTTGATGGAAGCGTCTCACACATCTCAGTGGAGCCAGCTGCCCGCTGAGCAGGCCCCCTGCTCCCTGCGTGTGCCGCGTCACGAGCCGGCGCAAAGGCCGGCTCGCGCGCTGGACCTGCGGATTTCTGACGGCCGGCACTAGGCGCCGGCCATCGCCTTCAGGATCAGGCCGGTAACGTACGCCAGTCCGGTTCCCGTCGCATACCCCACCGTGCCCAACAGCACACCGACCGGCGCAAGGCTCGGGTGGAAGGCCGCGGCCACCACCGGTGCCGATGCGGCTGCGCCGATGTTGCCCATCGAGCCGACGCCGAAGAAGAACAGCGGTGCGCGCATCAGCTTTGCCACGATCCACAGCACCAGCACGTGGGTGGCCATCCAGATCAGGCCCAGCACGAACAGCCACGGCCGATCAAGCAGCGACAGCAGATCCATCTGCATGCCGATGCAGGCGATCAGGAAGTACAGAAACACGGTACCCAGTTTCGACGCGCCGGCCGACTCCAGCCGCCTTGCGCGGGTGAAGCTGAGCGCCAGGCCGAGGCCGGTGGAGAACAGCACGACCCAGACGAACTGGCTGTCCAGGCTGAACTGGCTGGACCAGCCCACGTTGGCCTTGAACCAAGCGGCCAGCGGTGCGGCGATGGCGTGCGCCAGACCGACGCCGCCGAGCGCTACGCCGACGATGACCATCAGATCGGTCAGCGTGGGGATGCGCGAGTTCTGCGCCTCGTAAGCGCTGATGCGGGCCTTCATCTCATCGATGGCCCGCGTATCCGCGCCATTGCGGGCATCGATCTGCTCCGAACGGTTGGCCAGGAACAGCAGGATCGCCATCCACAGGCTCGCGCAGGCCACGTCCACCACCGCGAACTGCCCGAACGTGGTGGCGTCGGTGCCGAAGATCTCGCGCATCGCCACCATGTTCGCACCGCCGCCGATCCAACTGCCGGCCAGCGCCGCCATGCCTGCCCAGGTATCACCGGACACCGTTTCCGGATGTATGAGTTTCATCACCTGGAACGAGACGATGGCACCCAGCATCACGCCAGCCGTACCGGCGCAGAACACTACCAGCAGCTTCGGTCCCAGCTTGGCGATGCCCTTCAGATCGATGGACAGGGTAAGCAGGATCAGCGCGGCCGGCAGCAGCACGTCGCGCGCCACCGGGTTGTACAGCGCGGTGCCATGGCCGTCGATCAGCCCGGCCGTGTTGTAGATGGCCGGGATGAAGTAGCACAGCAGCAACGCCGGCACCCAGGCGAAGATCTTTTTCAGCAGTGGCGTGGGACCACTGGCAGCCCAGAAGATCAGGGCGAGCGTGGCAGCGATGAGTCCCAGGCCGACGATGTCGCTGGAAATCAGGGCAGTTGCAGGTTCGGTCGGCATGGCGTCCTCTGTCGATCGAAAATGGTGGGCGAAAAAAATGCCGCAGGACGCGGCACCCTTCGAGCTTAACATCGCCATCACAACCGCGCTTGAAAAGAGCCGCTGCCGAGCGTGCCAACTTCAGCCGGCACGCACTCTACCCAGAGAAAGGTACGCCCGACGCGCTGACATCCAGTGTCGCCCGCGTGCCGCGTGGCTGCACCGGGTCGAACCGCAAGGTCCAGCCCAGGTGCTCGCACAGCCGTGCCACCAGCTCCAGGCCGATGCCGCCGTGTTCGTTGCGGAGCCCGCGCGCCATCCGTGCATGGATGGCCGCGATCTCCTCCGGGCTCATGCCGTGTCCCGGATCGCGCAGGGTCAGCACGCCGGCGGACGAAAGATCGAGCTGGATCGCGCCGCGACCACTGTTCTCGATCGCGTTGCGCAGCAGGTTGCCGATCGCCGCCTGCACGACGGCCAGCGGCGCCACGATATCCACCGGCGCGGCGTGCAGGGCCACGGTCAGGTCCTTGTCTCCCAGCAGGTGGCGATGGTCCTCGATGATCTGCGGCAGCAACTGGTCCAAGGCGACGCGCTCGGCACGAGCGGCAAGTCGGGCCGGGTCGCGGGCCAGCACCAGCAGCAGTTCGATCAGTTCTTCAACGTCCGCCGCCGTACGCTGTACGCGCAGCATCTGCTGGCGTGCACGCTCCGGTAGCCCCGGTTGTTCCAACGCCAGTTCGGCCGCACCGGTGATCACCGCTACCGGCGTGCGCAGCTCATGGCTGGCCGTGCTGATGAACACCCGCTCGCGCTCGACGAACTGCTCGTTGCGCGCCAGGTAGTCGTTGAGCGCATTGGCAATGGTATGCAGCTCGGCGCTGCCACGTGCATCCACCTGGATATGCTGGCTCGGCGCACCGGGCTTCAACGCGGCAATGTCACGCGCCAACAGGCTCAACGGACGCACTACCCGCTGCATGCCCAGCCGCGCCATCACCACGGTCACGATCACCATCACCAGGCCCGCCAGCAGCACCCAGCGGGTAGCGAACTGCTCCAGCGCCTCGAAATCCGAAATATCCAACGCCAACGCCACGCGTCCCATCGTCTGGGTCTGCCGCACCATCACCGCCGCCTGCCGCTCCCCGATGGGCACGCCATCGTGCAGCCCGGGATGGAGATCACGCACGCTGGCCGGCGTTCCCGGCTGGTCCAGCCGGAACAGACTGAGCGTGTCCGAATCCTGCCAGCGGTACTGCGGGTCGCGCGCACTGTGCGCGAGGATGCTGTCCAGCTCGGAGTTCAACAGCGCCCGCCAGGCCGCATGTTCGGCGTGCTCATGCACGTTGTTGCCAACCCCGAACACGGCCAGTGAGATCAAGGCCAGGTAGGTCAGCAGCCATCCCAGTACCCGCCGGTACAACGGAGCAGGCCTAGCCGCCATCGGTGGCCTCCGGCTCCTGCACAGCCAGGCGGTAGCCGACGCGCGGCAGCGTGTGCAGCAGCTTGCGCGCGAAGGGGCCGTCCACGCTGCGACGCAGTTCGTAGACATGCGAGCGCAGCAGGTCACCGTCAGGTGGCTCGTCGCCCCACAGGGCGAACTCCAGCTGCTGGCGCGTCACCGCTGCGGGGCTTGCGCGCATCAGCACCTCCAGCAACTTGCGGCAGGCGGGGTAGAGGTGCAGCGTCTGGCCCGCGCGCTGGGCTTCCAGCGTTGCCAGGTCAAGCACCAGATCGCCCACCTGCAGCCGTTTGCGCGGATTACGGCCCTGCGCGCGCACCCGCAGTGCATCCAGGCGGACCTCCAGCTCGGGCAGTGCGAACGGTTTGGTCAGGTAGTCGTCCGCCCCCGCCCGGAACCCGGCGATCTTGTCAGGCAGGTCGTCGCGTGCGGTGAGCATGATGACCGGCACTTCAGAGGCGTGGTCCGACCGCAGGCGGCGCAGCACTTCAGGTCCTTCCATGCGCGGCAGCATCCAGTCCAGGATCACCACGTCATAGGTCTGCGTGGTCGCCAGGTGCAGCCCGGTGATGCCGTCCGGCGCGACGTCCAGCACGTGCCCGCGCGATTCGAAGTAGTCGAACAGGTTGGCGACCAGTTGCCGGTTGTCCTCGATCACCAGAAGCCGCATGCGCTTTCCCACCCTGTGTGTGGCTGCATGGTACCGCTGCCCGTGTCGGAATCACGTCCCCCCGCCCTCGCCGCCAGCACGGATGCCACTTGCGGCAACCCGCCGCGCCCACTAGCCTTCGGCGGTCGTTCACCACCCAAGGATCGCCCGTGAAACACCGTCATCTCCTGCTGGCCTCGGCGATCGCCGCCGCCACGTTGTCGCTGGCCGCCTGCAAGAAGGAACCTTCGCCGGAAGCCGACACCGCGGCGACCACGGCACCGGCCGGCGAAACCGCTGACCAGTTCGTGGCCCGGATCAATGCGGAGTACAAGGCCGCGTACCCGGAGATGACCTCGGCACAGTGGCTGTCTTCCACCTACATCAACAGCGATTCCGAGCGTGTGGCGGCCAAGGCCAACGAACGCTCGCTGACCCAGCTCAACAGCTGGATCGAACAGGCCGCGAAGTTCGAGGGGCAACCGATGTCCGACGACAGCAAGCGCGCCCTGCATCTGCTCAAGCTGATGTCGTCGATGCCGGCCCCGCGCGACCCGGCCAAGCTGGCCCAGCTGACCCAGATCGCCACGCGCATGGAAGGCAGCTACGGTGCAGGCAAGTACTGCACCGATGCCAACGATCCCACTTCCTGCCGCCAACTGGGCGACCTGGAGCAGGTGCTGTCCAGCAGCCGTGACTACGACCAGCAGCTGGATGCCTGGCAGGGCTGGCACGGCACCACCAAAGACATGCGCGGTGATTACCAGCAGTTCGTGAGCCTGGTCAACGAAGGCGCCAAGGGCCTGGGATTTGCCGATGCCGGACAGATGTGGCGCAGCGGGTACGACATGCCGCCGGAGCAGATCGGTCCGGAAACCGACCGGTTGTGGGAACAGGTCAAGCCGATGTACGAGCAGTTGCACTGCTACGCGCGCGGCAAGCTGGACGCCACCTACGGCAAGGACAAGGCCGAAGCGGGCAATGGCCTGATCGCTGCCCATCTGACCGGCAACATGTGGCAGCAGGACTGGTCCAACCTGTGGGACCAGCTGCAGCCGTACCCGGGTGCGGGCAGTCTGGACATCACCGCTGCGCTGGAAAAGCAGTATCAGGGCAACCTGAGCGGCGCACTGGCCAAGGCGGGCAGCAACGCCAACGTGGAAGGCCTGTACAAGGCACAGCGTGAAGCCGAACTGCGCACTGCGCGGCAGATGACCGAACGCGCCCAGGATTTCTACGTGTCACTGGGCATGCCGTCGCTGCCGAAGTCCTATTGGGACAAGACCCAGTTCATCAAGCCGCAGGACCGCGACGTGGTGTGCCATGCCAGCGCGTGGGACATGAACATGGAAGGCGATGTGCGCACCAAGATGTGCATCAAGCCCAACGAAGAGAACTTCACCACGATCTACCACGAGCTGGGCCACATCTATTACGACCTGGCCTACAACCCGCTGCCGCCGCTGTTCCAGGGCGGTGCGAACGACGGGTTCCATGAAGCAATCGGCGACACCATCGTGCTTGCGATGACGCCCAAGTACCTCAATTCGATCGGTCTGGTGGACAAGCCGGAAGAAAGCCGCGAAGCGGTGATCAACAACCAGATGCGGATGGCCCTGTCCGGCGTGGCCTTCCTGCCCTTCGGCCTGATGATCGACCGCTGGCGCTGGGGCGTGTTCGACGGCTCGATCACCCCGGACAATTACAACAAGGCCTGGTGGGACCTCAAGGCGCGTTACCAGGGCGTGGCACCGGCCACCACGCGCGGCGAGGAGTTCTTCGATCCGGGCGCGAAGTACCACGTGCCGGGCAATACGCCCTATACGCGCTACTTCCTGGCCCGCATCCTGCAGTTCCAGTTCTACAAGGGCCTGTGCGATGCCTCCGGCTACAAGGGCCCGCTGCATGAGTGCAGCTTCTACGGCAACAAGGAAGCGGGGCAGAAGTTCTGGGCCATGCTGAGCAAGGGTGCCAGCCAGCCGTGGCAGGCCACCCTGAAGGAACTCACCGGCGGTGAAAAGCTGGATGCCGGCCCGATGATCGAGTACTTCAGCCCGGTCAACGCGTGGCTGAAAGAGCAGAACCAGGGCCAGGTGTGCGGTTGGCAGGCCAGTGCCGCGGCGCCTGCTGCACCGGCAGCACCGGCAGCACCCGCACAGCGCTGACCGCGCCCCGTCATCCGGTAGCGCCGCGCCCTGCTCGGCGCTACCTTCGGACCTCATGCGACGCCGGGCATCGCCCGGCGCCGTCACGGCTGATCAGTTGGCCTTGCCTGCCGTCATCTTCGCGGCAAGCGCATCCTTGAACTCATCGAAACTGACCCCTTGCGCATTGGCCTCCGCCTGCGCGGCGTCACGCAGCGCATCGGAATACACCAGGCGCACCGGCGTGCCATTGCGCTCGTGCAGTTCACCCGCCTGCATGATCAGGGACAGCACCTGGGCAGCACTCTCGCTCTGGCCGGCAATGCGACCGTCCATGCCCAGCACCCATTCGCCATCGCGGCGGACAATGCCGGCCAGCAGCGTCCGCTGCTGATCGCGCAGTTCGGCGTGCGGCTCGACGGGCGAGGCGTTGGCAGCGTCCCGGTTGGCGGTCTGGGTTTCGCGGCGCCGGCGGATATCGCGGCGCAGTTTGGAAGTGGTCGACATCAGGGGCTTACAGTCATCCGGGTGCGCAAGGATACCCCAGCGGCGTCCCGCGCCGGCTTCACCGCCACGGCCCGCGCACGGCGCAGCGGCTCTGACGGCTGGGGCTCAGCGTGCAGGGGCGTGCGGGTTGCGCCGAGCGCAGGCGTTCTCCCAGTACCACACCGACGCCCCAAGCACGAAGAAACCAGCGTAGCCAAAGGCGAGGTGCACCGGGTTGCTGCTCAGCAGGGGCGACAGCACACCGGCAACGAAGGTATTGATCATCATCTGGATGAACATCTGCATCGAGGAGGCGAGCCCGCGCTGGTGCGGGTACAGATCCAGCACGCCCAGCGCCAGGATCGGGAAGATCATCGCCAGTCCGGTGCCCCCCATGAATATCGGAACGACCGCCCAAGGCAAGGCGATTTCTGGCACCGACAGCACGTAGCCGATGTTGAGCACCGCCGACAATCCACACAGGCCGAAGCCGATGCCGATCTGCCGCTGCGGAAGCACACGCCCGGCCATCTGCCCGGACAGGAACGCCCCCAGCGTCATCCCGCCGATGGTCGGCACGAACAGCCAGGCAAAACCGCCCTCACCCAGTTTCAGGTGCTGCATGACGAACACCGGGGCCGAGGAGATGTACAGGAACACGCTGGAAAAATTCAGCGCACTGGCCAGCGCAAGGCGCAACAGGCGTGGGTTGGAGCCCATCCGCAGGTAGTCGCGCAGCAATCCGCGCGGCGACAGTGACGTACGCGCTTCGACCGGATGCGTCTCGGGCAGGAACCGCGCCGTGGCCACCAGCAACAGCAACGAAAACACCACCAGGAACCAGAAGATCAGCGGCCAACCGGCGCCACTGAGCAGGATCCAGCCGCCGATGATCGGTGCGATGGCTGGGGCGATGCCGAAGATCATCGAGACCTGGCTCATCAGCCGCTGGGCATCATGGCCGTGGTACAGATCGCGGATCACCGCACGGCCGACGATCATGCCCACACCCGCTGACAGGCCCTGCAGCGCGCGAAACACCAGCAGCGTGGTCAGATCGGTTGACAGCGCGCAGCCTACCGAGGCGCCGACGAAGATCACCAGCCCCCCCAGGATCACCCGCTTGCGCCCCAGCGCATCCGAAAGCGGCCCGTGGGCCAAGCTCATCAGCCCGTAGAACAGCAGGTACACGCTGATGGTCTGCTGCACCGCGACCTCGTCCACACCCAGGCGCTGCGCCAGTTGCGGAAAGGCGGGAAAGATCGTGTCGATCGAGAACGGACCAAACATCGCCAGACCTGCGAGCAGCAGAGCCAGACGGCGGGTCGAGGGCGAGGCGGCAGTCATGGAGGTGTCCGGAGAAGCCGTGCAGGCCATGCGCGGCAGGCGCCAGCCCGTGTCCGGAAAAGACAGGAAGGCGGCGCCGGATGAATACGAGTGGTGCGTCATGATAGGCCGTAGCGGCCCCCTTTGCCATTCGGTCCGATCCGAAAACGTCTGGTCCCTGACCCCATTCAGCCGCACATCCATCAGGGCCGACCGCTATAATCAACGGGCAACAAGGTGGGAGAAGCAGGACACCGCTGCCGAAGGCGCAAACGCCCGTAATCGCTCAGGCCCGTGACCACCCGCATCAAAACTCTGGAGAGACCGGTTCGATCCGGCGCCGAAGGGGCACGAAGCCGCGCACATGCGCGCTTCCAAACTCTCAGGCAAAAGGACAGAGGGGCGCCCCGCAGGCTGCCGAATGGCGGCCTGCCCACGTGCGTGCCCTTTCCCGACGGATCCTTCGCCATGCCCCAGAACACCCCTTCGCTGCGCGAGCTCGAACACCACAATGCGTTCGTCGAACGCCATATCGGCCCCAACGATGCCGAAATCGCGCAGATGCTCGGCGTGGTCGGCCACGCCTCGCTGGATGCGCTGACCGACGCCATCGTGCCCGCGCGCATCAAGTCGCCGGCACCGCTGGCGTTGCCCGAATCGGTGACCGAAGTCGAGGCGCTGGCGAAGATCCGTGCAATCGCCGACCAGAACACGGTGCTGCGCAGCTTCATCGGCCAGGGCTACTACGGTACCCACACGCCGAACGTCATCCTGCGCAACATCCTGGAAAACCCCGCGTGGTACACGGCCTACACGCCGTACCAGGCCGAGATCTCGCAGGGCCGCATGGAAGCATTGATCAACTTCCAGACGCTGTGCGCGGACCTGACCGGCATGGAAATCGCCAATGCCTCGTTGCTGGACGAAGCCACGGCGGCGGCCGAAGCGATGACCCTGGCCAAGCGTTCGGCGAAGTCGAAGTCGGACACCTTCTTCGTGCACGACGCGGTGCATCCGCAGACGCTGGAACTGCTGCGCACCCGCGCCGAGCCGCTGGGCATCGTACTGCGCGTGGGCACCCCGGCCGAAGCACTGGAAGCGGAAGCTTTCGGCCTGCTGCTGCAGTACCCGGACACCTTCGGCCAGGTCGGCGACTACAAGGCGCTGGTCGATGCCGTGCATGCACGCGGCGGCCTGGTGGCCGTGGCGACCGACCTGCTCGCACTGACCCTGCTGGTGGCACCGGGCGAATGGGGCGCGGACATCGTGGTCGGCAACAGCCAGCGTTTCGGTGTGCCGTTCGGTTTCGGTGGCCCGCATGCCGCCTTCATGGCCTGTCGTGATGCCTACAAGCGCTCGATGCCCGGCCGCCTGATCGGCGTATCGATCGACGCGCAGGGCAACCCGGCCTACCGCCTGACCCTGCAGACCCGCGAGCAGCACATCCGCCGCGAGAAGGCCACCTCCAACATCTGTACCGCGCAGGTACTGCTGGCGGTGATGGCGTCGATGTACGCGGTGTACCACGGCCCGGAAGGGCTGACCCGCATTGCCCGCCGCACCCATCGCCTGGCGGCGATCCTGGCGGCTGCCCTGCGCAGCAACGCGGTGGCCGTTGGCGAAACGTTCTTCGACACGTTGCATGTCACCGGCATCGATGCCGACGCCGTGCATGCCAAGGCCCGCGCTGCCGGCTACAACCTGCGCGCGATCGACAGCAGTTCGGTGGGCATCAGCCTGGATGAAACCGCCACCCGCGAAGACATCGTCGCGCTGGCCCAGGTATTCGGTGCACACGCGGATGTGGAAGCACTCGATGCGAGCACGGCCGATGCCATTCCGGCCGGCCTGGTGCGCAGCAGCGCATTCCTGACCCACCCGGTCTTCAATACCCACCACAGCGAACACGAACTGCTGCGTTACCTGCGCTCGTTGGCCGACAAGGATCTGGCGATGGATCGCACGATGATCCCGCTGGGTTCGTGCACGATGAAGCTCAATGCCACCGCCGAAATGATTCCGGTCACCTGGCCGGAGTTCGGCAACATCCATCCGCTGGTGCCGGCGGAACAGGCCGTTGGCTACAAGACACTCATCGAGGGCCTTGAAGCGATGCTGGTGGAATGCACCGGTTACGACGCTGTGAGCCTGCAGCCCAACTCCGGCGCGCAGGGCGAATATGCCGGCCTGTTGGCCATCCGTGCCTACCACCGCTCGCGCGGCGACGATCACCGCGACATCTGCCTGATTCCCGACTCCGCTCACGGCACCAACCCGGCCTCGGCGCAGATGTGCGGGATGAAGGTCGTGGTCACCAAGACCGATGCCAACGGCAATGTCGACGTCGATGACATCCGCCGCAACGCAGAAAAGTACAGCGACCGACTCGCCGCGCTGATGGTCACCTATCCGTCCACGCACGGCGTGTTCGAGGAAGAGATCGTCGACATCTGCGAGATCATCCACCAGCACGGTGGTCAGGTGTACACCGATGGCGCCAACATGAATGCCTTGGTCGGCGTAGCCAAGCCCGGCAAGTGGGGCTCGGACGTTTCCCACTTGAACCTGCACAAGACCTTCTGCATCCCGCACGGCGGCGGTGGTCCCGGCGTGGGACCGTGTGCCGTCAAATCGCACCTGGCCCCTTTCCTGCCGCGCGCGCTTGGCGGCGACGGTGATGTCGGGATGGTCTCGGCCGCCACGTTCGGCAGCGCCTCGATCCTGCCGATCAGCTGGATGTACATCACGCTGATGGGGACCGAAGGGCTGCGCAAGGCCACACAGGTCGCGCTGCTCAATGCCAACTACATTGCAAAGCGACTGGCCCCGCACTTCAAGACGCTGTACACGGGCCGCAACGGTCTGGTCGCGCACGAATGCATCCTCGACATCCGTCCGCTGGAAAAGACCAGTGGCATCGGCGCAGAGGACATCGCCAAGCGGCTGATCGACTTCGGCTTCCACGCCCCCACCCTCAGCTTCCCGGTGGCCGGCACGTTGATGGTCGAGCCGACCGAGAGCGAATCCCAGCATGAGCTGGACCGTTTCATCGACGCGATGATCCAGATCCGCGAGGAAATCGCCGCGATTGAAGATGGCCGGTTGGAACGTGAAGACAATCCCTTGAAGAACGCTCCCCATACCGCCACGGCCGTGACGGCCAGCGAATGGACGCATGCGTATCCGCGCGAGCTGGCGGCGTTCCCGCTGGCCAGCCTGCGGCAGTCCAAGTACTGGCCGCCCGTGGCCCGCGTGGATAACGTGTATGGCGACAAGAACGTGATGTGTGCCTGCATCCCGGTCGATGCGTACAAGGACGACGAAGTCGACGCCTGACGGCGTCAGCACGACCTGACCGTTTCACTGCATCACGGCCCGCGCAAGCGGGCCGTTTTTTTTGCGCCAAGGTGACAGACCCGGATCGCCGCGCTGCCTGCCGTGTCGCACCTGACAGGGCCAATAACGACTAGTCCGTGACTCCCTACAGCGCTCTGCGCGACATCACGTTCGCGGTTGGAGCCGCGTCGCATTCAACAACCACCCACCGCTCATCGAAAACGGAACCGTGTCGCAGACGTAAGAAACCCGGGTTTTTATGCTGGGCGCGTCACATTCGAACGCTCCTGTCGCGATGGTGTAGACGCACGATGACTCCACGTTCTGACGCCGGCCAGCCAGAACGGATCCCGGATCGCGAACGGGATCGACACCGCCGCCCATCCTGGTCGGCGGAACCCGTCAAACGGAGAATCATCATGAACAATCTGAAGACCCTCGTCGCCGCCGCTGCCCTCGCCTTCACCTTCGCCATCCCCGCTGCAAATGCGCAGCCTGCGCAGGACCGTGGTGGCGCGGCGGATTGCGCCGTGAAGCTGGCCGCGTGCCTTGCTGAGGGTGGCGGTGCAGTGACCTGCGGCATCGAATTCGTGAAGTGCCTGACCTCAGACAGTCCCTCGGCTTCAATCGCCGATCGCCGCGAGGACTGAAGCCCAAGGGCACGGGCGCGAATGCTCCCGTGCTCTCTTCAGCAACGCGGTCCCCATCCGACCAACTTCAAACAGGATCTGACATGTCCGTCATAAAAAGCGCTGCTCTGGCTGTCGCCATGACCTTCGCCATATCGCTACCTGCACTGGCCCAGCCTGCTGAGCCAAGCGCTGGTTCAATCGATTGCGCCAAGGCGTTCTTCCAATGCTATTACCTAGATGGACGCGACTTCATCAGCTGCTCGCTCGAACTGCGCAAATGCCTCGCCAGCGACAGCCCTCTCGCGCTGCCGCCTTCACGTGATCGCTAAGTCCATTGGGCCGATGCGACGAAAAGGAAAATCCATGAACATCCGAGTCCTCGCCAGCAGTCTGTTGCTGGTCAGCGCCATTGCCGTTCCCACCGCTCACGCACAGGTCGTCCCAACCGGAAATCCGGTGACCTGCGGCGCCGAGTTCGTAAAATGCGTCGCAAAGACCGGCAACTGGCTGATCTGCGGGGTTGCCTACAAGCGGTGTATCGACACGCGCGATACAACGGCTGTGGCGACCCAACCGCAGGCGGATTGAGCGCCCGCACAGGCGCGGCCGGTGCACCGATCGCGCCGACGCGGATTGCAGAATGGTTGCTGCGTCGAGATCAGCGACGTCCGGCCCGGATGCGTCGGGCAAGCGCACTGCAGCTGGCAATGAAGGCAGTCAGCACCACCATGGACAGGAATTGCAGGCGCGTCTGTTCGCCATACAACAGCAGAGCGAAGATCAGTGCCAGGATCGCCAACGCCAGCCCCGTCAACCACGGGAAAGCCGCCATGCGGAACGGCAATGACAGCCCCGCCCGATCCGCACGTCGACGCAGCACCAGCTGCGACGCCAGCGAAATCGTCCACACCAGCAGGCAGGTCGATCCGACGATGTTCAACAGCACCGGCAGCACTCTGGTCGGGAACAGCAGCTCCATGACCGTAGCGGCGAAGCCGAACAGGACGCTGGCAAGCACAGCGAGTATCGGCACTTGCCGGCGGTCTGCACGCCCCAGCGCGGCGGGCGCTTCACGGCGCTGCGCCAGGGAGAAGATCATCCGCGATGCCCCGTACAGATTGGCATTGAGCGCTGACAGCAGGGCGATCACCGCGACCAGGGTGATGGCGGTACCGGCGCCCGGAATATTGGCCGCTTCCAACACGGCGGCAAAGGGCGACTTCAACGCCTCGCTGGTCCACGGCACCACCGCGATGATGACGCTCAGCGAGCCGATGTAGAACACCAGGATCCGCCACGCCACCGTACGGATGGCGCGCGCGATGCTGCGCTCGGGGTCTTCGGTCTCGGCCGCAGCCACCGCTACGATCTCGGTCCCGCCGAAGGCGAAGATCACCACGAGCAATGCCGCCCCCACACCCGCCAGACCGGTAGGCGCGAACCCGCCATTGGCGGTGAAGTTGGACAGGCCCGGCGAGGCCGCGTTCGGCAGCCAGCCCAGCAGCAGGGCCGCACCGATGACGATGAAGCCGAGGATCGCGGCCACCTTGAGGATCGCGAACCAGAACTCGAACTCGCCGAAGTTCTTCACGCCCAGCAGGTTGATCGCGGTGAAGAACACCATGAAGGCAAGGGCTGCCATCGGAACGGAGAGACCGGGCCATACCGTTGCCAGCAGACCGGCCGCGCCTACCGCTTCGGCCGCGATCACGATCACCAGCTGGACCCACCACAGCCAGCCCACCGTGGCGCCCGCGGTCGCACCCAGCGCATCGGCGGCATATACCGAAAACGCGCCGCTGGTCGGCTTGTTCGCCGCCATCTCGCCCAGCGCGTTCATCACGATGATCACCAGTGCGCCAGCAACCAGATACGACAACAGCACGGCCGGGCCTGCCAGCTGCACGCCGACCCCGGAGCCGAGGAACAGGCCTGCGCCGATGGCGCTGCCCAGCCCCATCATGATCAGCTGGCGGGGCTTGAGCGCATGGCCAAGGCGCGTGGTGGTCGAGGCTATGGAAGCGGGGGTCGGGTTGTCAGGCATCGAAGGGCACGTGTGCGGCAACAAGGCCGTCACATTACCCTGTCCAGCGCGCGGACGGGATAGGCCGGATGGCCGGCCTGCTCAGCCGCCGGCCAGTTCGGCGATCCGGGCCCGATAGGCACGTGGCGAGACACCCGTTTCGGCCTTGAACTTGCGGGTGAACGCGCTCTGGTCACTGAAGCCACAGGCTTGGCCGATACTGGCGATGCTGTCATTTCCATGCAGCAGATGCATGGCCATCTGGATCCGCAGCCGGGTCAGCACCTGCTGCGGCGTCATCTGGAAGACCTTGCGGAAGCTGCGCTCCAGCTTGGACAACGAGAACCCGGTGATGTCCAGAAGCGTCTGCATGCGCACGTTTTCAGCGTAGTGCGCGTTGAGATGGGCCAATGCCAGACGCAGGTGCTCGTACTGCGCTCCCAGACTATGCTTCTGCCCCAGATCGCGGGAAATGCCGATCAGGCCCTGGATGCGCCCGTCCACCACCAGGGGCCGCTTGCAGGTCAGGCACCAACCCGGCTCGCGGTTGGCGAACAGGTGCAGTTCCATGAGGTTTTCGATCACCGCCCCGCCCAGCACCCGAGTGTCCTGGTCGGCGTAGTCCGCGCTCAGGCCTGTCGGGTAGATTTCCGCCGCGGTGCGGCCGATGACCTCCTTGCGCGACTTCAATCCAAGCCGCCGCAGCATGGTCTGGTTGATGTGCGTATATCGCCCGTCGCAGTCCTTCATGAAGAAGAGCACATCGGGAATGGCGTCAAAGAGGGCTTCGATTTCGGCGGGTTCAACACGCATGCGCACAGCATAACCGAGCCCCATTTTCCCTGCGCGTTCACCCGCACGGGACCGTGGATTAACACCCGTCGGGCCATGGTCGAAGGGAAAAAGCCCCGCCCACCCTCCAGGAGACCTCCCATGGCCGCCAGCAAGCCATCCGGCAAGCGCGCATCCGCCTCGACCGCCCCATCCGAAGACGCCCCCCGCGAAGAGCGCGGTACCGGTGACGAGCTGCACCAACTGGCAGGCGGCTCGCATCCGGTGCTGACCAGCAACCAGGGCATCCCGATCGCGGACAACCAGAACTCGCTGCGCCAAGGCCCGCGGGGCCCGACCTTGCTGGAAGATTTTCTGCTGCGCGAGAAGATCACCCACTTCGATCATGAGCGCATCCCGGAGCGCATCGTCCATGCGCGCGGTAGCGCCGCCCACGGGTACTTCGAGCTGACCCGTTCCTTGGGCAAGTTCACCCGCGCCAGGATCCTGACCGAAGTCGGCGTGAAGACGCCGGTGTTCACGCGCTTCTCCACGGTGGCCGGCGGCGCCGGGTCGGTCGATACGCCGCGTGACGTGCGCGGATTCGCGGTCAAGTTCTACACCACTGAAGGCAACTGGGACCTGGTGGGCAACAACATCCCGGTGTTCTTCATCCAGGATGCCCTGAAGTTCCCCGACCTGATCCACGCAGTGAAGATGGAGCCGGACCGTGCCTTTCCGCAGGCGGCCAGCGCCCACGACACGTTCTGGGACTTCGTTTCGCTGATGCCCGAATCCATGCACATGATCATGTGGGCGATGAGCGACCGCACCATTCCGCGTTCGCTGCGGATGATCGAAGGGTTCGGCATCCACAGCTTCCGCCTGCTCGACGAGGCCGGCAACTCCACGTTCGTGAAGTTCCACTGGCGTCCCAAGCTCGGCCTGCAGTCGACGGTATGGGACGAAGCGCTGAAGCTGCAGGGCGCTGACAATGACTTCCAGCGCCGCGATCTGTTCGAAGCGATCCAGCGTGGCGACTTCCCCGAGTGGGAACTGGCTGTTCAGCTGTTCACTGAAGAAGAGGCCGATGCGTTCCCGTTCGACCATCTGGATTCCACGAAGATCATTCCCGAGTCGCTGGTGCCGTTGCAGGTGATCGGGCGCATGGTGCTGGATCGCTGGCCGGACAACTTCTTCGCCGAAACCGAGCAGGTGGCTTACTGCCCTGCGAACGTGCCGCCGGGCATCGATTTCAGCAACGACCCGCTGCTGCAGGGCCGTCTGTTCTCGTATCTGGATACCCAGCTGATTCGCCTGGGTGGGCCGAACTTCCACCAGATCCCGGTCAATGCACCGAAGTGCCCCTTCGCCAACCACCAGCGCGATGGCCACATGCAGATGCAGATTCCCAAGGGTCGCGTCGCCTACGATCCGAGCTCGCTGGAAGGCGACAGCCCGCGGCAGACTCCGGCGGGCTTCCGCAGCCATGCAACGCCCGATGACGGGCGCAAGGGCCGGACCCGCGCGGACAGCTTTGCCGACCACTACAGCCAGGCCCGCATGTTCTTCCGCAGTCTGGAAAAACCGGAGCAGGCACATCTCGCCTCCGCGCTGGTCTTCGAGCTGTCCAAGGTGGAGACCGGCTACATCCGCGAGCGCGTCGTCAGCCACGTGCTGAACATCGATGAGTCGCTGGCCAAGCGCGTTGCCGATGGGCTGGGCATGGACGACCTGCCCGACGCCGCCCCCACCGCCATTCCGGCGCAGGACATGCCGAAGGCACCGGAAGTGCGCACCATCGGTCGCGGCAAGGAGAGCCTGCAGGGCCGCTGCATCGGCATCCTGTTCGATCAGGGTTCCGATGCGGGCACCATTGCCGCGCTCCGGAAGGCGGCACAGAAGGCCGGCGCCGACGTGAAACTGGTAGCGCCGAAAGTCGGCGGCGGGGTGCTCAGCGATGGCAAGCGCCAAGCGGCCGATGGACAGCTCGCCGGTACGCCATCGGTCGTGTTCGATGCGGTAGCGGTCGTGCTGACGGCCGATGCGGGCCGGGCGTTGTCGAAGGAATCGGCTGCCATCGATTTCGTCAGCAATGCCTGGGCCCACCTGAAAGCAATTGCGAGCGACGAAGGTGGCACCGCGCTGTTGAAGGCGGCCCGCGTGGGCACTGATCCGGGCATCGTCAATGCAGCCGACGCGGAGGCGTTCGTCGCCGCTGCATCCACCCGCCAGTGGGCGCGCGAGCCCAAGCTGCGGCTGCTGGCCTGACCCCCTCAGAGCAGCACGATCCAGGCCGCGCCGTTCACCGGATGACGGCGTGACCCGATTGCGGATTCGAGACCTGTGTTGACTCGACGGCGGTGGCAGCGATGCCACCGCCGTTTCAGTGTCCGGCAGACAAGCGCATCGGTGCACTCAGGGATGCCTCATCGTTTTCACGGCGGCTGCGCATGCATAACGGGCATGGTGGGGGTATTCGATGAAGGAACACATCCATGATGCCCAAGCGCCTCCGCCTCACCTGCCTGCTCGCCGCCTGCATGGGCCTGACCGCCGCTCCGTTCGCCATGGCCCAGGCGCCCGCCGCCGCTGCCCCCACTCAAGCGCCGGCCAGCGAGCCGGTGAACATCGAGCCACGCTCGCCGCTGCATGCGCAGGTGCTGCTGGACCGCGCCAACTTTTCGCCCGGTCAGATCGATGGCGAGGTCGGATCCAACCAGCGTCGCGCGGTGTCGGGTTTCCAGGCCGCCCATGGGCTGAAGGTCACCGGTGAGCTGGACGATGAAACGTGGACGGCCCTGAAGGCCGACAGCACCAACATGCTCACGCGCTACACGCTGACCGCAGAAGATGTGGCCGGGCCATTCCAGCCCACCCCGAAGGGCCCTGCCGCACAGGCGCAATTGAAGGCCCTGGGCTTCGGCACGGTGGAAGAGGCACTGGGTGAGCGCTTCCACGCATCCCCTGCGCTGCTGAAAGCACTCAACCCCGGCATCAACCTCGGCCAGGCGGGCGCCACGATCCAGGTACCAAATATCGGCAGCGGCGCGCTGCCCAAGGCAGCGAAGGTACTGATCGACAAATCGGACTCTACCCTGCAGTTGCTGGACGACCAGGGGAAAGTACTGGCGCAGGTGCCGGTGTCTTCCGGCAGCCAGCACGATCCGCTGCCGATCGGTGAATGGAAGATTCTTGGCGTAGCGCGTGACCCCACTTTCCACTACAACCCGAAGCTGTTCTGGGACGCAAAAAAGGGCGACACCAAGCAGACGCTGCCGCCGGGCCCGAACAATCCGGTGGGCGTGGTCTGGATTGACATCTCCAAGCCGCATTACGGGCTGCACGGCACCCCCGAGCCGGGCCACGTCGGCAAGACGGAATCGCACGGCTGCGTGCGCATGACGAACTGGGATGCGATGCGCGTGGCCGATGCCGTGGGACCGTCGTTGACCGTCGTGATGCAGGAGTGACCGGATGCGCGTGATGCCGTTGATTGCAGTGGGGCTGGTGGTAGGCATCGGCGTGGGCTGGTGGCTGTTCGACACACGGGGCGATGCGGTCGACATCGCGCCTGTGGATCCGGCGACCGTGATCGCCGTCCCTGAGACGGCGGCTGCCGGCGTACCGGGCGCGGTCGCGCCCGAGGCGGTCCCCGTGGCAGGCGCACCGCCGGTCACTGCCCCGCCCGTGGCGAGCCCGTCTGCCATGCCGCCGCCTGCGCCGGTGGCGTCGGGCAGTGGCCTGCTGCTGCCGGTCCAAGGTATCCAGCCATCGCAGTTGCAGGACACGTTTACCGACGCCCGGAGCGAAGGCCGGGTGCATGATGCGATCGACATCATGGCGGCGGAAGGCACGCCGGTGCTGGCGGTGGCCGATGGCCAGGTCGAAAAGCTGTTCGACAGTGATAAAGGCGGGCTGACGATGTATCAGTTCGACCCCGACGGTGTGCATTGCTATTACTACGCGCATCTGCAGCGGTATGCGGATGGCTTGGCGGAGAAGAAGCAGATCAAGCGGGGCGAAGTGATCGGGTATGTTGGCAGCACCGGCAACGCGAACAAAGATGCGCCCCACCTGCACTTCGAGATCCACCTGTTGGGGCCTGAAAAGCAGTGGTGGAAGGGCGAGTCGATCAATCCGTATCCGCTGCTGACTCAACGGTGAAGTGACTGACATCTCGGCTGGCTAGTACGAATCCTAACGAGCAGAGCCATGTGCGGCCGAGAAGTCAAGGTTACGCAGGAACACCACGACGAACAGGACGGCGTGCGTCATGCCAAGGAGTGCCTGACTGGTGACCATCCACTTCCCGGCAGGGGATAGCGGAACGATGTCACCGAATCCGAGCGAAGTAAATGTTGCAGTGGAAAAATAGAACGCGTCAGTAATAGACGGCAAGGGGGCAGCAATTCCACTTGGGGTGCCGGCAAGCGCGATGTTGCGATAATAGACTGCATACAGAAAGATCAGCTCCAGCGTGAAAAGGAAGAAGACCGCGATGACTGCGATGAGGTCTTCCTTCTTCAACACCAACGAGCGATTCATCAAGCGCGCGAACAATGCGTACCCCGCAAGAATGACTAGGATACCCAGTCCTACTGCGACACTTGGATGTTTTGCCAACAACAGAGGTACAACGGCAAGCGGAAAGACAAACCCCACCTTGAACATCGGCCACAAGCGCACCAATGTCTCTTTCAGGCTCCTCAATCTCTCTCTTGAACTCTGCTTGTCTGCTTGCATTGCCAATCATCCTTGATGAACTTATCAAAGTTAACGGCAAGCCCCCTCCAAACATTGAGGGCGACTTCATGGAAATGCCCTCTTTGCGAGCTAGCTGCAAAACAAGATCAGCCAAAGATCAGCGCTCATACCCAAGTCTGCGCGGCATCCGGACTAATACATTCACACTCTCAATTCACCACTTTCTTCGCCGTCCCACCACGTGAGGCGAGCGGCGCGGACGTGCAGCAACACGATGCCCGGGGTATCGATACCCTGCTCGAACCAGCGTTCAAGGTCGTCCACCCAATGCTCGGCAAAGGTGGCCTTGTCGGTATGCAGGTGGCAGTGCCCTTGCACGGCAATGAAGATCGGCGGCTTGCCCAACAGGGACTTCGCGCCGGTGAACGACAACCCGACCTTCGGGTCGCGCCGGATGTCGGCGACCATGCGCGTGTTTTCATAGGTGAAGAACCAGCTGTCACCGTCGTAGTCCACGTCGCCGTTGTTGCTCATCGGCCGTGCCGCCAGTTCACCGCCGTCGGTGATCGTCTGCAGCATGACGAAATCGATGTCGGCCATCTTCTTGGCCAGGTCCTGCAGCGTCTTCGTGCTCATGGGGCGGTCTCGCGTCGGTGGTTGGTCCGAGGGTGGACAGCTCGCTGTAAACCGCCCGTGCACGAACAGCGACGGCGGCGTGCGCAGGGTCACCCGATCACCCCGTAGAGCACCCCGAGCCCGAACAACGACGCCACGACGGCCACCGACGCCAGGACCACGGCGATCATTTCGAGGCGCGCTGGGGTACAGACCCTTCGGCGGGGCCCGCGCACTCAACGCCGCCCATGCACGGCGTCGCAGGCGGTCTGGGCCAGCTGCCGTCCGGCCTGCAGCAGTGCGCCCTGCAGATGATCGCCAAGCTGCTGCTCCGGCCCGGCGTGCTGCCGGGTCAGATGGGCAGCGTGCAGAATCTGCAGGATGCCGTGCAGCCCCTGCAGGCTGCGACTGGCCAGCGCCAGATCACCGCAGCGCCCCAGCCCCAGGCCTTCCTCTTCCCACAGCGTACCGTCCGCACTTTCGCCGTGATGCATCAGGGAGAGATGGGCCACCAGCGCGGGGGTGGGATCGCCCATGCCCTGCGCTTTGAGGGTTGTTTCCAGACGCTCGGCCAAGTGGCGCGGGATATCGAGCACGGCATCGCCGATGAGGGCATGGAGCCGTGCGCCGGGGGGAGAGAATTCACCCATGGAATGCCTGTCCTTCGCTGTGGCCACCCGCAGGATGCGGGGTGGCGGACGGTGCGGGTTGGCATACCGGAGCTTTCAATCACCATCAAACCGGCGGATCGGGTAAGGATCCCCACGCACCGCCCGCCGCAAGCCGGCAGGACGATGCATTCTCCGCCGTCCCCGAAGGGCCACAACAGAGATGGTGATTTGAAAACTAACGGAATGCCAATCCCGGCTGGAACTGTTGATTCCAGCCTCTGCATCGTCGATGCGATGGCCCGACGGGGATATGGGCGGATGTGTAAAACGGCAGAGGGCGTGACGACCGCTGGTCGCCACGCCCTCCGTGTGAAGCCCGCCGAGCAGGGCTCGGCGCTACCGCGTCACTGCCTGGGATCAGGCGAACGGGTCCTGCAGCACCATCGTGTGGTCGCGGTCCGGGCCGGTGGACACGATGCTGATCGGGCAACCGGCCAGCTCTTCCAGCGAACGCAGGTAGGCGCGTGCGGCCGGCGGCAGGTCGTCCCAGGTGGTGATGCCGTGGGTGTTCTCGGTCCAGCCCGGGAACTCCAGGTACACCGGCGTGCACTCTTCCCAGCCCTGCCCGTCCAGCGGCGCGTACTCGGTACGCTTGCCACGGTATTCGTAAGCGATGCAGATCTTCAGCTTTTCCATGCCATCCAGCACGTCCAGCTTGGTGATGCACAGGCCGCTGATGCCGTTGATGGCAACCGCGCGCTTCAGCGCCACGATGTCCATCCAGCCGCAACGACGCGGGCGGCCGGTGGACGCACCGTACTCGGCGCCGCGGTCACGGATGCCCTGGCCGATTTCGTCGTCCAGTTCGGTCGGGAACGGGCCACCGCCCACGCGCGTTGCGTAGGCCTTGGCGATGCCCAGCACGTAGTCGATGGAATCAGCGCCGACGCCGGCACCGGCCAGTGCACCACCGACGGTGGTGTTGGAGCTGGTGACGTACGGATAGGTGCCGTGATCGATGTCCAGCAGCGCGCCCTGCGCACCCTCGAACAACACCCGCTTACCCTGCTTGCGCAGGTCGTGCAGGATGCCGGCCACGTCGGACTTCATCGGCTGCACGTATTCGCCGAAGGCCAGCGCTTCATCGAAGGTCTGCTGGAAATCGACAGCATCGGTGCCCAGGTATTTGGTCAGCACGAAGTTGTGGTAATCCAGCGCGGTGCGCAGCAGCTCTTCCAGCTGCGCCGGGTAATGCAGGTCGGCGATGCGGATGCCGCGACGCGCCACCTTGTCTTCGTATGCCGGGCCGATGCCACGGCCGGTGGTGCCGATCGCCTTGCCACCGGCAGCGCGTTCGCGCGCCTGGTCCAGGGCGATGTGGTACGGCATGATCAGCGGTGCCGCCGGGGAGATCTTCAGGCGCGAGCGCACTTCCACGCCGGAGGTTTCCAGCTCGGCGATTTCTTTCTGCAGCGCGGCCGGGGAGATCACCACGCCATTGCCGATCAGGCACAGCGCATCAGGACGCAGGATGCCTGACGGGATCAGGTGCAGGACGGTCTTCTTGCCGTTGATGACCAGCGTGTGGCCGGCATTGTGGCCGCCCTGGAAACGTACTACGGCACCGATTTCCTCGGTGAGCAGATCGACGATCTTGCCCTTGCCTTCATCGCCCCACTGGGCACCAAGCACTACGACAGACTGACCCATGACGGGCTCCTCGAATTGTGTGCGGCCATCGGGGCCGCTGACGGGTAAACCGTGGCAGGACAGGCCAGCGCGGGATGGCGGCTCCAACGGGGAGGCGCCGGCGAAGGAAGGTCCCGGACACAGAAAAAGCCGAACGGGAGGGCCCGTCCGGCTTTTGTGCATTATCCGGGTTTCAGGGGGCAGGTGCCACCCCGGCCGGGGTACGGGTCAGCCACGGTTGGGGTCGGTCGTACCGGCGGCAGCGTCGCGCACGGGGAATAGATACTCGAAGGGCTGGGCGGGGCGCGGCGTGCAACCGAAGGCGCTGTCGAAGCCCTGCACGAATCGGGCCAACCCCGCGCGAAACGGGCCCGGCGGGTGGTCATCTTCGGCAACCTGCCGCCGCAGTTGCCGCTCGGTGGGATTGGCGGCGTGCAGGCCTGCGGCGGCAAGAAAAAAGCGCTGTAGATCGAACGACTCCCCTGCCCCCTCGGCCTCGGCCTGCCCGGCGCGTCGCGCCGCACTGATACCGCGCAGGTCACACGCGGCTTCTTCCTGCACGCGCGTGGCGTTCAGATGCGTCTGGTCTATCCACATGTCCCCGATACGTTGTCGGATGGCGGTGTCTTCGCGTGCCATCAGCGCTTCCGCCTCGGGGCTCAGGTCGCGCGCTTCGCCCAGCAGGTGCGCGATCTCATGCCCCAGCATGAAACCCAGCAAGCCCCAGCGCTCCTCACGGGATGAACCAAGGTGCTCAAGGCTGTCCAGCAGCGCCGGCGAAAGCATGACCCGTTCGTCGATCACGTTCGTCCCGAGCGAGAGGTGATGCGCAGGTCCCGCAAGGAGGGAATCGGTGGGGCCTTCAATGATGGCCAGATCGTTGCGGGTCGCGAGCACGTCCAGCGCCTGCATATTGGCAAGGTGCGAGGCCGAGGCGATGAATCCGTCCCAAGGCACCTGCTGGCCTGCATCGTCGAATACCAGCTGGACGGCTTCAAGCGCGGCGTGCAGCGAGGCGCGGTCCGCAGCGGGCAACGCGGACATCGCCAGGTCGTCGATGAACACCTGGCGGATCGCATCGAACATCGCCAACGCCGGCGCGGTCAGCGCCGGTGCCATGCGCTGGCCGTACCACGCACTGAGCAGCAACCTGCCGCCGCGGCTTTCATCCAGTTGTTTCAACCGCGCTGGCGGTTCGACACTCCCCAGCAGATACCCCTGTGCGCGACGCGCCTGGTGGTACTGCAGGAATGCCCGCCAATCGGCAAGCGGGCGCCGTTGCAGCATCACGTCAAGCTTCCTGCAACTCTCCATGGTGATGTACAGCGACGTCATCGGATCCAGGCCCAGCGTTTGCCAGACGGTCTGCCAGGCAAAACCCGGCAGCGCCGCCTCGGCTTGGGAAAGCGTGTAGGAATTCACCTGCACAGGGGCCTGGGCCAGTGTGCGCTCCATCTCCAACACCGTGTCTGCGGCCGCAGCCGCGTCGGTGGGCGCCATGCCGGACGTGCGCAGCAGGTCGGCAATGCGATCACGGTAAGCCAGCACATCGGGATGCGAAGGGGGCAGGCCGTACACCGCACCATCCGGGCTGCCAAGCGCGAAACCTGCGGCCAGCACGCCGTTGAGAAAGAAGCGCTGCAGGCCGAGCACCGACTCCTGCCCGCGCAGCATGCCTTGGCATATGTGGTGCTCGATGTCCGCACGGCTGGCGAGCGCGGCAATGGCATCGCGCTGCGGCCGGAAATGCGACCATCCCCGGCCCGCCGGATCGGCGGCGGCGGCCCAGGTTGCGGCAAGCGCGGCCTCGGCGCCCCCCGCTGCCGTGGATGCCTGCTGCGCCAGCGGCAGCAACGACTCGCTGGCGTGATGACGCAGTTCCGCGAAGCGGGTCGGGATCTCACGCCCCGGTGGGTGCTGCAGTTTCCAGAAGCCGTTGACGTAGCTGTCGAGCTGGCCGCAGGGGGTGGCGAACCACGCGGCGATGCCTTGCCACAGCAGTGAACTGCCGGCGCCGCCGCTCTCTTCGGCCACCGCGAGCGCTTCGGCATTGGCCAGCATTTCCAGCGGCTGCACCAATGGGTTGAACAGATCCGGGTGGAAGGCCTGCGGAAGTGGTGCGGCAGGTGTCGGTGCAGCGGCAGGCACGCAGCGCACGGAGTGCGGGCGCACGGCGGCCAGCAGGGATGACCCCGCCGGTGGGGGCCTCGGTGGCAGGGCCGTATCGTCTTGCCGCATGCCGACCCGCGCCGCCAGTGACGCCGCCTGCTGCCCTGCCAGCAACATGACCACGCCCAGCGTCACCGCACTGCGCAGGTCCAAGGAGCGGTTGCCGACAAAGCCGACGCCAGATACTCGTTTCGGCATGCAGCCTGCACGCCCTGAAACGGGCTGGCGGTGCGCCTCCCTCGCGACCTCATTGTTCCCCTGACGTGCGCGAACATCCCCCACTGCAATCGGCATCGTTCCACCTCCTGACCAGGAAGCTCCAACCCTAGTGAAGGTGCGTCAGGCGTCATAGGGACGCATGCGTCAATGAGCGGGAACTGGCAGTGGGGTGCGTGTCAGCAGGGTGCGTGTCAGTGCCGCACCCACCACAGCAGGCTCAAGCCGGCCAGCAACACCAGTCCGCCAAAACTGCGCAGCGCCGGACCGGGCAGGTCCAGCAGGCGCTCGGCCATGCGCTTCCACGCCCGCGGCGCGGCGAACAGCAGCAGGCCTTCCAGCACCGCCACCAGGCACAGCGCGGCAAACAGGTCTTTCATCCGGTTTGAACTCCACGAAAAGCACGAGGCCCGGACATGCCGGGCCCCGTACGAAGCAACTACAGAACTTACTTGTCGCTCTTCAGGTACTGCAGGAACGGATCATTCTTGTCCAGCACGATCACGCCATTACCATCGGTCAACGAGTTGCGGTATGCCTCAAGGCTGCGCGTGAACGCGTAGAACGAGGGATCGGCCGAACCCGCCTGTCCGTAGATGCGCGTGGCATCGGCATCGCCCTCGCCTCGCATCCGTTGGGCATCACGCTCGGCAACGGCCACCAGCACCGTGGCCTCACGATCGGCCTGGGCACGGATGGTCAGCGCCTGTTCCTCGCCTTCCGCCCGCAGCTTCGCGGCTTCCTGCTTGCGCTGTGCACGCATGCGCTCGTACACATCATTGATCACCTGGCTGTCGGTCGGCAGGTCGATCTGCTTGATGCGCAGGTCGATGATCTGCATGCCCAGGCCCTTCACCGCCTCGTTGATGCCGGTCAGCTGATCGGCGATCAGTTCGCTGCGGTCACCCGATACCAGCTCGGTCAACGAACGCGAGTTGATCTGGTTGCGCAGCGAGTCGGTGATGATCGGTGCCAAGCGGGCATTGGCCACGCGCGGATCGCCACCGGTGGCGCGGAAATAATCGCCCACGTTGGAGATGTACCCGATGGCGAAGAAGTCAACGCTGACATCCTTCTGCTCGGCGGTGAAATACCGCGCCGGTGCCGTGTCGAGCACCTGGAAACGGCGATCGAACACGCGCACGCTTTCCACCAGCGGCACCTTGAAATGCAGGCCCGGCTTGATGTCCGCACGGACCACACGGCCCAGATTCAGCACCATGCCGGTCTGGTCCTCACGGACCACGAACACCGAACCCAGCAGGCCGAACAGGATCACGACCACCAGGCCGATCCACAGTGAACTCCTCATTGGCTGCCCTCCTCACGGCCGTTCGGTCGACCCGTCGGACGGCCCACCGGCCGACCTGGATCACGCGGAGCGGTCGTTGCACTGCCGGTCACGGCAGGCAGCACGACATCCGGATTGGTCAATGGCAGCTGCGCCGCACCGGTCGGGCGCGTTTCACCCGGGAACGGTACGTAGAGCACCTGGCGGCTGTCGCCACCGATCACCTTGCGGTTTTCGGCCAGCACCTGCTCCACCGTTTCCAGCCACAGGCGCTTGCGGGTCACGTCCGGCGAGTTCTTGTACTGCTGCTGCAGCAGGGTGAAGCGCTGGGCGTCACCCTCTGCACGCGAGACCACCGCCGCCTTGTAGCCCTCGGCCGTGGTGCGGGTACGTGCGGACTGGCCGCGCGCTTCCGGAACCACCTTCGCTGCATAGGCCTGCGCCTCGTTGATCAGACGCTCCTTGACCTGCTGCGCACCATTGACCTCGTCGAAGGCCGGCTTCACTTCTTCCGGCGGACGCGCGTCAGGCAGGGTCAGACCGGTCACCGTCACACCGGTGCGGTACGCGGCCAGCAGGGTCTGCAGGCGCGTTTCGGCCGCCGTCGCCAGCGGGCCACGGTTGTTGAGCACCGAGTTCAGGTCGGCACGGCCGACCTCTTCACGCACCGCACTCTGCGACGACTGCTCCAGTACCTGGTTGGCATCGAATGTGCCGAACAGGAACAGGCGCGGATCATCGATGCGGTACTGCACGTTGAGCGAGACGTTGACGATGTTCTCGTCGCGGGTCAGCACCGGCACCGAGATCGAGAACGTCTTGATCTCCGTGGCGTTGACCTTGGTCACCGACTCGATCGGCCACGGCAGCTTGAAGTTCGGGCCGGGCTGCAGGATGCGCGAGAACTGGCCGAAGCGCAGGACCACGCCCCGCTGTTGTTCGCCTATCAGCTGGAAGCTGGAGAACAGCAACAGCAGGACCGCCGCGATCGCGATCCAGCGGACGATGCCTCCATCGAACATTTCCTTCAACGGCCCCGGGAACCCACCCCAGCCACCACCAAATCCGCCGCCGCGGGGCTTGGAAGGCCCCCGCCGGTTGTCTTCGGGACGTTGTCCGTCCCTGTTGCCGCCGGGTGTATTCCAGGCCATGCACGCTCCATCTGTATTGGGCCGCGCCACGGGCCCTTCCCGTGACACCAGCCTTGTACCGGTTTCCCTGATTCTACAAGATGGGGCGGATCAGGAGGATTGGAAGGGGGTAAGGTGATATTTCCCCGTCAGCGAGCGTTGCAATGTCCCTCCCCGCGTCTTTCACCGCCTTCCGTATCCACCAGGACGACCACGGCCATCGTAGCGGCCTGGAATCGATAGGCCTGGATGACCTGTCCGCCGGGCAGGTGCTGGTGCGGGCGCACTGGTCCTCGGTGAACTACAAGGACGCCTTGGCCGGCACGGGCAAGGGCCGTATCCTGCGGCGCTTCCCGCTGGTGGGAGGCATCGATGTCGCCGGCACGGTGGTGGCCTCCACGGATCCGGCCTGGCGTGAGGGCGATGCCGTACTGGCGACCGGATGTGGGTTGAGTGAGACCCGCGACGGGGGCTACAGCCCGTACGTGCGCCTGGAGTCCAGCGCCGTCATCGCGCAGCCGTCCGGGCTGTCCCCGCGCGAGGCGATGGTCATCGGCACCGCCGGATTCACCGCCGCGCTGGCGTTGCTGCGCATGCAGGACAACCGGCTCACCCCCGCTCATGGTCCCTTGGCGGTGACCGGTGCCAGCGGCGGCGTTGGCTGCCTGGCCGTGGATATCTTCAGCCGCGCGGGGTATGCCGTGCATGCGATCAGTGGCAAGCCCGGCCAAGCCGACTGGCTGCGCTCGCTGGGCGCCGCCGAGGTGCTGCCGCGTGAGGCCCTGGCGGATGCCGGGCCGCTGCAGTCGGCGCGTTTCGGCGGCGGCCTGGACAGTGCAGGCGGGACGATGCTGACCAGCCTGTTGGCCCAGACGGTGCCCTACGGCAGCGTGGTCAGCGCCGGTCTCGCTGCGGGCCCATCGCTGGAGATGACCGTGATGCCCTTCATCCTGCGGGGGGTGTCACTGCTTGGCGTGTCCTCGGCCAATGCACCCCGCGCGCTCCGCGAACAGGTCTGGGCGCAGCTGGGCACGGCCTGGCGGCCCGCACACCTCGATGCCATCTGCACACGGGAAGTGGTGCTCGCCGACCTGCCCGAGGTCTTCGATGGAATGCTGGCTGGGGGATCGACGGGGCGCACGGTCGTGCGGATCGACTGAACGTTGCAGGCGGGCGACGGACGGTGCGGCCTTTGCTTCACCCTGCCATGAGCAGCGCACTACACTGCTGGCATCACTTGGGGAACAACATGGCACGCATCCTTATCGTCGACGATTCGCCGTCGCAGCTGTTGGGGATACAGCGCATCGTCGAAAAACTCGGCCACGAGATCCTGACCGCCACCGACGGTGCCGCGGGCGTGGAAGCAGCACGCGCCGCGCTGCCCGATCTGGTCCTGATGGATGTGGTGATGCCCAACCTCAACGGGTTCCAGGCAACGCGCACGCTGGCCCGCGACGCATCCACGCGGCACATCCCGGTGATCCTGGTCACGACCAAGGATCAGGACACCGACCGCATGTGGGGCATGCGCCAGGGCGCGAAGGCGTACATCACCAAGCCGTTCTCGGAAGATGAGCTGTCCGAGGTGCTGGAGCGGGTGTTCGCCGGGCAGCCCTGACGGCTGGTCGAACGGGCGAGCCCCCCTCGCGGCTGGCTCTGACAGCAGACTGCTTGCTTGGGGCCAGGCGGTGGGGCTGGTCGGGGGACGGCAAAAGCCGCTCCTGCGGGCCTCGTTTCGCGCCATCCATGGCGGGGTCCACGTCATCGCATTCGCGCTGCCGCTCCCACGCTTTGCTGCGCAAACCGCGGGCCCCGTCTCACCAGCACCCACACCCCGCCGCTTCGCGGCCGCCCCTGACTCAGGGGCTCCCTCCACCCGACGTTTCAACGAGATCTGCGGTAGCGCCGACCCATGGTCGGCGGGATGTTCCCGCCAACGGCCCGCTGCGCTCGCCGACCATGGGTCGGCGCTACCGATGCCCGCAGGTCCCATGGCCGCCATGGACCTGTCCAAGGTGGGGCGGGGTGGGGTGGCGGGGGTGTTGAGCGCCATGGATGGCGCGAAACAAGGCACGCATGGATGCAGCTTTTGCCGTCCCCCGCCAGCCCACCCCGCCCCGCCAACACGCAGCCCTGCAGCCTTGGACGTTGGCTTTGACGTTGACGTTGCCGTTGCCTCTGCAGGTGCCGGGCGCAGCCCGGCCCCACACACCCTTACACCGATTCGCCGAACGCCTTCGCCAGGTTCTGGTAGGCCTTCTTCTGGGCCTCGTCGGTGGCCGCCGGGGCGACGATCTCCAACTCCACGATCTGGTCGCCGTCCGGATTACCCGGCAGCCCGCGCCCGCGCAGGCGCAGCTTTCGGCCCGCATCGGAATCGGCCGCGATCTTCAGGTCCACCGCGCCGCCCAGCGTGGGGACGCTGATGCTGGTGCCCAGTGCCGCCTGCCAGGGGGTCACCTGCAGGGTGTACAGGATGTTGCGCCCGTCGACCTCAAACTGCGGGTGCGCGGCGTATTCCACTTCGAGCAGGAGATTTCCGCCGTCGGTACCCTGCCCGCCCAGCCGGATGACCTGCCCCGGCTTGATGCCCTTGGGCACACGCACGTCCAGCTGCCGCCCGTTGACGGTGATGCGCAGCGTATCGCCGTTGTAGGCCGCCTCCAGCGGAACCGACAGCTTGGCCCGGGTGTCACGCTGCGGTGCCTGGCCGGCACTGCTGAACCCCGGGCCCGGCCCACGGCCACCGGCGCCGCGCTGGCGGGCGAACAGGCTCTCGAAGAAGTCGCTGAAGCCGCCGTTGGCCGCGCCGCCACCACCGAATACCTCTTCGAAATTGAAGCCTGCGCCACCACCGTAGTTCGGCGGCACATTGAATTCTTCGCCAGGCCGGTAGCCCTGCGCGCGCAACTGATCGTAGGCGGCGCGCTTCTGCGGATCCCGCAGGGCCTCGTACGCCTCGTTGATGCCCTTGAACGTGTCTTCCGCCCCGGCCTCCTTGCTGACGTCCGGGTGGAACTTGCGTGCCAGCCGCCGGTAGGCGGTCTTGATCTCGGCCTCGCCTGCGGTCGGCTCGACCCCCAGGGTGGCGTAGTAATCCTTGAATTCCATCGTGCTACCTCGATTGATCCGTCGGCACCGGGGGCGCCGACCCATGCATATTCTAGCGGCAGCCGCGTGCGGGGCCGGTCAGCAGCTGCACCGGCGGCGCCTGGTTCGGCAGATGGGCCTCAACGCCGGTTTTTCAATCCGTTGACACCGCCATTCCACGGCCTTGCCTACCCTGCAGGCCTGCAAGGAGACCCCATGAGCATCCGCGTCGGCGACCGCATTCCGGAAGTGACACTCAAGCGTATCCGCGATGGCATCGAAACACTGGATACCCGCGCCCTGTTCGAGGGCCGCAAGGTCGTATTGTTTGCCGTCCCGGGTGCTTTCACCCCGACGTGCTCGGCACAGCACCTGCCCGGCTACGTCACGCGCTTTGCCGAGTTCCGCCAGCGTGGCATCGAGGTGTACTGCCTGGCGGTAAACGACCCCTTCGTCATGAACGCCTGGGGAAAAGACCAGAACGTGCCGGACGGACTGTTGATGTTGTCCGACGGCAATGGCGACTTCAGCCGGGCACTCGATCTGCAGCAGGACTCGAGTGCATCCGGCATGGGCACCCGCTCCCGCCGGTTTGCCCTTTACGTGGAGGACGGCACCGTCCGTGGCGCATGGGTCGATGCGCCGGGCGCGTTCGAGGTGTCCTCCGCCGACCACGTGCTGCAGCAGCTACCCGCGTAGGTCGACGACCACGCGTCCCCCCACCGAAAGGAGAAAAGGCCAGCCATGTCAAAGCCAGCCAACCAACCGCATCCCGCCCATCCCGCTGGCATCAGCGACCGTCAGGTACTGCGTGAGAACGCGCGCCGCAATGTGGAAGATGGGGCAATCACCGATTCCTACAGTGCCGACCGCAAGGCCGTCATCAAACTGCTCAACGATGCCCTCGCCACCGAATACGTGTGCGTGCTCCGGTACTACCGCCACTACTTCACTGCCAAGGGGATGTTCGCCGAGTCGGTGAAGGCCGAATTCCTCGAACACGCGCAGCAGGAACAGGCACACGCGGGCAAGCTGGCCGAGCGCATCGTGCAGTTGGGCGGCGAGCCGGACTTCAATCCCGACACGCTGACCGCACGGTCGCATGCCGAATACAAAGAAGGCACCGACCTGCGTGACATGGTCCGTGAGAACCTGATCGCCGAACGCATCGCGATCGACAGCTATCGCGAGATGATCAACTTCGTCGGTGACAAGGACACCACGACCAAGCGCATCCTGGAGGAGATCCTCGCGCAGGAAGAAGAACACGCGGATGAGTTCGCTGACCTGCTGGATGGCTGGATCGGCAAGTAATTCGCCCAGGCAGCAGGGCAGTGGGTGACGATCGGCTGTCGTCACTCACTGCGCTGGCCGATGCCCTGCCGTCCAGCATCAACGCGCTACTGAAAAGCGCACCTGGGTCCATGCACCGTCGTTGGCAAGCGCGGTCAGCGTGTGTGCACCCGTCTGCTCGAGCACCGGGTTGAAGGGTTGCGCACCGCGGGTGCGTGCCAACCAGCGCCCGTCCATCAGCCAATCAATCTCGTGCTCGCTGCCCAGCGCGCGAAGCTGCAGGCGGACGCCCTGGGTGTTGCCGGGCGCACGCGCCAACGTCGCGCCGTCGTTCAGTCCGTCGATGTGCAGGGCGATGCTGGATTGGCGCCCATCATCACGACAATCCGGTGCCAGGGCCGGCAGCTGCGAGGCCTTGCGCGCCGCCTCTGGCAGCCACGGTGACAGCAGTGCGGGCCAGCGCGCGATCTCGCGCTCTTCCTCATCGTGCACCGCGCTGCAGTCGGCTGAAAGGCGCAGGCCGGTGACGGCGTCAACCTGGTAGCGCTGCCTGCCGGGCTGCCAGCGGCGCGCATCGCGCTCGGCGAAGGTCGGCGGTACGTTGCCGTCGAGCAGCCACGCCTTCAGACGTCGCTGGCACAAAGCGGGCGGCAGCTCGGACGCCAGCCCGCCACCCGGCCAGCAGATGTCGGCCTGGCTGACGCTCACGGGCGCCGGCACGGCGTGGCCCGCGCCTGCACCGCGCGGCAGGCTGTCCACCACTTCGAACATAAGCGGCAGCGCCGTGACGGCGCCGTACTGCCCGGGCAGCGGTGTGCCATCGGGCCGTCCGACCCATACCCCCACCGTGTACTGGCGAGTGCTGCCGATCGCCCAGGCATCGCGGTAGCCATAGCTGGTTCCGGTCTTCCACGCGACCCGCGGGCGCCCTCCCACATCGAAGGTATCGGTGCCCTGCCCCGGCCGCGGGTTGGCCTCCAGCATCTCGCGGGTGATCCATGCCGCGCCCGGTGACACCAGCCTGCGCTCCTGCAGGGGCGCCTCATCGGTATAGCGCACGCGCCCGGCGATTCCGCCCCGGTTCAACGCCGAAAAGGCACCCACCAGGTCTTCCAGGCGCGCGCCTGTGCCGCCCAGGATCAACGAAAGATTCGGTGAACTGCCGCGTGGAAACCGCAACTGGATGCCGGCATGCGACAGACGCGCGGCAAAGCGCGCAGGCCCCACACGGTCCAACAGGTCCACGGCAGGCACGTTCAGCGACAGACGCAACGCCGTGGCCGCGCTTACCGGGCCGTTGAAGGCCTCATCGAAGTTGCCCGGCCGGTAGCCGCCGAAGCTCTGCGGCGCATCCACCAGCAGGCTTTCCGAATGGATGAGTCCGTCATCCAGCGCCATGGCGTACAGGAACGGCTTCAGCGTGGAGCCTGGCGAACGCCAGGCCTGCACCATGTCCACATGGCCCAGCCGTTGCCGATCACCGAAATTCAAGGTGCCCACATAAGCGCGCGCCTGCAGGGTCTGGTTGTCGATGACCAGCAGCGCTGCCGAAGTCCGTTCGGGCAGGGTGGAAAAATAGCTGGCGAGGCGTTCTTCCAGCGTGCGTTGCAGGTCGATGTCGATGCTGCTCTGGATGCGCGCCTGGTCAGGCTGCGCTGCGTGCAGCCGCTGGGCCAGCAAGGCCGCATGCAGGGGCGGCCGCAGGGAGCGAGCCACCACGGTTTCCATGCGCGCATCGGCCACCACGTCGGCGGGCCATTGCTGCAGCGATTGCATGCGCGCCAGCACCTTGTCCCGGGCCCGCTGCGCTGCCTCCGGATGCCGGTCCGGCCGCAGCCGGCTGGGCGCCTGTGGCAGAACAGCCAGCAAGGCCGCTTCGGCGTGCGACAGGTGCGCTGCGGATTTGCCCAGATACGCCCAGCTCGCCGCCTCCACCCCTTCGATGGTGCCGCCGTAAGGCGCGCGCTCCAGGTACAGGGTCAGGATATCGCGCTTGCTGAGGTGTACTTCCAGCTGCAGCGCCCGCAGTACCTGCTTGAGCTTGCCCCACGGCGTACGCGTGTGCGGATCCAGGATGCGCGCGACCTGCATGGTCAAGGTCGAGCCGCCGGATACGATGCGGCGCTGCCCTGCCATCTGCTTGCCTGCACGCAGCAGTGCGACCGGATTGATGCCGGGGTGGCGCCAGAACCAGCGATCCTCATATCCCAACAAGGCCTGCAGATAGAGCGGCGACACCGCCTCCACCGACGCCGGATAGCGCCACACCCCTTCTGCGTCCGCAAAGGCGCGCAACGGGCTGCCGTCCTGCGCTACCACCAGCGTACTGGTATCACGCCGCGTCGGCAGCGGCGGCGGGAAGACGAGGTCCATCACCAGCAGGGTCACCAGCAGCGCAGCCAGCGCCCAGCGCACCCAGCGCAGAATCGGACCAGACCAAGGGAGGCGACGGCGGAAGCGGGCAGACGATGCGATCACGCGCTGCACCTGCCGGCAACAGCGACACGGGCGAGCCATTCCGGCACGGCTGCGCAACGGTTTCCACCCTGGGCTGCGGCGCCGCGCTTTTTCTCCGCTTCCCGGACACCTCGATGCCCTTCATTGCTCGTACTTCCCTGTTCCGCACCGGCCTGCTGGCTGCAGCCGTATGCGCGACGGCCGCGTCGGCCTGCGGCGACCCACCTCACTGGGGCTACGACAACCTGGCCAGCCCGTCCCAGTGGGCTGGCATCGCGCCTGCCTGTGCCGGCCCCCAGCAGTCGCCCATCGATCTGTGAAGCAGCGACATCCAGCACGGCGCGAAGTCCGCACTTGAATCGGATTAACAGGACACCCGCTTCGAGGTGATCAACAACGGTCACACCCTGCAGGCGACGCCGCAGCCGGGTGGCGCGAACACCATCACGCTTGACGGTGAAACGTTCACGCTGGCCCAGTTCCACGTGCACACGCCCAGCGAGCATATCCGCCTGTACGCCCCCATCAATCCGGCACGATTGCTGCCTGACCACTCCCGCGTCGTCCATTACACCGGTTCACTGACCACGCCGCCGTGCACCGAAGGCGTGCTGTGGAACATCGAAATGGAACCGCAGACCATCTCCCGGCAGCAGCTGGACGCGCTGCGGTTTGTGTTCCCGCACAACGCGCGACCGATCCAGTCATTCAACAAGCGCGCGCTCATCGACGAGCCGGCCGCGCCGTGATCCGCCGCCCGGATAGGCTGCGTGCGCAGCCCATCCGGCGTTGCCACCAGGCACGCGATCACGGCTGCACCACCGTGATCGTCGACGGATTGCTCCGGCCTACGCCCCGCAGCTGCGGCCGGTACATGTCTTCCACCAACGAGGGTGGCACGGTGTAGGTCCCCGGCGTCACCGCACGCACGAGGTAGAACACGGTCGCCTTGCTGCCGCGCGACAACTTCAGCGCGGCGACGTAGCGGTCGTCGCGGAACTCCTCATGCTGCACCTGGGCCGCATCGCTGCGGTCGTTGATGCCGATGCCGTCGACCACCACGTCGGCCCACTGCTTCGCATCGCCCAGGTTGAAGTTCTCGATCTCCAGGCCGGCCGGCAGCAGGTCAGTGAGCAGGGCGTCAGGCATCGTGCCGTCCGGGGTGACCGTGACCCGCACGATCAGCGCCTCGCCTTCCTTCAACGGACGCGGCGTCCAGGGCTTACCGTCGGTACCGAACCAGCTGCGCTCCACGCCTATCACGCTGTTGTCCGGCGCCGGCGCGGTGCGCGGAATGCCGGCCACGTCGATGCTGGCGAACATCGGAGGCTCGCCCGTGGGACTGAACCGTACGCCGCTGGCCAGCTGGACCGCATCGAAGCTGCGGCCGAACAAACGGCGCTCACTGATGACTTCGGACTGCGCGCCGATGACCAGCTCGCCGGCCACCCGCTTCTTCTGGTTGGCGGCCAGCGCCTTGCCCAATCGCGCGATCGCCACCTGCTCCTGCGTGCTCAGCCACATCCAGCCGCTGTTGCGGCGCGCATCCAGCTCGCGGCCCAGAGCGACCGAACGGGCGTCCCAGGCCGACGTGGCCAGGCCGTGCTCGTGCGTGAGCGCGATCATCAACGCATCGTCGCGGATCGCGCTGCCGTAGTCACCGAAGTAGGACGGCCGCTCGCTGCTTGGCTTGGCGAAGCCAGCGGCAATGGCGGCCTCACCCCGCTTGCGGTCGCCCTGCAGCGACAGCGCAACGCCCAGGTGCACCAGCGGCAGCCCGCCGATGGCCTTGGCCCGCTCGTTGTCATACAGCGTGCGCAGGGTACCCAGCGGCGCACGGTTGACCCGTGCCAGCACATAACCGGAATACGCTTGGTTGGCGAACTTCAGGTTGTCGCGGCGATCCTGTCCATAGAACTGGTTGCCCCCGGACAGCAGATCCTCGCTGAGGCGGTTGAGCGCTTTCTGCAGTACGTTGTCCGGCACAGCGAAACCGGCATCGCGCGCATCCAGCAGGAACTCGGTGATGTAGGGCGTCAGCCACGGATTGACGTAACCGTCGTCACCCCACATCGAGAAGTTGCCGTTGGCCACCTGCATCGACGCCAGTCGACCAAAGGCACCTTCCATGCGCTCACGACGGACCTTCGCATCCAGGCCATCGGCGCCCAGCATGGACGACGTCGCCTGGTCCAGGATCAGGGCGGCGTAGCCCTTGCTGGTGGTCTGCTCGGCACAGCCATAGGGATAATTCAATGCGCCCTGCAGCGCGCTGGCGAACGGAATCGGCGGCAGCGGGCTGACCAGCAGGCGTGCGGTCACCGACTCGGCCATCAACCCGTCCAGCAGGGTGCTGTCCAGGTTCACCGCGGCCAGCGGATCCAGCGTACGCACCTGCGAACGCAGCACCTGCGGCCATGCCGCGCGCACGGGCAGTTCATAGCGGCGGTCCGCCTTGAAGCCATTGCCCTCCACGCGCACGCGCACCTTGGCCACGCTGTGCCCGTCACGCGCACTCAGTGGGAAGCTCAGGGTGCTCTTGGCATCGGCAGCCAGCTGCACGCTGCGGGTACCCTCGCCCAGGCTCAACGGGCCGTCGGTGTCCACCCGCACGTTGAACTGGCCGGGCTTTCCGGTGAAGTTCTGCACATCCAGAGTCACCGTACTGCGGTCACCCGGCGCCAGCACGCGCGGCATGCTGGCCTCGGCCAGGATCGGGGCGCGCACTACCGTCTCCACGTCACGCTTGCCGTAGTGGTCATCGGAATAGACCAGCGCCGATACGCGCAGCGTGCCGTTGAAGTCGGGCACTTTCAAACGGATGCGCGCATTGCCCTTGGCATCAAGCTGCACAGGGCCGGTGAACAGATCCACGGTCTGCACCCGCGCGGTGGGCCGCTTGGCCTGCGGCAACGCCGCCAGCGCCATGTCGCCACCGAACTTCAGCTTGCCGCTGCTGCCGTCGAAGCTCTCGATGACCCGGCTGTAGATGTCATACGCATCGATGCCCAGCCGACGCTGTGCGAAGAAATGCGCCGCCGCGTCCGGCACCGGGAACCGGGTGATGTTGAGGATGCCGACGTCCACGGCGGACACCGTCACGTAGGCGGACTTGCCCGCCAGCTGCGGCGCACTCACCGTCACCGGCAGGTCCTGCTCCGGACGCATCTGCTTCGGTGCGACCAGACCGACCGCCACCGTCCGTGCCTTGCGGTCCATCGGTACGTGCACCACGCCCACGGCCCGCGCCGGCGTCACCTTGCTGGGCGCACTGCCGCCGCGGAACACCAGCGCGGTGATGTAGACATCGTGCCGCTCCCAGTCTGCAGTGACTGGAATCTTGAACGTACTGCCCGGCTTGGCGTCGATGTCCTGCACGTAGATCATGCGATCGGTCTCCACCATCAGCACGCCACGTCCGGCATGCGGCGGCGTCACCGCCACTTCCAGTGTGTCGCCGGCCTTGTAGCCGGTCTTGTCCAACGCCAGCTTGACCTTGTCCGGGCGCGCATCCAGGCCGCGGTTGTCATCGCCCCAGCTCCAGCCCGCCCGGAACGGATAGCGGCTGGTCAGTCCGGTCGCCGGGTCGAATACATCGACGCGGTACTCACCCCATTCCACCGGCACGTCGAAGGCCACCGCGCTGGTGCCCGCATCGACGGTGCGGGTGTCTTTGTTCTCGAAGCGACGGGTGAAATCGTAGTCCCAGCGGTTGTCGTTGAATGCCCAGTGGTAGTCACGCAGCTCGCGTACCAGGGTGACTTTCAGGCCCTTCGCGGGCTGCGGCTTGCCTGCCGCATCCACACGCATCAGCTCGAAGCGCGCGGTGCCGTTGGCATCGGCACCGTCGTCAGGGTTGAACAAGGGGCGTACGCCGACCAGCGCCGCAGCCGGCCACATCACCCGCTTCAAGGAGCGGTTGACGGTGCGGCCACCGGTTTCATACAGGCTGCCCGACAGCACCACCGCCACAGGCGTCTTCGCTTTGGCTGCCTCTTCCGGCAGGTCGATATCCTGCTTCAGCGAGCCGTTGGCCGGCAGCTCGGTATCCAGCACATCCTTTGCTTCGCGCGGCAATGCCACGGTCGGGTCGCCGAAGAAATAGCCTGGCAGACCCTCCACCGGCTGTTGCTCCACCGCCACGGCCAGGCGCGCGGTCAGCCGATTGCCATCGGCCGGCGCGCCGTACAGATACGCGCCGTCTGCCTGCAGGCGCAGCGTATCGCCCGGCTTGAGGCTTTTCTGCGGGCTGTCCAGGTCCAGCTTCATGCGCTCCGGCAGGAACTCTTCGATCCGCAGGGTCATGCCCTGGATCGCTTCCTTGCTGGCCGGGTCGGTACGGAACTCCACCTGCCAGCGGCCTGTCGGCGCGTCGGCGGGGATCAGTTGTTCGAAATTGAAGTATCCCTGCGCGCCCGGCTGCAGCTGGGTCTCGCGGAAAATCTTGCCGTCGGGCTGCTTCAGGCGCAGGAACACGGGTTGGCGGGCCTTTGCATCCTTGCCGGCTGCGACCGGCTTGCCGTCGTTGTCGCGCAGCAGCGCCGACAGCCTGATCGTTTCTCCCGGGCGATACAGGTCACGCCCGGACCAGGCAAATACATCGAACCAGGCATTGTCGCGGCCGGCGACGGCGAACTCGCTCAGGTCCAGCGCGGGCTGGTTGAACGGGATGAAACTGGTGTCCTTGCCGCTGCCTGCCACCAGCACGTGGCTGGCATCCAGCGTGTAATCCAGCAGCGCATTGCCGTTGCCGTCGGTGCTGCCGCGCAGAACGACCTCGCCCTTGCCATCGAGCACGCGCACGTCGACCTTCTTCAGCGGCGAACCGTCCTTCAACGAGGCGGTATGGACGAACAGCTTGTCCTTGTAGGCCCGCGTATGCAGGCCGATGTCACTGACGCTGAAGAACGCCGTGTCGAACTCGCCATCGAAGGCACCGGTGCGCTTGAGCACGGCGAAATACAGCCCTGGCTCCTGCAGCTCTTTGATGTCCTGCGTCGGCAGGTAGGTCAGCACGCGTTCGTTCTGCTTGCTACCCAGGATGAAACGGTTGACGTACACCGGCTCGGCCAGACGGCTGATCGGGGTGCGCTCGCTGTAATCACTGTCCAGCTCCCAGCTGCCACGGCGGCCGCCGCGCTGGTACTGGCTGAAGAACGTGGGCAGCTCCTTTTCGCGGACCCGCAGGAACTCCACGTCCACTTCCGGCACGTTGACCGACACCACGGGCAGGCCGCGGCTGTCACGGGCCGGCAGGACACTGCCCTGCGAGGCGAAGCCGGCGACCGCCTTCAGCTCACCGCTGAAGACCTTCTGCCGCAGTTCCTTGCCAAGCCGGCTGCCATCGGCGGCCAGCAGGTCCTCGGACACCACCAGTGAATATTCCTTGGCCGCTTCGACGAACGGATAGCGCAGCGTCCTGCCGTCGTCGGACAGGGTCCAGCTGCTGTCTTCGGTGCCGACCTTTTCTTCGAAGCGCACCAGCGCGTCGAAATCCTGCGTACCGACCAGCGGCCGCGAAAACTCCAGCGCCAGCGACAGACCGTCGTTCTTCTGGTCGGGGTAAGCGCGCAGCAGGACGAACTCGGTCACCTGCTCAGCCTTGGCGGCGATCGCCTCGCCGCTGGCGGCAGGCAGCTGACCGCTTTCATTGCGGTTGCAGCCGACCAGTCCCGCCAGCATGCTTCCTGCCAGCAGGGCCGTCGCCCACCCCCATTTCCGAAGCCGCGCAGGACCGGTCATGTCGTCACTCCTTGAACAAGGAGGGCATTATGCCCCTCCCTGCACCGGTAGTGACGGCTGCTGGCCGTCATCCGTCATCCGCATCCGACAGGGTAGTGAGAGCCGCTGGCCGTCAACGGGCATCGCGCTGACGGCCAGCGGCCGTCACTACCACGTCAAGGCGTCACTACCGCTTCAAAGCGTGTCGGCCGGCACCCGCACCGTGCCTTCCATCAACACCCGTGCGCTGCGGCTCATGATGGCCTTGGTCACCACCCACTGGCCGTCGACCTGCGACGCCTGGGCCCCCACCCGCAACGTGCCGGACGGATGGCCGAAGGTGACGGCCTCGCGCGTGCCGCCGCCTGCCGCCAGGTTGACCAGCGTACCGGGAATGGCCGCGGCCGTGCCGATCGCCACCGCGGTCGTCCCCATCATCGCGTGGTGCAGCTTGCCCATCGACAGCGCACGCGCATGCAGGTCGATGGCGGTGGCCGCAATGGTCTTGCCGCTGGACGAAACGAAGTCCTGCGCCGGGGCCACGAACGCAACCTTGGGCGTGTGCTGTCGTGTTGCGGCCTGTGACACGTCTCCGATCAGGCCCATGCGCACCGCACCCTGGGCGCGGATCGCCTCGAATTTCTCCAGCGCTGCGCGGTCCTCGTTGATCGCCGGCTGCAGTTCCGTCCCGGTATAGCCCAGGTCTGCCGCGTTGAGGAAGATGGTGGGGATGCCCGCCGTGATCATCGTGACCTTGAACGTGCCGACACCGGGCACCTCCAGGTCATCCACCACATTACCGGTCGGGAACAGGGCCGCGCCTTCGTCACCGTCGGACGGGTCCAGGAACTCCAACTGGATCTCCGCCGCCGGGAAGGTCACGCCGTCCAGCTCGAAGTCGCCCATTTCCTGCACCTCGCCATTGCGCATCGGCACATGGGCGATGATCGTCCTGCCGATGTTGGCCTGCCAGATGCGCACCGTGCACACGCCGTCACGCGGCACGCGCGACGGATCGATGAAGCCATTGCTGATGGCGAAAGGACCGACGGCGGTGCTCAGGTTGCCGCAGTTGCCACTCCAATCGACGAATGCGGTGTCGATGGAGACTTGGCCGTAAAGGTAGTCGACATCGTGGTCCGGCACGCTGGCGCTGGAGATGATCACGCACTTGCTGGTGCTGGACGTCGCCCCGCCCATGCCGTCGGTGTGCTTGCCATACGGGTCCGGCGAGCCGATCACCCGCATCAGCAGCGCATCGCGCCCCGGGCCGGGAAGCTGCGCGGCGAACGGCAGGTCCTGCAGGCGGAAGAACACACCCTTGCTGGTACCGCCACGCAGGTACGTGGCGGGAATGCGGCGCTGCGGGAGATCATTCATGAGACAGGATCCTGGAAGAATGAAGGCATCAGGCGACCTGGGTCGCCTCGAGGAAATCCTGCGCAAAGCGCTGCAGCACCCCACCGGCCTCGTAGATGGACACCTCTTCGGCGGTATCCAGGCGGCAGGTCACCGGCACCATCACCTGGCCCCCGTCGCGGCGATGGATCACCAGCGTCAGCTCGGCCCGTGGCACGCGCTCGCCGACCACATCGAACGTCTCGGTGCCATCGATGCCCAGGGTCAGGCGGGTAACACCCGGCTTGAACTCGAGCGGCAGCACGCCCATGCCGATCAGGTTGGTGCGGTGGATGCGCTCGAAGCCCTCTGCCGCGATCGCCTCCACGCCGGCGAGTCGTACGCCCTTTGCCGCCCAGTCACGCGAACTGCCCTGCCCATAATCGGCACCCGCGATGATGATCAGCGGCTGCTTGCGCTGCATGTAGGTCTCGATCGCTTCCCACATGCGCAGTACCTGGCCTTCCGGCTCCACGCGCGCCAGCGAGCCCTGCTTCACCACGCCGTCCACCACCGCCATCTCGTTGATCAGCTTCGGGTTGGCAAAGGTGGCGCGCTGGGCGGTCAGGTGATCGCCGCGATGGGTCGCATAGGAATTGAAGTCCTCCTCGGGCAGGCCCATCTTCGCCAGGTACTCACCGGCTGCGCTGCTGGCCAGGATCGCATTGGACGGCGAAAGATGATCGGTGGTGATGTTGTCACCGAGCACCGCCAGCGGCCGCATGCCCGTCAGGCTGCGCTCGCCCGCCAGCGCACCTTCCCAGTACGGCGGTCGGCGGATGTAGGTGCTCTGCGGCCGCCAGTCGTACAACGGGCTGATCGGCGCACCGTGCTCCACCTTGAAGGTGAACATCGGCTCGTACACCTTGCGGAACTGTTCCGGCTTGACGCTGGCCTTGACCACCGCATCGATCTCTTCGTCGCTCGGCCAGAGGTCTTTCAAGGTGATCGGGTTGCCCAGCGCATCCGTGCCCAGTGCATCTTTCTCGATGTCAAAGCGCACCGTACCGGCGATGGCGTAGGCCACCACCAGCGCCGGCGACGCGAGGAAGGCCTGCTTGGCGTAAGGATGGATGCGGCCATCGAAGTTCCGGTTGCCCGACAGCACGGCCGTGGCATACAGGTCGCGGTCGATGATTTCCTGCTGGATCACCGGATCCAGCGCGCCGCTCATGCCGTTGCAGGTGGTGCAGGCGAATCCCACGATGCCAAAACCCAGCTGCTCCAGCTCGACCAGCAGATCGGCCTCTTCCAGGTACAGTTGCACGGCCTTGGAACCGGGGGCCAGCGAGCTCTTCACCCAGGGCTTGCGCGTCAGGCCGGCACGGTTCGCGTTGCGCGCAAGCAGCGCCGCGCCGATCACATTACGCGGATTGCTGGTATTGGTGCAGCTGGTGATCGCGGCGATGATCACCGCGCCGTCAGGCATCAGGCCCTCGGCCTGCTCGACCCTGCCGGACGCCAGCTTGGCCTCGTCGGAAATACCGCGTGCGGCCAGCTCGCTGGTGGCGACGCGCTTGTGCGGGTTGGACGGTCCCGCCATGTTGCGCACCACGCTGGACAGGTCGAACTGCAGCACACGCTCGTACCGCACCTGCCCCAGGTCGTCGGACCAGAGGCCGGTCGCCTTCGCATAGGTCTCCACCAGTTCGATCTGGGCCTCTTCGCGGCCGGTCAGGCGCAGGTAGTCCAGCGTCTGCTGGTCGATGGAGAACATCGCAGCGGTCGCGCCGAACTCCGGCGTCATGTTGGATATCGTCGCGCGGTCGCCGATGCTGAGCGCGCTCGCACCCGCGCCGAAGAACTCGATCCATGCGCCCACCACGCGCGACGCGCGCAGGAACTCGGTCAGCGCCAGCACGATGTCGGTACACGTGATGCCCGGCTGCGGTCGACCGGTCAGCTCCACCCCGATGATGTCCGGCAGGCGCATCCACGAAGCACGGCCGAGCATCACACTCTCTGCTTCCAGGCCACCGACACCGATGGCGATCACCCCCAGTGCGTCCACGTGCGGGGTGTGGCTGTCGGTGCCCACGCAGGTATCCGGGAACGCGACGCCATCGCGTATCTGGATCACCGGCGACATCTTTTCCAGGTTGATCTGATGCATGATCCCGTTGCCCGGCGGAATCACGTCAACGTTCTCGAAGGCCTTCTTGGTCCAGTTGATGAAATGGAATCGGTCTTCGTTGCGGCGGTCCTCGACGGCGCGATTACGCGCGAACGCGGCCTTGTCGAAGCCGGGATACTCCACGGCCAGCGAGTGGTCGACGATCAACTGGGTGGGCACCACCGGATTGATCCGGGCCGGGTCACCACCCGCATCGGCGATGGCATCACGCAGCCCGGCCAGGTCCACCAGGGCGGTCTGGCCGAGGATGTCATGGCACACCACGCGCGCGGGGAACCACGGGAAGTCGAGGTCCTGGCGGCGCTCGATCAGCTGCCGCAGGAACGGCTCCAACATGGCCGGGTCACAACGGCGCACCAGGTTTTCAGCCAGCACGCGCGACGTATAAGGCAGCGTGGCATAGGCACCGGGCTGGATCGCATCGATCGCAGCACGGGTATCAAAATAGTCCAGCGTCGTGCCGGCGAGGGGCTTGCGGTATTCGGTGTTCAAAACGGGGCTGTTCATGGCTGGCTCTTGATCGTTGGCGGGCCGGGTGTCGCATCGCCGGCAAACAGGGCGCTGCGACGCCAGAACGAAGCCGGGACGGCCAGGCCGTCCCGCTCCGCAGTGCACCCTTCACGCGGGTGCACATCATGCATCAGGCGCGCTTGTCGATCGGCACGAACGCCTGGTCTTCCGGACCGGTGTAGTTGGCACTCGGACGGATGATCTTTCCATCGATGCGCTGCTCGATGACATGCGCACTCCAACCGGAGGTGCGTGCGATGACGAACAACGGGGTGAACATCGCCGTCGGTACGCCCATCATGTGGTAACTGACCGCACTGAACCAGTCCAGGTTGGGGAACATCTTCTTGATGTCCCACATCACCGTCTCAAGACGTTCGGCGATGTCGTACATCTTCGTGCTGGACTGTTCTTCGGACAGCTCGCGGGCCACGTCCTTGATCACCTTGTTGCGTGGATCGGACACCGTGTACACCGGATGGCCGAAACCGATCACCACTTCCTTGCGCTCCACGCGTGCCTTGATGTCGGCCTCCGCCTCATCGGCCGTGTCGTAACGCTTCTGCACTTCGAACGCCACTTCATTGGCGCCGCCGTGCTTCGGGCCACGCAATGCGCCGATGCCGCCCGCGATGGCGCTGAACATGTCGCTGCCCGTGCCGGCGATCACGCGGCACGCGAACGTGGACGCATTGAACTCGTGCTCGGCGTAAAGAATGAGCGACGTATGCATTGCCTTCACCCACGAATCCTGCGGCTTCTCGCCGTGCAGCAGGTGCAGGAAATGGCCACCGATGGAGTCATCGTCGGTTTCCACATCGATGGCGCGACCGTTGTGGCTCCAGTGGTACCAGTACAGCAGCATCGAACCGAGGCAGGCCATCAGCTTGTCGGCGATGTCACGCGCGCCCGGATGATTATGGTCGTCCTTCTCCGGCGATACGCAGCCAAGCACCGACACGCCCGTGCGCATCACGTCCATCGGGTGGGCCGACGGCGGCAGCTCTTCCAGCGCGGCCTTGACCGACGCCGGGATGCCGCGCAGTGCCTTCAGCTTGGCCTTGTAAGCGACCAGTTCGGCCCGGGTGGGCAGCTTGCCGTGCACCAGCAGGTGGGCGATTTCCTCGAACTCGCTGGTCGTGGCCAGGTCCAGGATGTCGTAGCCCCGGTAGTGCAGATCATTGCCACTGCGGCCTACAGTGCACAGGGCGGTGTTGCCGGCGGCGGTGCCGGACAGCGCGACGGACTTCTTCGGCTTGAAGGTCGGGGTAGCGGTGGTTTCGTTCATGGTTTTCCTCCCGGAAATCGTGAGAGCAGGTTACTTCCTGGCGGCGAACAGCGCATCGAGCTGCTGCTCGAACGCGTGGTAGCCAATGCGGTCATAGAGTTCATTGCGCGTCTGCATGGCGTCGACCACGCTGCGCTGGTGGCCGTCGCGGCGCACCGCTTCGTACACGTTCTCGGCGGCCTTGTTGGCGGCGCGGAAGGCGGACAACGGGAACAGCTGGATGGCCACACCCGCAGATGCCAGCTCATCGCGACTGAACAACGGCGTAGCGCCGAACTCGGTGATGTTGGCAAGCACCGGCACCTTCACCGCATCGACGAAACGACGATAGGTCTCCAGATCATAGGCCGCCTCGGCGAAGATGCCGTCGGCACCCGCGTCGACACAGGCGATGGCGCGCTCGATCGCGGCGTCCACGCCATCCACCTGGATCGCATCGGTGCGCGCGATCAGGAAGAACGCCGGATCCGTCTTGGCATCGGCCGCGGCCTTCACGCGGTCCACCATTTCCTCCTGCGACACGATCTCCTTGCCGGGACGATGACCGCAGCGCTTTGCGCCGACCTGGTCCTCGATATGGCAGGCGGCGGCGCCGGCCTTGATCAGCGACTTGACCGTGCGCGCGATGTTGAACGCGCTCGGGCCGAAGCCGGTATCGATGTCCACCATCAACGGCAGGTCACAGACATCGGTGATGCGGCGGACATCGATCAGCACGTCTTCAAGCGTATTGATGCCCAGGTCCGGCAGGCCCAATGATCCGGCCGCGACGCCGCCACCGGACAGGTAGATGGCACGGTAGCCGGCGCGCTTGGCCAGCAGCGCGTGGTTGGCGTTGATCGCGCCAATCACCTGCAGCGGAGATTCGGCCGCGAGCGCGTCGCGGAATCGGGTGCCAGCGGATACGGGAGAGGCAGTCATGAAGCGATCCTTTCAGTGGTCAGGGTAACAGGCGCAAACTCCGTGCCAACTGCCAAGTTATTGATTTGAATGACAACATACCTGCCACACAATGGAACATATGAAACACTGAAACACCTGTATCATGAAACGTCTCTCTCGATGAGCCGGTCGTGATGCATCTGCCCCGCCTCCCCTTCGTTGCCGCCGAGGCCGATCCCTCCCGGCCGGTCATCTGGACCGTGAGCGTGTCTCGCCTGACGGGATTGCTCGGCGATGTGATCCCGGAGTTCGACCGCCGCGCGCGCATCGAACAGATCAACCTCGGCTTCGAAGAAGCCGTGGCCGTGATCAACCAGCGCCTGCGCCAGGAACACTGCGATGTAGTGATCGCCGGCGGCTCCAACGCCGCTTGGCTGCGCAGCCGGCTGGATGTGCCGCTGGTGCCGATCCAGGCCAACGGCTTCGACCTGATGGAGGCGCTCGCACGGGCACGGCGCATCGCACCTCGCATCGGGCTGGTCACCCACGCCAGTGACGTGCCCACGTTCGGCAGCTTCCAGGACAGCTTCGGCCTGCAGATCGAACACCGCCGCTTCGTGACCCGGGAAGATGCGCGCGATTGCATCGCGGACCTGCGCGCCAACGGGATCGAGGTCATCGTCGGCACCGGCATGGCAATCGATCACGCCGAAGCCGCCGGTCTGCAGGGTGTACTGCTGTATTCGGCCGATTCGGTGCGACAAGCGTTCGAGCATGCCCTGGAACTGACGCATACCCTGGCGCGCTCCGTGACCCGCACCGCGCGCATTCCCCGGCGCAGCAGCCCGCCGGGCCACGGGCAGGTGCTGCTCGGCGACAGCCGGGTGATGCAGGACGTTCGCAAGCAGATTGCCCTGTATGCCCCACACGACAGCACGGTACTGGTCAGCGGCGAGACCGGCACCGGCAAGGAGCTGGTAGCCCGTCAGCTGCATGCGGACAGCGGTCGTCGCGGACGTTTCGTTGCACTCAACTGCGGTGCCATCAGCGAGTCGCTGCTGGAATCCGAACTGTTCGGCTACAGCGACGGTGCCTTCACCGGCGCCCGCCGCGGCGGACGTATCGGCCTGGTGGAAGCAGCGGATGGCGGCACCTTGTTCCTGGATGAAATCGGCGAACTGCCGCTTCCGCTGCAGACGCGGCTGTTGCGGGTCCTGGAAGAGCGCGAGGTGTTGCGGGTGGGCTCGACCGAACCGACGCCGGTCAACCTGCGGGTGGTTGCGGCGACGCTGCAATCGCTGGAGCAGCGGGTGCAGATGGGCCTGTTCCGTCGCGATCTGTATTACCGGCTGGCGACACTGCGCATCGCCCTGCCCGCCCTGCGCGTGCGGCGCGACGATATCCCCCTGCTGGCACGCGCGTTCTTCCAGCAACTGCGAGGCCTGGACGCTCCCCTGGATGAGGATGCCATGGTGGCGCTCGCGGCCGCCGACTGGCCCGGCAACGTGCGCGAACTACGCAATCTGATGGACCGCCTGCGGATTCACTGGCAGCCCAGCGAGGGCCCCGTCAGCCGTGCACGGCTGCTGGAGCTCGCCCCCGAACTGGGCGACGCAGCGGCCGCCGGCGCCATCGTGCCGGGGCGCCCCTCGCCGGCCCACCTGCAGCAGTTGCTTGCCACCCATCGCCATGATCGCGAAGGCATGGCCCAAGCACTGGGCATCTCACGCACCACCCTGTGGCGTTGGCTGCGGGCGGCAGGATTGGCGTAACCCCCCGCCTCCGGTAGAGCCGATTTCAGTCGGCTGTCCTTCGCGTAACGCCCAGCCTCAGGTAGAGCCGACTTCAGTCGGCTGCCCGTCGCGCAACCCCCAGCCTCCGGTAGAGCCGACTTCAGTCGGCTGTCCTTCGCGTAACCCCCAGCCGACTGAAGTCGGCTCTACCCTTCTGCGATGCTCTTCGCGTAATGCCCAGCCGACTGAAGTCGGCTCTACCCACGCGCGGATGCGGGGGGGGGGGGCAACGTGGGGGCAATCAGGGATACAGCTGTCGCTTGCTCCACGTGTCATCGGCTGCGCGCTCGTAGCACCAGCGCTCGTGCAGCCGGAACTGCGCGCCGTACCAGAACTCGAACCGGTCAGGCACCACGCGCAGCCCGCTCCAGCCCGCCGGCCGTGGCACGTCCTGGCCTTCGAAGCGCGCCTCGACCTCGGCGACCCGCGCGTCGAACTCGTCCCGCGAGGCCAGGGTCTGCGATTGACTCGATGCCCATGCCCCGATCTGGCTCAACCGCGGCCGTGATGCGAAATAGGCATCGGCCTCGGCATCCTCCACCTGCTCGACGCGCCCTTCGATGCGCACCTGGATGCCCGCCTCGCGCAGGCTGCGCCACAGGAACAACAGCGCAGCCTGCGGATTGGCCTGGAGCTCCTGGCCCTTGTGGCTGTCCAGATGCGTATAGAACACGAAACCACGCGCGTCGAACGCCTTCAGCAGCACGGTCCGTGCCGACGGACGGCCGCTGCGATCGGCGGTCGCCACCGTCATCGCGTTGGGCTCCAGCTCGCTGCTCTTGCGTGCCTCGTCAAACAACGTGGCAAACGTGGAAAGCGCTTCGGCGTGCAGATTGCTCATGACAACGGGTTCCCTACTTGGATTGGGCTATTGTGGCGGCATGAAGGCTGCTGCGTACACGTCCCCGTCGAAAGGTTTCCCCGATGCCCTGGTAGAGCAGGCGCTCGATGATGCGATGGCGAGCGCCACCCGGGTTCCGGTACTGGCCATCAGCGGCCTGCAGGGCAGTGGCAAATCGACGCTGGCCGCGCAGGTCGTGGCGCGCGCGCAGGCGCGTGGCCTGCGAGCCGCCGCCGTCTCCATCGACGATGTCTACCTCACCCGTACCCAACGCCAACGGCTGGCGCGCGATGTGCATCCGTTGTTGCTGACCCGGGGGCCACCCGGCACCCATGACCTCGCCTTGGCGCACAGCGTGCTGGATGACGCTGCGTCGGGAACGCTGCGCGCACTGCCACGATTCGACAAACTGGCCGATGAACGCCTGCCGCAGGCGGAGTGGCCTCATCTGGCGGCGCCTCTGGATCTGCTTGTGTTCGAGGGCTGGTTCCTCGGCACGCCCGCTGAAGCGGCCGACACGCTGGACGCCCCCCTCAACGCATTGGAGCGCGAGGCTGATGCGGACGGACGCTGGCGGCACTGGTGCAACACGGCGCTGGAAACCGAGTACCCCGCACTATGGCAACGCTGCGATCGCCTGTGGTTCCTGCAGCCGCCTGATTTCTCCGTCATACCGCGCTGGCGTTGGCAGCAGGAGCAGCATCTGCAGGCCGCGCAGCCCGGACGCAGCGGGATGACGCGACCGCAGCTGGAACGTTTCGTGCAGTACTACGAGCGGGTGAGTCGCCATGCCCTGCGCACGCTGCCCGGCATCGCCGACCGCACGATCGCACTGGATGCCGAGCGCGCCATCGTCAGCGTACGCTGACGGACTGACGGCCATTGCGGCGGCGCCGTGACGCACCCGGCGCCCCCCGTCCCCCCTCTCCAGGGGGACGTGCGATTCGCACGCGCATTACCTGCTTGCAGAAACCCTGCCTGCACACCCTCATGCCGCGAGGGCATCTGCATATGCACAGAAATGCGCGCACACCGGCAGGGTCGGTTGGCTAGGGTTTTGGCTTACCGCATCCCAACCTGACCGGACCCCCACCGTGCTCCTTGCTGCTGGTAGTGCCGCCACGCTGCAGACCTTCAACGCCGTTACGAAGGGCGCACACATCCTGACGCGCAGCGTGCTTTCCTGCGTGCGCAACGCGCCCTCGTGGTCGACGCCTTCCCTGCGGAAGCCCACGCCTTTCCCGGACGCCGATGCCGTATGTCCGGACACGATCGGCGGGATGATCCGCGACCTGGGCGCGGCGCTCGAACGCGCCGACGCACATCGCGCGACGTCGCTGGCGCTCATCGCCCACCGTGCACGCGCGCCCGTGCTGGACGCCGCTGCGCTGGTGGCATTACGCAAGGCGTGCAAGGTTGAAATCGAAGCGCAGAACGGCGGGCGAATGCCAGAGATCCAGCGCATGCGCCTGCAGGCACTGCATGACCACGCACGACTTGGCCTGCAACCGGTGCGGATAGCGCAGTCGCACCGGCGCTGGTGTGTGCGCCTCAAGCCCATGAGCGCGCCAGGGGCACAACGCAGCACCTCCTTCGGGTGTTCGGCCCGCGCCGGCGTAGGCCTGACCATGGCCGGTGCAGGGGCCACCGCCGGACTCTCGGTGGGCGCACAGTCCGGCAGCAAGAGCAGTTGTTTCGAGACGCTGGAGTACGCGCGCGGTCGGCACCACGTCATCAGTGCCGAGGTATCGGCCGATGCGCAGTTGGCACCCGGTACCGCGGCCGGCGCCGGGCTGACGGCAAGCGTGGAGTACACCCGCTACGACGGCGCGGCATCGATCCACGACTATGCCGCCTTCCGGGCGCGGCGCTCCGTCGCCACGCCACGGCGCAGCCGAGCGGCCCAGCGCCTGCTCAGCGTCGTCTCGCTGGGCCGCGCCACGCCCCACGACCGCGTGGCCCACGCCGCGCGTGCCGCGCTGCGCTGGGCCCCCTTGATGCCTACCCTGGTGTCCTGCGGCGGCGACAACAGCCCGCCCTTTGCTGCGCTGACGCAGGATGCACTGGTGCCCTCTCCTGCCCCCTTGCTCGACGTCGGCATCCGCACACGCACGATCTCGATGCAGGCCGCCGCCGACGCGACCGTCGCCAACGCGGGCATCTCCGCTGCGCGCAGCCGGCTGCGCGTCGAAATCGATGTGCCCCTGTGGTTGTGCGACCTGGATCTGGACCCTGTGCAGCGCGGAGCGCTGGCCTGGCAGCTTCGGGAGCGGATCACCGCCGGTCTCGGCTCACACGCCAAACGCTTCAGCGCCTTGCAGGTCGATGATGCGCACGCAGGTGCGGCCCGGGAAGAGGCGCTGCAACGCGTACAGACGGAGTTCCAGTGCCTGCAGTCCCTGCTGCTGGAACAGCAGCGTGGCATCGACAAACGACAGCTCAAGCACGTGTTGGCACGAACCTGCGCGGACTGGAACTGCCGCACGCCGCAGCAGGCACTGGCGCGCATGCTGGAGCTGGTGAACTGGCTCTGGCTGGTGATGCCCGCCGATCAGCGCAGCGCCGCGCAGGCACTGGCCGCCACAGTGCGTGATTCGCCTGTCCTGCGACAGGACGCCGCCTCGCTGCGCCCCCTTTACGCGCACCAGGCCCTGCAACAGTTCATCCGCACAGACACCATGGCGGTCCATGGCGGCGCGGCACAGCCCATGGCGGGCGCGGGCACGACGGACGTCACCATCAGCGTCAGCCGGAGCCATCAGCGCAACTACAATGCCCTGCGCGATGGCCGCTATGTCGAGGCCAGGATCACGCTGACCGGGGCGACCAGCACCGACACCATCCTGGCGTTGCTGCAGCAGCGGCTGCCCGATGCCAGTCTGGCGGCGGAGACCCGCCATGAACTCATGCGCGTACTGGGTGATGCAGGCGCGCTGAGCCTGGCAGGCACGACCGCGGTGACCGTGGGCGTCCGGTTCTTCAGGCCATCGTTCCAGGACGATGTGCGCTTTCCCGCTGCCGCCCGTGGCCTGCACCTGCAGCAGATCACCGTGCGCGGGGCATCCACCTTCAGCGTGGACGGCCGACTCCCCATTGCCGGTGTCCCGCTGGCCTCGCTCGGGCTGGGGGCGCGCCTTCAGCATGCACGCCACACAGCGCTGCATGCGGACGTGTTCTGCAGCGCCACCTTGACCGCCTCGCTGTTGCGCTATCAGTGCCTGATAGGCCAGCGGATGGCACCGGCGCAGGCATGGAAGAAGATGCTCGATGCCCATGGCAGCAGTCTGACCCGCCTTGCCCACAGGATGGCGGACAAGACGTCCAGTGCCAGGGCGGAGGCGCATCACTGGCTGCCTCCTCCTCCTCTGGCCGCGGGTCACGACGCCGATGGCCTGATCACGACGGCCGGCACGCTGGAGCCCGGGCTGGCCGGGCTGCATGCCTTGTTCGATGCCCTGCTGCCGCCCCTGGCCGAAGCACAGCGCCTGTCTCCCCTGTGCCACCCCATCGCGCTGGGCGGCACGCAGCTGCGCAGCACCCGGCTGTAGAGGGTGAAGTGGTAGGATTCACGGCGATGAATCCTGCTCCGAACCTGATCCTGATCGGCCCGATGGGAGCCGGCAAAACCTGCATCGGCCGCCGCCTCGCCGAGCGTTTCACGCTGGAATTCGTTGACCTGGACCAGGTCATCGTGGAGGCGGCAGGTGCCAGCATCCCGACCCTGTTCGATCTGGTCGGCGAAGCCGGTTTCCGCCGGCATGAGCAGCAGGCACTGCAGCGCGTGCTCGGCGGGCACGGGCAGTTGGTGTCTACCGGCGGAGGTGCCGTGCTGCATGCCGACAACCGTGCCGCCATCGCCGGCCATGGTTTCGTGGTCTACCTGCGGGTCAGCGTCGCGGCGCAACTGGAACGACTGGCGCGGGACAAGGCGCGGCCGCTGCTGCAGCGCCCGGACCGTGAGCAGGTGCTGCAGGACCTGGCCTATCACCGCGACCCGCTGTACCAGCAGCTGGCCGATCTCACCCTGGATACCGACCTTTACACCGCTGCCGAAGCCACGTCCCAGCTTGTGGTCAAGCTGGCCGCGCACTGGCAGCGACAGGACCCGATCGCATGACCGCACCCTCCCCCCTGCACGTCGCCGTCGCTGGCGACCATCCTTATTCGATCACCATCGGCCCGGGCCAGCTGTCCGATGGCCACGCGCTGGCGCGGCATGTCCGCGGCCGGCACGTGCTGCTGGTCAGCGATAGCGATGTGGCCCCGCTTTATCTCGCCGGCGTGCGTGGCGCGCTGATGCAGGCGCGCCCGGAGCTGTTGGTGGCCGAGCACGTGCTGCCGGCCGGTGAAGCGTCCAAGACGCTGGCCGAGTTCGGCCGGGCCATCGACGCTTTGGCCGCGCTGGGCGCCACGCGGGATGCCTGCATCTTTGCGCTGGGCGGCGGCGTGGTGGGCGACCTGTCCGGCTTCGCCGCGGCCTGCTGGATGCGCGGGGTGGACTGCGTTCAACTGCCGACCACGCTGTTGGCCATGGTCGATTCGTCGGTCGGTGGCAAGACGGCGGTGGACATCCCGGCCGGCAAGAATCTGGTGGGCGCCTTCCATCCGCCGCGGGCGGTGATCGCCGACACCCACGTGCTGGCGACCCTGCCGGTGCGCGAGCTGCGCGCAGGGCTGGCGGAGGTAGTGAAGTACGGTGCACTGGGCGATCCGGACTTCTTCGACTGGCTGCAGCAGCATGCCGATGGCCTGTCTGCCGGCGATGCCACGCTGCTCGCCGAAGCCATCGCGCGCAGTTGCAGGCACAAGGCGGCCATTGTCGAACGCGACCCCTTTGAGAAGGGCGAGCGGGCCCTGCTCAACCTGGGCCATACCTTCGGCCATGCCATCGAAACCGAACAGGGCTACTCGGCGCCAGGACGCGATGCCCTGAACCACGGCGAAGCCGTAGCGGTCGGCATGGTGCTGGCCGCCCGTCTGTCGACCGCGATGGGCAGGGCACCGGCCGCGGACGAGCACCGTCTTTCTGCGTTGCTGACATCGCTGCACTTGCCGACCGCCATTCCCACGGGGCTACAGCCTGCCGCACTGCTGGCACGCATGCGGCTGGACAAGAAGAACGTGGCCGGGCGGCTGCGCCTGGTGCTGTGGCGCGGCATCGGCCAGGCCGATGTGGTGGCAGATGTGGAAGAAGCCGCCGTGCTTGCAGTGCTGGCTGGCTGATCCTGTCGCGGGTCCGCCCTGCACGGGGTGCTTTCTCCGCCGAGGACCGCTCGACGCTGCAGGCACCGCGCGTCTCCGCCGTTCATGGGGCAGCGCTACAATTGCCCCATGCATGCCCATCTGCAACAACCGGCCATCGGTACCGAGACGCCGCGCTTCCTGCGCCTGACCCTGGCCGCCGACCTGTTCGGCGGTTGGGAACTGCTGCGCGAATCCGGCCGCGCCGGGGGCCGCTCGCAGCTCCGGCGCGAACTGTACCTGAAGGAAGCCGACGCCCGCGCCGCCTTTGCCAAGGCACGCGATGCCGAGCTTCACCGCGGCTTCGAGCTGGCCTCGCACGGCGAGTGAGCATGCACCCCCTTCTTCCCACACGGCGTTGCATGCAGCGCCCGCACAAGGATCGCCTTCCGTGACCAGCCCTCTTCGCAACGATCGTCTGCTGCGCGCCCTGCGCCGCGAGCCGGTGGATCACACCCCCATCTGGCTGATGCGCCAGGCCGGTCGTTACCTGCCGGAGTACCGTGCGACCCGCGCGAAAGCAGGCAGTTTCCTGGCGATGGCGAAGAACCCGGATCTCGCCTGCGAAGTCACCCTGCAGCCGCTGCGCCGCTTCCCGCTGGATGCGGCCATCCTGTTTTCGGACATCCTGACCATCCCCGATGCGATGGGCCTGGAGCTGTATTTCGTCGAAGGCGAAGGTCCCAAGTTCCGGCACCCGATACGCGATACCGCCGCCATCGCCAAGCTGGCGGTGCCGGACATGGAACAGGAACTGCGCTATGTGATGGATGCCGTGCGGGTGATCCGCCGCGAGCTGGATGGCCAGGTGCCGCTGATCGGCTTTTCCGGCAGCCCGTGGACGCTGGCCTGCTACATGGTGGAAGGCGGCGGCAGCAAGGATTTCGCCCGCATCAAGGCGATGGCGCTGAACCACCCGCAGGAACTGCACCGCCTGCTGGAGGTCGTGACGGATGCGGTGGTCGCCTACCTTGGTGCGCAGCGCGCGGCCGGCGCGCAGGCCCTGCAGGTGTTCGATACCTGGGGCGGCGTGCTGTCGCCGGCGATGTACCGCGAGTTCTCGCTGCGCTACCTGCAGCGCATCTCCGCCGAGCTGGAGCGCGGTGAAGGCAGCGCCCGCACGCCGCTGATCCTGTTCGGCAAGGGCACGGGCCTGCATCTGGAGGCGCTGTCCCATACCGGTGCCGATGCGCTGGGACTGGACTGGACCCTGGACCTGGACGAAGCGGTGCGCCGCACAGGGGGGCGCGTCGCGCTGCAGGGCAACCTGGATCCCACCACCCTGTACGCCAGTCCCGAGGCGATCAGCGCGGCGGCGGGCCGGGTGCTCGATACGTATGCGGCCGGCAACGGCGGCTCGCGCGAGGGCCATGTGTTCAACCTGGGCCACGGCATGTCGCCTGACATGGATCCGGCCAGTGTGCAGGTTCTGGTCGAGGCGGTGCACCGGCTCAGCGCACGCTGATGCTTTACCCGGCATGGCGGTACGGCGCTTCCTGATCGCGCCGTTACCGCGATTGGTCCATCATGTCGCCTCCCGGTCGCGCGGATCCAAGCCCGATGACGTCAAGCTACGCCTCCATCCGCCCCTTGTTGTGGCTGGTATCGCTGGCGATCTTCATGCAGATGCTGGACTCCACCATCGTCAACACGGCGTTGCCGGCGATGGCGCGAAGTCTGGGCGAAAGTCCGCTGCAGATGCAGTCTGTCGTTTTCAGCTACGCACTGGCCGTAGCCACCTTCATCCCGGCGTCGGGCTGGATCGCCGACCGCTTCGGCACGCGGCGTACCTTCCTGGTCGCCATCATCCTGTTCACCCTTGGCTCGCTGGCCTGCGCGTTGGCGCAGACCCTGCATCAGCTGGTCGCAGCGCGCGTGCTGCAGGGCATCGGTGGCGCGATGCTGCTGCCCGTCGGTCGCTTGGCCGTGATGCGCTCGGTACCGCGCGAGGACTTCCTGCGCGCGATGAGCTTCATCGCCATCCCGGCATTGATCGGCCCGCTGATCGGCCCGACGCTGGGTGGCTGGCTGGTCGAAGTCGCGTCGTGGCACTGGGTGTTCCTGATCAATCTGCCGATCGGCGTGATCGGTTATCTGGTCGCGATGAAGGTGATGCCCGACCACTATGCCGCCCATCGAAGCCGCTTCGATCTGCGCGGTTACGCGATGCTGGCCTTCGGCATGGTGGTGCTGTCGCTGGCATTGGACGGCATCTCGGGAATGGGCACGCCGCGCGCGCTGGTGATGCTGATGACCGTCGCCGGGCTGGCCGCGCTGGCGGGCTACTGGCTGCACGCCGCCAATTCGACCGCGCCGCTGTTTTCGCTCGCGTTGTTCCGGGTGCCGAGCTACCGCATCGGCATCCTCGGCAACCTGTTCTCACGCATCGGCAGCAGCGCCATGCCGCTGCTGATCCCCCTTCTGCTGCAGGTGGGCATGGGCATGAGCCCGATGAATGCCGGCCTGATGATGATCCCCGTCGCTGCCGCCGGCATGGTGTCCAAGCGGCTGGCAGTGAAACTGGTGGAGCGCTTCGGCTACCGCCGCGTGCTGATGGTCAACACCGTGCTGGTGGGCATCGCCATGGCCAGCTTCGCGCTGATGGGGCCGGGCCAGCACCTGGGCTGGCGGCTGCTGCAACTGGCGTTGTTCGGCGCGGTGAACTCACTGCAGTTCACGGTAATGAACACGGTGACGCTGCGCGATCTGGATCGGGAGTTCGCCAGCTCCGGCAACAGCCTGTTGTCGATGGTGATGATGCTGGCGGCGGGGTTCGGCGCCGCAGCGGCGGGCAGCCTGCTGGCGGCATTCGCGCCGCTGGAATCGCACGGCGCCACGGCTGCCCTGCACGCGACCTTCCTGTGTGTCGGCGCGATCACGCTGACGTCCACGCTGATCTTCTGGCAGCTGCCGGATACAGGCCCGGACCCGAAGCAGATCGAGGAAGTCGCGGAGTGATGATGCGGGGGTTGGGCGGATGGGTCGGGCGGACGGGTTGGGCCGACGGGTTGGGCCGATGGGTGCGAACGGGCTCTGCGAACGGGTTGGGCTAACGGGTTGGGCCGGCGAGCCGGGCCGACGGATTGGGCTGACTGATTGGGCTGACCGATTCGGCCGTCCGATTGGGCCGACGGATTGGGCCGACTGATTGGGCTGACTGATTGGGCTGACTGATTGGGCCGACTGATTGGGCTGACCGATTCGGCCGTCCGATTGGGCCGACGGGTTGGGCCTCTTGGTAGAGCCGAATTTAGTCGGCTGCTCCACCAATGCAGCCGACTGAAGTCGGCTCTACCGAAAGGCAGGGGCAGCCGACTGAAGTCGGCTCTACCAAAAGGCAGGAGCGGTCGACGGCGCTAGCGGGCGGTCAGCGCGCGGGCGATGGCTTCGGCCAGCAGCTCGCCGGTCACCGGCTTGCGCAGGAACCCCTGCATGTCCGCCGCCGCCACCTGCTCGGCGAGATCGGGATCGGTGCGCGCGGTGACCGCCAGCAGGGGCAGGTCGTGGGCCTGGTTGCGCAGGTGCAACGCCAGGTCGAAGCCACTCAGGCCGGGCAGATCGAGGTCCAGCAGACCGATGTCGAAGCGGTCGCCGGCCATTTCGCGCAAGGCCGCGAGCGCATGCTCGGCATGCACCACCTGGTGCCCGCGGGCCGCCAGCAGGCCGGCGATGACCTCGGCCACGGTGGGATCGTCTTCCACCAGCAGAATGCGCAGCGGCGCGGCCGGTACGGCCACCGCGTGCGGCCCCTCGCCATCGGCGTGCCCCCTGCCATCCTGAAGCGGCAGGGGCAGCACCACGCTGAAGCACGTCCCGTTGCCCAGCTGGCTGCGTACGGCAATGTCACCGCCCATCGCCACCGCAAGCTCGCGACTGATCGCCAGCCCCAGGCCGCTGCCGCCGTACTGCGCTGAGGTGCGTGCACCGTCAGCCTGCTCATAGCGGCGGAACAACCGTTTCTGCAGTTCGCTGCTGATGCCGGGCCCGGTATCGCTCACGTCGAAGTGCAGGCCCTGTGCGTCGGTGTCGCTGCGTGCGCGCAGGATGATGCTGCCGCGCTGGGTGAACTTGACCGCGTTGCCCAGCAGGTTGAGCAGGATCTGCCGCACCCGCAGCGGATCGCCCTGCGCGCACAGCCCGACGGCCAGCTCATTCTGCAGCGTGAACTGCACGCCCTTCTGCCGAGCCAGCGGCGCGGTGAGCGCCTGGACATCGGCAAGCAGCAGGTTCAGATCGAATAGCTGCGACTGCAGCTCCAACCGCCCCGACTCGATCCGCGCCAGGTCCAGCGCATCGTTCACCAGCAACAGCAGGTGCTCGCCCGCACTGCGGATGGACTCGGCATGGTTGCGCTGGCGCGTGTCCAGCGGCGACGACAGCAGCAGTTCGGTCATGCCAAGCACACCCGTCATCGGCGTGCGGACTTCGTGGCCCAGGTTCGCCAGGAAGCGCGTCTTGGCCGCCGAGGCCTGCTCGGCAACCTCCTGCTTGTGCACCGCCATCTGGTAGGCATGCCGGCGTTGCAGACGTCGCCGGTACAGCCAGGCGAATCCGCTCAGCAACAGCAGGCCCAGTGCCATCAGCATCAACACACCGGTCACGCTGCGCCACCACGGCGGCAAGACGTCGAACTCCAGCGTCTGCACCTTGGACCATACGTGGTCGGCCGAGCGCGCCTGCACCTCGAGCGCGTAATGACCGGGAGGCAGGCGTGAAAAGACGCGCTCGCCGCCCGCACCGGCATCCACCCAGTCCGGATCGTAGCCGCCCAACCGATACCGGTACACGTTGGACGCCGCATCGCTGAACGACAGCAGGCGCGCCACGATGTGCAGGTCGCGGTCACCATCTTCGATGACCATCGGCGTGGCGTGGGTCAGCTCGACCGTCCGGTCGCCACGGCTGACTTCGACACGCTCGATCACCAGCGGTGCCTGCCGGGTCGGCGGGCCCACCTTGAGTGGATCGAACAGCACCACGCCTGCCGGCGTACCTGCCAGCAACTGGCCACTGCGGCTGGCCACCAGGGTGTTCTCGCGGAACTCCTGGCTGGGCAATCCATCATGCACGCCATACAGGCGCACGCTGGGCACGCGCGGATCCACCCGCAGCATGCCGCGTGGGCTGCTCGCCCAGACGATGCCCGTTTCGTCCACGGCCAACCCGTTGGCGGCGAGCGCCGGATACCCCTGCACCGCGCCGATCACCCGGTGCCGCTGCAGCGCGCTGCCCGTCCACCGGTGCTGGACCAAGCGCCCATCCTGCGAAAGCCAGACCTGGTCGCCACTGGCAAAGGCCATTGCATGGACCGCCCCCGCAGGACCACCGTCGACCAGGGCGAACACATGCAGGTGCGGATCCCATTCCTGCAGCCCTTGGCTGCCAGCCAGCCAGGGTTGCCCGCGCGGCCCACACTCCAGGCTGATGTTCAGCTGCCCCGCGCGCAGGCCACCCTCACCCAGCGGCACGCCCACCTGCACGCGCCCCTGCAGATCACGTGCCTGCACACCGGTCGGCGACATCGTCCACACCAGCCCGCCACATACCGCGATATCCTGGACATTGCCTTCCATCACCGAGTCGGCTCCGTCATCGCGGCCCCAGCGGCGCACGCGTCGGCTGCCAGGTTCATAGCGCGCCAGTGCGTCCATGGAGCCTGTCCACACGTTGCCCTGATCATCCTCGGCGACAGACATCAGCCAGTGGTTGCCATTCACCCAGGTCAGGTGCTGTTCCACCTTGCCCGTGGCCGGGTCCAGCTTGTCCAGTGCACCGTGGCCACCCACGGTCCAGACACTGCCGTCCGCGGCAGCGGCAGTGCCGAGCACGAAGGCGTTGCGCAATGACGCAGGATCATCTTCAAGGCGGGACAGCACCGAGAACTGCCACCAGCGTGGCAGCAGGTGCCACAAGCCGGCGTTGAGGCTGGCCAGCCAGATGCCGCCTTCCCGGTCCTGGAAGGCCCCGCTCCAGTTCGGACGCACCCGCCCCCGTGCCAGCGCGCTGTACAACGGCACCTGTTGGAAGCGCCCTGCCACCCCCCGTCCGAGACCCGACCGGGTATCCAGCCAATAGCCGCCCTGCTCATCGTGCAGCATCATGCCCAGCACCTGGTCGCCAGCGGGCACCGGCCACGGCGCCGGCTCGAAGCGACCATCGGCGTGACGCACGATCACGCTGCCCAGCGTGTTGATCCACAGACTGCCATCGGCATCAGCGGTCATGCCGTTGATCATCGCATCGCCCAGCACGCTGTCCGGCGCGCGTTCGAAATCGTGTCCCGTCCATCTCGCCAGGCCGCGCTTGGTGCCCACCCACAGACTGCCGTCGGGCAGTGTCGCCAGGAAGGGCACGCTGTTGGACGGCAGGCTGCGGTCGTTGCCCTCTTCCGGCAGGAAGCGCTGCAGGGTGTCGTCGGCATCGATGCGGTACAGGCCGCCTTCGTAGGTGCCGAACCAGATCGCCCCGTCCGGCGTGGCCGCCACGCTCCACACGGTGTTGCTGGCCAGCAGCGGCTGGCTGTCACGGTCATAGAAACGCATGACCCGCCGATCAGCGGACAGCCGTACCAGACCTGCGTTTTCAGTCCCTATCCAGAGCTGGTTGCGTGCATCGGCAAGCACCGTCCAGATGCGGTTGTCGCGTAGCCCGTCTTCGGCCCGCCAGATCCGGTAGCTGCGGCCATCGAAGCGGGCGAGCCCGTCGTTCGTGGCGATCCACAGATAGCCCAGACGGTCTTCCGCCATCCGGTTGACGGTGTTGGACGGCAGGCCATCGAACACGGTCAGCTGCCGCGGCGTCGGCGGAACCGGCTGCGCGCTGGCCGGCAACAGAGCCAGCCATGCCGACAGCAATAGTGCCAACGTCCTACGCAAACGCATTGCCCCTGCCTGCTCCCCGTTGCCACTGGCCCCTGCGCAGCAGGGATGGACACCTCATGCCTGCGGTGCCCGCGACGGCTGATGGCTTGGATGGCATGGTAAACCGAAGGTGGCGGTCTTCACGACGTGGAACCGCCGAAGCGTGAACTCCGTGCCACCTGCGTCACGGGAGGGCGCGACGCAGGCGCGCGCGGGCAATCGCCCCGACCAGCAGGTCGCCCGTCACCGGCTTGCGCAGGAAGCCATCGAATCCGGCGTCCAGCACCTCCGCTTCGGCGTAACTGTCCGAACGGGCGGTCACCGCGATCAACGGGAACCGATGACCCATCGCCCGCAGCTGACGTGCCAGCCCCAGCCCGTCAAGGGCCGGCAGGTCCAGGTCGAGCAGCCCCACTTCGAAGGACGACGTCGCCGCCGCCGACAGCGCCGCCAGTCCATGCAGCGCGTGTTCGACCTCATGCCCACGTGCGCTCAGCAGACCCTGGATCACACTAGCGACCGTCGGGTCGTCTTCGACCAGCAGGATCCGCAGGGACGGCAGCACGTCGGGCGAGGGCTGCGCCTCGGGCACGGGCGCCACGTCTTCCGGATGCCACGGCAGCGGCAGCAGCACGCTGAAACGCGCCCCTTGCCCCGGCAGGCTGTCCACGTCGATGGTGCCACCCATCGCCACGGCAAGCTCCTGGCTGATCGCCAGACCCAGGCCGGATCCCCCGTAGCGCGACGCTGTCCGCGGACCGTCGGCCTGTTCGAATCGCTCGAACAAGCGCGCCTGCTGCTCGACGGCAATGCCCGGGCCGGAGTCCTCCACCTCGAACCGAAGGCCCACGCCGTCGCCGCCGGGACAGACGGATACCCCGACGTGGCCGCGCTCGGTGAACTTGATCGCATTGCCGAGCAGGTTCATCAGCACCTGCCGCACCCGCATCTCATCGCCGCTGACCGATATCGGACCGGTAAACGCCATCTCGCGGCGGAAGGCCAGCCCACGCTGGCGCGCGATGGGCTCCATCAAGGCCTGCACCTGGTCGAACAAGGCATCCAGCGCGAACGGGCGGATGTCCAGTTCCAGCCGACCGGCCTCGATCCGCGCCATGTCCAGCGCATCGTTGACCAGCCGCAGCAGATGGGTGCCGGCCTGGTGGATGGCGCCGGCGTAGCTGCGCTGCTGGTCATCCAGCCCCGTGTCCAGCAACAGCTCGCTCATGCCCAGCACGCCGGTCATCGGCGTGCGGACCTCGTGCCCCAGCGTTGCCAGGAAATGGCTCTTCGCCTGCGAGGCCTGCTCGGCCAGATGTTGCTTGTGCAGGCTCAACTGCCATTGCTGTCGCCGGCGCAGGCGCAGGCGCACGTACCACGCCACGCCAGCGACCAGCAGGGTCCCACCCACGCCGTAGGCCAGCAGTGCGACACCGCTTCGCCACCAGGGCGGCAGCACCTGCACCTGCAGTGCCTGCACAGGCGTCCAGTCGCCGCCCGCGTGTCGCGCCTGGATCTCGATCTCGAACGCGCCGGACGGCAGCCGCGAGAGCGTACGCTCGCCATCGGCGGCAGTGACCCAGTTGAGGTCATAGCCCTGCACGCGGAATCGATAGGCATTGCTGCGTGGATTGGCGAAGGACAGCAGCCGCGCGTTGATCTGCAGATCACGGTCGTCCGGCCCCAGCGTGATGGGCGAGCGGGCGGTGACCTCCTGCCAGCCCTCGCCATCGTCGCGGCGCACGCGCACCGAGGCGATGACCAGCTGCGAAGAGGGCAGCGGCGCGTCGGCCGTATCCGGATCAAACCCGACCAGACCGGTCTGCGACACCGCCAGCACACGGCCGGCAGCGTCCTGGGCCGGCGGGCGGCCGGTGAACTCCGCGTCCGGCAGGCCATCGCGCTCACTGTAGATGCGCAGTTGGCGCTTGCCGGTATCCCAGCGCATCAGTCCGCGCGGGCTGGTCGCCCACAGCTGCCCCGTCGCACCGATCACCAGGCCGCCGATGGAGACCGGCAGCACGCCTTCTGCTGCGCCGACCTGCTCACGCAGCGTCAGGCTCTTTCCATCCCACTCGTAGCGTTCAAACGCCCCCTGGCGCGCCAGCCACAGGCTACGCGGGCCGGCCCAGGCCAAGTCGAAGATGGTGCCGCGCGAGACGCCCGGGATGGCGATGAAGCGGTCGTCCTGGAAGCGCAGCACGCCCATGTCGCCCACCACCCACAGCTGGCCCTGCGGGTCGAAACGCAACTGCTCCACCGGCGCCTGACTGCGGCCGGGCAACGTCGCGCGAGGGAAATCGCGCAGCACGCGTCCCTGCGCGTCGCGCTGCTGCAGGCCGTGATTCATCACCGACAACCACACCGTGCCATCCGGTGCCTGCCGCATCAGGTCAATCCGCTGGCGCAGATCGGCACCGCCCTGGATCAGCCAATCGCGATGCGTCCGGCGCTTGGGATCGAACACGGTGATCCGGCCGGCCCGCCCCAGCCACAACGATCCGTCCGGTCGCGGCAGCAGTGACCATATCGCGCCACTGCCGATCTGCTCATCGCTCACCAGCAACGACAGCGTGCCCCCGGCATCGAGCCGATACACCCCGTGCGCGGCGCCCACGAAGAAGTCGGTGCCATCGCTGGCCACACTGAGCAGGTACTGGCTGTCCAGCGGCCTGCCGTCCAGCTGGAACCAGGTCGAGAAGCGCTTCCAGTCCGGCGGAAGATAGGCCAGGCCCTGCGTCAGCAATCCCACCCAGATGCCGCCTTCATGATCCTGCAACATGTCCAGCACACCGCTGTGCGCGGTCAGGAAGCCGCTGCCACTGTCATGCTCGAGCCGCCGCAGCTGCCAGTCATCACCGCGCAGCAGCCCTTCGGAGCTGCCGACCCAATAGCCGCCTTGGCGATCGTGCAGCATCAGCGCCGCGCGCAGCGTGGCGGCCTGTGACCAGCCTGGTCGCTGCGCCCGGTCGTCGGCGCCGATCACGAACGCACCATCGCCCTGGGTACCCACCAGGACGCTGCCGGCTTCACCGCGGCTGAGCCGCACCACCGACACATCGCCCAGGACATCCGCGCCGACACGATCAAACCCGCTGCCATTCCAACGCGCTACGCCCTGCTCGGTCCCCAACCACAGACGTCCGCGCTCGTCGACCACGCTGGAAAAGATCGTGTCGCTCGGCAGACTGTGCGGGTCGGTCGGATCATGCCGGAACCGGCGCAGTTGCCCCGTTTCGTCGCGACGGCACAGGCCGAAGGCACTGGTACCCACCCACAGCGCATTCTCGGCGTCGGCCAGTGTCCAGAACTGACCTTCGCAGGCCGCACTGATGTCGTTGATGACCTCGAAGGCTTGCCGCTCGGGCCCCATGCGCACCAGGCCCACCCCGTTGATGCCCAGCCACAGGCGATCACGGCCGTCGACCAGCATCGTCTCGATCTCATTGCCGGGCAACGAGCCTTCCTGCAGCGGGTCGTTCCGCCAGGTCTGCAGGGAAACCCCGTCATAGCGGGCCAGCCCACCGTCGGTCGCGGCCCACAGATAACCCTGCGCATCCTCGGCCAGCGCCGTCACCATCCGCGACGGGAGCCCTTCGGCCGTACCGATGCGACGCAGGCGGGGCGTCTCCGCGCCGGCGGGTGCCGCCTGCGCTGCTGGCAGCAGCAGGCTGGTGAGCAGCACCAGCAGCAACAGCACCACCCTCTGTCCTTGACGCATGCCCTTCGCCATTCCACTTCCCTGGATAAAGCGATTGTCACACAGCCTTGACGAAGCGGCGTGCGGCAGGCTGCTCCGCAGGCCAGCGACGACACGCGCTGGCAGGCACGGTGCCATCCGCACCATGAACTGTTGCAGCCATGTGGCTGCTCGCGAAGCCAGCGGGGTGGGTATGATCGCTGCGTCCCCTGCAGGAGCTGCACGCGTGCTGCTACGTCTTACCCTCAGCCTGTTGTTGTCCGCCCTGCCCGGCCTGGCTGTGGCAGCCGATACGCTCTATCGCCTCGATCCGGTCCACACCCGGGTGCTGTTCGCCATCAAGCACGCAGGCTTTTCGAATGCCTTGGGTACCGTGTCCGGCAGCGAGGGCGAACTGTATTTCAGCCCGGACGACTGGGCAGCCGCGCGGTTGGACGTGCGCGTTCCCATCGCGCACCTGGACCTGGGGGACAGCAAGTGGAACCAGGCCGTCCTGGCGCGCAACCTGCTTGATGGCGAGCGTTTCCCGGAAGCCCGCTTCGTGTCGACCTCCGTACAGCCCATCGACGAAACGCACGCCCGCGTGTTGGGGGATCTGACCCTGCGCGGCGTGACGCGTCCCGTTACGCTGGACGTCACCCTCAATGCGCTCAAGCGCCACCCGCTGCCGCCCTTCCGCCGCACTGCCGGCTTTTCCGCCACCGCCACGCTGAGCCGCCGTGACTTCGGCATCACCGCGTGGTCGAGCGTGATCGGCGATGACGTGCAGCTCCGCCTGGAAGTGGAAGCCGTGCGCGACCGCAAGGGGGACGATGACGCCCCCGACACGGCACCGCCGTCCGGGTCCAAACCCCCGATCGACGCCACGCCGGCGCCCAGGAACCTGCCATGAGCCGTCCCAATACCCAGCGCTGGGGTGGCGTCAGCCAGACCCTGCACTGGCTGATCGCACTGCTGATCCTCACCCTGGGCATCGTCGGCCTGACCATGGGCGAACTGCCGAAGACGCCGAAGTACTTCTGGGTGTACACCGCCCACAAGTCGCTGGGCATCACCGTGCTGACGCTGGTCGTGCTGCGCTTGGGCTGGCGTCTGTATGCCGGTGCGCCGCCCGCGGTGCCTGGCACGCCGACCTGGCAGGAGCGCATCGCGAGCGTGACCCACGCCTTGCTCTACGTGCTGATGTTCGGCATCCCGCTGTCCGGCTGGATCTACGACTCGGCCAGTGGCCTGCGGCCGTTCCGCTGGTTTGGTCTGGTCGACGTACCCAAGCTGGTCGCGCCGGATCCGCAGACCGTGTCCATTTCCCATGCGATCCACGAATACGGCTTCTGGCTGCTGGTGGCCGTCGTCGCCGCGCATGCCGGTGCCGCGCTCTACCACCACGTTTTCCAGCGTGATGCCACCTTGGTGCGGATGCTTCCGCGCGGCTGGATCTCCTCTCCCCAGAAGGATTGAACGATGACCATCAAACTGACCTCCCCGACAGCCGTTGCTGCCGCCCTGGCGGGCCTGCTTGCCGCCTCCCCGGCCATCGCCGCCGACTACGTGCAGGCACCCGGTTCCACCCTTGCCTTCGCGACCAAGTACGACGGCGAAGTCTTCGCCGGCACCTTCCCGGGCTTCACCACGCAGCTCAGCTTCGACCCGGCCAATCTGGCTGCCGGCAAGCTGGATGTGACGATCCCGCTGGCAGGCGCGAAGAGCGGCAACGCCGACCGCGACTCCACGCTGCAGGGAGCGGATTTCTTCGATGTGGGCAAGTTCGCCACCGCGCATTACCGCGCCAGCGGCTTCCGCGCACTGGGCAACGACAAATACGCGGCGGACGGCACGCTGGAACTGCGCGGCGTCAGCAAGCCGGTCACCCTGACGTTCACCTGGACGCCGGGCACACAGCCGGTCCTGAAGGGTCAGGCGAGCGTCAAGCGACTGGAATTCGGCGTCGGCGGCGGTGACTGGGCCGATACCAAGACAATCCCGGATGAGACCGCGATCAGCACCGTGGTCAACTTCAAGGCCAAGTGACACCCTGCCATCAGGCTGCGGGCGTCCGGACATCCGGCGTCCGCCGCGCATGGCGCGGCACTAGCTACCCGGCCCGCAGCCATCCCGCGAGTGTGGCCGCATCAAACGGCCAGTCCAGCTCGCGTCTGCCGGCGCTGTCCCGCAGCACAGGCACCCGCGCGCCATAGCGTGTTTCAAGTTCGGGATCTGCGTCGATGAATACCGACTCGAGCCGGGGCACCCGTGCCTGCGCCAGCACAGCCAGCGCCAAGTCACACAGATGGCAGTCGTCACGCTGGTACAGGATGAACACCGGGCCCGCTCCGTAGGGGTTTGCTGCGCCGCAGCCAAGGAACCGCCGCGTCAACCGCTAGAATAGCGGCTTTCCCGGTACCTGCAGCACGGCATCCATGGCAGTCAGCACGTTCGACGTATTCAAGATCGGCATTGGCCCGAGCTCTTCGCACACCGTAGGGCCCATGAAGGCGGCCGAACGGTTCGTGCATCGCTGGCTGCTGGATCCGGGCAGACTGCAGGATGTGGTGCGCATCCGTGCGGACGTCTACGGATCACTCGCGCTGACCGGGCGCGGCCACGGCACGGACAAAGCCGTGCTGCTGGGACTGGAAGGACAGCGCCCCAACCTGATCGATCCGGACATCATCCCGGCGACGCTGGAGCGCATCCGGACCAGCAAGCGGCTCAACCTGATGGGTCAGCACGAGATCGTGTTCGATGAAAAACGCGATCTGGGACTGAACAAGCGGCAGAAGCTGCCCTATCACACCAACGGCATGCGCTTCACCGCCTTCGATGCGAACGACGAGGTGATCGCCACGCGCGATTATTATTCCGTCGGCGGCGGCTTCGTGGTCAACCAGGACGATGCCGCCGATGATCGCATCGTGCCCGATGAGACCCCGCTGCCCTACCCCTTCAAGAGCGGCGACGAACTATTGGCGCAGACCGCGCGCAGTGGGCTGAGCATCGCCCAGTTGATGTTCGAGAATGAGAAATCCTGGCGCAGCGAGGACGAGATCCGCGAACTGTTGCGCGAGATCTGGTCGGCCATGCAGGCATGCGTGGCACGCGGCATCCGTCAGGAGGGCGTGCTGCCGGGGGGACTGAAGGTGGGCCGACGCGCACCGGCGCTGTATCGCGAGCTGTCATCGAAACCCGAAGCAGCGATGCGTGACCCGCTGACCACGCTGGACTGGGTGAATCTGTACGCCTTGGCGGTGAACGAAGAGAACGCCGCGGGCGGTCGCGTGGTCACGGCACCGACCAATGGCGCGGCGGGTGTCCTACCATCGGTGCTGCATTACTTCGATCGCTTCTGCCCGGGCGCCAATGAACAGCGCATCTTCGACTTCCTGCTGACGTCGGCGGCGATCGGCATCCTGTACAAGGAAAACGCCTCGATCTCCGGCGCCGAAGTGGGTTGCCAGGGGGAAGTCGGGGTGGCGTGCTCGATGGCGGCCGGCGGGCTGGTCGCGGCGTTGGGCGGCAGTCCCAGCCAGATCGAAAATGCCGCGGAAATCGGCATGGAGCACAACCTCGGATTGACCTGTGACCCGATTGGCGGACTGGTTCAGATCCCCTGCATCGAACGCAATGCGATGGGGGCGGTGAAGGCGATCAACGCCTCACGCATGGCGATGCGCGGCGACGGCAAGCACAAGGTGTCGCTGGACAAGGTCATCAAGACCATGCGCGATACCGGCCGCGACATGCAGGACAAGTACAAGGAAACCAGCCGCGGCGGCTTGGCGGTCAACGTCATCGAGTGCTGACGGCGGGTGGTGCCGAGCGCGGCTCGGCGCTACCGGATGGATGCGATGGTTCGACAAGGTGATGTTTGGCGCTGCGGTATGCTCGGCCTCCCCTTCCATGGAGACCGCCATGCGCCTGCTGGCCGCCGCCCTGATCGCTTGCTGTCCTGTCGCTGCTACTGCCGCGGATGTCTACGGCCCCCGCCTGGAGGGGTTTGATTACCCCTATCCGGTAAAGACGTTCGCATTGGAATCCCAGCGCCAGTCGCTGGAGATGGCTTACCTGGACGTCGCTCCAGCGCGGTCACCGATTGGCACCGTGGTGCTGCTGCATGGGAAGAACTTCTGCGCCGCCACGTGGCAGGAGACCATCAAGCCGTTGCTTGATGCCGGATACCGGGTCATCGCACCGGACCAGATCGGCTTCTGCCGGTCCAGCAAGCCTGCCGGCTACCAGTATTCGTTCGGCCAATTGGCGGCCAACACCCATGCCCTGCTTGAGCAGCTGGGCGTGCAGCGGGCGCATATCGTCGGCCATTCGATGGGCGGCATGCTGGCCGCGCGCTATGCGCTGCTGTATCCGCAGGCCACCCAGTCGCTGTCACTGGTCAATCCGATCGGACTGGAAGACTGGAAAGCCCTCGGCGTGCCGTGGCGCAGTGTCGATGCGTGGTATTCCAACGAGTTGAAGACAACCTTCGATTCGATCAAGAAGTACCAGCTGGACGTTTACTACAGCGGCGACTGGCAACCCTCGTTCGAACACTGGGCGCGCATGCAGGCCGGCATGTACGCCGGCGCAGGCAAAGAGGCGGTGGCCTGGAGCCAGGCGCTGACCTCGGACATGGTGTTCAACCAGCCGGTGGTGTACGAACTGAAGAACATCCGCGTGCCGACCACGCTGTACATCGGCCAGAAGGATCGGACCGCGATCGGTCGCGACCAGGCGCCCCCTGCGCTCAAGGCCAAGCTGGGCAATTACCCGCTGTTGGGCAAGGCCGCCGCAGCGGCCATACCCGGTGCACAGCTGGTGGAATTCGCCGATCTGGGGCATTCGCCACAGGTGCAGGATCCGGCGCGCTTCAATGCTGCGCTTATGCGTGCACTGGACGACCAGCACTAGCAGGGATACGGGGCGCACATACCGTGGGCCCCATACCGGCAGGTTGGTTCAGCGCTTGATTGCCAGCACACCCACCTCGTTGAAGGCCGTCTCGCCCACTACGCGCAGATACCATGTTCCGGGACGCGGATTGTTCACGATGATGACCTCCGCGTTGCCTGGACGCGTGGAACGGTACTGTGCAGTGTCGGCGTCCGGCTTGACACCTTCCGAGGCGTACAGGCTGACATCGCCGCGGCCGCCGACGGTGCGCAGGTTCAGACTCTTCGTGCCCTCCGGCACGTCCAGCATGTAAAGGCTGGACTGTCCCGCAGCGCCGTTGACCCCACCCAGCACGACACCACTGGACAGCTCCGGGATCGGCAGTTCCGGCAAGGGGTTACCCAGTGCCAACTGCACCGCACGTGCGGCGTCGACCAACCCAGCACCGATGGGACGGTCAGCAGGGGGTTGCAAGGGGAACGGACGGACTGATTGGACCAGCAGCTGCTTCACCTGATCCGGCGTCAACGCCCCCCGACCCGCCGCGACTGCAGCAGACTGCATGAGGGCGACGATGCCGGCGACATGGGGGGATGCCATCGACGTACCCATCAGGCCGACAAGGATGTCTCTTCCCGCCACCGTGGCGCCGTCATTGCCGGTGGACCAGATCATTCCCTGCGAGATGTCGCCTGAGGAGCTTGTATCTCCGCCGGGCGCGGCCACATCCACCAGCGGCCCATAGTTGGAATAGCTGGCCATGGCGCCGTCGATGCCGGTCGCACCTACGGTGATCACATTGCGGCAACTGGCCGGGCTGTAAAACGCCGCGTTTGCTGCCTGGTTTCCGGCGGCCACGACCACCGTGGTGCCGCGCTTGACGGCCAGATCAATCGCTTCCTGCGTTGCGGAATCTTCAGCGCAGCTGCCGCTGCTACCCAGACTCATGTTGATCACATCGGCCGGCGTGGGATTGTCGGGAATCCCTTCGACATGGCCACCTGCCGCCCAGACGATGGCGTCGGCGATATCCGACGTCAAGCCACCGCAGTGCCCCAACACGCGGACGGGTTGCACTTTCGCGCCCCATGCCGTGCCTGCCACACCCAGGCCATTGTTGGTCATGGCCGCTACCGTGCCGGCAACATGCGTACCGTGCCAACTGCTGGGCGAGGAATCGCCACACCAGTCACCCGGGTCGGTCGCATCGGGATCACGGCCATCACCGTCACCAGCAACGTCGGGATCATCGGCTGATTGACCATACAAAGAAATGAAGTCGTAGCCAGGAATCAGGTTGTCTTTCAGGTCGACATGCGGCGTCGAGCCCGTATCGAGCACGGCAACCACCACGCCTTCGCCGGTGCTGTCTCCCCACGCCTTGGGTCCGTAGATACCCCCTACCGTATTGAGCAGGTCCCACTGGTAGATGGGCAGCTGTGGATCGTTGGGCATCAGATCCAGGGCGTACTTCCACGTATCCAGCTGCGCGTACAGCACGTCGGGATCCTTGCGCAGTTGTTCAAGCAACGCCAGGGTCTGTTCTGACCGAAGGACACGTCCAGCGCTGATGATGTCCGCACCAGTGGCGCTTCGGCGCAGACTGCGCAGCGTGGACATCGACCGTGCCGTGGATGCACCAAGCCCACGACTTGCAGCGGCCATCAGGCTCGTCTGTACGCGGCCGCGGTCGCGTGCAGGGGCACTGCCGGGCTTGTATTTGACGATCAGCTGGGTGGATGCCTGCCGTGGCGGCAGTTGTCGCAGTGGCTGGACCTTACGGCCGATCGTGAGATCGGCCGCCATCGCGGGGCCGGCCAGCGTACCCAGGGCAATAGCTGCGGCAAGTGCGCAGGAGCAGAGAGACACTTTTTTATTCATCATGTTCTATCCGTAACAGGCCACTGAATCGCCTGCTTGAGTGAAGGCCGCCCTTGCAGAGCGGCCCAGAGATCACAGGTCGATGCCGAAACCCACACCGGCAGAGCGGTCACTGCCACTGAACGCGCCGCCGAGGCTGATGCTGGCCCGTTCCCCTACCTGCTTGCCGTAGCCAACGGAAAGGGCTTGCTGCCCGTTCTGCCAACCGGCGCCCACCGCCACGCGTCCACGGGGGCTACGACTGCCCGAGGCGTTGATCGCCATGTTCATCATCGCGGTGCTCATCGCGCCTTGACGGTCGATCCGACGATCCTGCTGGCGCAGACGCTGATCCACACCCTGTGACAGATCGAGGAAGCGGTCGTCCAACTCCTTGTAACGCGAGTCCGTGTAACTGCGGGCCGATGCCAGGGTCTGTGCGTCGCCTGCATTGACCTGACCGACATTGGCCGCATCGGTGTCTGCCGTGCCCGTACCTACGTGAGTGACGCGACGTGGCTGAGCGTCGGTGCCCACCGACACCGTTCCGGTCTCATCGGCGACGGAACCCTTACCGATGGCCACCGAATCTGGCGCACTGCCAGCAGCGATCAAGCCGTTATCCGGATCGACACCGCCGCCACCGCCACCGACGGGAGGAGGCGTAACGCCGGTTTCAAGCGCGCCCACTCGAGTGTCCAGCTTGCCCAGTGCGTTGTCGAGTGCTCCAAAGGCCCCTCCGACATTGTCGTAACCCGCCCCGCCTATCGTATAAACCGGCCTCACCAGCATGCCGTCGGTGCCAAGTTGCGCGCCACCGCCCAACGCACGCGCAACACCTTGCAACTGCGAGACATTGACGGCGTCCCGGTCAGCGATACCCGCCTTGAGGTTGCTGATGGTGGTGCCCTGCTCGCCGCCCAAGCCGATGCGCGCCTTGTCTTCATCGTCGTAGCGCACTGCCGTGGCGGTGACCTCGCCGACATCGGCCATGGCTGAATCGAGCTGACGCTTGTTGACCGCATCGGTCGCCTCGGTCCCGTCGGCAACGTTGGTGATCTGTCGTTCGGCGCCTGCACTGCCTACCGATACTGTGTTTTCCCGATCGGCCCTGCTACCCGCACCGAGTGCGACCGAACGGTAAGCACTGGCCTGGGCAGAATTACCCAAGGCAACCGACTCCCCATTCGAGGCGTTTGCACCGGGTCCTATCGCAATGGTGTTGGAGGCACTGCTTGAAGCAAGTTCACCCAATGCAATGCTGCCGCTGCCGGATGCTTCGGACATTGGCCCGATGGCGATGGACGAAATGCCCGAGGCCGTGCTGAAGACACCCAATGCTGAGGAATACAACGCGCTTGCTTCACTGAAGCGGCCTACTGCCTGTGAAGAAACACCCCTGGCTACGGCGCCGTATCCGATTGCCGCACCACCGCTGCCACTTGCATTGGAGTGGGCGCCGAAAGCCAGAGCGGTGTCACCCTCGGCGTGCGCATTGAAGCCCAGCGCCGTGCTCTGACCACCGGAGGCCGAGGATGCTGCACCGATTGCGACGCCGGCACGGGCCGTTGCCTGCGCGCCCGCACCGAATGCTGAAGAAAAGGGACCGCTGGCCACCGTGTTGAGGTCAACGGGTCCGTCGTTGATCGACCCCCGGAACGTACCGCCAACGGCGGTGCTGGATTCGGCGGTCCCCGCGGCCCCGCTGCCGATGGCCAACGCATCATGGCCAATGCTCGACGCGCTGCTTCCTATGCCAATCGCCCCGTCGCCGTAAGCCAATGCTTGTGATCCCATTGACAGCGCACCGGTTCCCAGCGCGTTGCTCTGCTGACCCACTGCGACCGCACCTTGCCCGTCCGCGACAGCCTGCGGCCCCACCGCAGTAGCGCCGTCACCGCTGGCCAGCGGATCCTCACTGCCATCAACTGCCGAATCCACCGCCAGGAATCGCGTGGTTCCCGCCTTTGCTTCCACTGCCTTCAGCTGGGCCACGTTTACTGCATCGTAGTCTTCCGTACCGGCCGCCACATCGGTGATCTGCCGCTGCATCACCCCGTGGGCGTCGCCCAGGATGTCAAACCACTCCTGCGATGCGCCTACCGATACCGCATTGGGCCGCGTCGCCAGCGATCCGTAGCCGAGGGCCACGCTGCCGGTGGCCTGCTCCTGGGTCCAGGCGTTGCCGATGGCGACACTGCGATCTGCATACGCAATCGCCATGGTGCCTATTCCGGTCGCGTATTCCCCATGCGTGTAAGACAGCTTGCCCACGGCAACACTGCCCAGGCCATCGGACACGCTGGAACCGCCCAATGCCATTGCCGCGCTGCCGGTGGCCTTGGCACCGGCACCCAGCGCGACGGCCTGGAACGCGCCGGCCTGGCTGCTGTCACCCAGGGCCACGCCAAACGCCCCGCTCGCCGCCGCGCGAGTTCCGACCGCCAGCGCACTCCATTCCGACGCCTGTGCGTTCGAGCCCAGTGCCATCGACGACAAGCCCGTGGCCCGAGCCTGCGGACCCAGCGCGGTGGCATTGGCATAATCGGCCAGGCTGTCGGCACCGATGGCGATGTTGTTGCTCAACGTCGCGGGATTTTCCGTACCCATCGCACGCGCGTTGCTGCCCAGCGCGATGCTGTTGGCCCCCGTGGTGACGGCCTGCTGGCCGATAGCCGTGCTGTTGTTGCCCTGGGCCCTGCTGTCCGCACCAATGCCCACCGCACGGTCGCCGAAGGCGGCGCTCAGCGCCCCCAAGGCAACCGCATCGCTGCCCAGCGCGCGCGCAGACTGGCCTACGGCCATGCTGTTGCTGCCGCTCGCTTGGGTGTTTTCCGCCACGCACAGATCACACACGTACTGACCGCCGATGGCGATCGCGCCATCGCCGCTGGCGGTGGCCAGGTACCCCGTGGCGACGCCACGGAAACCCGATGCGCTGGCGCTGGTACCCAGCGCGACTGCCCCGTTGCCGGCGGCTTGGCTGTCCATGCCGATGGCGGTGGAGAAATCCCCCTCTGCCGCGGACTGCAATCCCACGGCAATGCCGGCGGCGCCCTTCGCGTGCGACTGCGTACCCAGCGCCACCGAACTGTTGCCCTCGGCGTTGGCCAGCCCACCAGTGGCCACGCTGGCGTACCCACTGGACGACGACTGCGAGCCCACCGCGACCGCACCGGCACCGGATGCTGTGCTGCCATCGCCGACCGCGATGGCAGACTGCGCCGAAGCGACTGCCCCCGTACCCAGCGCGATCGCATTGGTCGCCTGCGCCTGGGCCATCACACCCACTGCCAAAGCACCCTCACCGCTTGCGCTCGCATCGTCGCTCCCATCGTCCTTGCCATCGACATCCACATAACCCGAGGCAGTGGACGTGGTGGGGAGCGTTGAGGCGTCCGATGCCATCGACGCCCACGCCGGCACCAACAACGCACCGGCCACCAAGCAACGCACCACGCGTCGCCTCTGGCCTGTACCGCGGCCCGGCGAGGCCAGCTCCGAGGCCACGACCAGTTGCTGTAGCGAGCGGCTCCACACACGACTGAAAATCCTGTTCATTCATCACCTGATGAGTTGAAGGGCAAGGCACTCCCGTCCCGCAGGCAGGCAGCGCAAGGCGCTGCACTGGATCGCAGGTCCAGAAGCAGAAGGTGTGCACGTCCCAGCAACTTGAATGCGCGAAAACTGAAAGCGCGCTGCGACGGCGCGGATGAACGTACGGTTCAGCTGCAATCGTTGTCACGCACGCAACCTCACCAAATACTCGCCATTTCTCACCGTCACCCGCGACGACGCATGTCATGACGAGTCAGTACACACCGCGTTCCCTTTCTCCCGCCGAGACGACGCAGCGTCCATGGGCGACGCTACCCAGCGCATGCTCCGGCCGGCTGTTCGTGCAGCTGCAGCTGCTGCTGTTGCTGCACGCAGGCGTGCAGCTGCTGGATGGGGGATCGATGCTGTCCGTACGCCCGTTGCCCCCGCACTGGATGCCGAACCTGTTGATGGCCTTGCTGGCAACGACCACCGCCGTGCTGTGCGCGACGTGCGTTGCGGCGGGACGCGTGCGGTCGGGTGTGGGCACGCTGGTGGTCGTCAGCCTTGTCAGCAGCCTGTTCGCCGCGCATTGGATAGGCGTTTCGACCGCTGCGCTGCATCCTGTCACCTTGCTTTTCCTGCCGCTGCTGGCGTGCCTTGCGGCAGGAAGGGCCGCGCTCTGGTCCGTCTGGTTCGCCCTGGTCTGCCTGCTGGCACTGAACAGAGAAACCACGCCGCTGCCGTGGGCGGCGGGATACACCCTGCTGACGCTGGGCATCGATGGCGTGCTACGGATGCACACCGTAGAGCGGGCACGCCAGCACGACGACGCCGCTCGGCTGCAACAGGAAGTGGCACGTTGTGCGCAGCTGCGGGCACGTCTGCATCGCGCCGAAAAGCTGGCGGTAATGGGCCGCTTGAACCGGGGCATCGCCCACGATTTCAATCACGTCCTGGCGCTTTTGCAGGGCTTCTGCGACCAGGCGCAGCGCCGTTCGATGCAGCTGCCGCCGGACGAGGAACTGGACAATACCCTGCAGGGAATGAACCAGGCGGTACAGCTCGGCGAACATCTGAGTGGTGCGCTGCTGCGCGTCAGTCGCCTGGATGACATGCGCCCTGAGCGGTTTGACGCAGGCTGCGCACTGCTGCAGCTGCGGCCGCTGCTGGAGCCGCTTTTCATCAACCGCAGCCAACTGCGTCCGCTGCACATCAGCAGTACGGCAAGCCTGCACATGGACCGCAGCGAGTTCGCGCTGATGATCCTGAATCTGGTAATCAATGCACGCGATGCGCTGCGACCGGCGTCGGCCGACCATGTGCGCATCGCGCTGGACCGGCACGGCGATCAGGTGGAAATATCGGTCCGCGACAGCGGCCGCGGCATGCACGCGCTGCAACGACAACGGCTGTTCGATCCCCTTTACAGCGGTCGGACGTCGGGTCGCGGCAACGGGCTTGGGCTGATGCTGGTGCAGGAGCGGGTGACCGCCTACGGGGGCACGATCAGCGTGCACAGCGCGTTGGGCGAAGGCACCGACGTGCGACTGCGGCTGCCTGCCGCCTAGGGCGCGAACACGTAGCCCTGCCCGTGCACGGCAAGCAAGGGAAAGCGATGGCCGCTGGCGGCCGCTATCTTGCGCCGCAGACGATGGATCAGCGAGTCGAGCCGATGCGGATCAAACGTATGCACATCCCCTGTCAGCAGGGCGATCAGTGCATCGCGGCCCACGACTTCACCGCTGCGAGCGATCAGGCAGTGCAACAGCGGACGCTCACTGCGGGTGAGCGCCATCGTGCGACCGCAGGGAGCCAGCAGGCGCCAGCCGTCCGCGTCCAACTGCCATCTTCCGGTCAGCGCGTGCTCCTGCGCGGCACCTGCGTGGCTATCGGCCAAGCGCCGGCCCACGCTGTGCAGCGTGGCCGCCAGCAACTCGATCTTCACCGGCTTGACCAGATAGGCATCGGCGCCGTCGACCAGGCCACGCACCTGGTCGGCCAAGGCGCGGCGGCCGGTCAGCATGACGATTCCGACACCGGGCAGCTGTAACCGCAGCGATGGCGCCAGCTCGAAGCCGTCAGCGTCTGGCAGACCCGGATCCAGCACGATGAGGTCCGGAACCGCCACCCGCAGTGCCTCCTGCAGCGCCGCCGCCGTGCCGACGCCGTGGGCCTGGAAGCCGTGCTCGCGCAGTCCCGGCAGCAGGATGCGCTCACGCAGAAGACCGTCATCTTCGACAACGATCAGCCGCAACGCGGAAGAATCAGATGGGTGCACGTGCTGCCCTTCAACAGATCAACGCACTGCATCCTAGCCCAGCGATCAGCCTCACCTGCCAACGCCAATCGACGTCCGCGCGATGCGCAGCACGTCGTCCAGCAATGCCGCGGCGGTCACCTCAGCGCCCGCGCCAGGCCCCTGGATCAGAAGGGGTTGTTCGCGATAGCGGTCGCTGTGGATCGCGACACGGTTATCGGTTCCCGCGCCGAGCGCCAGCGGATGGTCAACAGGCAGCGCCTGCACGCCCACATGCGCCGTGCCACGCTCGATGCAGCCGATGAAACGCAGTCGCCGGCCTGCGTCCTCGGCCTGCCGCCAGCGCGCGTGGATGCCTGCATCCAGCAGCTCCAACTGCGCCAGTGCCTCGGCCAACGACAGGGCAGCCAGGCCGGCGGGCACCAGAGACGTCACTTGGACCTGGCTTGCGTCCATGGCCAGGCCGCAGGCGCGCGCCAGGATCAGCAGCTTGCGGCGAACGTCCTCACCGGAAAGATCTTCACGGGGATCCGGCTCGGTGTAGCCCGCTGCCACCGCCTCACGCACGGCGACGGAAAACGGCTGACGGCCATCGTAACGATTGAACAACCACGCCAGCGATCCGGACAGGACACCTTCGATGCGATGGATGCGGTCGCCTCCTTCCACCAATGCACGCAGGCTGCTCAGCAACGGCAGTCCGGCACCGACAGTGGCACTGTCGCCGTAGACCGCACCGGTGTCGGTGCAGCCCCGATGGATCTGCTGCGCGCGTTCCAGCTGCGCGCCCTGCCCCAGCTTGTTGGCGGTGACCACGTGCACCCCCCGCGCTACCCACGGGGCGTGCTCGGCGGCCACAAGGTCGCTCGCTGTGGCATCGACCACCACGTCACCGGCACGCAGCGTGTCGGCGTGCGACCACGGCAATGCGCCGACGGTCCGCTGCGGCGCACTGCGCACCTGCTCCAGCGATTCCGCCGGATCGGCAGTGCAGGCCAGCGTGGTGCGCGAATTGGCCAGCCACTGCAGCGCAGGCAGCTGGGCGCCACCGGCCCGTAGCGCCTGATAGCGGGTGACGAAGGCAGTACCGACCGTGCCCGTACCCAACAGGGCCAGGCGCGCGGTCTGCGGCGGGGTGGATCTGGCGAGCAGCGCATTCATGCGTCGACAGCCTGTTTGCGGCCTGCGCCCGCATTGACCACCGTCGCCGCACGCTCCAGCGCCAAGGTCAGGTCGGCCAGCAGGTCACGCTCGGATTCGATGCCGACCGACAGGCGCAGCAGTCCCTCGCTGATGCCGGCAGCCTGGCGCGCCTCGACGCTCATTGCCGCGTGCGTCATGGTGGCCGGATGCGCCACCAGGCTCTCGACGCCCCCCAGCGACTCGGCCAGCGTGAAATACCGCAGGCCGTCGACGAAGGCGCGCACCGCCGCATGGGGGTCGTCGCCTTCGCACTGGACCAGCTCGAACGACAGCATCGCGCCGAATCCACTCTGCTGCCGCGCCGCGATCGCATGGCCGGGATGGTCCGCCAGGCCGGGGTAGTACACCTGCGCCACGGCCGGATGGTCCGCCAGCAGCGACACGATGGCCGCCGTGTTCTCCTGGTGCACGCGCAGACGCGCGTCCAGCGTGCGCAGCCCGCGCAGGGTCAGGAAGGCGTCGAACGGCGAGCCGGTCAAGCCGAGCGCGTTGGCCCACCAGGTCAACTGCTGTGCCAGTTCGGGATCACGCGCCACGACCGCTCCACCGACGACATCACTGTGACCATTGATGTACTTGGTGGTCGAGTGCAGCACCAGGTCAGCACCAAACGCCAGTGGCTGCTGCAGCGCCGGCGACAGGAACGTGTTGTCGACCACGACCCGCGCGCCGGCTTTGTGCGCGGCATCGATCACGAAGCGCAGGTCGGTGATGCGCAGCAGCGGGTTGGACGGCGTTTCCACCAGCACCAGTTTCGGCGAGGTGGCCAGGGCCTGTGCCAGCGAGCGCGGGTCGGTCAGGTCGGCAGTGACCAGCTTGAACTGGCCTTTGCCGGCCAACGCGTTGAACAGGCGCCAGCTGCCGCCGTACGCGTCATGCGGCACCACCAGCGTGTCGTCCGGTCCCAGCAGTGCCTGCAGGACCAGGTTGATCGCGCCCATGCCGGTCGCCGTCACCACGCCACCCGCACCGCCTTCGAGTTCGGCCAGTGCCTCGCCCAGCAGGTCGCGGGTCGGGTTGCCACTGCGCGTGTAGTCGTATTGCCGCTTGTTGTTGAAGCCATCGAAGCTGAAGTTCGAGGACAGCACGATCGGCGGTGTCACCGCACCGTGTGCCGTATCGCGGTCAATGCCGGCGCGGACGGCGGCCGTGGTGCGACTACAGGGCAGTGCAGCGTTATCGGAGCGGCTCATGCGGTTTCTCCCGGGATGCGGATGGCGTTGGCGAGGATCGCGTCGATGCGATCGGTTTCTTTGAGGAAGGCGTCGTGGCCGTAAGGCGAGCGCAGCACGCGCAGACTGCCGCGCGGACCCAGGCCTTCAACCAGGCTGACAAGATCGGCCAGCGGTACCAGCCGATCACCTTCCACGGCGACGACCACGGTCGGCAGCAACAGCTGCGCCGGATCGATGCGATGCAGGTCGATGGATTCAGACAGGCGCAGCCACGCGATGACCGGTGTGCGCGCGACGTACTGCGCGGCAGCCGCATCCAGATAATCTTCGGCAGCGACACGCACGCGCCCATTGATGACTTCCGGGGCCGCATCGAAGCGTTCACTGAACTCTTCCGGCGTGCGGTAGCTCAGCATGGCGAACTGGCGGGCGAGTGCGAGGCCGTTCTCGTCGCTGCACTGCAGCTGGCCCAGCGCGACGGCACGGCGCTGCAGAGCGCGCCAGGCGGCAGCGTAAGGATGTGCCCGATGCGCGCCGCTGACCACGACCAGACGCTGCACGCGTCGGCGGTGGCGCAGACCGAACTGCTGCGCCACCAATGCGCCGTAGGAATAGCCGACAAAGGCCTGCAGCTGCGCGATGGCCAGGTGATCCAGCAGGATCGCCAGCGCGTCGGCCTGGTCGGCGGTGTCGATCGGTACGTCCAACGCGCCGTCGGCGCCGATGAAGTCGAACGCCAGAATGCGCAGCACCTGCGGATCCAGCGTGCGGCCCGAGCCGACCAGTCCCTCGGCCCAGCCTTTTTCGCTGAACTGCGCATTGGCCGCGACATGGCGGTTGGCGGAGATGCCGCCGGCCAGCACCACGACGGGCGCATCGGCGGGGCCGACACATTCATAGCGCAGGCGGATGGCGCGTGGTCCCGCGTGGCGCATGTCCAGCACCGCGGCGAACTCGCCGCGCACGGCATGCACGCGGTCTTCGACCGGCACGCTGACGGGGACAAAGGATTCGGAACGGGGGGCAGTGGCGGGGGCGAAGCTCATGGCGGTATCCAATAAGGGAAACATTCCCGAGGAGTGGCCATCGAGCCTTCGCAGGGCTCGCGTCCAAGCGGCACCCACGGGTGCACGCTCGAACCATCTTCCGGTAGACACGACAGTCCCCGCAGGATTTGGCACCTACGCCGACGCTTGCGCGCCTGCGGGCTGCCCCGGCTTCAAAGGGCCTGTCCCTCTGCCGGTCTCGATGGTGGAGCCACGATGCCAGCAGATTTTCGACCTGTCAATCCCTTCATGCGGATGAAGAGATGGACGACGAGCGCTGCAGCCCTGGGTCCGTTCGGCACGGTGCGGCCTGCTAGAGTCCGACCTCACCCTTTCCCGGCCGCTTCATGCGTCGCCTGCTGCTCTGCCCCGTCCTGCTGCCATTGTTGGCCCTGTCCAGCCCTGCCTCTGACTGGCGCAGTGGCTGGGGACTGACGGCTGGCGGGCACGACGCACCCGTCGCTTACCAGCTTCCGTTCGATGAACGACGCTTCAGTGTCGGTCAGGCGCCCGAGGGCCGGTTCAGCCACCGCGATGCGGAGAACCGCTACGCCGTGGATTTCACCCTGCCCGAAGGCACGCCGGTGCTTGCTGCCCGCGCCGGACGCGTCACCCGCGTGCAGTCAGGCTTCAGCGGCAACGGACTTGCACCGCGCGACCGCGAACGGGCGAACTATGTCCGCATCACCCACGACGACGGCAGCATGGCCGTGTACGCCCACCTGCTGCAGGACGGTGTCACGGTGCGCGAGGGCCAGTACGTGGACGCCGGCCAGCGCATCGCCCTGTCCGGCAACACCGGCTACAGCACCGCTCCGCACCTTCACTTTGCCGTCCAGCTACAGCAGGGCACCCAACTGCACTCCATCCCAGTGCGCATCGTCACCCCCCGCGGCGAACTCCACTTCCCAAAAGGGGACGGAGGGGATTAAGACGCATCTGGCCTCCGACATGGCCAGATGCGTCTTAATCCCCTCCGTCCCCTTTTTCGGCGATAATCATCGGCTTACTTCATTGATCTGCGCCCCGGGCGGGCGCCCCCTGCCATGTCCGATGTCGCCACTGAAGCCGCGCGCCGCCGCACCTTCGCCATCATTTCCCACCCCGATGCGGGCAAGACCACGCTGACCGAAAAGCTGTTGCTGTTCGGCGGCGCGATCCAGATGGCCGGCTCGGTCAAGGGCCGCAAGGCCGCGCGCCATGCGACGTCCGACTGGATGGCGCTGGAAAAGGAGCGCGGTATCTCGGTCACCTCGTCGGTGATGCAGTTCCCCTACGAAGGCAAGATCGTCAACCTGCTCGACACGCCGGGCCATGCCGACTTCGGCGAGGACACCTATCGCGTGCTGACCGCGGTCGATTCGGCGCTGATGGTGATCGACGTCGCCAAGGGCGTGGAAGAGCGCACCATCAAGCTGATGGAGGTCTGCCGGCTTCGCGACACGCCGATCATGACCTTCATCAACAAGCTGGACCGCGAAGGCAAGGAACCGATCGACCTGCTGGACGAAGTCGAAAGCGTGCTGGGCATCCAGTGTGCGCCGGTGACCTGGCCGATCGGCATGGGCCAGCGCCTGAAGGGCGTCGTGCACCTGATCAGCGGCGAAGTACATCTGTACGAGCAGGGGCGCAACTTCACCCGCCAGGACTCGACCATCTTCCCCTCCATCGACGCACCGGGACTGGCCGAGAAGATCGGCGCGCCGATGCTGGCCGAACTGCGCGATGAACTGGAACTCGTACAGGGCGCCAGCCATCCGTTCGACCTGGATGCTTACCGCGCCGGCAAGCAGACGCCGGTGTTCTTCGGCTCGGGCGTGAACAACTTCGGCGTGCAGCCGCTGCTGGATTTCTTCGTCGAACACGCGCCGTCGCCGCAGGCGCGCGCCAGCACCGGCCGGGACGTCGCGCCGCAGGAAAACAAGCTCACCGGCTTCGTGTTCAAGATCCAGGCCAACATGGACCCGCAGCACCGCGACCGCGTGGCCTTCATGCGCGTATGTTCGGGCCGTTTCGCCGCTGGCATGAAAACCCTGCATGTGCGCACGGGCAAGGACATGAAGCTGGCCAACGCGCTGACCTTCATGGCCAGCGACCGCGAGATCGCCGCCGAGGCGTGGCCGGGCGATGTGATCGGCATCCACAACCACGGCACCATCTCCATCGGTGACACGTTCACCGAGGGCGAGGCGATCACCTTCACCGGCATCCCCAACTTCGCTCCGGAATTGTTCCGCCGGGCCCGCCTGCGCGATCCGCTGAAGCTCAAGCAGCTGCAGAAGGGTCTGGCGCAGCTGTCCGAAGAAGGCGCCACCCAGTTCTTCCGTCCGCTGATGAGCAACGACCTGATCCTGGGTGCGGTGGGCGTGCTGCAGTTCGACGTGGCGGCGTATCGCCTCAAGGACGAATACGGCGTGGAAGCGGCCTTCGAACCGGTCGGTGTGGTCACCGCGCGCTGGGTCACCTGCAGCAACGAAAAGAAGCTGGAAGAGTTCCGCGAGAAGAACGCGCTGAATCTGGCGGTGGATGCGGCCGGTCAGCTGGTGTATCTGGCCCCGACCCGCGTCAACCTGCAGCTGGCGCAGGAACGTGCGCCGGACGTGCGCTTCTCCGCTACCCGCGAAGCAGCGTATACCGCTACGTCCTGAACCCGCGTCTGGCCGGGCGTGCACGCACCGGCCATCGCGGCGATGATAGGGGGGATGCAGGACCCCCTCCCTGCGACCCCTCTCACTGTCCATGACCTCTGTTGAATCAATCCGCGAGGAAATCGCGAGCGCACTGACCCACGGACTGGGCGCGGTAGCGGCGTTGGCTGGCAGCGCCGTGTTGATCACCCTGGCTGCCATCCATGGCGACGGCTGGCAGTTGTTCAGCTCGATCGTGTTCGGCGTGGCGCTGTTGCTGCTGTACACGGCCTCGACGCTGTATCACGCGATCCAGCACCCGGTGGCGAAAGGACGGTTGAAAGTATTCGACCACTGCGCGATCTACCTGCTGATTGCCGGCACCTATACGCCCTTCATGCTGATCGGTCTACGCGGTCCGTGGGGCTGGGGCATGTTCACGGCGATCTGGATCCTCGCGTTCGCCGGGGTGGTGTTCAAGCTGTTCTTCACCGGTCGGTTCAAGGCCTTGTCCACCGGCATCTACATCGCGATGGGCTGGCTGATCGTCGTGGCGATCAAGCCGATGCTGGCGGCGATCGACATGTGGACGCTGGGCTGGCTGCTGGCGGGCGGCCTGTCTTACACCTTGGGTACGTACTTCTATCATCGTGAATCGATCCGCTACTCGCATGCGATCTGGCATCTGTTCGTGATCGGCGGCAGCGTCTGCCACTTCGTCGCCGTCACCGCGCAGGTGCTGTGATTTTCTGCGCTGCGCTTGGCTTTTAAGCACCAGCAACAGCAACAGCAACAGCAACAGCAACAGCAACAGCAATAACAACTTCAACGGCTGCGGGGACGTGTGCTGGCGGGGCGGGGTGGGTTGGCGGGGGACGGCAAAAGCCGCTCCTGCGTGCCTTGTTTCGCGCCATCCATGGCGCTCAACACCCCCGCCAACCCACCCCGCCCCACCTTCGACAGATCCACGGTGCTGCGTTGGTAGCACCGACCCATGGTCGGCGGATTCTTTGGTTAATGGGGTCGGATGGTTTCCGCCAACGGCCCGCTGCGCTCGCCGACCATGGGTCGGCGCTACGGATTTTCTCTTCTTTACTACGCGGCTGGCGGCCACGGAACCTGTCAGGGGGCGGGCGGGGGGGCTGGGCGGGGGCGTTGAGTGCCATGGATGGCACGAAACGAGGCCTGCATGGATGCGGCTCTTGCCGTCCCCCGTCCCGCCCCACCGCCCGGCCCCACGCTCGTAGCCTGCTCTCAAAGCCCACCGCGAGGGGGGCTCACCCGTTCGACAACCCGCACCTGCACGTAATCCGAATGCCCCATTCGCGCTATGTGCACGATGAACGGGCAACCATGCGGATGTGAATGCCACCCTGCCCCCTGAAACCAGCCGCCCGGTTCGCCGGCGTTTCCGTCGTCCCGGCAAGCGGGGTCAGCGCTGGCTGGCGGTGCTGGTGTTCCTGATCGCCGCCGTCCTGCTGCTGATTGCGCTGTGGGACTGGAACTGGTTCAAGGGCCCGGTGGAGCGTGCCGTGCAGGCAAAAACGGGGCGCGCGCTGCATATCGGCAACCTGGATGTCGACCTTGGCCGCGTGACCACCATCCGCGGTGATTCCGTCACCTTTGCCAACGCAGAGTGGGCCAAGCGGCCGCAGATGGTCAGCGCCGACCGCGTGGAAATCGACGTGCGCGTCTGGCCGCTGCTGCGCGGCAGCGTACAACTGCCGGAAGTACGTCTTACCCGTCCGGACGCGTTGTTGCAGACCGCGCCGCGCGCGGACCAGGCGGGCAACTGGGATTTCATGGGCGAAAGCAGTGGCGGCGAGCCGTTGCAACTGCAGCGGCTGTACATCGATGACGGCCGATTGCAGTTTCTTGATGAGCGGGGCCGTACCGACATCCAGGTGGCGGTCCGCAGTGGCAAGCCGAAGCAGGCCGATGCCGCACCGCCGTTGCTGGTCGGCGGCAAGGGCTCATGGCAGGGCAATGCCTTCACCCTCAACGGCAATACGGAATCACCGCTCGAGCTGACCAACAGCGGCCATCCCTTCCGCATCCATCTGGATGGGCGAGCCGGTGGCACGCATGCGGTGGCCAGCGGCACGCTGATCAATCCGTTCCAGTTCCAGACCTTCAGCCTGCAGTTCCGCCTCAGCGGCCAGGACCTGGAAGACCTGTATCCGCTGGTCGGCATCGCCTTGCCCTCTACTCCGCCCTATCGCCTGGACGGGCAGCTGACGCGCGACCACCAGGTCTGGCAGTACCAGAAGTTCAACGGCCGTGTCGGCGACAGTGATCTCGGCGGTGATGTAAAGGTGGAGGTTGGCGGCGAGCGCCCGCGACTGACCGCCAACCTGGTCTCCAAACGCCTGGATTTCGATGACCTCGCCGGCTTCATCGGTGCGCCGCCGAAGACCGGTGGCGACGAAACCGCGAATGCCGAGCAGAAAGCGGAGGCCGCGCGCTTGGCTGCCAAGCCGACGATCCTGCCCGACACGCCGTATGACCTCGGCAAACTGCGCGCGATGGATGCCGACGTTCGGTTGAAGGCGCAGCGCATCAATGCCCCCAGCCTGCCGCTGGATGACATGGATGCCCACCTGAAGCTCGTCGATGGCCTGTTGCGCTTGGATCCGCTCAACTTCGGCGTGGCAGGCGGCGACATCCGCAGCACGATCCGGATGGATGCGCGTCGGCCCCAGATCGCCACGTCGTTGAAAGCCAGCGTGCGTCGGGTGCAGCTCGGCCAGTTGTTCCCGGATGCGAAGCTGGCCGAGCAGGCCTCGGGCGGCATCGGCGGTGAGATCGACCTGAGCGGCAACGGCAATTCAATCGCCGCCATGCTGGGCAGCAGCGACGGCACCGTTGCCATCGGCATGGGCAAGGGCCACGTCGGCAACCTGATCATGGAACTGGCCGGCCTGGACGTCGCCGAATCGTTGAAATTCCTGTTCACCGGCGACCGACAGATCCCGCTGCGCTGTGCCTTCGCCGACTTCGGCGTGAAGGATGGGCGCATGGACAGCCGTGCCCTGGCGGTAGACACCACCGATACGCTGATCGTCGGCGAAGGCAGCATCAACCTGAAGAACGAGCAGATGGACCTGCTGCTGAAACCGCGTCCGAAGGACATCAGCATCCTGGCGCTGCGTTCGCCACTACGCATCGACGGCACGTTCAAGGACCCGTCGTTCCGTCCCGATTTCAAGGCACTGGGCCTGCGCGGTGCGATCGCCCTGGCGCTGGGCAGCATCGCACCGCCGGCCGCGTTGCTGGCCACGTTCGAGCCCGGTCCGGGCAAGGACAGTGACTGCGGCGGGAAGTACGCCCGCTGAGGGATACGGGCAGGGCGGCCGCTGGTCGCCCCCGCCCCGTCGTCGGTCAGCCGGCGACGATGTACTGCTGCAACTGCTCCAGCTCCCGCGCCTGCGCGTCAATCACCGCCTTGACCAGATCGCCGATGGAGATTACGCCCAGTACGCGGCCTTCCTCCACCACCGGTAGATGGCGGATGCGATGGTCGGTCACCAGTTGCAGGCAGTGCGCGACCTGCGAATCGGGCGATACCGTCACCACCTGCGAGGTCATGATGTCCGCCACGCGTGTGTCCCGCGAGGAGCGGTCACGCAGCACGATCTTGCGCGCGTAATCGCGCTCGGAGAGGATGCCCGCCAGCTGCGGCCCCTCCATCACCAGGACCGCGCCAACGCCCTTTTCCGCCATCAACTGGATCGCATCGAATACCGCCGCCTGTGGCGCGACGGCGTGCACTTCAGGAGACTTGCCGTCCAATACCTGCCGAACCGTGGTCATCTGCCTGCCCTCCGAGGGTGGGTTGCAGGTTCGAGTCTGCCACGGACGGGCCTATGCAGGTGTCAAGCAGGTACAGCGGCCGCTGCTTGGACTCTTCGTACAGCCGCCCCAGGTATTCCCCGATCAGTCCGAGCGCGATCAGCTGGACCCCGCCAAGGAACAGGATGACCGCCATCATCGTCGGCCAGCCGGCGACACGGTCGCCGTACAACGCCGCTTTCACCACCACGCCCACGGCGAACAGGAAGGCACCGGCCGCGGTCAGCATCCCCAGATACGTCGCCGCCCGCAGCGGCACCGTGGTGAAACTGGTGATGCCTTCCAGCGCGAAGTTCCACAGGCGCCAGAGGCTGAACTTGCTGGTGCCGGCCACCCGCGCATGCCGGTGATAGGGCACCGCGATACGGTTGTAGCCTACCCAGCTGAAGAGCCCTTTCATGAAGCGATGGCGCTCGCGCAGTTCCCGCAGCGCCTGCAGCGCGCGAGGCGACAACAAGCGGAAATCCCCGGTATCGGCGGGAATCGGCGTCGGCGACATGCGGCCGATGACGCGATAGAACATGCCGGCAGTGGCTCGCTTGGTCCAGCTCTCGCCCTCGCGCGCCAGGCGTGTCCCGTATACGTTGTCATAGCCTTCGCGCCAACGTGCCACGAAGGCAGGAATCAATTCGGGCGGGTCCTGGCAGTCCGCATCCAGGATCATGGCGGCGCCGACGCACACCTGGTCCAGCCCAGCGGTCAGCGCGGCCTCCTTGCCGAAGTTGCGCGACAGACGCAATGCCGACACGCGGGGGTCCTGGCGGGCCAGCGTTTCAATGCACGCCCAGGTCGCGTCGCTGCTGCCGTCGTCGACATACAGAATGCGGCCGGTCACATCCGGCATGTCGGCGAACACCGCCGATACGCGCGCGTGCAGCTGCGGCAGTGCGGCCTCCTCATTGAAGGCAGCGACGACGACGGTCAACGGTTCTGGGTTCATCGTCGGATTGTACTCAGTCATCCTGCAGGTACGCGCCGCCACCCAGCTGCCGCGCCTGCCGTTGGATCCACGTGGCGCGCCGCTGCACGTAAGGGCCCGGCTGCGCAGCGTCGTAACGCCGGGGTGCCGGCAGCACGGCGGCCAACCGAGCGCTTTCCGCAGGGGTCAGACGCGACGCATCCTTGTTCCAGAACTGCCGTGACGCGGCCTGGGCACCATAGATACCGTCACCGAACTCGGCGATGTTGGCGTACATCTCCAGGATGCGCTGCTTGGGCCAGAAGGTCTCTATCAACAGCGTGTACCAGACCTCCAGCCCTTTCCGCAGCCAGCTGCGGCCCTGCCACAGGAACAGGTTCTTGGCCACCTGCTGGCTGATCGTGCTGGCCCCGCGCACGCGTCCACCCCGCGCATTGTGATCGCGGGCTTTCTCGATGGCCTGCAGATCAAACCCATTGTGCTGCGGAAAGCGCTGATCTTCCGCAGCCACCAGCGAGATCGGCAGGCTGGGTGCCATCTTCTGCAGATCGCGCCATTCATAGTGCAGGCGGTAAGCACGATCGCCCTGCCCCACCGCCTCGCCATAGCGCCACAGCATCACCGTAGACACGGGAGGGTCCACGAAGCGCAGCACCAGCACCTGCAGCACACTGAACGCGGCCAGCACGACCGGCAGCCACAGCAGACGCCGCCAGCGCCAGCGGGAGGTACCGGCGGCCTGCACTGCCTTGAGGTTGTCGTCCCCTGACCCCATTGATGGCTCACTCATTTCTTCATCGGTTGTCGGCGCATTATCCGGCAACCTCACCTTCTTATATACGTGCGGCCCCAACCATGACCGATCAGAACGACTCCCTGTTCCGCTTCCTGCTTCCCGATGCCGGCGTGCGCGGTGTACACGTACGCCTGCACGAGACGTGGAAACAGATCCTGTCGCATGCGGACTACCCCGCCCGCGCGGCCGGCATGCTGGGCGACGCCACCGTGGCGGCCGCCCTCTTCACCGGCCATACCAAGGTGGACGGCCGCCTGTCGATCCAGTTGCGCAGCAGCAGCTCCCTGCGCACCCTCTTCGCCGAGTGCACCGCCGCCGGTACGCTGCGCGGCATCGCCAAGCTGGAAGAAGGCCAGGACGCGCCGGCCAGCCTGGATGGACTGGGCGATGACGCGGTGCTGGCCATCACCATCGAGAACCCGGGCCTGGATCCGCGCGAACCGCAGCGCTATCAGAGCCTTGTCGCGCTCAGCGCGCCGAACCTGGACGAGGCATTCGAGGACTACTTCCGCCAGTCCGAGCAGCTGCCGACGCGCCTGCTGCTGGCGACCGACGGCGAACGTGCCGCCGGCCTGCTGATCCAGAAGCTGCCGGGCGAAGAGGGCGACCTGGACAGCTGGACCCGTATCAGCGCCCTGTTCGAGACGCTGGGCAAGGCCGAACTGCTGGCCACCTCGGCGGAGGACCTGGTCTACCGCCTGTTCCATGAGGAGCAGCCGGAGCACATGGGCGACAAGCCGCTGCGCTTCGAATGCACCTGCTCGCGCGAACGCGTGGCGGGCATGCTGCAGTCGCTGGGTGAGGAAGAAGCCCGGGCCGCCGCCGAGCCCACCGGTGCGGTGGAGGTCCGTTGCGAATTCTGCGGGAAGGAGTATCACTTTCCTTTGACGGAATTCGGGATACTGTTCCACGGTGGCGGTACTTCCATCCCGGCACCTGAGCGACTTCAGTAAAGCAGGCCAGCCGCTGGCGAGCTCGTGTTCTGGGGAGGACAACGACTTGTTAAAGAATCATAAACAGCCTACGCTCCAGATCCCGCTCCGGCGGGAACTTGCCATGCATCTGACTGTCTGACTGGACTCATGACTACATTCCTGCGCCAATCGCTTGCACTGCTGATCGCCCTCGGGGCGGCCTCCGGCGTGCACGCGCAGGCCAAGGACACCCGCACCGTCATTCCGGTGTGGAACAAGGGCAGCGGCAAAGTAGAGGCCCTGCTCTATCTGGAGCCGACCGGTGAGCAGGTAGCCGGTGCACGCTGGCATTTTGGTCGCAGCTCGCTGGATGCGGCCTTCGGTCTGTCCTCCGGTGACTCCCTCGGCCTGCTGTGCAACAGCAGCCGTGGCACGAACATCAGCGGATTGGCCAGCCATTGCATGCTGGCCAGCCTTGGCGACGACGAAGACACCTTGTCACGGCGCTTCAGTGGCACCGCCGCATTCAATCGACCGGGCGGGCGCGTTGGCCTTACCGTCGGCAGTGGACGTGAAACCCTTCCCGGCTGGTTGTCAGGCCCGAACAAGGCGACGTCGCTGCGCGCCGAGCAGAACGACCTGACCGTCTTCGGCCAGAAGAACATCGGCCGCGAGGGCTTCGTCTCGATCGGCGGTACCTATGCGAAGGCCCGTCTGGTTCCGTTGGCGGATGTCGCGCCTTCGATCGTCGACCGCTGGGACAGCAAGAGCCTGAGCATCGGCGCCGGCTACGGTAATTTCAGCGGAAACATCATCGGACGCGTGGTCGACGTGCCCGGCCAGCCCGGCAAATGGGAAGGCCTGGGCGTTGGACTGACCTGGCGGACCCCGTGGTCGGGCCAGTTGACGGTCGGCGCGGAAAACGTGGTCAGCCGGGGCAAGAATCCGTTCTCACCGCGCAATGAGAGCAACGATGATGGCACGGTTCCGTACGTACGGTACGAACAGGACCTTTAAACCCCTGTTATTAAAGCATTTTTTTTGAAAACGCCCCGACTTTCGGGGCGTTTTCGTTTGTGCGCGACCTGAACGGGTTTGCCGAATTTCACCAAAATCACGCGAATCATTAACAAAGCTTTAATTTTGCAAAAGACGGAAGTAGTATCGGGACCAGCCCAGCGAAACTTGGAAGCGCCTTTCGCCTCCTTCGCGGGCCACACCACGTAGTTACCAAGACCACTTGGAGAGAGAGTCCAATGAACCGCAACAGCAACACACTGCGTGACGCCGTCGTCCTGGCGCTGATCACCAGCGCTGCCGGCACGGGTACTGCCATCGCGCAGGAAGCCTCGGGCACCACCAACCTGGACCGTATCTCGGTCACCGGTTCGCGCATCAAGAGCACCGACGTTGAGACCTCCCAGCCGGTTCTGAGCCTCACCCGCGCAGACATCGAAAAGCAGGGCGTGACCTCGGTTGCCGACATCCTGCAGCGCGTCGCCGCCAACGGCGCCGCACTGAACCGTACCTTCAACAACGGCGGTGACGGTTCGTCCGGCATCAGCCTGCGCAACCTGGGCAGCTCGCGCACCCTGGTGCTGGTCAACGGCCGCCGCTGGACCACCGGCCTGGACGGCAGCGTCGACCTGAACACCATCCCGGTGGCCATGGTCGAGCGTATCGACGTGCTGAAGGACGGCGCTTCGACGATCTACGGCTCCGACGCCATCGCCGGCGTGGTGAACATCATCACCAAGCGTGACTTCGACGGTGCGGAAGCCAACTTCTACAAGGGCCAGTACAGCGACGGCGACGGCGAGCGCGAAGCCTATGACTTCACGCTGGGCACCACTACCGATCGCGCATCGGTGATGATCGGCGCTTCGTACGTCAATGAAAAGGAAGTCATGGCGGGTGATCGTGCGATCTCCGCAGGTGGCCCGCCGTTCTTCAGCGGCCAGAGCGGCACCGGCATCCCGGGTTCGTACGTCCGTAACGGCACCCGTCGCATCATCATCGATGGTACGGAAGTTCCGTTCGTCAGCAACGTGCACGGCTACAACACCTCGCCGGACAACTACCTGCTGACCCCGAACGAGCGCACCTCGCTGTTCGCTGCCGGTTCGTACAACATCACCGACAACGTCACCTTCCGTACGGAAGCGATGTACAACGAGCGCAAGTCCGAGCAGCTGCTGGCCGCCATGCCGGTGACCGGCATGACCCTCAGCGCCGACAGCGTCTACAACCCGTACGGCGTCAACCTGACCGGCGTGAACCGCCGCTTCAACGAGACCGGCGGCCGTTCGTTCAACCAGAACGTCAAGAACTGGCACTTCTACGGTGGCTTCGAAGGCTTCTTCGAGTTTGCTGACCGTACCTTCGATTGGGACGTCGGCTACCGCTACGACAAGACCGACCAGAACGACCTGACCTACGGCCTGCTCAACGTGGCGCGTCTGGACGAAGCCTATGGCCCGTCCGAGATCCGTGGCGGCGTGCCGGTCTGCGTCACCGCCCCGGGCGGCGACGTGATCACCGGTTGTGCCCCGATCAATCCGCTGGGCGGCCTGGGCTCGATCAGCCCGGAAGCGCTGGAGTACACCACCTTCACCGCGCATGACTCGGCGACCCAGGAGTCGAAGGGCTACTACGCCAACATCTCCGGTGAAATCGTGCAGCTGCCGGCCGGTGCGCTGGGCTTCGCGGCCGGTTATGAATACCGCAAGGAAAGCGGCCAGTTCGACCCGGATGCGTTCATCGCATCGGGCCTGAGCACCGGCAACGGCGCCAGCCCGACCAAGGGTTCGTACGATCTGGACGAAATGTACCTGGAGCTGTCGATCCCGGTGCTGGCTGACCTGCCGGGCGCCCAGCTGCTGGACTTCAGCGTGGCGACCCGCTACTCCAAGTACAGCAACTTCGGTAACACCACGAACAACAAGTTCGGTTTCCGCTGGAAGCCGATCGACGACCTGATGGTCCGTGGTAACTACTCCGAAGGCTTCCGCGCAGCAAGCATCAACGATCTGTTCCGCGGCAACACCGATTCGTTCGAAACCTACGCCGATCCGTGCGCCGCCGCCAACCTGCCCACCGGTGCCGTTCTGGCCCAGTGCCAGGCGCAGGGCGTGCCGGCTGGCCTGGTCCAGCCGGGTACCGATGGCGACGCAGGTCCGCTGCAGACCGTCGAGCCGTTCACCTGGACCTCGAACCCGAACCTCAAGCCGGAAACCTCGACCAGCAAGACGCTGGGCCTGGTCTTCAGCCCGAGCTTCGTGCAGGGCCTGAACGTGACCCTGGACTGGTGGCAGATCAAGATCGAAGACGCGATCACCCGCCCGTCGATCGACGACATCATGGACCGCTGCTACGGCGGCACCGCGCAGGAACAGGCAGCGTACTGCGGCCTGATCACGCGTGACCCGAACTACGGCACCACCGCCGAGAACGGCGCCATCGTCAATGTCGACATGCCGCTGCAGAACCTGTCCTCCTACAAGGTGGAAGGCTGGGATCTGGGCATGCTGTACCGCCTGCCGGAGTTCTCCTTCGGCCAGTTCACCATCAGCTGGGACAGCACGTACCTGAGCAAGTGGGAAACGCAGGCAACGGCCGACTCGGCAGTTGAAGGTCGTCAGGGCAAGTACCTGAACCAGGATCCGTACTGGCGCATCCGTTCCAATCTGTACCTGGATTGGAGCTACCAGGACTTCGGCATCAACTACGGTTTCCGCTACAAGTCGGGCATGACCGAAGCCTGCCTGCTGGGCGCCGCAACCCGCGCGTACTGCTCGGATGCTGTGAACCGCGAGAACCACATCAGCTCGACCGTTTATCACGACGTCCAGTTCCGCTACAACACCCCGTGGAACGGCACCGTCATGGTGGGTCTGAACAACGTGTGGGACAAGGATCCGCCGCAGTCCTACGCCGTGTCGTACAACATGTTCGACCCGCAGTACGACCTGCCGGGCCGCTACATGTACATGCAGTACAAGCAGAAGTTCTGATCGATCCACTGATCGGAAATGTCTGATGCAACGGCCCCGAAAGGGGCCGTTGTTGTTTGTGCGGTCTGCGCCGGCAAGGCGGGGATCGCAGCCACAAAAAAGCCGCGCTGGTGCGCGGCTTCGGGTAACGCGGATCTGGCGCCGGATCAGCCCGGGATCAGCGTATCGATCACATGCTCCACGTACGCCTCGAACTCTTCACGCGCCTGCTTCGGCTGCTGCAACTGCAACGACAGCTGCAGGAAGCCGACATAGGCCGCATAGGCCAGGCGCGCGCGATGCCGCGCATCGGTCGAGCTCAACCCGGCCTGGCGGAATGAGGCGATCAGATAATCCATGCGACGCTGCGACACGCGGTCGATCACCGGGCGCACCATCGGGTGGTCCAGCGCCTTCAGCAACTCGCTGTAGATGATGTGTGGCTGTACTTCATGGGCCACGACCTGGAACAGCTGGCGCAGGCGCACCCGCGGATCCGGCACCTCTTCCAGGCTGCCGAACACCTGCTCCTGTTCGAACAGTTCCCAGCGCTCCAGCGCCGCCTGCAGCAGCGCATCGCGGGACGGGAAATGCCAGTAGAAACTGCCCTTGGTCACCCCAAGGCGGCGGGCCAAAGGCTCCACGGCCACCGCGCTGACGCCCTGCTCGGCAATGAGATCAAGGGCGGCCTGGGCCCAGTCTTCCGCACTGAGGCGGCTGTTGCGTCCAGCGCGCACGTCGCTGGCAGGAGTTTCGGATTCGCTCATCCGCTGATTTAACCATACGCAGGGGTTGGTTGCAGTATGAGGGCAGGCGCATTGATGCCGCCCGGTAGCGCCGAGCCAGGCTCGCAGGCTCGTTGCAGTTGGCTTTTCCAAGCCCGCTGCGATGCACCATACGTCGGAGTATTGACTTCCCTCGCAGGCACTCCATACTAATAGGTATGGTTACCCCTACTCCCTCCCTTACCCTCAACGATCTGCGCCTGGACGCTGCGCACGGCGCGACGTTGGCCGTATCGGCCGAGACGACCGGTCGCCGCGGGCCCGTGCTGTTCGCGCACGGATTCGGGCAGACCCGTCACGCATGGACGCCAGCGGCGCACGCGCTCGCCGCCCATGGATTCCAGACCCTCGCCTATGACGCACGCGGCCACGGTGATTCGGACTGGAACGCGCCGGATGTGCCTTATCACGGTGACCAGTTCGCCGATGACCTGATCGTGCTGGCGGGCGAGCAGACCCGGCCGCCCGTGCTGGTGGCTGCGTCAATGGGCGGCCTGTTCGGCCTGCTGGCCGAATCGCGTTGGCCCGGCCTGTTCTCAGCGATGGTGCTGGTGGACATCACACCGCGCTGGGACACCGCCGGTGTCGAACGCATTCTTGCCTTCATGACCGCGCATCCACAGGGATTCGGGTCACTCGCAGACGCGGCGGATGTCATCGCGGCCTATCTGCCGCATCGGCCACGCAAAGCGGACGATTCCCTTCGCGCCCTGCTGCGCGAAGACGGCCACGGCCGTTGGCGCTGGCACTGGGATCCGCGCCTGGTGGCTGAGCTGGTGCGTGACAGTGAACAGCACCAGGATGCACTCGCAGCGGCGGCGAGCAAGGTGAAGTGCCCGCTGCTGCTGGTCAGTGGCGGACGCAGTGATCTGGTGACACCGCAGACCATCGCCGATTTCCTTGCATTGGCACCGCATGCCACACACGTACAGCTTCCGCAGGCCACCCACATGGTGGCCGGCGACGACAACGACGCTTTTACCGCTACTGTGTTGAACTATCTGGACGTGTTGCCACCGGCCCTGGCCGCAGCATCGTCCGCCGAACCCGAGCACGTCACCGGAGTACGCTCATGAGCATCGTTCTTCCCTTCCTTGCCCTTCTGCTGGCAAGTGCATTCGCGGCCTATCACCGCATGCGCCTCATTACGTGGACGATCATCAGCGTGGCCGTGTTGGCTGTGTGCTGGTTCGTCCCGTATATCAACCAGACGGCAACGATCGTCGCCGCTGCCATCGTGGCGGTCATCGCGATTCCGCTGCTGCTGCCCTTCGTCCGCAAGCCGCTGCTGACCGCGCCGATGATGAAGGTGTTCCGCAAGGTGCTGCCGCCGCTGTCGCAGACCGAGCGGATTGCCCTGGAAACCGGCTCGGTCGGTTTCGAGGGTGAGCTGTTCACCGGTGACCCGGACTGGAACATCCTGCTGAACTATCCCAAGCCGCAGCTCACCGCCGAAGAACAGGCCTTCATGGACGGCCCGGTGGAAGAACTGTGCAAGATGGTCAACGACTGGGAAATCACCCATGTCCATGCCGACCTGCCGCCGGAGATGTGGGCCTTCATCAAGAAGAACCGTTTCTTCGGCATGATCATTCCGAAAGAATATGGCGGCCTTGGCTTCAGCGCGCTGGCCCACCACAAGGTGATCCAGAAGCTGGCCTCGGTGTCGTCGGTGGTCAGTTCCACCGTCGGTGTGCCGAACTCGCTCGGTCCGGGTGAACTGCTCAACCACTACGGCACCCAGGAACAGAAAGACCAGTACCTGCCCCGCCTGGCCGATGGCCGCGAAGTGCCCTGCTTCGGCCTGACCGGCCCGTTCGCCGGTTCCGATGCCACTTCCATCCCCGACTACGGCATCGTCTGCCACGGTGAGTGGAACGGCGAGCGCGTGCTGGGCGTCAAGCTGACCTTCGACAAGCGCTACATCACCCTGGCCCCGGTCGCGACCCTGATTGGCCTGGCCTTCCGCATGTACGACCCGGACAAGCTGATCGGTGACACGCGCGACATCGGCATCACCCTGGGGCTGCTGCCGCGCGAAACACCCGGCGTTGAAGTCGGCCGTCGCCATTTCCCGCTGAACTCGCCGTTCCAGAACGGCCCGATCAAGGGCAAGGATGTCTTCATCCCGCTGACCCAGCTGATCGGCGGCGCCGCCATGGCCGGCAAGGGCTGGAACATGCTCAACGAATGCCTCGCCGTGGGCCGCTCGATCACCCTGCCCTCCACGGGCAGCGGCGGTGCGAAGGCCGGCGCGGTCATCACCGGTGCGTACGCACGCATCCGCAAGCAGTTCGGCCTCTCGGTCGGTCGCTTCGAAGGCGTGGAAGAAGCCTTGGCGCGTATCGGTGGCAAGGCCTACAAGATCAGCGCACTGGCCCAGGCTACTGCTGCGGCGGTCGACCGCGGTGACGTGCCGTCGGTGCCGTCGGCAATCGCCAAGTACCACTGCACCAGCATGAGCCGCGAAGTCATCTCGGACATGATGGATGTGATCGGCGGCAAGGGCATCATCCTGGGGCCACGCAACTTCGCCGGCCGCAGCTGGCAGGCCGCGCCCATCGCGATCACCGTGGAAGGCGCGAACATCATGACGCGCAGCCTGCTGATCTTCGGCCAGGGCGCGATCCTCTGCCACCCTTGGGTGATGAAGGAAATGAAGGCCGCGCAGGATCCGGACCGCAAGGCCGGCCTGCAGGAGTTCGACCGCAGCCTGTTCGGCCACATCCGCTACGGCATCTCCAACGCCGTGCGTTCGTTCTGGTTCGGCCTGACCGGCGCGCGCTTCGGTGCCGCCCCGGGCGATGCCTACACCCGCCGCTACTTCCGCAAGCTGGACCGTTACTCCGCCAACCTGGCGCTGATGGCCGACATCTCGATGATGACGCTCGGCGGCAAGCTGAAGTTCAAGGAATCGCTGTCCGGGCGCCTCGGTGATGTGCTGAGCCATGTCTACATGACCAGCGCCATGCTCAAGCGTTACCACGATGAAGGCGCACCGCAGGCCGACCAGCCGTTGCTGGCCTGGGGTTTCCACGACAGCGTGCACAAGATTGAAGAGTCGCTGTCGGCGGCGCTGCGCAACTTCCCGATCCGCCCGATCGGTTGGTTGATGTGGCTGTTGATCTTCCCGCTGGGCCGCCGTGCCGAAGCGCCGGGCGACCGCCTGAGCCGGCGCGTCGCCGCCCTGCTGATGGCCCCCAACGAGGCCCGTGACCGCCTGGCCGACGGCGTGTTCCTGACGCCGTGCGAGAACAACCCGGGTGGCCGCATCAACAGCTACCTGGCCAAGGCCATCATGGCCGAGCCGGTGGAGCGCAAGTTCCTGAAGGCGCTGAAGAGCAAGGGCATCGAGGCGCTGGACTACAACAAGCAGCTCGACGAAGCCGTGGCCGAAGGCGTGCTGACCCAGGACGAACGCACCCTGCTGGACGAGCTGCGTGCGATCACCCTGGAGGCGATCACCGTGGACGACTTCGATACCCACGAACTGCGTTCGGCGGGTTACTACGACCTGCCGCGCAAGGAATCCGGTTCGCAGCAGGCGGCCTGATCACCTTGGACAGTGAATAAAAAAACGGCGAGCCTCGGCTCGCCGTTTTCCATTGCAGCGTCACGCCATCCAGGGCGAGCGACCCGCACTACGCGGCTGAGAGACCCCGCCGCTGGCGCGGCGTTACAACCGGCTGCCTGCGTGCCAGATCGCGGCCAGCGCCAGCAGTGCCGGCAGCGCCTGCACATAGAAGATCCGCTTGTTGACGGACCATGCGCCGTAGCAGCCTGCCACGACCACGCAGACCAGGCAGAAAATGGTGATCTCGAAATGGCGGACCAGTCCCACCAGGATGCCGGCCGCCAGGAAGCCGTTGTAGAGCCCCTGGTTGGCCGCCAGCACGCGCGTGGCCTGCGCCTTCTCCGGCGTGTTGCGGAAGGTCTTCAAGCCCAGTGGACGCGTCCACAGGAACATCTCCAGCACCAGGAAGTAAACGTGCAACGCGGCTACCAGCAGCGTCAGGGAAAGGGCAACGGAAATCCAGAACATGACGGTCCTTCTGAGAGTTGGATGAACTGAGCAGCGCCCTCACCGCTAGCGCCGAGCCATGCTCGGCGAGCGCAGCGGCAGGCTATTGATCGCGCGGCAGCTTCTTTTCTTCGCGCAGCACGCCGAACGCGGCCACGGTCATCATGCCGGCCACCACCACACCGCCGACGAACACCAGGTGCGGACCCATCAGCGACAGCACCTTGTGCAGCCAGGCGAAGCTCAGGTCGGCACCGCGGTAGACCACGGTGTCGATGGCCGCGCCGGCCTTGTAGCGCCACTGGCGGTCAACGCGCGTATAGATCGTCTCGCGCGCCGGCTTGAACAGCGAGAACTCGCTGGCGCGGGTAACGATCTGCACCACCGCTACCAACAGCGGCAAGGGCGAAGCGGCAAGTACCGAAAAGCCGACGATGATCGCGAAGGCCGGGATGAGCAGGGCCGGCGCCACGCCATGGCGCGACAGCAGCCAGCGCGTCAGGCCCAGCTGCACCAGCAGGGTCAGTGCGTTCACCGCCAGGTCGATATGCGAATAGAACGCCGTGCGCGCTTCCGGATCCGGGTAGGCCGCCCGCACGATGGACGCCTGTTCGTTGTACAGCAAGGTGCCTACGCCCACGCCGAAGACCACCAGTACCGCCAGCCAGCGCAACAGCGGCTCACGCACGATCAGCTTCAGCCCGTCCAGCACGCTGCCGCCCATCGGTTTTTCGCCCGACACCAGCTGCTGCTCACGCTCGCGCAGCACGGCCCAGTGCCGCAGCCGCCAGATGCACAGCAGGCACACACTGAGGAAGCCCGCGGAGACCAGCATCAGGTTGGCGATGCCCACCCGCTGCACCAGCGCACCGGTGATGATCGGGCCGAGAAACGCTCCGATGGTTCCCGCCGCGCCGATGTAACCGTAGTACGCCCGTGCCTGCACGTTGGTGAACACATCGGCCATGAAGCTCCAGAACACCGCGACGGCGAACAGGTTGAACACGGTGATCCAGAAGAAGAACGCCATGCCGCGTCCCGGCACGTCGCTGTCGAACATGACGTGGAAACCAAGCAGGGTGACGATGAAGAACCCGTACACCACCGGCATGAACACCCGCCGTGGATGGCGACTGACCAGCCAGCCATATACCGGCTGCAGCACCAGCATGATCAGGAACACGCAGGTGAACAGGAACTGCAGGACGAAATCCTGCAGCGCCACCCCATGGCTGGCAAACCAGGCGATCAGCGAAGGCGGAAACACTTCCTGCATGTCCGACGAGGACGCCATCGCCTCGCGCACCGGCCGCAGCACGTAATAGCCGCTGAGCAGGCAGAAGAAATACAGGAACGACCACCATAACGCGGGCGTCTCGCGCAGCGCCTGCGTCAGTTGCCGTACCGGTCCGCCCACGGTGGCAGGTGCCAGCGGCGCGCTCACGTGTCACCCGGCGCGCGCGTCAGGCGGCAGCAGGAAGGCATGGGCGACTCCGGATGCGAGGAAGCGCGTACGGTATCCAATGCACTGCAACATCGCCAGCATCGCGGGCCGGTCCAGGCCGGATGTCCGCCGTACACCAACAGTACCGCTGCGCATGGCAGTGCTCACGAGCGCTGCTTTTGCCCCTCAAATCATCGATTATTCAATAAGATGCGCATTCATCTTCGCTTTGTTTGTGCAATGACGAAAAGCGGGGATAGAATCGGTCACAGCAGTCGCGCTCGGGTCCCGATCTAATGAACAAGAACAGCCGCCGTCGTCCGTTCCGTACGGCGGCCACCGGAATGCTGGGCATGTTGATGCCCGTTGCCCTGTCCACCACCGCGCAGACGTCGGCGCTGCCGCCGATGCCGGCCAACATCGAAGTGGCAGCCGCTGCCCCGGCGCATACCCAACCGGCGGCCTATCGCACCGGATTGACGGCCAACCCGCAGGCCCCCGCCGCCGGCTTCAATGTCAGCCAGATCGAATCAATGGCCCAGCAGCTGACCTATGGCGAGCGTGTGCCGGGCATGGCCGTGGCCATCGTCCAGGGCGGTCGCATCCTCAGCGCGCGCGGCTACGGGGTCACCGACGTCAACAATCCCCTGCCCGTCGATTCGCACACCGTATTCCGCCTGGCCTCGTTGTCCAAGGCCTTCGCCGGCACCATGGCCGGGTTGCTGGTCAACGATGGCACCCTGCGCTGGGACAGCAAGGTCACCGACTACGTGCCCGGCTTCCAGCTCACCACGCCCGAGGCCACCGAACGGCTTACGGTCGCCGATCTGCTCAGCCATCGGGTGGGCCTGCCGTACAACGCGTATGACCGCGATATCGAAGCGAATGCGGAGTACTACACGCTGACCCAGAAGCTGGGGTCCACGTCGTTGAAATGCCTGCCGGGTGATTGCTATGCCTATCAGAACGTGGCCTACAGCCTGATCGGCGATGTGGTCTACGCCGCCTCCGGCAGCTTCTACGAACAGGCGGTGGAACGCCGGCTGTTCAAGCCACTGGGCATGGACGATGCCAGCCTCGGGCTGGCGGGCATCCAGGCCAGCTCGCGCTGGGCGCGCCCGCACGTACGCAGCCGCAACGGCTGGGTCTCGCTGACGCCCAAGCCGACCTACTACCGCCTCGCACCAGCGGCGGGCGTCAACGCCAGCGCCAACGACATGGCGCAGTGGCTGCTGGCACAGACCGGACATCGCCCTGACGTGCTGCCCGCGCCGCTGCTGGCCACCCTGCACGCCTCGCTGGTCAACACGCCCGGCGAAATGCGCTCGGGCTGGCGCCGTGAGCGCCTGCGCTCGGCCGGTTACGCACTGGGCTGGCGCAACTTCGATTACGCCGGTCACGAAGTGGTGTTCCATGCCGGCGCCGTGCAGGGCTACCGCGGCCTGGTGGCGCTTGTGCCGGAACGTGACCTGGGCATCGCCATCCTCTGGAATGGCGAAAGCAGCCTGCCCAGCGGACTGCTGCCCACCGTGCTGGATGCGGCCATGGGCCTGCCGACCCAGCGCTGGCTGGATGTCGATACCGATTTCGGCAGCGACAGCCTGATGGCGGAAGGCGCACCGGCCCAGGACAAGCGCAAGGGCGCCTCCTCCAGCCGCGCTACGGCCTCACCCCGATAACGGAACAAAAAAAGGGGACGGAGGGGATTAATCTCGATTAATTCCCTCCGTCCCCTTTTTCCTGCATAAAAAAACCCCCGCTCCGCTGGGCTGTCGGAGAGGGGGCTTCAGGTATCGCTATCGGGACGTGCTTAGATCAGCGGCGCCGGGGTTGCGGGCAAGGCCACCGGAGCGGACTTCTTGCGACGGACCGGGGTCTTGCGCGCTGCTTTCTTCGCAGCCGGCTTCTTCGCGGTGGCCTTCTTCGCCGCCTTCTTGGCGGTCTTCTTTACGGCCTTCTTCGCGGTCGCCTTTTTCGCGGTCGCCTTACGCGCGGTTGCCTTCTTGGCTACCTTTTTGGTCGCCTTCTTGGCGGTCTTCTTGGCCGCAGCCTTCTTTACCGCTTTCTTGGCGACCTTCTTGGCGGGCTTGCGCGCGACCTTCTTGGCAGCCTTCTTCGCGGTGGTCTTCTTCGCGACCTTCTTGGCGGTCGCCTTCTTGGCTACCTTCTTCGCGGTCTTCTTTACGGCCTTCTTCGCCGTTGCCTTCTTGGCGACCTTCTTGGTTGCCTTCTTTACTGCCTTCTTCGCCGTTGCCTTCTTGGCGACCTTCTTCACTGCTTTCTTGGCAGTCGCCTTCTTCGCGACCTTCTTCACTGCCTTTTTCGCAGCGGCTTTCTTGACTACCTTCTTCGTCGCCTTTTTGGCGGCGGGCTTCTTCTTCGCAGTGGCCATGGGATGGCTCCTCGTCAGTGATGGAGAATTGAAACGCCCAGGTAAATCGAACCCGCCGGATGGGTTGGCGGGGACCGCCGACGCGTACCACGCGTCGTGACGGGTGCTGCGGTGCCCGCTTCGATCGGCGAGGCTGGCATCGCGGCAGAACGGATGGTGCGAATCTCCGGGGGAAGCTGTGCCGACTCCACCGTCGCTCGACGTGCAGTGGATGTCCGGGTTGTGCTTCGCGCCTGTCGGTTGATCGGGTGCACTCGGTTTCGAAGAAAGGTCCGTTGGGCGAAACCTAATCACGCTTTTTTGGGCTGTCAACAACCCCAGGCAAAAACTTTCACGCAGAACCCGCCTCGCGACTGCTCGATCACTGCAGCGCAGGCAGGGCACCAGCGCCCCGCGAGGGCCTTGCGCGCCTTCGACGGCGCGACGCGCAGCGCCTCGGTCGCGCGCGAAAGTGCTTTAAACAAGTCCTTTTCAAAAACGACGTGCAACGCATGCGTTGGCGCGCACGTTACCCGTGGGCAAACGTATCGCTGCAACCTGGTTACCGGAACACTTCGGAAACGTGCCGTTTTTTTTTCACACGAATGAAGCCGATGCACGTGGTGCAAACGCGGTTTTGCGCAAAACTTTTCCGCTTTACGCGACCAGCAGGTGCAGGATTCCCACCGCACATCGAACGGGCGTGGGTGACACGCATGTCATCAGCGCGCGGTCGGCGCCGGTCCGGCGCAAGAGAAAACGCATCACGCGTCGGCCAAAAAAAAGACCGCCCCTGGGGGCGGTCCTTCGCAGCAACCGGTCAACCCCGATCAGTGATCGTCGTCTTCCAGCACCTCGGCGTAGTCGTCCGGACCGAGCAGCTCATCGAGCTCACCCGCACCCGCGGCATCGACCACATACAGCCAGCCATCGCCGTAGGCATCTTCATTGATGGTCTCCGGCTTGTCTGCCAGCGCCGAATTGACCTCGACGATGGTGCCGGTGACCGGGCTGTAGACGTCCGAGGCCGCCTTGACCGATTCGACAACGGCGATGGCTTCGCCCGCCTTTGCCTCGATGCCGACTTCGGGCAGCTCGACATAGACCAGATCGCCGAGGAGGGCCTGGGCGTGGTCGGAAATGCCAACGGTGATGCGGCCGTCGGACTCGACGCGCGCCCACTCGTGGGACTTGAGGAACTTGAGGTCGCCGGGGATCTCGCTCATGACACTGCTCCAGGAATACAGGGTGTGGAAAAAACGCCGCTAGTGTAACCAACCGGCCGGGCCTGCTGGCAGGCCCGTGCCGACAAACCTGGGATCACGCCTCGCCCAGCACACCGGCCTGCGCTTGCCCTTCGCGCACGAACGGGAACTTGACCACGCGCACGGGGACGGCGCGGCCGCGGATGTCGACGGTGACCCCGCCCAGTTCACCCGCAGGTACGCGGGCGAAGGCGATGCCCTTGCCCAGCGTGGGCGAGAAGGTGCCGGAGAGGATTTCGCCCTGGCCGCTTGCGGTCGTTACGACCTGACCGTGGCGCAGCACGCCCTTTTCGTCCATCACCAGCCCGATCATCTGCCGTGCATCGCCGGCGGCCTTCTGCGCTTCCAGTACATCGCGGCCGATGAAATCGCGGCCCTCGTCCAGCGATACCGTCCAGGCAAGCGCCGCCTCGTACGGCGTGATCGCTTCGTCCATGTCCTGGCCATACAGGTTCATGCCGGCTTCCAGCCGCAACGTATCGCGCGCGCCCAGGCCCGCCGGCTTGACCCCGGCCTTGATCAGCTTGTCCCAGAACGCGACGACCGCATCCTGCGGCAGCAGGATCTCGAAACCGTCTTCGCCGGTGTAGCCGGTACGCGCGACGAACAACGGCACGCCATCGGCGGCGCTTACCTGGGTGGCGGCGAAGCGACCGAGCTTGGTTAGTGCGTCCTTGTCGTCGGTGTCGACCAACCTGCCTACCGCGTCACGGGCCTGCGGCCCCTGCACGGCGAGGATCGCCAGATCCGGACGCTGCTGCACGCTGACGGCGAACGGGATGGCCTGTTCGGTAAGCCACGCCAGGTCTTTTTCGCGCGTCGAGGCATTGACGACCATGCGGAAGAAATCATCGGCCACGTAGTAGACGATCAGGTCATCGATGACGCCACCGCGCGCATTGAGCATGCAGGAATACAGCGCCTTGCCTGGGCCCTTCAGCTTGTCCACGGAATTCGCCAGCAGGCGACGCAGGAACGGCTTGACCTGATCACCCCGCAGATCGACGACGGTCATGTGGCTGACGTCGAACACGCCGGCCTCGCGGCGCACCAGGTGATGCTCATCCAACTGCGAACCGTAGTGGATGGGCATGTCCCAGCCCCCGAAGTCGACCATCTTTGCGCCGAGGGCGCGGTGGGAATCGTTGAGCAGCGTCTTCTGGGTCATGACCGGTCCGGGAACTAGGAAACAAGACCCGCATTATCCCAGATAGCACGACAGGGTCCACGTCATCGCATTCGCGCTGCCGCTCCCACGCTTTGCTGCGCAAACCGTGGGCCCCGTCTCACCAGCACCCACACCCCGCCGCTTCGCGGCCGCCCCTGACTCAGGGGCTCCCTCCACCAGACGGGTCAACGGGGCCTGCGGTAGCGCCGACCCATGGTCGGCGGAATGTTCCCGCCAACGGCCCGCTGCGCTCGCCGACCATGGGTCGGCGCTACCGATTTTCTCTTCTCATACGCGGCTGGCGGCCACGGAATCTGTCAGGGGGGCGGGCGGTGGGGCTGGGCGGGGGCGTTGAGCGCCATGGATGGCGCGAAACGAGGCCCGCAGGAGCGGCTCTTGCCGTCCCCCGCCCAGCCCCACCGCCCGACCCCTTGCACGTAGCCTTGAATCAGCCACCCGCGAGGGGGTCTCACCCGTTCGCTTCCACCTGCAGCACACCATTGACCACCGCCACCACGCGCACCGGCGTGCCCGCCGCCAGCTCCGGTCCGGTGACCTGCCACGACGAATCATCGATGCTGACCCGCCCCTGGCCCGCCACGATGCCCTGCTGCAGTACCGCCACGCGGCCCACCAGCTGCGCGCTGCGACGGTTCAACAGCGGCGCATCGCTCTGCCGACCGTGCGTCCTGCCCCAGCGGCGATACGCCTGGATAGCGACCACGCTGAGGACCACGAACGCGACCACCTGCCACAGCACCGGAATGCCGGGCACCAGTGCGGTGATCAGAAACACCGCCGCCGCGCCGATGCCGATCCACAGCATGAACGCACCCGGTGCCATCGCCTCGGCAGCGAACAACAGCAGCGCCAGTGCCCCCCATCCGACGACTTCCCAGCGCATGTCAGTCTCCAAAGCGCGGCGGCACCGCGCGGGCAGGCTTGTCGTCCTGTTTGGCGAAAGCATGCTTGGCCAGTTCGGCGACGCCGGCGATCGAGCCAATCACGCCACTGGCCTCCATCGGCATCAGCACCAGCTTCTGGTTCGGCGAGGTCGCGAGGGCCTTGAACGCTTCTACATACTTCTGTGCGATGAAGTAATTGATTGCCTGCACGTCCCCTTCGGCGATCGCCACCGAGACCATCTGGGTGGCCTTGGCTTCGGCCTCTGCCAGGCGCTCGCGTGCCTCTGCATCGCGGAATGCGGCCTCACGGCGGCCCTCGGCCTCCAGCACGGTCGCCTGCTTTTCACCGTCGGCACGCAGGATCTCGGACTGGCGCGCGCCTTCGGCTTCGAGAATCTGCGCGCGCTTTTCGCGTTCGGCCTTCATCTGCCGCGCCATCGCGTCCAGCAGATCACGCGGTGGCTGGATGTCGCGGATCTCGATCCGGTTGACCTTCAGGCCCCACGGATTGGTCGCCTGATCGACGACGCTCAGCAGCTGCGCATTGATCACCTCGCGCTGGCTCAGGGATTCGTCCAGGTCCATCGAGCCGATCACGGTGCGGATGTTGGTCTGTACCAGGGCGATCATCGCCACTTCCAGGTTGGAGACCTCGTAGGCCGCCTTGGCCGCGTCCAGCACCTGGAAGAACACCACGCCGTCCACGCGCACCGCCGCGTTGTCCTTGGTGATCACTTCCTGGCTGGGCACGTCCAGCACCTGCTCCATCATGTTCACCTTGCGCCCTACCCCGTACACGATCGGTATCAGGAAATGCAGGCCGGGCGACATCGTATGGGTATAGCGGCCGAACCGCTCCACCGTCCATTCAAAGCCCTGCGGCACCATGCGCACCGCCTTGAACAGCACGATCACGGCCACGATCGCCAGTACCACCGTAAAGAACATCGTCGGGAACATCGCGCTTCCTCTTCCATGAAAACCGACCTGCAGCATACCCCGCGGGGTGGGTTTGCCGCGCTGGCGGGCGTTTTCGTCTGGGTCTCGCGGCGGCGGGAGAGGCTGCACGGGACACGCCGCAAGTACGTCCTTGTAGGCTCGCGTTCGGCTCCTGCCTCACGACGGTCCTGCACACCCCTTCGGGACTTGCGGCGTGTCATGTGCAGCCTCTCCCGCCGCCGCGCCGCCGTGTACAGACTCTAGATGCGCGTCGTGGCCATGAAGCGTTCTCGGTCCTGCGCGGTGCGTCGGCGGATCTCGGCCAGCGCCTGGTTCTCGGTCGCCTCCAGCATCGCTTCGAACAGGCGCTGGAAGTGATAGCGCATCGCGTTGCGCGCTGCAGCAGGATCGCGCGACGCCAGTGCCTCGAAGATCGCCATGTGCTCGTCGGCACGGCTGGCGCCGTCGTCGTGGCAGACACGGGCATACACCTCTGCCACGCGCGGCATGTCGCTGCGCATGCGCCAGATCTGCTGCACGAAATACTCCACCACCGGGTTGCCGGACAGGCGGGCGATGGTCAGATGGAAGCGGCGGTCGAAATCACCCGCCTCGGCATCGGTCAGGTCGCGACGGCAGAGCGCCTCGGCCAGCACCCGCAGTTCGGCGATGTCCGCGTCTTCCAGGTTGCCGGCCGCCAGTGCGGCGGCCTCGGCCTCGAACACCGCACGTGCCGCGGTCAGGTCGAATGCGCTGACATCCGGAAAGCCACCCAGGCCATCCAGTGGCCGCGGTTTCACATACACGCCCGAGCCGATGCGGATCGCGATCCAGCCCTGAGCTTCCAGGGCGATCTCCGCTTCACGCACGGTGACCCGGCTGACGCCGAAGCGTTCGGCCAGTTCGCGTTCGCCGGGCAGCCGTGTGCCGGGCGGGAACTCTCCGTCCTCGATCAACGTGCGGAGTTTGGCGGCGATGGTCTGGTACAGGCGGTTGGCGGACATGGGCTGACCCTTGGTGGTTCCCTCCGGCACCGTCCCGGGCCACCGCGCGCGGGGCTGGTCCGGTTGGAGCAACGGCGCGACCCTGAGGGCCGCGCCGTCTCGATTTAGAACTTGTATCGTACACCGAAAAACGCACGTCGCCCGTAGCTCACGACCTCGCGGAAGTTGCCAAAGGACGGTTGGTACGCCACGCGCGGTTCGTTGGTGAGGTTCATCAGTTCCAGTGACAGCGACAGGTTGCGGCTGACCCGGTAACGCGCGCGCAGGTCCACGCTGGTGTTGTCGTCGTAGTAGCGATTCTGCTGTGCGGTGTTGCCGGTGAAATCCTGGTAGTAGCTTGAGCGGAACTTGGCGATCGCCTGGATGTTGAACGGGCCCACGTCCCAGTACAGCGAACCGGACAGCACGTGCCGCGAGAACCCGCTCAAGCCGGCCGTCGGCACGATCGCCGGGATGACGCTGCCATCGCTGGCCAATTGCTCGCCCAGACGCGAATCCTGCGTCTCGTAATCCGAATCGGCGTAGTTGTAGCTCACCTTGAAGCCCAGGCCGTCAAACGGCTTCGGCAGGTACGAGAAGCGGTGTGTCGCACTGAGCTCCATACCGGTCAGCGTGCTGTCTTCGTCGGTGGTGACCTGCTGGCGCACCGGCACGGTCACCGTCTGGCCATCGATGGTGTAGGTCTCATCCACCAGCGAGGTCGCGGTTCCGCCATTGAACTGCTTCCAGTACACGGCGGCAGCCAGCAGCGTATCCGGGTTCGGGTACCACTCCAGCGACAGATCGCCGTTCCAGCTCATCAGCGGCTGCGCGGCCGGGTTGCCGCTGGCACTGATGTCGTCCAGTGCATCGGCCAGGTTGCCGAAGGTCGCATCGCTGTTGACGTTGATCGTGCGGCCCGCACCCAGCGCGGAAATGTCCGGGCGCGACATCGCGCGGTAGCCGGCGACACGCAGCAGCAGGTCCTCACGCAGCGCGAATGACGCATTGGCGCTGGGCAGCAGCTTGTCGTTGCCGGCCTTGAACGTCTGCGTGCTGAACTCGCCGGTCGGCTGCAGGCGGATCGTGCCGTCGCCGTTGTCACGCACGGTCAGGCCGGTGCGTACGCCTTCGGAACGCACGTCGGTCTTGACCCAGCGCGCGCCGACGTTGCCGGTGACGGGCAGGCCGAACCACTCACTGCTGAACTCACCGAGCAGATACAGCGAGCGTGTCTTCTCGGTGATGTCGACGTTGTTCGGGTCCGGCCGATCCGGATCGAGCAGGTTGTCGGTGGTACCGCGGAAGGATTGGTACAGGCACATCGGATCGAAGTACGCCCACTCGGAGATCGTGTTGCCGCTGGCGGCATCCATGAAATCCTTCTGCGGGAACGCCGCGCGGCAGCTGGTGTTGGCCGCGATGATGGCGGCCTTGTCGCCCGCCACGCGCTGGTCGTAATCGGTGATCAGCGTATTGTCACGCAGGGTGTAGTCCGCCTGGCTGGCGCGCAGCCCTGCCTTGATGCGGGTGAAGAATCCTTCCTCCGGCATGAAGCTGGCATCGAAGCGGCCGGCGCGGATCTGATGGTCGTTCTCGGTCTGGCTGGAGGTGACGCGGGCGGCGCCGGTGTAGGCGTCCCAATTGCTCGCATCGAACGCCGGATCCAGTGCCACGCTGGGCACCTCGCCCTGCCAGGCCCAGTCGTAGTTCACATAGCCGGTGGTCCCGCTGCTGATGCCCGGCACGATCGCATTGGCGGTATCGCGCTGGTTGGCCCGCAGGCGGGTGGCACGCTCGTCGTCCACGCGCTGGGTGTGCGAATAGGACAGGTCGGTGGACAGCTCCCAGGCCGGGCTCGGCCGCACGATCAGGTTGATTCCGCCGCCGGTGTATTCCTCGTTGCGCGTGTAGCGGTTGGAGGTCGAATCGATGGAGGTACTGCCGGACAGCTGGCGCAGCACGCCGTCTTCGTCGACCACCCGGTTGACGATGCCACGCCGCGCATTCGACAGGCTCAGGTCGCTGCGGTTTTCATACCAGTTGCGGTCCGTGTGCTCGACATCGACGTTGACCTCGACGACGTCGTTGGGGCGCCATTGCACCGCAGCGAACTCACTCTGCCGGTCGTTGCGTTCCTGCTTCAGGCGATAGATGCGGCTGCTGGGCACCAGGTAGAACGGCGTGCCGGCCGCGATGGCCGCTGCACCCGGCTCGGTGCAGTTCGCGTTGGCCACGTTGACCCGGCCATCGCAGGCATACCAGGTGGATCCGCTGGTGATGCTCTCTTCCGGATCCGACCCGTCCAGCCGCTGCACGCCCAGCGATACCCCCAGCTTTCCGCCGTTCTTGAATTCGAACTGGTCGATGTAGCTGGCGGTGCCGCGATAGCCGATGCCGTCGTCGTCGCGATACTTCTTGTCGTACTCCGCCCAGCTGCCACGCAGGTCCAACTGTATCGCCTGCTTGCCGTACTCCAGCGGCTTGACCGTTTCCAGGCCGATGGTGCCGGCCACGCCGCCTTCGATGATGTCGGCCCGCTGGGTCTTGTAGATCGCGACCGTGTTGATCAGCTCGGCGGGGAACATGTTGAAGTTCACCGAACGATCGCCGCTGCCGTTGGTGATCTCGCGCCCGTTGAAGTTGGTGCTGCTGAGAAACGCGCCCAAGCCACGGATCGAGATTTCCGATGCACCGGTCTTGTCACGGGTAGACGCTGCACCGGTCAGCGTTTCGATGGCGTCCGCCAGCGACGGGGCCGGCAGGTCGCCGATATCTTCGGCCGACAACACGTCTGAGATGACCGTGTCGTCGCGCTTCTTGTTGATCGAGCTCTGCATCGACTCGCGGATGCCGGTCACCTGGACCTGGTCCAGGTTGGTCGCGGTGCCGCCTGCCGGCGGCGGGTCGGTCTGCTGCGCCATTGCCGGGCCGCTGGCGAAGAGCGCAGCCATCAGGGCAAGGGACAGGGCATTTCGGTGGAACGGTGCTGCAGGCATTTCGATACGACGCATGGTGTCCTCCTCCCAAAGGATGTCCCGCAGTGCGGGCATGGGGCGCACTTTCGACATGCGGACACACAAATGTCAACCAATTGGACTGATTCTTTCGTCTTACCTTTGCTATAGGCCAATTCAGCATGAAATCTTGTGCTGTTGCAGCATGACTTGCCGACACACATGCCCTACAACTGCATCCCACTGGTCTAGCAAACCGGCTTACAATCCGTCCTGCGTCAGTGCCATCGTCCGGAGGAGACACCATGAAGTTTCCATCACAATCCCTGCCTTTAGCACTGCTGTTGGTCACGGGTGCTTCGTGGGCCGGGGCCGCTCATGCGGCGAGCCACCTGGTGCACGACGTGAGTGCGTTCAACACGGTAGCGGCCACTCTCCAGCCCGGCGATGAGGTGGTGCTGGCCAATGGCACGTGGACCGATGCACGGCTGCTGCTGAAGGCGAACGGCACCGCGGCGGCGCCGATCACTCTGCGCGCGCAGACGCCCGGCCAGGTGATCCTCAGCGGTCAATCGGATCTGCGGCTGGCGGGTGAGTACCTGCACGTGGCGGATCTGGTGTTCCGCGATGGCTTTTCGCCCAGCGAGGCGGTGGTGGCCTTCCGTGAATCCAGCAAATCGGTCGCCCGCCACAGCCGGGTCAGCGGTGTGGTGATAGACGATTACAGCAACCCGGACAGCAGCGACCAGGATCAGTGGGTGATGCTCTACGGCGCGTTCAACCGGCTCGACCACAGCCAGCTGCGCGGCAAGACCAACGCCGGCCCCACCGTGGTGGTGGTGCGCGATGCAGCACAGGGCCTGGACAACCAGCACCGCATCGATCACAACTGGTTCGGCCCGCGCCCGGCGCTGGGCGTCAACGGCGGCGAAACCCTGCGCGTGGGCACCAGTGACAGCTCGCTCAGCGATTCCAACAGCACCGTCGAGTACAACTGGTTCGAGGGCTGCGACGGCGAGACCGAGATCATTTCCAACAAGTCCGGCGGCAACGTTTACCGCGGCAATGTGTTCTATCGCTCGGCCGGCGCATTGACGTTGCGTCATGGCAACGGCAACCAGGTGATCGACAACATCTTCCTCGGTGATGGCAAGTCCGGCACCGGCGGCGTGCGGGTGATCAATGCACAGCAGCAGGTCAGCAACAATTACTTCCAGGGGTTGGCCGGCAGCAGCAACCGCGCAGCGCTGGCGGTGATGCATGGCCAGGCCACGCCGGCGTTGTCCGGCTACGCGCCGGTGGTCGATGCGACGATCGAGCGCAACACCTTCGTCGATGTGTCAAAGGTGAGTTTCGGCGTCGGCTACAACGCGGCGACCGGCATCGTGGTGCCCGCCAGCAACAGCCGCTTCCGCAACAACCTGCTGGTCAACCGCACTGGCGCGGATCCGTTCACGGTGAACGGCAGCATGGCCGGCGTCGCCTCCACCGGCAACCTGCAGTCGCCGCTCGCGTCCCCCGCCCTGCCCGGCGGCGTGGACAGCGTCGCGGCAACCCTCGTACAGGCGTCGAACGGACTGTGGGTGCCCTCGCCGGCCCTCCCATCGGCCGGCGCCTCTGCCACCCTGAGCGTGACATCCCGCGATGCCACCGGCGTGGCCTGGTATCCCAAACAAGGGGAATGGACGGATGCGGCCGCTGTCGGCCACCGCCTGCCCACCAATGGAGCTGATCGATGAAGCACACGTACCTGTCGCTTGCCCTCGCGTTGGCCACGGCCAGCGGCGCCGTGGCCGTGCTGCCCGCGCCCGCCTACGCGGCGACGGCGGCGTCCACGCCGGCCGAAACCGCAGTGGCGCCGGTGCTGGTCACCGCCAGCCAATGGAAGCAGATGGCCAGCGAGGGCGCTCGTTATCCTTCCTTCGCCAAGGAGCAGGCACGTAACGAGGCGATGCTGCGGCGGATGATGAAGGCCGGCATCGACGTCCCCTTTCCCAAGGACAAGGGCGGCGGGCGCACGCATGAGCAGCACAAGCGCAACTACCAGGCGCTGCTGGCCGCCGGCACGCTGTACCGCTTGACCGGCGACACCGCCTACGTCGATTACGCCCGACGCATGCTGCTGGAATACGCCGCGCTGTACCCCACCCTGGGCCCGCATCCGGAAGGACGCGGGCAGATCCCGGGCCGGGTGTTCTGGCAGGTACTCAATGACTCGGTGTGGCTGGTGAACGCCGTCCAGGGCTACGACGCGATCCGCGACGCGCTGCCCGCCAAGGACCGTCAGACCATCGATGACCGCGTGTTCCGGCCGATGGCCGAGTTCCTTGCCAGCGAGCCGAAGAACTTCGACCAGATCCACAATCACTCCACCTGGGCGGTGGCGGCCACCGGCATGACCGGCTACGTGCTGCGCGACCAGGACCTGGTGGAGAAATCGCTGCGCGGCAGCCGCAAGGACGACGAATTCGGGTTCCTGCGCCAGGTCGACCTGCTGTTCTCGCCCGACGGGTACTACGAAGAAGGCCCCTACTACCAGCGCTATGCCCTGGCGCCATTCCTGTTGTTCGCCAATGCCATCGAGCGCAACGAGCCGCAGCGGAAGATCTTCGAGCGCCGCGACGGCGTGCTGCTGAAGGCCGTCGATGTGCTCGTGCAGAGCAGCTACGGCGGCCTGTTTTTCCCGATCAACGACGCCATCCTCGACAAGGGCGTGGATACGGAAGAACTGGTGGCGGGCATCGGCATCGCATACGCGCGCAGCGGTGACGACCAGTTGCTGTCGGTGGCCCAGCACCAGGACCGCCTGCTGTTGACCCCGGAGGGCCTGCAGGTCGCCCAGGCGCTGGCCGCCGGCAAGGCCAAACCCTTCGATTACCGCCCGATGCTGCTGCGCGATGGCCCGGACGGTGATCGCGGCGGGTTGGCGATTCTGCGCATGGGCGACGAAGACGGCCAGGTACTGGTACAGAAAGACACCATGCAGGGCATGGGCCATGGTCACTTCGACAAGCTCAACTGGCTGTTCTATGACAACGGGCAGCGCGTGGTGACGGACTACGGTTCAGCGCGCTTCCTCAATGTGGAAGCCAAGCGCGGCGGCATCTACCTGGCCGAAAACCGCAGCTGGGCCAAACAGACCATCGCCCACAACACGCTGGTGGTGGATGAAAAGAGCCACTTCAACGGCGACTGGAAGCGGGGCGAAGCGCATGCGCCGACCGTGCGTTTCTTCCAGGCCGATGAAGATACCCAGGTTGCCTCGGCCACGATGCGCGATGCGTACCCCGGCGTGACGTTCACCCGCACCCAGGCGTTGCTGCGCCATCCGGATCTGGCCCTGCCGGTCGTGCTGGACCTGATGCAGGTGAAGGGTGAGAAGGCGGCCCGCTTCGACCTGCCCCTGCACTTCAACGGCCACATCGTCAGCACCGGGTTCGAAGCCGAACGGTTCGTCGAGCAGCGTCCCGTGCTGGGCGCGGAAAACGGCTACCAGCATCTGTGGGTGGACGCGCGCAGCGCGCCCGGCACCGAACAGCGCAGCCTGGCCTGGCTGCTCGATGGACGCTTCTACACCTACCGTTTCGGCAGCACCGCGCCATCACGGGCGCTGCTGGTGGAAAGCGGTGCGAACGATCCCGAGTTCAACCTGCGCCGCGAACCGGCGCTGGTGCAGCGCGTGGAAGGCCAGCGCGAAGTGAGCTTCTTCAGCGTGCTGGAACCGCACGGTGAGTACAACGGCACGGCCGAGTACGTGCACGGGGCCGACAGCCAGGTCACTGCGCTGGTGCGCGTGCGCGGCAAGGACGCCGAACTGCTGCAGCTGACGCTGGCCAGCGGCGCGCGCATCGCACTGGGCGTTGCCGATGACAGCAGTACCGATAGCGAACACAGCGTGGTGGTGGATGGCCATACCTACACGTGGCGCGGCAGCCATGCGCGCATGGACCAGGCCGCCGGCAAGCGGGGCGGCCGATGAACGTGTCTTCTGCCGGCGCGCGGTTGCGCAAGGTGCCGGTCCGCTCGGCAGTGCGGTGGCTGATCGTGGGCCTGATCGCGGTCGCGACGGTGATCAACTACATCGACCGCAATGCGTTGGCGGTGATGTGGCCGGAGATCGCCCGCGAAGTCGGGGCCACCAAGGATGACTACGCGCTGCTGGTGACGGTGTTCATGCTGTTCTACGCCGCTGGGCAGTTCCTGTTCGGCCGGCTGTTCGACCTGATCGGCACGCGAATGGGGTTCGCACTGTCCATCAGCGTGTGGTCGATATCGATCGCCCTGCATGCGGTCACTCATTCCATTCTGTCGTTCAGTCTGGTTCGGGCGATGCTGGGCGTCAGCGAAGCCGGCGCCTGGCCGGGTGCGGTCAAGGCCAACGCCGAGTGGTTCCCGGCACGCGAGCGTGCGCTGGCACAGGGCGTCTTCAACGCCGGCGCCTCCATCGGCGCGATCGTGTCTGCCCCCGCCATTGCCGGCCTGTACCTGTGGCTGGGCTGGCGCGGGACGTTCGTGGTGATCGGTGCGATGGGCTTCCTGTGGCTGCTGCCGTGGCTGTTCGTGTACCGCGCAGGGCCGGACAAACACCCGTGGGTCAGTGATGCCGAGCGTCGCCTGATCATGGAAGACCAGGCCGGCGCCGCCGATCCCGCTGCACCGCGCCGCAGTGTGCGTGAGCTGCTGGCGCACCGGCAGAGCTGGGGCATGCTCGCCTGCCGCTTCCTGCTGGACCCGATCTGGTGGCTGTTCGTGTCCTGGCTGCCGATCTACCTGGCAGAAACCTTCGGCTTCGACATCAAGCAGATCGGCCTGTTCGCGTGGGTGCCCTTCGTCGGCGCGATGCTCGGCAGCCTGACCGGCGGCTGGCTGTCCGGCCGGCTGATCCGCGCCGGGCACAGCGTGGACCGCGCCCGCAAGTGGTCGATCACCCTCGGCTGCATCATCATGGCGCCTGCCCTGCTGGGCGCGGTGATGGCCGCCGGCCCGTTGGCCGCGGTGCTGACCATCGCCGCCGTGCTGTTCGGCTTCCAGGTCGCCATCGGCAATATCCAGACTCTGCCGGGCGATCTGTTCGGTGGGCGCTCGGTGGGCACGCTGGCCGGCCTGGGTGGCCTGGCCGCCGTTGCCGGCACCTTGATCACCACGTGGCTGGTGCCGGTGCTGACCCGCGAGTCCTATGCCCCGATGTTCATGCTCGTCGCCGCCCTCGTGCCGCTGTCGCTGGTCGCGCTGTGGTGGTTCACCGGCACGATCCGTCGCCTCGATGCACCCACGCCGACGCCTGCGCCGCAGCGCTGAGCGCACGCCTACGTTCCTCGACCCTTTTTTCTCTCACACACCCCACGTAACAAAGGAGTTCCAACGCATGTCATTCCAGGACAAGGTGGCCATCGTCACCGGTGGCGGCCGCGATATCGGTCGCGCCATTTCGATCAAACTCGCCGCCGCCGGCGCCCGCGTCTGCTTCAACTACGCCAACGACGAAGCCAGCGCACGCGAGACACTGGCGCAGATCGAAGCCGCCGGTGGCCAGGCCATCCTGCATCGCGCCGACGTGACCGATCCGGCCGCCGTCGCCGGGCTCGTGGCTGCCGCGCAGGCCGCGTTCGGTCCCCGCATCGACCTGCTGATCAACGTGGCCGGTGGCATGGTCGAGCGTCGCCCGCTGGCCGACATCGATCCGGCGTTCTTCCACAAGGTGATCGACCTCAACCTGACCTCGACCTACCTCACCACCCATGCCGTAGTGCCGCACATGGGCGAAGGCGCGGCAATCGTCAACTTCGCGTCGCAGGCCGGTCGCGATGGCGGTGGCCCCGGTGCATCCATCTATGCAACCGCCAAGGCCGGCGTGATGACCTTCACCCGCGCCATGGCCAAGGAACTGGGCCCGAAGGGCATCCGGGTCAACGCGCTGTGCTGCGGCATGATCGCCACGCGGTTCCATGACGAGTTCACCAAGCCGGAAGTGCGCACCGCCGTAGCCGCCGGTACGCCGCTGCGTCGCCAGGGTCGTCCGCAGGAAGCAGCCGACGTGGCCGTGTATCTGGCCTCGGACGAGGCCGCCTTCATCACCGGCGCGAACATCGACGTCAACGGCGGCACGTTCTTCTCCTGACCGGAGTTTCACCATGCTGCGCTGGATCACCGCTCTTTCCCTTGCCGTTGGTTCCGCGCTGTCCGCATCGGCTGCCCCCGCGCAGCCGCTGTGGGTCACTGCCTGGACCGCATCACCCGCGCCGGACCGCCTGGACGGCACGCCGCAGGTCCCCGTGCAGTTCGCTGCACAGACCGTCCGCCAGGACATCCGGCTGGGCAGCCGCGCCGACGCGCTGCGCCTGCGCATCAGCAATGAACTGGGCACGTCCCCACTGCGGGTGGAAGACATGACCGTACGCGGTTCCTCCGGCCGCCCGCTGCCCGTGCAGGTGGACGGACGCAGGGTCATCGACGTACCGGTAGGGGCTGCGTTGCTGACTGATCCGCTGCCATTGAAGGCCGCGGCGCTGGATGAGATCCAGGTCACCGCCTATTTCCCACAGGCGACGCGCCCCGCCGTGCGCCGTACCACCGTGCGGGTGGCCGAGGGCCGACAGCCGCGCGTGGCCGACAGCGTGGCCGTGTCCTATCGCCAGAATGTGATTTCGGCGGTGCTGGTGCAGCGCGCGGATCGACCATCGGTCATCGTGGCGCTGGGTGATTCCATCACCGAAGGCGCCACGGCAGCACGCGGCTCGTACAACCAGTGGCCCGAGCGCCTGGCCGTGCGCTTGCAGCAGGCCTGCCCGGACCGCTTCGTCGTGCTCAACCAAGGCATCAGCGGCAACAAGCTGCTGGACCACGGGCGCAGCCACAGCGCGCTGTCCCGGCTGGACCGCGACGTGATCGCCGTAGCCGATGCCGATCAGATGATCCTCTTCGAAGGCATCAACGATATCCGCCATGGCGGCGGACCCACACCGCTGCCCGGCCGCACGGCCGACGACATGCTGCTGGGTTATCGACAGATCGCCACGCGCCTGCACCAGCACGGCGCGCGCGCGTTCATCGGCACGCTGACGCCCTTCGGTGGCTCCGAGCGCTATGAACCGCTATCGGCCGCGACTAGGACCACGATCAATGCATGGGCGCGCGGCGATGACAGCGGCTTTGACGGCGTGGTGGACTTCGATGCGGCGCTGCGCGACCCGGCCACGCCGGAATCACTGCCTGCCGGCATCACGCGCGATCACCTGCATCCCAACGACGAAGGCTATGCGCGCATGGCCGATGCCATCGACCTGACGATGCTGGGCTGTCAGGCACGTTGAGCACCCGATGCGGGGCCTGCACGGGTGGGGCGGGCGCTGACTACGCCCCGCTGCGTGGAGCGAACATGATCACGGCCATGCCGGCCAGGCACAGCGACACGCCCAGCACGTCCCACCGACCGGGACGGATGCCGTCGACCAGCCAAAGCCAGAGCAGCGCCGTGCCCACATACACGCCACCGTAGGCCGCATAGATGCGCCCACTGGCATCGGGATGCAGGGTCAGCAGCCAGGCGAACAATGCCAGGCTGGCCGCGGCCGGCAGCAGCAGCCACGCGCTGCCATCACGACGCAGCCACAGCCACGGCAGGTAACAGCCGATGATCTCGGCCAGCGCCGTGATCAGGAACAGCCCGAAGGTCTTCACGATGCGGCTTCGTCCGCCTTCGCGCGTTGCCAGAGTACTTCCTGCGCCTGCAGGTCCAAGTCCGCCATGCGCTCGCCCGCAGCGTCGGCGTAGCCTTCCATCGCCCGGAATCGACGTTCGAACTTGTGGTTCGCACCGCGCAGTGCACTGCCCACGTCGACATCGGCCTGCCGGGCCAGTTTCGCGCAGACGAACAGCAGGTCGCCCAGCTCTTCCTGCAGCCGCGCCTTGTTGCCGGCGATGTCACCCCGCTCGAACTCCGCGCGCAGCTCCTGGAGTTCCTCTGCCGCCTTGTCCAGCACCGGCAGGGGACCGGACCAGTCGAATCCCACCTTGGCGGCGCGCGACTGCAGCTTCAGTGCGCGCTGCCATTCCGGCAGCCCACGCGAGATACCTGCCAGCGCCGAGCGATCCGTTTCGCCCTTGGCCGCACGCTCTTCCCGCTTGATGGCGTGCCAGTTGCGCAGCACATGGGCGGCATCGTCCACGCTGGCATCGGCGAAGATATGCGGATGGCGGCGGACCATCTTTTCATTGATGGAGCGGGCAACGTCGGCAAAGGCGAACGCGCCCTGCTCTTCCGCCATCCGGGCATGGAACACGACCTGCAGCAGCAGGTCCCCAAGCTCGTCACACAGATCATCCAGGTCACCGCGATCAATCGCATCGGCGACTTCGTACGCCTCTTCGATGGTGTACGGGGCGATGGTGGAGAAGTCCTGTTCAAGATCCCACGGACAGCCACCGTCCGGATCGCGCAGGCGCGCCATGATCGCCAGCAGGCGGCCCAGTTCGGTTGCTGCGTCGGTCGCGCTCATTCGGTACTCCCGTTGCTGTCGTCGAGCCAGCCGCGCCAGGGCAACGCAGGATCACCCAGTGCCATGAAGTCACCGTTGAGCAGGCTCTCGCGGCGGTTGTAGCGGAAGGGTTTGCCCGTGCTCGCCGACAGCACGGCGCCGCCGGCGGCATGCAGGACACACTGGCCCGCGGCGGTGTCCCATTCACTGGTCGGTCCCAACCGCGGATAGACATCCAGATCGCCCTCGGCGATCCGGCAGAACTTCAGCGAAGACCCCTGTGCCACGGTCTCGATGTCACCCATCCGCTGCAGCAGCGCCTCGGTGCGCGCGGACCGGTGTGAACGACTGGCGGCAACGCGCAGCGGGGCATGGGCGGGCGCGCGCGTGCGCAGCACCGTGTCATGCGCGCCCTGCCGTCGATACGCCTGCTCACCCCGCATCGCGTGCCACACCAGGCCGGTTACCGGTGCCAGTACCACCCCGAAGGTCGGTGCCCCCTGGTAGACCAGCGCGATGTTCACACTGAACTCGCCATTGCGCTTGATGAACTCACGGGTGCCGTCCAAGGGGTCGACCAGCCAGTACGCGCCCCAGTGGCGTCGCGTCTCCCAGTCGGCGGCAACGGACTCTTCCGACAGCACGGGCAGGTCCGGCGTCAGCCGCAGCAGCCCACTGACGATGCGGTCGTTGGCCGCCAGGTCCGCCGTGGTTACCGGGCTGTCGTCATCCTTCAGGCTGACGTCGAACCCGGTGGCATACACCTGCATGATGGCGGCCGCCGCATCCTGGGCGATGGCGATGACGGTTTCGCGCAGGTCGGTCGTGATGCGTACGTGGGTCACGGCAGCAGGCGCCCGCGACACCGTGACGCGGCGGCATGCCGGCTCATGGGCGACCCTGCAGCCACTGCCGCGCGATGAACAGCGCCGCCAGCGAACGGCCTTCGGAGAAATCCTCGCGCAGCATCAGCTGATCGAGTTCGGCGAGCTTCCACGGCACGACTTCCAGCTCTTCGGGTTCATCGCCCTGCAGTTTCTCCGGATAAAGATCGCGCGCCACGACGAGCCATGACTGATGGCTCATGTACGTAGGGGCCAGCGTCATCGCGCGGAGCACGTCCACGCGCCGCGCGCCATAACCGGCTTCTTCCTTCAGCTCGCGATCGGCCGCCTGTTCCGGCGTCTCGCCCGCGTCGATCCGTCCCTTCACCAGGCCCAGTTCGTAGCGGTGCATGCCCGCGGCGTACTCCCGCACCAGCAGCACGGTGTCCTCGTCCAGCATCGGCACCACCACGACGGCACCGTGGCCACGGCTGACCAGGCGCTCGAATCGCCGCTGTTCGCCATTGGAGAACTCCAGGTCCAGATACTGGCGCTGGAAGGGCCCGTTTTCCTCGTCGGTGATCCGATGGATGATGGGCAGGCGACGGCTCATGCGGAATGCCCCGCGCGGGCCGATAGAATGGACGAAGGCAGCAACATGTTCATGAGCTCACGATGCTAGCAGAGACGCAGCCCTCCCCGCAGGGCAACCCGTTCGAAAACCCGTTGTTCCATGACCGCGGTGCGCGGCCTGCGCGCCGCAAGGAGACCTGTGCATGCGTGTGACCCGCTGCCCGGTGCCGCTTGCACTGCAGGCGGGCCAGACATTTTCACTGCCTGAAGAGACCGCCAACCACCTGGTGCGCGTACTGCGCCTGCGCGAGGGCGATGGCTGCGTGCTCTTCAATGGGGATGGCCACGATTACCACGCCACCCTGGTCACGGTGGGCAAGCGCGATGCGCAGGTACGGATCGACCGGGCCAGCCGACTGGACAACGAATCCCCCTTGCCCCTCACCCTGCTGCAGGGCGTAGCGCGTGGCGAGAAGATGGATCTGATCCTGCAGAAGGCAACGGAACTGGGGGTGGCGGCCGTGATCCCGGTCAATGCCGAACGGACCGAGGTCAAACTGGATGGCGCGCGCGCAGAAAAGCGGGTCGCGCACTGGAACAGCGTGGTGCAATCGGCGTGCGGCCAGTCCGGGCGCGCGCGGATTCCGCAGGTCGGCGCTCCATTGTCGTTGGCGGCCGCCGTCGCGACGCTGCCCGAAGACACACTGCGGCTGACCCTGGATCCCTTGGGCAGCCATCGCCTGTCCACCCTGCACGCTGCCCCGCCCGGCGGCATCGTCGTGGCCATCGGCCCGGAAGGCGGCTGGTCGCCACGTGACCGCGACCTGCTCGCCACGGCCGGCTTTCAGGGATTGCAGCTGGGGCCGCGCATCCTGCGCACGGAAACGGCGGGCCTCGCGGCGATCGCCGCGCTGCAGGCACGGCTGGGTGACCTCGGCTGACGCGTAGCGCCAAGCCGTGCTCGGCGAGCGCGGAGCGCGGGCAGTTCACCCTGCGCCAGCTCGCGGACGCCATCCGCCGAGCGTGGCTCGGCGCTACGGATGTCTCACGGTTGTGCGGTGCCGTCTTCTGACGGTAGCGCCGAGCCGTGCTCGGCGAGCGCGAAGCGCGGGCAGTTCCGGCCTGACCGGTCACGGACGCCATCCGCCGAGCGTGGCTCGGCGCTACGGATGTCTCACGGTGACGCGACGCCGTCTTCTGACGGTAGCGCCGAGCCGTGCTCGGCGAGCGCGGAGCGCGGGCAGTTCACCCTGCGCCAGCTCGCGGACGCCATCCGCCGAGCGTGGCTCGGCGCTACGGATGTCTCACGGTTGTGCGGTGCCGTCTTCTGACGGTAGCGCCGAGCCGTGCTCGGCGAGCGCGGAGCGCGGGCAGTTCACCCTGCGCCAGCTCGCGGACGCCATCCGCCGAGCGTGGCTCGGCGCTACGGGTATCCCACGGTTGCGCGGTGCCGCCTTCTGACGGTAGCGCCGAGCCGTGCTCGGCGAGCGCGAAGCGCGGGCAGTTCCGGCCTGACCGGTCACGGACGCCATCCGCCGAGCGTGGCTCGGCGCTACGGATCTCTCACGGCTGCTCGGCGAGCGCGAAGCGCGGGCAGTTCAGTGCAGTGAATCAAGCGCCCTTTCCAGCGCATCCAGGTTCGGCAGCAGTGCGCTCTGCTCGCCCAGCAGCACGCGCATGTGCACGCTGTCGGGCAGGTTCTCTTCCGACGCGTCTGCCAGCAGACCGTCACGCGGCACCGAAATCAACTGCGGAAAGCCCTGCGTCAGCACCGCGTAATACGGTCGCTCTGCGTGGCCTGCCAGCGATTTCAACACCACCACCTTGTTGTTGCTGCCCACGCTTTCTTCGCCCAGGCCGGACAAGCGGGCAAAGGACACCAGCGGTATGTCCCAGCCGTGCCAGGCCAGCCGACCCAGCAGCCAGTGCGGGCCGTCCGCCGTCGGCTCGACCTGCACCTTGGCCATCATTTCAGCGACGGTCGCATTCGGCAGCAGCACGCGCTCCGGTCCGGACTGGATGAGGACACCGCGGATTTCATCATTATTGGCATGGCTCACGACGGCTCTCCTTGCTCAGGCAGTTCCCAGCGCGCACTGATGGCCTGCGCCAGCTCCTGGGGTTCGCCGGCGAACATGCCGGCAGCGACCACCGCGGTTGCGGCAGCCGGGTCATAGCATCCCTCACCGACCTGGCCGCCGACCCACGCACCGGCTTCGGCGAGGGTGAGCGCCGGGTCGACCTGGGACAGATCGGCACCGCTGAGCAGGATCACCGCACTGTGCGCGGGCGGCAACGCGGCCAGGTCCAGACCCTGCGCGCTGCCGAGGAAATACAACCCGCCGTCCCGCAGGGCGGCGGCCGTATCATCGGACAGGATGTACACCTGCCCCTCAAGGACGTCGGCACCGATTTCAGCCAGCTCGACCGGCAGCGGAGAGACGCGTGCCATCTGCTTCACCAGGTTGCCGTAGCGCGCGCCATCCAGCGGCATGCGGACCAGCAGGGGCACGTCGAGGCGGGCCGGCAGCGCGGCCAGCAGGCGACGCAGCGCATCGGGGCCGCCAATACCGGCCAGTACCACCACCGCGCCCTTGGCACCGCGACGAGGGCCGGCCGCTTCGTCCATCTCAACCAGCGACAGTCGATCCGAATCGAATGCCGGCAAGGGCGGCGGTCCCGCGTCCACGCGTGCGGCGGGGGCAAAGGATGCCTCGTCGTCCAGCAAGGACCAGCTTCCGTGATCGAGCGGCACGGACGGCAGCACGGGGCTGCTGATGGCGGCCGGCTCGTCCCGCTCGGTCACCTGCGATGGCTGCCAAGGGCCCGGGGGCTCGTACAGACTGTCGCCCGCCAGCAGGTCGGCCGCGTCGACGGCTTCATCGACATGGAACGCCAGCGGTGCGTTGGCATGCAGCTGCTCGGGAGTGTCCGGCAGGCCAGGTTCCGGCACGAGCTCTTCTTCGACTTCCGCACCCGGTGGCAGCACCTGGCGGTGGCCATGCAGCTTGGCCGCCAGATGGCGTGCCCAGCGCTGGGTTTCCCACCCTTCGCGGCGTGCCGCCAGTTCGGCCTCGTCGAACACCAGGGTGAAATCAGGCGAAGACAGCACCGCATCGAGGCGTTCCAATGCGTCCTCCACCGCAGGCTCCAACGCGATCACCACCGCCTGCGGCGCAACCGCAAGCAGCGCGGCCGGGTCCAGCACGTTGGGATCCTCTTCCAGCACCAGCGCTACATCGGCCTGCGCGAGTGCTTCACGCAGGCGGTCGCGCGCGGCGCCCTCCCTGGCCAGCAGTGCAACGGCCGGCGGCGGCATTACGTCATTCACGGACACGGGCGATCCCCAGCAGGTCGTACACGTTACGCATCAGGTCGAGCTCTTGGTAGGGCTTGCCCAGGTAACGCTGCACGCCGATTTCGAAGGCGCGCTGGCGATGCTTTTCGCCACTGCGCGAAGTGATCATCACAATGGGCACGTCGCGATAGCGCGGGTCGGCACGCATGGCCGTGGCCAGTTCATAACCATCCATGCGCGGCATCTCGATATCCAGCAGCATCAGGTCGGGCACACGCTCTTCCAGTCGCTCCAGCGCCTCCACGCCGTCGCGGGCAACGCTGACATCGAAGTTGTGGCGTTCCAGGATGCGCCCGGTGACCTTGCGCATGGTGAGTGAATCGTCCACCACCATCACCAGCGGCACCTGCCGCTGCAGTTCCTGTTCGGCAACCAGCAGCGGACGCTGCGGGTTGGCGACGAAGCGACGCACCAGCGGGGCCACGTCCAGGATCACCACCACGCGGCCATCGCCGGTGATGGTGGCGCCGTAGATGCCCGGAACCGACGCAATCTGCAGGCCGACCGGCTTGACCACGATTTCGCGGTTGCCGAGCACCTGGTCGATCGCCACCGCCGCGCGCAGGTCGCCTGCGCGGACCAGCAGCAGCGGCACCTGGGCCTGGCCCTCGGCGCGCGCCGGCGCCTGGCCGATCAGGCTGCCGAGATCGTGCAGCGTGTACTCCTCGCCACTGTAGCGGTAGGTGCTGTCGCCCGCTTCGAAGCGCTCGCGTGAGATCCGACCGATACCGCTGACCGATGCCACCGGCACGGCGTAGGTGGTCTCGCCGATCTGCACCAGCACCGCCTGGGTCACCGCCAGCGTCTGCGGCAGGCGCAACGTGAAGCGCGCGCCCTGGCCACGGACCGAGTGGATTTCCACGCTGCCACCCAACTGGCGCACTTCGTTGCGCACCACGTCCATGCCTACGCCGCGTCCGGACAACTGGCTCAACTGGTCGGCGGTGCTGAAGCCGGCGGCGAAGATCAGATTGTCCAACTCGTTGTCCGCCAGCACCGCCTCGGCCTGGATCAGCCCGCGTTCCAACGCACGACGACGGATCGCCTCGCGGTCCAGCCCGGCGCCATCATCCGACACGTCGAGCACGATTTCCGAGCCTTCGCGGTGCAGGCGCAGGGTGATCTCACCCTCTTCCTGCTTGCCGGCGGCGCGGCGCTGCTCGGCCGTTTCCAGACCGTGCGCCACCGAGTTGCGCAGCATGTGTTCCAGCGGCGCCACCATCCGGTCGAGCACGTTGCGATCGAGTTCGCCATGCGTGCCTTCCAGGGTGAGGTGGACCTGCTTGCCGGTATCCACGCCTGCCTGGCGAACCACCCGGCGTAGACGCGGCACCAGGCCATCGAAGGGCACCATGCGTGCACGCATCAAGCCATCCTGCAGCTCCGAACTGACGCGCGACTGCTGCTGCAGCAAGGTGTCGTACTGCCGCGACAGGTCATCCAGCACACCCTGCAGCCCGCCCAGATCGGCCGCCGATTCGTTCAGTGCACGGCTCAGCTGCTGCAGCGTGGAGAAGCGGTCGAGTTCCAGCGGATCGAACGTGTGGTCCGCCTGCTCCTGCTCACGCTGGTAGCGCGCCACGATCTGCGCTTCGGTCTCCAGATCAAGACGACGCAACTGATCACGCAGTCGGGCATTGGTACGTTCAAGCTCGCCCATGGCGCCGCGGAAGGCACCAAGCTGCTGTTCCAGCCGCGAGCGGTAGATCGCCACTTCACCGGCGTGGTTGACGAGCCGATCAAGCAGGTCGGCGCGCACGCGCACCTGCTCCTGCTGCGGTCGTGCGCCCCCCTCTTCTTCGCCACCGCCGTCCAGCGGCAGCGGTGCCGACAACGGCAGGCTGGCGATGAGGTCAGCGGCGGTCGGCTGCGCAGGTGTGACAGCCGGCTCAGGGGCCGAGCCATCGAGAACGACCTGGCCACGCGTACGTGCGTCGAAGGCGGCCACCAGGTCATCGGCGGCGTCCACGCCGCGATGCGCACCGGTGCGGGTCAGCATCTGGTGCAGGCGATCAAAGCCGCGCTCCAGCAACTGCACATCGGCGTGTCCGATGCTGGTGCGCCCGGCTGCGACAGCCTCCAGCAGCGACTCGATGCCATGCCCCAGATCACCGATGGCGTTGATGCCCGCCATACGTGCACCGCCCTTCAGCGTGTGCAGATCACGTTGCAGGCCAGCCAACGCGTCGCGGTCCTCCGGTTCGGCGCGCAGGTCGCTGATCAGGCCATCGCAATGATCCAGCAGATCCTTGCCTTCTTCGACGAAGATATCGACCAGCTCGCGGTCCAGCACGTTGAAGTCCAGCGCATCGGCAGCCGCCACCTCGTCGTCCTGCCCCGTCTGTTCGTCCGCCACGTCCTCGCCTGCAGGCGCGACGGTCGGGGGCTCCATCTCGAAGTAGGGCTGACGGTCAGCGGAGACCGCTTCGGCTTCGGCTTCGGCTTCGGCTTCGGCTTCTGCTTCGGCTTCGGCTTCTGCTTCGGCTTGCTCGTCTTCCACCTGTTCGGCGAATGCGGTGGCCTCCAGCGAAGACACGTCGTGGCCTTCTATCGAGAGCAGCGGACTGTCCTCCTCGTCCTCGGCGCCCTCCTCGATGATGTGCAGACCTTCGTCCAGCGCTTCCTGCAGGGCCACGGCATCGCCAAAGGTCGGCGCGGCAGGCAGTTCGTCGTCGGCGTCTTCCTCAGCGTCAGCTGGCGCCTGCTCGGCGTCGGTGATGTCCGCTGCAGCGACTTCGTGCACATCCGGGCCCGCACTGGACGGCAGTGCAGCGTGCGCGGCATCGTCCAGATAGAGCGACAGGTCTTCGGCGCCGGTCAGCTGCACGTCTACGTCTGTTGCACTGACCGGCTCGGCCACGTCTTCGAGCGATTCGACAGCGTCGACAGACGCGGCGTCGGCCGCATCCCGCAGTGGCGCATCGTCCACGTTGGATGCTGCTTCGAAGAAGCGCGACAGATCGGTGGCACCGGTCAATTCGATCGGCGGATCCACGACGGGCGCAGAGAGGTCGACCGGCACAGCGTCCTGCCCGACTGCCTCGTCTGGCGTCCACTCCGCGGCTTCGTCACCGTCGATCAACCGCAGCTCGCCCTCCTCGACCATGGATTCGGCCAGGGCCTCGAGGTCCGCATCGCCGTCCGTCGGGTCGGTCGGCGCCAGGCCAGCGTCGGCCTCGACCTCGACCGGTCCGTCCACCTGCGTATCGGCAGTGTCGGCAGTATCGGCATTGTCGGCATTGTCGGCATGCTGCCACGGCGCGACAGGTGCTTCCTCCTCCCCCGTGGCTTCGACGGCCTCAACATGCCCGTCCACGTCGGCAAGGTCGTCGGTGTCCTCGAACCCGTCGGCGACGGGCCAGCGGGCTTCCGGCAGCGTCGCGGCCAAGGCCTGCAGACGCTCGGCAAGCGCGTGCTGCAGCGGCACCCGGGGGGCGTCGGCCTGCAGGGCACGCATGGTGACGTCCACTGCCTGCGCGGTGGCCGCCAGTGCATCCACCGCATCCGCGGTAGGCACTTCGCCAGCGGCCAGGGCGCGCTTGATGTAACTTTCGGCTGCACCGGTGACGGTGGTGATTTCCGGCACATCGGTCATCGCAAATGCACCATTCATGGTGTGCACTGCGCGCAGCAAGGGATCGTTGACCGGCTGCGGTTCGCTACCAGAGGCTTCCAGCCAGCCATGCAGCGTGGCCATGTGCGCTTCCACCTCGGCCTCGAGGATCTCGCGCAGCACGCTGTCGATACTGGCAGGCGTTCCGTCCAGTTCCGCGGCGACCGGGATCTCGGCGCCATCAACGGCGGGTGTGACCGCGTCGTCGGCAGATACCCCGACGGCGGCTTCTTCCACCCTGTCCACCGAGCGGGCAGGCAGCGGCACATGGAAGGTCTCCTCGCCGGCCGCCACGCGATCCGCGATGGACTGCAGCGCCTGCAGGTCCGCGGTGATGAGGTGGCCGCCACGCAGCGCTGCGTTGAGTTCCGGCAACACGCCGAAGGCCTGCTCGACCACCGCCACCACGGCCGGCGATGCCGGCCGCGTGCCGTCCAGCACGCGGTTGAGCATGCCTTCGATCTTCCACGCGAATTCACCCAGGGTGCGGGCACCGACCAGTCGGCCGCTGCCCTTCAGCGTGTGGAACACGCGGCGGATAGGCCGCAGCCGGTCCATGTTGTCGGGTTGGGCGCGCCATGCCGGCAGCAGATTGCCCAGGTTTTCAAGTTCCTCGTCGAACTCTTCGAGGAAGACATCACGGATGTCCTGATCGATATTCTCGGCGTTCTCGTCGAAACCGCCCTGCAGGCCCGTGATGACCGGTGCCGCGGACACCTCGTCCACCACCGGCACGGCCGGCGATCCGAACGCAGGATTGAAGGCCGCCGCTTCAGCCGCGAGCTCGGCAAGAAAGCGCGCATCCGCCTCGGCGAAGTCGCTGGCACTGGCACTGGTAGCGTCGTCGTCGGCGGCGCCAATGGACGGCGGATCGGCGGCCAGCACGTTGTCCATCGCAAGGCCATCGGCGTTGAACGTGATGACATCCGCTTCCACGGCATCCAGCGACAGCACGTCATCGGCGCGACTGAGCTCGCCGTCGTCGAAGCGGAAGCTCACCGGAACCGCAAACGCATCGTCTGCATCGCCTTCGGCCAGCACCGGATCGAACACGCCGCCCTCGAAGCTGATCAGCGTGTCGTCGGCTGCGCCGGCGGGTGCGGAAACGGCATGTTCAAGATCTGCAGCCGCCCTGTCGAGTGAACCATCCACCTGCGGGGTCGGTTCGATGGACCAGGCGGACGGATCCGGCGCATCTTCGGCCGATACCGGGTCGAAGCTGGCGAAGGTCGGCATATGGTCCGACGTCTGCTCGACCTGGAAGCTGCCGAGCTCCCAGGCGGGGACCTCGGGCGGCGCGGCGGTTGTGGCGGCGAACAGCAGCGTCGGTTCGGACGACGGCGCGTGGATGTCGTCTTCTGCGATGTCCTGATCACGCGCCGTGGGCGGTGCGTCGAACACGAGATCCGGCAACGGCGGAGGCCCCTGCGGCGACACGGCCGCGAACGGGCGCGTGTCGAATTCCGGCACGTCCAACGGCGGCGGCAGGATGGACTCGCGTTCTACCGGCTGCACCGGCTCGCTGGCTACGGCATCAGCCGCGATGGCATCGGCCACCGGCAGCGGCCAGTAACGCAGGCTTTCCAAGCTGCTGCGAGTGATGTCCAGAATGTTCTCGCGCCCCGGACGGCGGTCGCGTAGCGCTTCAAGGTAGTACTCCAGGCTGGCCATCGCATCGGCCAGCGTGTCCAGCTGGCGACCGCTGGGCACACGCTGGCGCTCCACCAGCTCTGCCTTGATGTACAGCTGCACGCCCTTCAGATAATCCGCCGGCACCTGCAGATCCAGCATGCGCAGCGCGCCGCCGACCTCGCCCAGCAGGCGTGGCACGTCCTGCAGTTCGGCGTGGTTCCAGTTTGTCTCGATGAAGGCGACGAAGTGCTCGCGGGCCACGGTGAAATTGGCGATGGCTTCGTGGGCCAGAACCTCCAGCGTGCGGCGGGTCTCTGCGGCAGACGGATCGTCCTCGCCGGTTCCCGCTGCGCCCAGATGGGCGACCTGATCATCCAGCGACGCATCGACGTAAAGCAGCGCACCGGCGACATCGAGCAGCATGCCCTCATCGATTGCCTGATTGCCTTCCACCACCGCGCTCAGCGCATCACGCTGCTGCACCACCACGTTGCGTGCCACATCCAGGCCCATCATGGCCAGCGTGTCACCCACCGCCGTCAGCTCACGTACCTGCTGGTGCAGCTGTTCGGGCTGCCCGCCCGTGCGCAGATGCAGGTCAAGGGCATCCTTGATGCGCAGCAGTTCTTCCTTCACCGCGCTGCCGACCGTATCCAGCAGTTCACGGTTGCGTCCGCTCAGGCTGCCCCGTGCGTGGTCCAGTTCGGCTTCGCTGGCACTGACGCTGTCGGGCGCGAACGCCAGCAGCACGCTTTCGTTGATGCCGGCCACGCCGCGCGCGGCACGGATCTCATTGAGCAGCGGCAGCAGCACGATGGGAATATCGCGATGGCCATTCTGCAGGCGCTCCAGATAGTCGGGCAGCAGCACGCTGCCACGCATCAGCGTCGCGCAGGATTCATCACGCTCGGCCACCTCGCCGGTGCCGATCGCCAGCGCGAGCTGCTCCAGCTCTTCGGCCACCATCGCCGGGGCGTACAGCTCCACCATCCGCAGGGTGCCCTGCACCTGGTGCAGGTAGCCGGCGCACAGGCGCATGCGGCTGCCATCGGCGGGGGCCTCGACGAAGTACTCGACCTCATTGCGCACCTGGCGCAGGGTCTCGTCCAACTCAGGTTTCACCCAGCCGAGGGCGGCGTGGCTCATTGCGTCACGCAGGCTGCTCATGGGCGGGCTCCGGTCGCCAGTACGACCCTGCACACGCGGGCAGGACGTTCAATGTGGCGGATGTCATGTCGATGCTTCATCAGGTGATCCTTGCTTCTCCGCGCCACACCGCTTACGCGGGCAGCTTGAAGTCGGCGACCGAGCGGCGAAGGTCGGCGGCCAGCTGTGCCAGGTGGCCGATCGATTCGGCGGTCTGCCCCGCACCCTGCGATGTCTGGCCGGTGATCTGCCGGATCACGCCCATGGTCTGGGTGATGTCCGATGCAGCTGACGACTGCTGCTGGGCGGCGACGGAGATGTTCTTGATCAGGTTGTTCAGCGCATTGGACACGCGCTCGATCTCGGTCAGTGCCGTACCGGCGTCTTCCGCCAGGCGGGCACCGGACACCACTTCGGCCGTGGTCTGCTCCATCGAGGTAACCGCTTCGTTGGTATCGGCCTGAATGGCCTGTACCAGGCCCTCGATCCGACGCGTCGCACCGGACGTACGTTCTGCCAGGCGCTGCACTTCGTCGGCCACTACGGCAAAGCCACGACCGGCCTCGCCTGCCGAAGCCGCCTGCACCGCGGCGTTCAGTGCCAGGATGTTGGTCTGCTCGGAAATGTCGTTGATGAGTTCCACGATCGAGCCGATCTCCTGCGAGGACTCGCCCAGGCGCTTGATGCGCTTCGACGTTTCCTGGATCTGGTCACGGATCTGGTCCATGCCCTGGATCGTCTCGCGCACCACGCCGGCACCCTCGGCGGCGATCACCACCGAGCGCTGTGCCACTTCGGCCGATTCAGACGAGTTGCGCGACACCTGTTCGATGCTTGCTGCGATTTCGCCGATGCGGTCCGACGCGTTGGTGATCTGGTTGGCCTGGTGGCCTGCCGCCTCGGCCAGCTGCATGGCCGTGGCCTGCGTTTCCTGGGTGGACAGCGCGACCTTGGCCGAGGTGTCGTTGATGGTGGTCACCAGATGGCGCAGTTCGTCCACGGCATAGTTGATGGCGTCGGCGATGGCGCCGGTCATGTCTTCGGTGACCGATGCCTTCACCGTCAGGTCGCCTTCGCCGAGCGAACTGATTTCATCCAGCAGCCGCATGATGGCCTGCTGGTTGCGGCTGTTGAATTCCACCTGGGTCTGGTAGCGCAGCTCCTGCTCGCGCGAGCGGCCGCGCACCGAGGTGCTGACGAAGCCGATGATCGCGATCAGCGACAGGACACCGGAGACCACGCCGATCCAGAAATTGGGGAACAGGCGGGTATCGCTGACCGAGCCGAACGAGGAGAACGCATTGAAGAGCGTCTTGCTGTCGGCCAGCATGTCCGCCGAGCCGGTGGCCAAGCTGGCTGATGCGGCCTGCGCGGCAAACAGCTGGCGCGAACTGGCCAGGATGGCATCGGCGTCTGTTTTCATCGCCGTCCACTGCTGCTGCGACTGCTCCAGCGCAGCCAACGCGGCCGCACCGCGCACCGCAACGATGCCAAGTTCGTCATTGCCGTTGCGCAACGCATCCATCACCTGGCTGAAGACCGTGATGTCGCGGGCCAGCGCATCACCGGCGGCCGATGCCGATGAGCCCCCGGCCCGGATTTCGGTGATACGACGGGCCATCGAGCCGGCCACGACGACCTGCTGCAATGCACTGTAGATCTGCGAGGAGGGGGCGCCGGCGGCGCTCATCGCGCGGACGACTTCGTTGAGCTGTGCCTGCAGGCCGGGGATCGCGCCGCTGAAGTTGTTCGCGTTGCCCGCCAACGTCAGCACCGCCGACTCACTGGCGATCAGCTGCGTCGCACTCTTGCCCAGCGGCTGCCACGTCGCGGCCAGCTTGCTGATCGGCGAGGACACGCCCGGCTCATTGCCGTAACGGCCCTGTAGCGTCGACATGTTCTCGTCGATCGCGGTGCGCGTGGCCTTGAACGCGGTGAACGCCTGCGCATTGCCGGCGACCGCATCACGGCCCTGGTTGGCCAACTGCTGGGACAGCACCTGCAGATCGGCTGCCTTGGTGCTGGCGTCGGCCAGACGGCTGCCCTGCCAGGTCGCCACACCGGTGTTCAGGCCGAACAGCGCCATCGCCACCAGCAACAGGATCAACCACGCGTTGGTGCCACCGAGGCGCAGCTTGCTGGCCTTGTTGGAATCCGAAGTAGTACTCATCGTTCAACCTCGATGTTCAATGCAATGCAGAGACGACGTACCGGTACCTTCAGGCAGCGGCTTGTCGGAATTCAGGAGTGCGCGACAGCAGCGAGAGCGAGAAAACGCCCCAATCGTGCCCGTCGGCCTGGAATGCGCGGTCGACGAAGTGGCCGTAGCGGCCTTCGGCCAAGCCACCAACCGATACTTCCTGGTCCAGCTCGAAGCTGCGCTGGCCGAACAGTTCGTCGATGGTCAGCGCCACATCACCGCCGGCCTGCCGCATCACCAGCACGCGCTGGCCTTCCTGCTGCACGGTGCGGTTGCCTTCCAGGAACAGCTTCAGGTCGATCACCGGAAACAGATTGCCTCGCAGGTTGCCCACGCCCAGCAACCACGGCTGCGCACAGGGCACCGGCGTCACCGGCGGCATCGGGACGATTTCCACCACTTCGCGGAAATCCGATACCAGCCGACGGTTGCCGACCCGGTAGCCCACGCCACGCCACAGATCCTGCGCGAACTGCCGCTCGGGCAACTGCACGGCATGGGCGAGGCTGCGCCGTTCGTAGGCTTCAAGAATGTCGAAGGGTGAACGCATCAGGACACCAGCTCGTTGATGCGGGCGATCAGGTCTTCTTCGCGCGGCGGCTTGACCATGTAGTCACGCGCACCCTGGCGAAGGCCCCACGCCTTATCCGTGTCCATCGCCTTGGTGCTGACGATGATGACCGGAATATTCTTGGTCGCCGCGTCGCGGGCCAGCGAACGGGTAGCCTGGAAGCCACTCATGCCCGGCAGCACGACGTCCATCAGGACCAGCTGCGGCATGTGTTCCTTGACCAGCACGATCCCGTCCTCGGCGTTGTCCGCTTGCAGAACTTCGTGCCCGGCCTTGGTCAGCCATTGCGTGAACACCGCCCTGTCGGTCGGTGAGTCCTCGATAAGAACGATTCGAGCCATTTTGCCTTTCCCCCCTGGTCAGGCGTTGACGTATGTGCGGATGGCACCCAGCAGTTCTTCACGCGTAAAGGGCTTGGTCAGGTACTGCTCCGAACCCACGATGCGACCACGCGCCTTGTCGAACAGGCCGTCCTTGGAGGACAGCATGATCACCGGCGTGGACTTGAACAGCTGGTTTCCCTTGATCAGCGCGCAGGTCTGATACCCATCCAGACGCGGCATCATGATGTCCACGAAGATGATCTGTGGCTGCTGGTCGGCGATCTTGGCAAGTGCCTCGAAGCCGTCGGTCGCGGTGACGACCTCGCAGCCTTCCCGTTTCAACAACGTTTCCGCGGTCCGGCGGATCGTCTTCGAATCATCGATGACCATCACCCGGAGTCCTGCGAGCTCCCCGCCCGCAGTCATGTTCTCAGTCATTGCCGTTCCCCATGCGCGGCACTTCGGTCGGTGCCGCTGCGAAGGCGTATCTATATCGCACTTGCGTGACCGCCAGCAAGTTCGGCGATGAATCTTCTGCGCAACCCCCGTCCGGCGGGCCTGCGGCCATCGGCCGCACGCAGCGTTGCGCGCCACGGGGCAGGCAACACCGGGCCGGAGCCGCTACCATCAGCACCTTGCCCCACAGGTGCTCCCATGCCGCTGAACGTCATCGTGGTGATGGATCCCATCGCCCACATCAAGATCGCCAAAGACACGACCTTCGCCATGCTGCTCGAAGCGCAGCGGCGCGGCCATGCCCTGCACTACGTCAAACCCGGCGGCCTCAGCCTGGACAGCGGACGGGCCGTAGCCCGCACGGCGCCCCTGCAGGTCCGCGACGACGCGGCCGACTGGTACACGCTGGGCGAGTTCAGCCTGACCGAATTCGGTCCCGGCCAGGTCGTGCTGATGCGCAAGGATCCGCCGGTCGATGCGGAATTCATCTACGACACGCAGGTGCTGGACGTGGCCGCGACGGCCGGTGCGTTGGTGGTCAACAACCCGCAGGGACTGCGCGACTACAACGAGAAGCTCGCCGCGCTGCTGTTCCCGCAGTGCTGCCCCCCTACCCTGGTCAGCCGCGATGCCAAGGCGTTGAAGGCGTTCGTGCTGGAACACGGGCAGGCCGTGCTGAAGCCGCTGGATGGCATGGGAGGCCGCTCGATCTTCCGTAGCGGCACGGGCGACCCGAACCTCAACGTCATCCTGGAAACGCTGACCGACGGCGACCGCAAGTTGACCCTGGCGCAGAAGTTCATCCCCGACATCACTGCCGGTGACAAGCGCATCCTGCTGGTGGATGGCGAACCGGTGGATTACTGCCTGGCCCGCATTCCGCAGGGCGACGAGTTCCGCGGGAACCTGGCTGCCGGTGGTCGCGGCGAAGGCCGCCCGCTGAGCGAGCGCGACCGCTGGATCGCCGCCCAGGTGGGGCCGGAGATGAAGCGTCGCGGCATGCGCTTCGTCGGCCTGGACGTGATCGGCGATTACCTGACCGAGGTCAACGTGACCAGCCCGACCTGCGTGCGTGAACTGGATGCCCAGTATGGGCTGAACATCGCCGGCACCCTCTTCGATGCCATCGAGGCCAGCCTGCCGTAATGCCGGTGGTCGCGCCCCTGCTCTTGGCGGACCGCTCCGCGCAGCGTCTGGGCACCACCCTGGCGCTGTCGGTGGCGGTGCATGGCGCGCTGCTGCTGGGCGTCGGCTTCGCCGTTCGCGGCGAAGCGCCGCTGGTGCCGACGCTGGATGTGATCTTCAGCCAGACGCGCACCGCGTTGACGCCGAAGCAGGCGGATTTCCTGGCCGCTGCCAGTCAGGTCGGTGGTGGCGAGCACGACAAGGCGCTGCGCCCACGCGACAGCCAGGCGGGGGTAGTGCCGCAGGCGCTGCCAGGCAGCAGTCCGGTGCCGCAGCAGCGCCAGGATGCCGCGGCCCCGCCGCCACCGCAGTCGCGGGTGGTCAGCAGCCGCAATGGTGAGCAACAGGTCGCACAGGCCCAGTCGCAGCCGATGCCGGAGCAGCCACGCTCCGACGCGCCGTTGAACGCACGCGAGCAGCGCGATGCCGACATGGCGCGCCTGGCGGCCGAGGTGCACCTGCGTTCGGCGCAGTACGCCAAGCGGCCAAACCGCAAGTTCGTTTCAGCCAGCACCCGCGAGTATGCGTGGGCCACGTATCTGCGCGCCTGGGTGGACCGCGCTGAGCGCGTGGGCAACCTGAACTACCCCGATGACGTGCGCCGTCGTCGCCTTGGCGGGCAGGTCGTGATCACGGTCGGTGTGCGCCGCGATGGCAGCGTGGAAAGCGCGCGCATCCTGAGATCCAGTGGGACGCCGTTGCTGGACGAGACCGCGCTGCGCGTGGTTCGCCTGGCCCAGCCCTTCCCCGCCCTGCCACAGACGAAGGATGACATCGACATCCTGCAGGTGACGCGTACCTGGGCGTTCCTGCCCGGCGGCGAACTGCGCGACGACTGAGGGTGGATGAGGCCGGGCTGCGCCCGGCACCTGCTTTGAAGCAACGGCAACGGCAACGGCAACGGCAACAGCAACGGCAACGGCAACAGCAACGGCAACGGCAACGGCAACGTCAAAGGCCTGCAGAGCTGTGTGCTGGGCGGGGCGGGGTGCGGTGGCGGGGGACGGCAAAAACTGCATCCATGCGGGCCTTGTTTCGCGCCATCCATGGCGGGGTCCACGTCATCGCATTCGCGCTGCCGCTCCCACGCTTTGCTTCGCAAACCGTGGGCCCCGTCCCACCAGCACCCACACCCCGCCGCTTCGCGGCCGCCCCTGACTCAGGGGCTCCCTCCACCCGACGCGCCAACGGGGCCTGCGGTAGCGCCGAGCCGTGCTCGGCGGAATGTTTCCGCCAACGGCCCGCTGCGCTCGCCGACCATGGGTCGGCGCTACCGATCTTCCTTCTTTTTTTACGCGACGGGCGGCGACCGGAATGTGTCAGGGCCGGGCGGTGGGGCTGGGCGGGGGCGTTGAGTGCCATAAATGGCGGGTCCACGTCATCGCATTCGCGCTGCCGCTCCCACGCTTTGCTT
>NZ_JACYVC010000011.1:0-145652 GCF_014842145.1 Stenotrophomonas sp. CFBP 13718
CGCCAGGGTTTATACCCCGAAAACCCCGTTGCTTACGCAACGGGGTTTTCTTTTTATGTAGGTACATGCTTTTTCGTACCTGCCGCCCAAGGGCAAGAACGTGAGCTGCGCTTATGCGCGTCCCCCGCAAGGGCACGCCGCAACGCGACGCTCCAACCGTCTCCCTGGTGAAATTAGCGCTATGGAACCACCCGATCCCATCCCGAACTCGGAAGTGAAACGTAGCTGCGCCGATGGTAGTGTGGCTCAAGCCATGCGAGAGTANGCGGTAGGGACGGCCGCTGGCCGTCAACTGCCTGCCGCTGCGCTCGCCGAGCGTGGCTCGGCGCTACCGGTGTGCGTTGGCACCGCAGGCATGGCGATGTAGGGCGATCCCACGGGCGTCAGGCATAAAAAAAGCGGCGGCCTGCAGGCCGCCGCTTCTTCTGTGCATCACGCCAGACGTTACTTGGCAGCGGCTGCCGGCTTGCCCTTCATCATCTCGTCGCGGGCCGCCTTGAACGGGTTGCCCTCGTACCAGTTCGGCCAGCGGTCGCCCGCGGCAAGCTCCTTGCCGACACCATGCAGCAACTGCAGGTCTTCCACGGTGCCGTCCAGCTTCCACGTCGCCGGATCGAACTCATCCTTCGGGCCGTGGTAGCGGTTGCGCCCGTAGTCCTCGGCCACCTTGCGGCCGGCCTCGACACCGCCCTCGCGCAGGTCTTCGCCGCCGTCGGCATACAACGCAGGCACGCCGGCCTTGGCGAAGTTGAAATGATCCGAACGGAAGTAGAAGCCGCTCTGCACCGCGCTCTCGCCATGCAGCGTACGGCCCTGCGCGGCAGCCAGCGGCTTCAGGATGTCTTCCAGCTCCGAGCTGCCGAAGCCGGTCACGGTCATGTCCTTCGCCCGGCCGGCCACCGACATCGCATCGATGTTGATCACACCGGCAATCTTGTCCAGCGGGAACGTCGGGTGGGCCACGTAGTACTTCGAGCCGAGCAGGCCGGACTCTTCCAGCGTCACGGCCAGGAACACCGCCGAACGCGCCGGCTTCGGGTCCTGATGCACCATCGCGTCGGCGACTTCCAGGATGCCGGCCACGCCGGTCGCGTTGTCCACCGCGCCGTTGTAGATGTTGTCGTCGGCCTCGCCTTCATGCTTGCCCAGGTGATCCCAATGCGCCATGTACAGCACCGCTTCGTCGGCGCGGCTGCTGCCCGGCAACACCCCCACCACGTTGCGCGAGGTCTTCTCCGCGGTCGTGCTCTTCAGGTCCACCGACAGCTTGGCCTTCAGCGGCACCGGTTTGAAGCCACGCTTGTTGGCATCCTTGTAGGCTTGCGCCAGATCCAGGCCGGCACCGGCGAACAAGGCTTTCGCCGCGTCCGCACTCAGCCAGCCCTGGACCGGCAGGCGCGCGTCCGGATCGTCCTTGGCCGGCAGGTCGTACTGCGGACCCGCCCAGGAATTCTTGACCACGTCCCAGCCATACGACGCACCGGCCGTGTCATGCACGATCAAGGCGGCAGCCGCACCCTTGCGGGCGGCTTCTTCGAACTTGTAGGTCCAGCGACCGTAGTAGGTCATGCGCTTGCCGTCGAACAGCTTGGCATCGTCCACATGGAACCCGGGATCGTTGACGAACATCACCACCGTCTTGCCTTTCCAGTCCTGGCCGGCGTAGTCGTTCCATTCCTGCTCCGGCGCATCCACGCCATAGCCGACGAAGACGATGTCACTGCCGTCGACCTTGACCTCGGTCTGACCGGTGCGGGTACCCACCACCATGTCGGTACCGAACTTCAGCTCGCTGGACTTGCCGGCCTGGTCGATCTTCAACGAGGTCGATTCGTCGGCCGTGGTCTCGGTCATCGCCACGTCCTGGAACCAGCTGTCGCCGTTGCCGGGCTGCAGGCCGATGCGCTGCATCTGGTCACGGATGTAGTTGACCGTGAGTTCTTCGCCCTTGCTGCCGGGGGCACGTCCTTCGAACGCGTCGGAAGAAAGCGTCTTGACCAGTTCGGCGAAGTCGGCCGCATTGATCTCCGGCGAGAACGTGTGGGTGCTGGCAGCCGGGGCGGTGGTCGCAGTGGGCGCGGCCGGCGCCGCTGCGGCGGGCGCGGTGTCGTCGCCCTTGCAGGCGGTCAATGCCGCGGTGATGGCAAGGCAGAGCAGTAGGTTGCGGGGCATCATCTAGGATCCTGCAGGGTAGGGGCGGGACCGCTCAGGCAGGCCCCGCATGGAATCAATTTTCAGGCGCGGTATCGGTATCGAACGGTACCGGCGTCGCGCCACTGACCGGACCGGTCGTCGCGCTGCGATGTACGTACAACAGCACGTCACGCTCGAACTGCAGCGGGCCCTTCACCACGGCATTCGGGCCGATGATGACGCGGGGCTTCCGGTTTGGGGTGAATGAAATGCTGAAGCTCGGCTTCTTGATCTGGATGCCGCCGTTGACCACCGACCCGACGCCCACCGTGACATCCCCGTTGACGGTTTCAATGTCGCCCGCCAGCTGCGTTTCAACCAGGCCGATGCCACCGTTCACGGTTTCCACGCGGCCTTCGATCCGGCTGCGGCGGTCGGCGAAGATGCTTCCGTTGACCGTGGTGACGTTGCCGCGTGCGATCACGCCGCCGGCCAGGCGAACGCCGCCGTTGACGGTCGCGATGCCGCCGGTGCGCGCTCCTTCGCCGACCTTGATGGTGCCGTTCACGGTCTCGATGTCGCCGGTTTCCACGCCATCGTCTACGCGGATGCTGCCGTTGACCGTGTCCAGATCACCGTAGCGCTGACCGGAGGTGGCACTGATGCTGCCGTTGACCTTGCTGATGTCTTCCTGCGCGAGCGCCGGTGTGGCAGCCGCCGCGAGGGCTAGCAGCAAGGCGAGGGATCGTGCGTTCATGGCGGTTCCTTGTGTGGCACATGCGGCTGGCAGGCCGCCCGGCAAAGATGTCACCATGCTGCACCAGAAACCGCATCTGCCTGAAGTCACTGGAACGCTCTTGCGCGACAACGCCTTTCCCTCACGCATCGCTAACACCTGCGCCTGCCTGCTGGCGTGCGGCGCGCTGCTGGCCCTGTCTGCCGGGCTGATGCCGGTGGCGCCGGCCCATGCGCAGTCCACCCGCGAGGCCGAACGCAAACTGCAGAAACTGCGTACCGAACTGAAGGGCGTTGCGCAGGAGCGGCAGCAACTGGACAGCCAGCGCGACCAGGCCAGCCGCCAACTGCGCGAAATGGACGAGAAGGTGGCGCGTACCGGGCGCACGCTGGCGCAGACCGAAGCCGCGCTGCAGGAGCAGAACACGGCGCTGGCCGGTCTGGAGAAGCGGCGTGGGGATCTGCAGGGCAGCCTGCAGCAGCAGCGCAAGGAACTGGCCGGCTTGCTGCGTGGGGCGTACCGCTTGGGCAACCATGCACCGCTGAAGCTGTTGCTCTCGCAGGACACCGTGGCCGATGGCAACCGCTCGCTCGCGTATCACCGGTACCTGCAGCGCGAACGCAGCCAGCGGATCCATGACATCACCGCCGACCTGAAGGAGCTGGACACCCTGCAGGGACAGATCAGCGCGCGGCAGGCAGAGCTGCAGGGCACGCGCCAGCAGCAGAAACAGCAGGCCACGGCGCTGGTCAACGATCGCCGTGATCGCGAGCGCGCGGTTGCCGCGCTCGACGAGCGCTTCAAGGACCGCAGCGAACGCGAGAAAGCCCTCGGCAAGGATGCCAAGGCGCTGGAAACCCTGCTTGCGAACCTGCGTGCGGCCGCCGCGCGTGCGGAGGCGGAGCGCCGTGCCGCCGCCCGTCGGGTCGCAGCGGAAAAAGCGGCCGAAAAGGCCGCCGCCGATCGTGCCGTCGCTGAAGGCCGCCCCGCACCGCCACCGCGCGCGGCCAAGGTTCCGCCGGCCGTGGCCTCGGCCCCCGCGCCGAAGGTCGGCGGCCTGGGCTGGCCGCTCTCCGGCAATCTGCTGGCGCGCTATGGCGGCAAGCTGCCCGACGGACGCACCAGCAGCGGTGTACTGATCGGCGCGGCTGCCGGCACCACGGTCACCGCCGTGGCCGATGGCACGGTCGTGTTTTCCGACTGGATGACCGGCTACGGCATGATCCTGATCGTCGATCACGGCAATGGCTACATGAGCCTGTACGCACACAACGACACGTTGCTGAAGGACGCCGGTGCGGCGGTCAAGCGCGGCGACGCGCTGGCCAAGGTCGGCAATTCCGGCGGTCAGGGCGTATCGGCGCTGTACTTCGAACTGCGTCGCGGTGGGCAGCCGGTGAACCCGGACAGCTGGTTGCAGCGACGCTGAACCGTAGTCGTTCGCGGCGGTATGCATGTCAACGGGAATTTACCGGCGGGTAACGCATAATCGGGCGCTGCAACGGTCGTGCACGCATTCCAGCGGCGCATCCGTCACCGATCCCCCAGGAGTGCTTCATGCGTGTAGCCCGAACCGCCACCCTGCTGCTGGCCCTGCTGCCTTCGCTTGCGTTGGCGCAGCAACCGGCAGCCGTCCCCGCCAGTGACGCCAGTGCGGCCAACAACGAGGAAGCCGCGACGTCGAAGGTGCCGCTGGAGGAAATCCGGCGTTTCGTGGCGGTGTACAACGCGGTACGTGCAGCGTACGTGGATCCGGTGGATGACAAGAAGCTCATGCAGGACGCGGTACGTGGCCTGTTGCTGGACCTGGACCCGCACAGCACCTACTTCGGCAAGGAAGACGCCGAAGCCTTCGACGAGCAGGCCAATGGCGCTTACGAAGGCATCGGGGTGGAGCTGCAGCAGCAGCCGGACAACAGCAGCCTGAAGATCATTTCGCCGATCGACGACACGCCGGCCGCCCGCGCAGGCATCCTCGCCGGCGACCTCATCATCGCCATTGACGGCAAGCCGATCAGTGCCATCAAGGCCAGCGAACCGCTGCGTGGCGTCGCCGGCAGCAAGGTCGTGCTGACCATCGTGCGCGACGGCAAGCCCAAGCCCTTCGATGTCACCTTGGCGCGCGAAACGATCCGGGTCACCAGCGTGCGCAGCCGCATGCTCGAGCCGGGCTACGGCTACATCCGCCTGAGCACCTTCCAGGCCGACACCGGTGCGGATTTCCAGAAGCACGTGCGCCAGTTGTCCAAGCAGGCCGGTGGCCAGCTGAAGGGCCTGGTATTGGATCTGCGCAGTAATCCTGGCGGCCTGTTGACCGCCGCGGTGCAGGTCGCCGATGACTTGCTGGAGAAGGGCAACATCGTCAGCACGCGTGGCCGCATCAGCATCAGCGATGCGCGTTTCGATGCCACCCCGGGCGACCTGTTGAAGGGCGCGCCGGTGATGGTGCTGGTGGATGCGGGTTCGGCCAGTGCTTCCGAAGTGCTGGCGGGCGCGCTGCGCGACAACCAGCGGGCCCGGGTGATCGGCAGCCGCACGTTCGGCAAGGGCTCGGTGCAGACCGTGCTGCCGCTGGACAATGGCGATTCAGTGAAGCTGACCACCGCGCGTTACTTCACGCCGAGCGGCAAGTCGATCCAGGCCACCGGCATCGTGCCCGAAGTGGAACTGAAGCCCGCACCGGTGGAAGGCGAAGAGGCACTGCCCGCCAGCCTGACCGATTTCAGTGAAGCCACGCTGCCGGGTCACCTGCATGGCGATGCCGAAGGCGAAGAAGGCTACCAGGCGGGCGACGTACTGCCCGGCGACGGCCCGATCAACGACGCACTGGCCGAGCTCAAGCAGCCCGGCTCGGTCGCCGCGCGGCTGAAGGCCGAAGCCGCGAAGGCCCCGCCCAAGCCAGCCGCCGAAGCGAAGCCGGAAGCAAAGCCAGAAGCAAAGCCAGAAGCAAAGCCAGAAGCAAAGCCAGAAGCAAAGCCGGAAGCAAAGCCGGAAGCAAAGCCGGAAGCAAAGCCGGAAGCAAAGCCCACGGAGCCGCCGGTCAAACCCTGATCACGGCGACGCCGCCCCTGGTAGCGCCGAGCCATGCTCGGCGAGCGCAGCGGACAGAGCACACCCGACGGCCAGCGACCGTCACTCCCCCCAGCCGCGACGCGTCAGAATCCCTGACGCTTGCGCAGCCTGCGCGCGATCGCCGCGCGTACGTACACCCCGTACAACACCCCGAACCCGAAGCCGGCGATGTGCGCCCACCACGCCACCATGCCAAAGCTCGGCCCGATGTGTGCGAACACCACCTGCAGCACCGCCCACACGCCGATCAGCAGATACGCCGGGGCCCGCACGAACTCCAGGAACAGCCCCAGCGGGATCACCACGCCCAGGCGCGCGCCCGGGAACAGCGCCAGGTAGGTGCCGATCAACGCCGACACCGCGCCGCTGGCGCCGATGATGATCTGGTCCGGCGTGCCCATCGTGTAGACCGCGGTCAGGTTGGCGAAGGCCCCACCGAACAGGAACAGCAGGATCAGTCGCCACGGTCCCAGCACGCGCTCGGCAGGCAGGCCGAAGATCAGCAGGAACACCAGGTTGCCCAGCAGGTGGGACCAGTCCGCGTGCAGGAACAGCGCGGTGAACAGGCGCAGCACGCTGCCGTCCTTGAACGTGGCCCACCAGTCCAGCGGCCGCACCAGACCCGCCGATAGGGCGCCCCAGTCCATCCACAGACTGCTGCGCGCCTCGTGCGGGCGCGAGATCGACCACAGGAACGCGATCCAGAGGGCGGCGAACAGCAGGGGGGTAGCCCAGCGGACGGCGGCTTTCCGGCGCGAGGGGAGCGAAAGGAACATGACGGCAAGCGTATCCCGTCGGCGCCCTCATCGTGCGCCTCGTATTCAGATTTCAGGGTGGAAAAAGCACCCTATCTGTTATTGTTTCATTAACACGTCTGGGTGATACTCGCATACGGCGTCGTATGTCGGGAGGGGAATCCGGCGCGTCCTGGAGGGCCTTGGCCTAAGGGGGACGCAGGCGCATGCAGAGCAAACAACCGCTTTCCGGAGAGATAAAACGATGCAAACCGCTTCTACTTTTGCCCGCATTTCGATGCTGGCCGTCGGCATTGCCGGCGTACTGGCTGCCACCGATGCGAACGCTGCGGCGTTCCAGCTGGCGGAAAAGAGTGCCAAGGGCCTGGGCCGTGCCTTCGCCGGTTCGGGCAGCGCCGAGGGTGATGCCTCGATCATCGCCGCCAACCCGGCCGGCATGCGCCAGCTGGATGGCCGCGTGGTCCAGGGCGACCTGAGCGCGATCAGCTTCAAGGCCGAGTTCGAAGGCTCCGGCCGCAAGCCGACCGGCGCCCCGCAGACCGGTGGTGATGGCGGCGACGCCGGCATGATCGCGCCGGTCCCGGCCGCGTACTTCCACATGCCGGTCGGCGAAAAGGCCCACTTCGGCGTCTCCCTGACCGCACCGTTCGGCTTCAAGACCGACTACGACGCAGGCTGGGTGGGTCGCTACAGCGGCCTGAAGACCGACCTGAAGGCGATCGACCTCGGCTTCGCGATGTCCTACGACGTCAACCCGTATGTGTCGTTCGGCGCGTCGGTGTTCGTTGAGCACCTGACCATCGAACTGAGCAACAACATCGACTTCGGCACCGCGCTGGCCCAGTCCCGCGTTCCGGGCTTCGCGCCGGGCAGCGCCGATGGCAAGCTGACCGTGGAAGGCGACAACAACGCGGTCGGTTGGACCGTCGGCGGCCTGTTCAGCCTCGATGAGAACACCCACATCGGCCTGAGCTACCGTTCCAAGGTCGAGCATAAGATCACCGGCGGCGACGCCACCTTCGACGTGCCGTCCAATGCAGCGGCCGTGCTGGCCGTGGCCCAGCCGGGTCGTTTCACCGACACCAGCGGCCGGGCGACGGTGACCCTGCCGGCGTCGGCCACGCTGAGCGTGACCCACAACATCAACGATCGCTGGACCGTGATGGGTGACGTCACCCGTACCGCGTGGTCCACCGCGTTCGACCAGGTGACCATCGACTACGCGTCGGCGCAGCCGGATTCGGTGCTGGACTTCGGCTACCGCGACACCACCTTCGTGTCGCTGGGTACCGACTTCAAGCTCAGCGATACCATCACCCTGCGCGGTGGTGTGGCACTGGACCAGACCCCGACCACCGACGCGCACCGCGATGTCCGCGTGCCGGATACCAGCCGCAAGTGGCTGTCGGTCGGCCTGGGCTGGAACCCGTCGGAAAACGTCGAGTACAACTTCGGCTACACCCACCTGTTGACCAGCGATCCGAACGTGTTCGTGTCGCCGACCACCAACAACCAGGGCAACTCGCTGACCGGCAAGTACAAGGTCCGTGGCGACGTGCTGGCCGCTTCGATGCAATACAAGTTCTGATTTCACGCCGCAACGCGTGAGCGCAGAACGAAGGAGCCCCGCGCAAGCGGGGCTTTTTCGTTTCCGCGATGCCACTAGACTGGGCCATGGACTTTTCAGACCCCGCGTTCCAGCTTGAAATCGCCGCCAACATCGCCGCTGCCGCATCGATCCTGCTGGCCGGGCGCAACAGCGTGCATGGTTGGTGGATCAGCATCATCGCCGGGGTGTTGTTCGCCCTCGTGTTCCTGCAGGCGCGGTTGTACGGTCAGGTGGCGCTGCAGGGTTTTTTCATCGCCGTGGGCGCGCTGGGCTGGTGGCAGTGGCTGCGCGGTGACCGCGGTGCGCCGCTGCGCATCACCCGCCTGAAGGCCGCTGCATGGCCGTGGCTGGCGTTGCTGGTGGTGGTGGGCACGTGGGGCTACGGCGCGATGCTGGTGCGCCATACGGACGGCCATGCGCCCTACGTGGACGCGGCGATCCTGCTGCTGAGCATGGTCGGCCAGTTGTTGATGATGCGGCGCAAGCTGGAGTGCTGGTGGGTATGGCTGCTGGTGAACACCCTGGCGGTTCCGCTGTACTACAGCGGTGGCCTGCAGCTGACTGCGCTGCTGTACGTGGGGTATTGGATCAACGCGCTGGTCGCACTGCGGCACTGGCGGCGGGCAATGTGCGTTGCGCGCTGACGCGCGTACGGTCAGAAGCGCAGGCAACGTCAACGTCAGAAGCGGTGCAGGCTCGTGGGTTGGCGGGGCGGGGTGGATTGGCGGGGGACGGCAAAAACTGCGTCCATGCGGGCCTTGTTTCGCGCCATCCATGGCGCTCAACACCCCCGCCAACCCACCCCGCCCCGCCTTCGACAGGTCCATGGTGGCCATGGCCAAACATCGGGTTGGACGGGGGGAAATGAAAAGGGATCGGGGGCTCTCTCCACCCGACGGGTCAACAATGCCTGTGGTAGCGCCGAGCCATGCTCGGCGGACTGTTTCCGCCAACGGCCCGCTGCGCTCGCCGACCATGGGTCGGCGCTACCATCCCCACCTGCTGGCAGCCGCAGGAGCCCATCCCGCTCTACCCACCCACAGAAAACCCACACCCGCGGCACAGCAGGAAAAATCAGTCGCCCAGCGTCAGCAGCGAGGCGTTGCCACCGGCGGCGGTGGTGTTCACCGTCACCGTCTTCTCCGTTGCAAAGCGCAGCAGGTAGTGCGGGCCGCCCGCCTTCGGGCCGGTGCCGGACAGGCCCTGGCCACCGAACGGCTGCACACCGACCACGGCACCGATCTGGTTGCGGTTGACGTACACGTTGCCCACCTGGATGCCGGTGGTGATGCGGTCCACGGTCTCATCGATGCGCGAATGCACGCCCAGCGTCAGGCCATAGCCGGTAGCGTTGATCTGGTCGATCACGGATTGCAGCTGATCACCCTTCCAACGGATCACGTGCAGCACGGGTCCGAATATCTCCCTGTGCAGCTGGCCCAGGTCCTTCAGTTCATACGCGCGCGGGGCGAAGAAGCTGCCATGTGCGGCTTCGTCGGTCAGGGTTGCCGCGGCGATCAGGCGCGCTTCGGTGTCCATGCGTGCGGCATGGTCGTGCAGGATTTTCAACGCGTCCGCATCGATCACCGGGCCCACGTCGGTGGACAGCAGGCCCGGGTCGCCGATCTTCAGTTCCTTCATCGCGCCGGCCAGCATGGTCATCACCTTGTCGGCGATGTCGTCCTGCACGAACAGCACGCGCGCGGCCGAGCAACGCTGCCCTGCCGAGGTGAAGGCCGAACCGATGGCATCCTTGACCAGTTGTTCCGGCAGCGCCGACGAATCCGCAATGAACGCGTTCTGGCCGCCGGTTTCGGCAATCAGCACGCCGATCGCGGCATCACGCGCGGCCATCGCGCGGTTGATCGCGCGTGCGGTATCGGTGGACCCGGTGAAGGCCACGCCGGCCACGCGCGGATCGGCGGTCAGTGCCGCGCCCACGGTGGCGCCATCACCAGGCAGGAACTGCAGCACGCCTTCCGGCACGCCCGCGTCCAGCATCAGCTTCACCGCGTAGTAGCCGATCAGGTTGGTCTGCTCGGCCGGCTTGGCGATCACGCTGTTGCCCGCCGCCAGCGCAGCGGCCACCTGGCCGAGGAAGATCGCCAGCGGGAAGTTCCACGGACTGATGCAGACGAACACGCCGCGGCCATGCAGCTGCAGTTCGTTCGATTCACCGGTCGGGCTGGGCAACTTCTCGGCATGGCCGAACTGTTCGCGCGCCTGCTTGGCGTAGTAACGCAGGAAGTCGACCGCTTCGCGCACTTCGGCCACACCATCGGGCAGGCTCTTGCCGGCTTCCTTCACGCACAGCGCCATGAACTCGGCGATGCGGGCTTCCAGCTGGTCCGCGGCGTGTTCCAGGATCGCCGCGCGGCTGGCGGCCGGCGTGCGGTTCCATGCCGGCTGCGCCGCCACTGCGTTGGTCAACGCCTTCTGCACGGTCACATCGTCGGCCGCCTGCCACTGGCCGATCACCTGGCGGTTGTCGGCCGGGTTGGTCACCGGCAGCGTCGCACCGGTCAGCGTCGCACCCGGCACCAGCGGGGTGGCGTGCCATGCCTTGACGGCGCCGTTGAGCTGCTCGGCAAGGTCGCGCAGCGCGTTGTCGTTGGCCAGATTGATGCCCATGGAATTGTTCCTGTCGTGGTTCTGGCTGCGCAGCAGGTCAACCGGCAGCGGGATCTTGGGGTGTGGAATGGACGCGAACGACGCCACCATCTCCACCGGGTCGCGTACCAGTTCGGCGATCGCGACGCGGTCATCGGTGATGCGGTTGACGAAGCTGGAGTTGGCGCCGTTTTCCAACAGGCGGCGCACCAGGTACGGCAGCAGGTCTTCGTGCGAACCGACCGGCGCATACACGCGGCACGGCAGGCCCAGGCGATCGGCGGGCACCACTTCGGCATACAGATCGTCGCCCATGCCGTGCAGCTTCTGGTGCTCGTACACGCCGCCCTTGGCGATGGTGCGGATCGCCGCGATGGTGTGCGCGTTGTGGGTGGCGAACATCGGATAGATCGCATCGGAATGGCCGAACAGGCGCTTGGCGCATGCCAGGTAGGACACGTCGGTGTTCTGCTTGCGGGTGAACACCGGGTAGCCCGGGTAGCCTTCGATCTGCGCGCGCTTGATCTCGGCATCCCAGTACGCGCCCTTGACCAGGCGTACCTGCAGGCGGCGACCGTTGCGGCGGGCCATGTCGGCGAGGAAATCGATCGTGTACGGCGTGCGCTTCTGGTACGCCTGCACCACGACGCCGAAGCCATCCCAGCCGGCCAGCGAGGCGTCGGAGAACACGCGGTCGATGATGTCCAGCGACAGTTCCAGGCGGTCCGCTTCCTCGGCGTCGACGGTGCAGCCGATGCCGTAGCTTTTCGCCAGCTGCGCCAGCTCCAGCACGCCGGGCACCAGATCGTGCAGCACGCGTTCGCGCTTGGCATGTTCATAGCGCGGGTACAGCGCGGACAGCTTGATCGAAATGCCCGGGGCGTTGTTGACATCGCCATCCGGACGGCCACCGCGGGCCTTGTGGTCGCCGCCGATGGCATGGATCGCGCGGCGGTAGTCTTCCAGGTAACGCAGCGCGTCCTTCATGGTCAGCGCGCCTTCGCCCAGCATGTCGAACGAGTAGCGGTAGCTGGCGTTGTCGCCCTTGTGCGAACGGTCCAGCGCTTCGCCGATGGTGCGGCCCATGACGAACTGGTGGCCCATGATCTTCATCGCCTGGCGCACCGCGAGGCGGATCACCGGCTCGCCCACGCGGCCCATCAGACGCTGGAAGGCGCCCGGGACATCGGCGCGGGTCGCATCGTTGATCTGCACCAGGCGGCCGGTCAGCATCAGGCCCCAGGTCGAGGCGTTGACCAGCACCGAATCACTGCCGCCCATGTGCTTCTTCCAGTCCGCATCGGCCAGCTTGTCGCGGATCAGCTTGTCGGCGGTGGCCTGGTCGGGAATGCGCAGCAGCGCTTCGGCCACGCACATCAGCAGCACGCCCTCCTCGCTACCCAGGTCGTACTGGCGCATGAAGGCTTCAATGGCGCCCTGGTCCTTGGCACGCACCCGCACACGGGCGACCAGGTCCGCGGCAAGCGCCTGCACCTGGGCCTGTTCGTCAGCCGGCAGGCGGGCCTGGGCCAGCAGTTCGGTGACGTGCGCGGTTTCGTCTTTCAGCCAGGCGTCGGTGATTGCCTGGCGGAACGGGGAGGGGGAGGCCGGCAGTTCCGGCGACAGCAGCGCGTCGGCCTGCGGCACGAGGCCGGGGGCAGCGGGCGAAAGAGTGGGTGCGTTCATGCCGGTCCGGCCAGTGGAAAACTTGGCGATTTTAATCATTTTTCGCTCGCCGGATAGCCCTCTTACGGACCATTGAGGTATTCCTGATAGTCCCGCCCTGTAAAGGATTCAGCTATCTCCACGAGTCGGAGCAAAAGTGTGCTGAAATCGGCAAATCGGCTGACGGCGTATTGCTGTGCTGCAGCATGCTAAAAACCGTGAATGGACCTTGTAAGTGTCGAGAGGGCAGGGCTACCATCCAGACGTATCCCGCGGCAACAACGCGGTTGCGACAGGATCAGGGCGCACGGTGCGCCGCAGGGGATCTGAATACGCAACGGCGCGGGCGTCCCCCCCACGGACGTTCGATGCCCCGGCAGCCAGTTTGAAAGCTTGCTCTCCGCCAGCGATGGCGGTCACCGATGACGTCAAGGGTCTAGGCAATGAAGCAAAGCAGCGCGTGGGGCGGCAGGTGCGTTTCCGGATTGGCCGCGTTGGCGGCAGGCGCAGGTGTTCCTGCTCTCGGCTGGGCCCAGTCCGCCGATCCGAAGCCGTGGCAGTTGAACATGGGCCGGGGGGTCACCCAGACCTCGCGCCTGGCGTGGGAGTCGAACATGCTGTCGCTGATCGTGGTCACGGTCATCGGCGTGATCGTCTTCGGTGCGATGGCCTACGCCATATTCAAGTTCCGCAAATCCAAGGGCGCGGTCGCCGCGACCTTCAGCCACAACACCAAGGCCGAGGTCATCTGGACGGTGATCCCGGTGATCATCCTGGTGGTGATGGCGTGGCCGGCGACGGCCAACCTGATCAAGATGTACGACACCCGCGATGCCGAGATGACCGTCAAGGTCACGGGCTACCAGTGGATGTGGCGCTATGAATACCTGGGCGAAGGGGTGGACTTCACCAGCCGCCTGGATCGCGAATCCGACCGCATGCGCCAGAGTGGCAAGGTGCCCACCCGCGAGAGCAACCCGCACTACCTGCTCGATGTGGACAACCGGCTGGTGCTGCCGGTGGATACCAAGGTGCGCTTCGTCATCACGTCCGACGACGTGATCCATGCCTGGTGGGTACCGGCGCTGGGCTGGAAACAGGATGCGATCCCGGGCTTCATCAACGAAGCCTGGACCAGCATCGACACCCCCGGCGTCTACCGCGGCCAGTGCGCCGAACTGTGCGGCAAGGACCACGGCTTCATGCCGATCGTGGTGGAGGCCGTGTCCAAGGACGAATTCAAGCGCTGGCTGGCCCAGAAGAAGCCGGCGCCTGCCGCGGCTCCCGCTGCGCCCGCCACGCCGACGTCACCGGAGACCACGACTCCGGCTGGCGACGGCAGCGCGCCACGGCAACCGGTGACCCCGGCCGAGCCCGCTTCCGCACCGGCCCCGGCGCCCACCACCGACGCCTGACCCAACCGCCCGTGGCCGCACCGCGGCCACCGTGACAAATCGATCTGAGAGGTGTTTTGCAATGGCGCACTCGGCAGTTGGGCACGACGACCACCACGGCCCTACGCAGGGGTTCTTCGCACGTTGGTTCTTCAGCACCAACCACAAGGACATCGGCACGCTGTACCTGCTTTTCAGCTTCGTCATGTTCATCATCGGCGCGGCGATGAGCGTGGTCATCCGCACCGAACTGGCGCAACCCGGCCTGCAGTTCGTCAAGCCGGAATTCTTCAACCAGATGACCACCATGCACGCGCTGGTGATGATCTTCGGGGGGGTGATGCCGGCCTTCGTCGGCCTGGCCAACTGGATGATCCCGTTGCAGATCGGTGCACCGGACATGGCGCTGCCGCGCATGAACAACTGGTCATTCTGGCTGTTGCCGGTGGCCTTCAGCCTGTTGCTGGTCACCCTGTTCCTGCCCGGTGGCGCACCGGCCGGTGGCTGGACGCTGTACCCGCCGCTGTCGCTGCAGGGCGGCTACAACGTGGCGTTCACCGTGTTCGCCATCCACGTAGCCGGTATCAGTTCCATCATGGGCGCGATCAACATCATCGCCACCGTGCTGAACATGCGCGCACCCGGCATCGATCTGCTGAAGATGCCGATCTTCTGCTGGGCCTGGCTGATCACCGCCTTCCTGCTGATCGCGGTGATGCCCGTGCTGGCCGGTGCGGTGACCATGCTGCTGACCGACAAGTTCTTCGGCACCAGCTTCTTCAATGCGGCCGGCGGCGGCGACCCGGTGATGTTCCAGCACATCTTCTGGTTCTTCGGTCATCCGGAGGTGTACATCATGATCCTGCCCGCCTTCGGCGTGGTCAGCGAGATCATTCCCACCTTCAGCCGCAAGCCGTTGTTCGGCTACCAGGCGATGGTCTACGCGACCGCCGCCATCGCGTTCCTGTCCTTCATCGTCTGGGCCCACCACATGTTCACCGTGGGCATGCCGTTGGGCGGTGAGATCTACTTCATGTTCGCCACCATGCTGATCTCCATTCCCACCGGGGTGAAGGTGTTCAACTGGGTCAGTACGATGTGGCGCGGTTCGCTGACCTTCGAAGCCCCGATGCTGTGGTCGGTGGCCTTCGTCATCCTGTTCACCATCGGCGGTTTCTCCGGCCTGATGCTGGCCATCGTGGCGGCCGATTTCCAGTACCACGACACCTACTTCGTGGTCGCGCATTTCCACTACGTCCTGGTCACCGGCGCGGTGTTCGGGCTGATCGCCGCGGTGTACTACTGGTGGCCGAAGTGGACGGGGCGCATGTACAGCGAAAGGTGGGCCCGCGTGCACTTCTGGTGGTCCATCGTCTTCGTCAACCTGCTGTTCTTCCCGCAGCACTTCCTCGGCCTGGCCGGCATGCCGCGGCGCATCCCCGATTACAGCGTGGCCTTCGCCGACTGGAACCTGATCAGTTCCATCGGTGCCTTCGGCATGTTCGTCACCCCCTTCATGATGGCGGCCATCCTGCTGTGGTCACTGCGCCATGGTGAAAAGGCCGCCGCACGCAGCTGGGAAGGCGCGCGCGGACTGGAGTGGACGGTGCCGTCACCGGCGCCGGCGCATACCTTCACCACGCCACCGGTCATCCGCCCGGGTGACTTGGCCCACGACGACATCAGTCACTGAGGTGCGTGATGCATGACACCGACACGTCCACCGCCATGGCCCTGCAGCGCAGGCGCGCACGCCGCACCGCGCTGTGGGTGGGCGCGATCGCGGTGCTGGTGTACGCCGGCTTCATCCTCAGCGGAGTGATCGGGCGATGAACACCCCGCATGACACGGCGCCCGCACCGTCCCGGCATGCCGGCCTGCCGCGCCTGATCGGCGTGGCGGTAGCCGTGTTCCTGCTGACGTTTTCGCTGGTGCCGCTGTATCGCATCGCCTGCGAAAAGGTCTTTGGCGTGCGCCTGGAACGCGGCCCGGGGGCGCAGGCCAGCCTGGGCGCGGCGGGCGGCAAGCGCACCGTGCGCGTGGAATTCGACGGCGGGGTGAACTCGCAGTTGCCGTGGGCCTTCCATCCCGAACAACTGACCATGGACGTGGTGCCCGGCGAGCTCAACGAAGCGCTGTATTTCGCCCGCAACGAAAGCAGTATCGCCATCGTCGGCAGTGCGGTGCCCTCTGTCGCACCGGCACGCGCATCGGGATATTTCAGCAAGACCGAGTGCTTCTGCTTCACCGCACAGACCCTGCAGGCCGGTGAGAAACGCGACATGCCGGTGCGCTTCATCGTCGATCCCGACCTGCCGCCGGAAATCCGCACCATCACTCTGTCCTATACCTTCTACAAGAACGACGCGCTCTCCGCGCGCCTGGCACCGGCGACCGTGCCGGCCACCGCGCACGCCGCGCCCTGAGCGCAACGAACCGGACACCGACCATGGCCCAGCTTCCCTCCGACGCCAACGTGTACTACGTCCCCACCCATAGCCGCTGGCCGTTCATAGGGTCCATCGCGATGATGGTGACCATGGTCGGCGTCGCCAGCTGGCTCAACGATGCCACGTGGGGCCGCTGGACCTTCTTCGCAGGCCTGGCGATGCTGGTGCTCACCTTGTTCTGGTGGTTCAGCGACGTGGTGCGCGAATCGCAGGCCGGCCGCTACAACGTGCAGGTGGATGGCTCGTTCCGGATGGGGATGGTGTGGTTCATCTTCTCCGAAGTCATGTTCTTCGGTGCCTTCTTCGGCGCGCTGTTCTATACCCGCGCGCTGGGCCTGCCATGGCTGGGCGGCGAGGGCGATGGTGTGATGACCAACGAATTGCTGTGGCAGGGCTACTCGGCGGGCTGGCCGACCAACGGGCCGGCGGCGATCGGTGGGCAGTTCCAGACCATTCCGGCGTGGGGCCTGCCGCTGATCAACACGCTGATCCTGCTGACCTCCGGCGTCACCCTGACCATCGCCCACCACGCACTGAAGGCCGGCCATCGCCGCCAGCTGCTGACCTGGCTGGGCATTACCGTGGTGCTGGGGCTGGTGTTCCTGACCCTGCAGGCAGAGGAGTACATCCACGCGTACACCGAGCTCAACCTCACGATGGGGTCGGGCATCTACGGGTCCACGTTCTTCATGCTGACCGGCTTCCACGGGGCGCACGTGCTGCTCGGCACGATCATGCTGGCGGTGATGTGGCTGCGCGCAGCGAAGGGGCACTTCACCCGCGACAACCATTTCGGCTTCGAAGCCGCCGCGTGGTACTGGCACTTCGTCGACGTGGTGTGGCTGATGCTGTTCCTGTTCGTCTACGTGCTTTGACCGCGGCGTCGATGCACTCAGCGGCCAACACCGTGCGGCTGGATCCAGCCGCCCAGGATGCCGATGACCACCAGCAGGATCAGCGCCACCGATACCGCGATGCGACGGGTCAGGGCGTTGACGGTGCGCTTGGTCTGCCCCCGATCCACCAGCAGGTAGTACAGGCCCGCGCCCAGGTTCCAGACGATGACGATGAGGAACGCGATCACCAGCAGGGTCTTCAGCGAATCGTTCATGCGCAGCTCGATGGCGGGGCGGATGGCCCTATCTGACCGCGTTTCCGGTCGTTTGTCATGACGCGTCGGCACACACGGCCGCTGGGGTGGGCACTGGCGGTGGGGGCGATGGTGGTTTTCTGCCTGCTGGGTCGCTGGCAGTTGCAGCGCATGCACGAAAAGCAGCACCTGCTGGATGCGCAGGTGGCCGCATCCGCGCAGCCCCCGATGTCGCTGGACCGCGCACTGGCGGCGCCGGGTGTCGTGCACGGGGTCGTCGATGACGGGCGCTTCCTGCCCGGTCTGGTGCTGCTGGACAACCAGATGCGCCACGGTCGTGCCGGGGTGAAGCTGTATCGCCCGTTCCGCAGCGAGCGGGGAGCCGTGGTGCTGGTCGACCTCGGCTGGCGGCCGCTGCCTGCCGACCGCGCCCTGCCCGAGGTGCCATCGCCGCCGTCGCCGGTCGCCGTGCGTGGATTACTGGCCCCTGCGCCTGCACCGGGATTGGCCCTGGGGCCGGTATTCAACGCAGCGGGTCCACAGCGCTGGCTGGCCAGTCGCCTGCAGACCGATGCGCTGGCACCGGTGCTGGGCCTGCCGAGGCTGCCTGCGCGCGTGCTGCGGCTGGATCCGGCGCTGCCCTTCGGCGACGAGCGCGACCTCGACCTGCTGCCCAATACCCTGCCGCCGCAGCGCCATCTGGGCTACGCCGTGCAGTGGTTCGCGCTGGCGCTGACCGTGCTGCTGGTGGCGCTGGTTCTGGAATGGCGCCGCCGCCGTTTTCTCCGGTAGCGCCGAGCCATGCTCGGCGAGCGCTGCGGCGACGCCACACCCACCGGCACACCCCCTCCCGACATGAGAAAATACCGCCCATGAACGCTGCTTCGTCACCGCAGGAAACCGCGCGCGGCCACGGTCGCCGCACGTTGCTGCTGCTGTTCGCCGTGTTCTTCGGCGCCATGGCATTGGCCGGCGTGCTGCGCTTCACGGGCTGGCAGCCTGCCGCCCATAAAAACGTGGGCCAGCTGCTGCAGCCGCCGGTGGACCTGCGCGGGCAGCCACCGCAGTTGGCCAGCGGCGCCCCGTATCCGTGGAAGGGCGAGAAAAAGATCTGGCGCATCCTAGTCGCGCCGCCTGCCACCTGCGCCGAACAGTGCGTCACTTTGTCGCAGGGACTGGCCAAGGTGTGGCAGCTGTTCGGCCATAACGCCGATAATGTCGACATCCTCTGGCTGGGAACGCCGCCGGCGCCCCTCGCTGGAACCCCCGCACTGCGCGCGCTGGCTCCCTCGCCGGCACTGCGCGCTGCTTTGCCCGGTGTCGATGACCCGTCCGGCGTGCCGGTCTATGTCGTCGACCCGAACGGCTTCGTGATCCTGCGCCATGCGCCCGGCACCGACCTCGGTGGCCTGCGCAAGGACCTGTCCACGTTGCTGAAACTGAAGTGAGTCCCGTTAGATGAGTCTTTCCACGCGTCCGGCGCTGCACCGCAATTTCCACCGCCTGGCGTGGTTCGCGATGATCATGACCGCGAGCACCATCCTGTTTGGTGCCTTCGTGCGCCTGTCCGATGCCGGACTGAGCTGCCCGGACTGGCCGACCTGCTACGGCCAGGCCACGTGGCCGCAGCACGTGGAAGAAACCATCGGACACCCGGCGGCGGAGATCCGTCCGCTGGAGACGCACAAAGCCTGGCGCGAGCAGGTACATCGCTTCCTCGCCGGCGCGCTGGGCATCGAGATCCTTACCCTGGCCCTGCTGGCCACGCGTCGCCGTCGCCTCGGCAGCACGGCGGTCGTGACCGCCTGCGCACTGGTGGCGGCGGGCATACCGCTGTACATGACCGGCTGGCATGCAACGGCCAGCGTCCTGGCCCTCACCGGTGAGGTGATCCTGCTGATCGCCGCGTTCCGCTGGAGCAACAGCGACCTGGCGCGCGCGGCGGTGCTGACCTTGGCGGTGGTGATCTTCCAGGCGCTGCTCGGCATGTGGACGGTCACCTGGCTGCTCAAGCCGATCGTGGTGATGGGCCACCTGCTGGGGGGCATGCTGATGTTCGCGATGCTGGCCTGGATGGCGTGGCGCGCCACCCACCTGCCCATCACCCTGGCCGAAGCGCCGAAGCTGAAATGGCTGCTGCGCATCGGCATCACCGTGCTGACCGCGCAGATTGCGCTGGGCGGCTGGGTCAGTGCGAACTACGCCGCGCTCGCCTGCGGCGGTGGCAGCCTGTCGCTGGACAATTTCCCGCGCTGTGCCAACCAGTGGTGGCCACAGCAGAACTTCGCCGAAGGCTTCACCCTGTGGCGTGGCATCGGCGTGGATTACGAAGGCGGCATCCTCGACGGAGCATCGCGCATCGCCATCCAGATGGGCCACCGCATGTTCGCCATCGTGGTGGCGCTCTACCTTGTGTGGCTGGGCATCCGCTTGTTCCGCACGCCGAGCATGCGCGGCTGGGCCGTGACGCTGGTCGTGGCACTGATCGCGCAGATCAGCCTGGGCATCGCCAACGTCAAGATGGCGCTGCCGTTGCCGGTGGCCGTGCTGCACAACGGCGGTGCCGTGGTGCTGTTGTTCGTGATGGTCAGCCTGCTGGCCCGACTGCGGGCACCGGACTGACGCCATGGCCAATTATCGTCAGTACTGGGACCTGACCAAGCCGAAGGTCGTCGCCCTCATCGTATTTACCGCGCTGGTCGGCATGGTGCTCGCCATCCCCGGTGTGCCCAGCTGGGAGCAGGTCCGCCTCGGTGCCCTGGGCTTCTTCGGCATCTGGTTGGCGGCGTCGGCAGCGGCGGCCATCAACCAACTGCTGGATGCCAAGATCGACGCACAGATGGCGCGTACGTCATGGCGCCCGCTGGTGGTCGGCAAGGTCAAGCCGTGGCAGGTGCTCGCCTTCGCCGGTGCGCTGATCGTGCTGTCGATGACCATCCTGGTGGTGTGGGTGAATGTCATCACCGCGATCCTCACCTTCGCCTCGCTGATCGGCTACGCGGTGATCTACACCGTGTACCTGAAGCGCGCGACCTCGCAGAACATCGTCATCGGTGGACTGGCCGGCGCGATGCCGCCGATGCTCGGCTGGGCCGCCGTGACCGGCATGCAGACCTCCGCCGACTGGTGGTACTCCGCGCTGCTGGTGCTGATCATCTTCATCTGGACGCCGCCGCATTTCTGGGCGCTGGCGATCTTCCGCCGCGAAGACTACGCCAAGGCGAAGATCCCGATGCTGCCGGTCACCCACGGCGTGGTGCACACCCGCAAGCAGATCCTGGCGTACTCGATCGTGCTCGCCCTCATCTGCGTGCTGCCATATGTGGTCGGCATGAGCGGTCCGTTCTACCTGGGCGGCGCGATCGTGCTCAACGCCGTGTTCCTCTGGTACGCCTGGCGCATGCAGAACCCGCCGGACGAACTGTTCTCGATGAAGATGTTCAACTGGTCGGTGGTCTACCTGATGGCGCTGTTCGCGTTCCTGCTGGTGGACCACTGGATCCTGCCCTGGCTGTAATGCGCTGATCCCGGCGAGGGGTGCTGACGGCCAGCGGCCGTCACTACCGGGAGCCTGCGCGTCGGCCCGGCGCGCGCTGCTGATGCTTCGGCCCTGGTAGCGCCGAGCCACGCTCGGCGGAATGTGTCAGACCGTCCGTGCAGACAGCCGCCGAGCATGGCTCGGCGCAAACGCTTCGATCCTGAATCACGCACACAACGTCGCCACTCCTTGCATCACGACCCGAAGGAAGCGAGGTGGCGCGGATGTCCCGATGGATGCGATTTGGCTGCACTTTGCTGATCAGCTTGCTGCTTGCAAACCGCGCGCTGGCTGACGAATCGATCGCCGCGCAGATCCGGGAGCACGCTGGCGCTCATCGTCTGCTGGTGCTCGGGGAAATGCATGGCACACGCGAAACACCGCAGTTGGTGCAGCAGATCGTGGAGTCCTACGCCCGACAGGGAATTCCCACTCAGTTGGCATTGGAGTTGCCCACCAGCGAGAACGACGCCCTGCGAACCTATCGGCACTCCAAGGGGGACACGGCTGTGCGTAGTGCCCTGCGGGGTACGAAGTACTGGACGGTGGAGTCGCACCTCCATGACGGACGCCGCAGCCACGACATGCTGGACATGATTGAAGCGCTGCGCGTATCGCTCGAGAGTGGAAACGATATCCAGGTCTACGGCATTGACCACGTGCCGTTGCCTGCCGAGAGCGCACCGCCCGGCACGCGCGATGCCGCCATGGCCAACGAACTGCGCGAATGGTATAACGCCTTGCCTGCAAACGCGCGTCTGCTGGTACTGATTGGGAATGTGCACGGCATGCGCAGTCAGCCCAGCATGATTACCTACCCGCCCATGGCCTCACTGCTTGTCGACCTGGATCAGTACAACGTCCGCATCGAGGCGCGCACCGGCGAGTTCTGGGGCTGTCGCGGCTACCGCCGATGCGGAAGCCAACCGATCCCACCCTTTCTGGGCGCATCGCCACGCACCGATGAGGGCTCCGACCGCAGCTACGACCTGTGGGTCTGGCTGCCGCGCTTCACCGTCGCCCGCCTGCTCGACTGAAGGCCAGCGGCCGTCACTACCGGAAGCCTGTTCTGGTAGCGCCGAGCCATGCTCGGCGGAATGTGTCAGGCGTCCCTTCAGTCAATCCCGAGCGGAGCGTGTCGGTGTCCATGACGCTTTGAACTTGGTCGCCCTCCCGCCGCCTGTCGGTGAACTCCGAACGAGTTGCCTGTACTTAGCGCATCCCGTTGTGCAGCATGTAACGGCGGTCGCCGTTTGAAACACTACGCGTTCAAAAAGGCCCGACCCGCAGTAATGCTTGCCGCTTGTGTCTCAACACGGTGGTGACATGAGAACGCTGCTGCTCTACTTGCTATTGCTCGCCCTCTTCCAAAGCAGCCTTGCGCAAGCAGAAGGACCCGAGGGTTCACAGGAGGCGCTCAGCGCATGGCTGACCGAGATCACCATGAACTGGGCGACCACCGCGAACCACGATCTCACTCCTGACCTGAGGCCCGGGGGCGACCCTCTGGTAACGACAGCCATCGAAGCGCTCAACGCACCCGCTGAAGTCAAAGCCCTTCTCCGTGCGCGGATAGCTCGACAGCGCGGCGACGATGTCAGCGCCGCTGCACGCCCCATTCCTGCTGTCGCCTTGTTGTTGTCTCAACTGCCCCGGAAGGTCTTTCCAGACGAGGCACTTCGCCAGCGGCTTGCGCTGCCGCCGGCAGATGTCAGCGGCACCGCACTCGCCAAAGCGAAACTGCTCGATACCTCATGGGCGGGAACACGCATTGGAATCAATGCGACCGGGTTGAGTCGAAGCTTTCTGCTGGATGGGACAAGCTTCATCGAACTCAATGAGGAAGACTATCGACAAAGGAATGGGCAGATCACCCAGTTCGAGGAAGCTCTCAATACCCGAGTCAATGCGTACCCGGCGGCGGCGAGCACGAGGCGTGGCGTGAACGGAGGTGGCATGGCAACGCTCATCTGGGCAACGGACGCAAAGTTCTTCAGTCTGACCTTGGTGACCGACCACGGTGACGCTATCGTGCAGGGCGCCGCGCTATTGAAGCGCATCGCCGAGGGCATTGAGGGCTAGGTCAGCGTTGGGCGTAGCAGCGCCTTGTGTTTCCAGATGCTACTGGAATGATGTTGCTCCAGCTTTGGTAGCGCCGAGCCATGCTCGGCGAAAGTGTCAGAACCTTCATGCAAACAGCCGCCGAGCATGGCTCGGCGCTACCGGGTTATCGGGCTTTTTTGGCGTCGCGCTGGGCGATGATGCTTCGGCTCTGGTAGCGCCGAGCCACGCTCGGCGGAAAGTGTCAGACCGTCCGTGCAGACAGCCGCCGAGCATGGCTCGGCGCTACCGGGTTATCGGGTTTCTCTGGCGTAGCGCTGGGCGATGATGCCGCACACGATCAACTGGATCTGGTGGTAGATCATCACCGGCAGCACGATCGCGCCGAGGCTGCCGCCGGCAAACAGCACCTTGGCGATCGGGATGCCGGTGGCCAGGCTTTTCTTCGAGCCGCAGAACACGATCGCGATCTCGTCTTCGCGACTGAATTTCAGGCGGCGCGCGATGAAGGTGATCAGCGGCATCGCGATGCCCAGGATCACCGCCGCCACCACGGCCACGGTGAACAGTGAAAGCAGCGGGGTCTTCGACCACAGGCCCTCGGTCACCGCTGCACCGAAGGCGGAGTACACCACCAGCAGGATGGTGGCCTGGTCGGTGTAGCGCAGCAGCGCGCGCTGGCGTTCCACCCAGCCGGCGATCCACGGTCGCAGCAGATGGCCGGCCACGAACGGCACCAGCAACTGCAGCATGATGCCGCCGATGGCCTCCAGCGGATTGTGGATGCCGCCCTGCGTACCGGCCAGTGCGGTCAGCAGCAGGGGCGTCAGGAACACGCCAAGGATGGACGACAGCGACGCGCTGCACACGGCTGCCGGCACGTTGCCGCGCGCCATCGAAGTGAACGCGATCGACGACTGCACGGTGGAGGGCAGGGTGCACAGGAACAACACGCCCAGGTACAGCTCCGGCGTCAGCAGCCACCCGGACAGCGGATGGAACAGCAGCCCGATCAACGGGAACAGTACGAACGTGCACGCCAGGATCAGCAGGTGCAGCCGCCAGTGCAGCAGGCCGCCGATCACCGCTTCGCGCGGCAGTCGCGCGCCGTGCAGGAAGAACAGCAGGCCGATCGCTACATTGGTGACATCATCCAGGACCATCGCCGCGGCCCCGGTCATCGGCAGCAGTGAGGCCAGCAGTACGGTGCCGAGCAGGGCGAGGGTGAAGTTGTCCGGTCGCAGTCGCGACCACCAGCGTGTCATGTCGGGCAGGCTCCTTGGCGGGTGCCCACGCGATCAGATGCGCAGGCTGGCGCGGGCCTTGAGCAGCTCGCGCATTTCGAATTTGTCAGTATCGTCCAAGCCGTGTTGTCGCTGCTTGGCGTTAAGGTCTTCGATGCGCTGGAACAACAGCTGCTTCTCCAGCTGACCTACCGCGTCGTGCAGTTCTTCGGTCCACAGGGTTTCATCGCCCGCCATGCTCTGCGCGGCCAGCGTATGCAGCGATGCCTGCTCTTCGCGGCCGTCGAAGTGTTCCAGCAAGGCGCCGGTGCTGATGTCCGGACGCTGCTCGACCAGCGACAGCAACTCCAGCAGCAGCTCCACACCGGGCAGGCGCAGGCCATGGAAATGGTGGCGACCGCCGAGGGACATCGCCAGCGAGGGCTGCTGCAGCAGGATCGCGATCGCGGCGCGCACCAGGCTGCGTTTGGCCACCGGGGCGATCGGACGGCCAGCCAGTCGCGGCTGCGGCACCGCGCGCTGGGCCGCATTGGCACCCAGCCCCGTCACCACCGACAGCTGCTGCTTCATCAGGTCACCGAAGGCGCCATCGGGGATCTGCGCCAGCATCGGCTTGGCCCGCTCAGCCAGGCGCGCCTTGCCGTCCAGCGTGCCCAGGTTGATCTCGCGCGACAGCTCGTCGAAGAAGAACTGCGACAGCGGCGTGGCCGCCTTCAGGCGTGCATCAAAGGCCTCGGCGCCTTCCTTGCGCACGATGGTGTCCGGATCTTCGCCGTCGGGCAGGAACAGGAAAAACGCCTGTCGGCCATCCTTCATGCGCGGCAACACCGATTCCAGCGCCTTCCAGCCCGCGCGGCGTCCAGCGGCGTCGCCATCGAAGCAGAAGAACACATCCGGCGCGTTGCGGAACAGCAGCTCGGCGTGGTCCGGCGTGGTCGCCGTGCCCAGCGTCGCCACCGCCTGGGTGACGCCGAACTGGAACAGCGAGACCACGTCCATGTAGCCCTCGACCACGATCAACCGTTCGATCTTCTGGTTGGCCTGGCGCACCTGCCACAACCCGTACAGCTCGCGCCCCTTGTGGAACAGCGCGGTCTCCGGCGAGTTGAGGTACTTCGGGCCATCGTCTTTTTCGAAGACACGGCCACCAAAGGCGATCACCCTGCCACGGCGGTCGAAGATCGGGAACATCACCCGGTCGCGGAACTTGTCGTAGACATGGCCGCGGTCGTTCTTGGAGAACAGACCGGCGCGGTCCAGCAGCTTCATCCGCCGCTCGTCCTTGCCCAGTGCATCGCGCAGCCCGCTGTAGCCATCCGGCGCATAACCGATCTGGAAGCGCGCGCGGTTCTCTTCGTCGACGCCACGGCCGTCCAGATAGCTGCGTGCCTTCTCGCTGTCTTCCAGATTCTTCTGGAAGAAGCGCGCGGCAGCGTCCAGGGCCGAATACAGTTCGCGCCCCTCATCCTGTTGCTGCGCGCTGCGCGGGTTCTCGTTGCGCGGCACTTCCATGCCGACCCGCTTGGCCAGTTCGTCCACCGCGTCGAGGAACTCGAGGCGGTCGTAATTCATCAGGAAGCTGATCGCCGTGCCATGCGCGCCGCAGCCGAAGCAGTGATAGAACTGCTTGGTCGGGGACACCGTGAACGAGGCCGAGCGTTCGTCATGGAACGGGCAGCGTGCCGCGTATTCCTTGCCTTGGCGCTTCAGGGGAACGCGACTGCCCACCACTTCGACGATGTCGGAGCGGGCAAGCAGGTCGTCGATGAACGCGTCGGGGATGCGGGCCATGGCCACCAGCAGGTGCACGGCCAGGGCGGCCGCGCGGGGCAGAAAGATCAGGCCCCTAGTTTACCTGTTGGCGACGGTCTCGCCCGGCTCTGGCGGTGTGATGCCGGCGGCGACCAGATGGGTACGCGCGCGCAGGCGCTCGTCGATCACCGAGGTCATCACCGCACCCACGAAGAACACCACCATCGCGTAGTAGATCCAGACCAGCGAGATCACCAGCGCGCCCATTGATCCATACGCACTGCCCGGCGCAACCTGGGCGATGTATACGCCGATGCCGTAGCGACCCAAGGCGAACAGCGCCGAGGTGATGGCGCCGCCGATGAAAGCCTGTCGCCACGCCACGCGCCGGTCGGGCAGGTAGTGGTACATGAAGGCGAAGGCCACGGTGTACAGCAACAGGGTGCTGAGGTAACCCAGTGCCGGCAGCAGCGAGGGCAGCTGCGCGAACGCCACCTGCAGCATCGTGGTGGCGGTCATGGAGACGACCAGCAGGAAACCCAGCGCCAGCACCACGCCGAAGGAGAAAACACGCTTGCGCAGCCACGCCGCCAAGCCATCCAGGCGCTCGCCACTGGTGCGGAAGATCAGGTTCAGCGCGTTCTGCAACTGCGCGAAGACCGCGGTGGCACCGATGAACAACAACAACGTGCTCCAGATGCCGGCCAGCGATCCGATGTTGGGCTGGTTGTCGGCGTTCTTCAGCACGGTCTCGGCGACCGTCGCCACGCTGCTGCCGGCCGCCGTTGCGATCTGATCAACCAGCGCCTGCTGTGCGGGCGGATACAGCGATGCGGTCAGCCACAGCAGCAGCACCAGCAGCGGGGCCATCGACAGCAAGGCATAGAACGAGACTGCGGCTGCCTGGCTCAGCACGTCGACTTCGATGAAGCGGTTGATCACCGCCATCGGGAAGCTGCGCTGCAGCCGGTCGACATATTTGCGCAGCGGCGCGGGCACAGGACTGTGCGCGGTGGCGGCGGTGGCGGCGGGGGTGTGGGTCGGATCGGACATGCGGGCTGTTTTACCAGCCGCAGGTCGAAGAAAGGGTGAAGCGTGAAGCGAAGCTAGCGCCGAGCCCTGCTCGGCGGCTTTCCCTTGAAGCGTTCTGACCCTGTCCGCCGAGCATGGCGCGCCACCACCAGGGCAGAAGTGCGCAGGCGTTTACGTCAGCCCGCGAGCTGCTGCTTGACCAGCTTGGACACCAGGCCCATGTCGGCCTGGCCGGCGAGCTTCGGCTTCAGCGCGCCCATCAGCTTGCCGATGTCGGCCGGGCTGGCAGCGCCGGTTTCGGCAACGGCCGCCTGGATCGCCGCGATGATCTCCGCTTCGCCCATCTTGGCCGGCAGGTAGCGCTCGATCACCACCATTTCCTCGCGCTCGATCTGTGCCAGATCTTCGCGGTTGGCGGCTTCGTACTGGCTGATCGAGTCCTTGCGCTGCTTGACCATCTTGTCCAGCACGGCAATGACGGCCACGTCGTCCAGTTCGATACGCTCGTCCACTTCCTTCTGCTGGACGGCAGCCTTGATCAGGCGGACCACACCCAGGGTGTGCTTGTCGCCGCTCTTCATGGCGGCCTTCATGTCGTCGTTGAGCTGCAGCTTCATGCTCATGGGGGCACCTCGTGTGTCGATGGTCGGGCAGATAGGGGCATCGGGAACGGATTCCCGGGAACGCAAAAAGCCGGCGACGCTTGCGCGTGCCGGCTTCAACCTCACCGCGACAGGCAGGACCTGTCGCCATGAGTGCGTCCGATCAGTACAGGCGCTGACGCTTGGTAACGTCGCGCGACGAACGGCGCAGCTGACGCTTTACTGCAGCAGCAGCCTTGCGCTTACGTTCCTGGGTCGGCTTTTCGTAAAACTCGCGCTTACGGGTTTCGGCCAGCACACCGGCCTTTTCGCAAGTGCGCTTGAAGCGGCGAAGAGCAAACTCAAAAGGTTCGTTCTCGCGGACTTTGACGCTGGGCATGGAATCTCCGGACACTGTGTAGAACCGGGTCTATACCCGGCGAGCCGCACATTATAGCGGCGGTTCGATAAACTGCAAGCGCCCCTGCCTGAATACGGGCCGGTTTTCTTGCATCTCAAGGGACTGCATCGCCCCTGAGGAGCACGCAGGGGGCGCATAATACACCACATGAGAGTCCTGGGTATTGAATCTTCGTGCGATGAGACCGGCGTGGCGGTGTATGACACCGACCTGACCGGCATCGAGGCCCTGCGCGCCCACGCGGTGTACAGCCAGATCGCGTTGCACGCCGAGTACGGCGGGGTGGTGCCTGAACTGGCCAGCCGTGACCATGTGCGCAAGTTGCTGCCGCTGATCCGGCAGACGCTGGACGAGGCCGGGATGGGCGTCAACGACATCGACGGGGTGGCCTACACGGCCGGCCCCGGGCTGGTCGGCGCGTTGCTGGTCGGTGCCGGCGTGGCCCGTTCGCTGGCATGGGCATTGGACGTGCCGGCGGTGGGTGTACACCATATGGAAGGCCATCTGCTGGCTCCGCTGATGGAAGACGACCCGCCGCAGGCCCCGTTCGTGGCGCTGCTGGTATCCGGTGGCCATACCCAGCTGGTGGCGGTGGACGCCATCGGCCGGTATCGCTTGCTGGGTGAGACCCTGGACGATGCCGCCGGCGAAGCCTTCGACAAGACCGCCAAGATGATGGGGCTGCCGTATCCGGGCGGTCCGCAGTTGGCCGCGCTGGCCGAACAGGGGCGTCCGGGCGCGTTCCGCTTCTCGCGGCCGATGACCGACCGGCCGGGGCTGGATTTCAGTTTTTCCGGATTGAAGACCCAGGTGCTGCTGGCATGGCGCGACAGCGACCAGACCGAGCAGACCCGTGCCGACATCGCCCGCGGCTTCGAAGACGCGGTGGTGGAAACACTGGTGATCAAATGCGGCCGCGCGCTGGAGGCGGCAGGCACCAATGTCATCGTCGTGGCCGGTGGCGTGGGGGCGAACAAACGCCTGCGCGTGCGCCTGCAGGAGATGGCGTCCAAGCTGGGCGGCCGCGCCTGTTTTCCGCGTCCGGCGCTGTGCACCGACAACGGCGCGATGATCGCCTTCGCCGGCGCGCTGCGGCTGCAGGCCGGCCAGCACACTCCGCCGCGCGTGGACGTCACTCCTCGTTGGGACATGGCGACGCTGCCGGCGGTGTAAGGAAAAGCGGTCGTTGATGAGCATACGTGTGCCGCAGATGGTGCGTGATGCCAACGAGCGCCTGATAGCGCGCTCTTCGTCCTCTACGGCTCCTGCATTACACCCCGGCAACGCCCAGTACCCTGTAGTGCTGACCCGCGACATGATCAACCGGGCTGGCAGGATTGCACTCGGTTCGCTGAAACGCGGCTGATGCAGCGATGGGCGGGCATCTGACCTACGCCAAGCTCGTCAATGACGAAGGTGATATGGCGGGGCATGTCGCATACGCCTGTACAAACGTGACAAGTTGAAGTTCGTCGATCAACCGGTTCCCGACGCTTGACCGTGATGGCCCGGCAGCGCCTGAAATGATCGAATGAGTCCTGGCAGCGGGCTACCCGTTCACGCCCCGTCCCTGCACCCCACGCCCGGTCCCGTTACCATGGCCGCCTCATTCGCTGGGCATCGGGCATGGACAAGGTATTCATCGAAGGGCTGGAAATCGACGCTCTGATCGGTATTTACGATTGGGAGCGCCGCATCCGCCAGACGCTGGTGTTCGACCTGGAAATGGGCTTCGACAACCGCCGCCCGGCTGCCAGCGACAACATCGAGCACACGCTGAACTACAAGGCGGTGAGCAAGCGGCTGGAAGAGTACGTGCGTGCTTCTGACTTCGGCCTGGTGGAAACCCTGGCCGAGCGCTGTGCCGAGATCGTCCTGCAGGAGTTCGATGTGCACTGGCTACGGCTGAAACTCAGCAAGCCCGGTGCCGTACGCGGCGCCCGTGCCGTCGGCGTGATCATCGAGCGCGAACGCGCGCGCTGACGGCCAGTAGTGCCGACCGGTAACGCCGACCGGTAGTGCCGACTTCAGTCGGCACGCAATCTCCCGGCACACACCCCCGACAACCCGAAACACAACTGAAACAGCAGGAGACACAACTGATGGTGGATGCGGTAGTAATCGTGAACTGGCTGGACAAGCTGCAGGATTCCCTGGCGCCCTACCCGGGTGCGTACCTCGGCCTGATGCTGTCGGCGCTGGTGATCGCCGCGTTCGTCGCCAACTGGGTCACCAAGCGCATCCTGCTTCGCGGCCTGCGTCGCCTGATCGCCCGCCTGCCCGGTGCCGATTCCGGCCGTGGCAGCAACGTCATGCGGGTCATCGCGCGCCTGTCCAACGTCGTGCCCAGCCAGGTCATCGCCTCCGGCATCACCTATGTACCGGACCTGCCGGCGGGCTTGGTCGCCTTCATCGTCGCCGCCTGCCAGGCATGGGCGATCCTGACCGTCTCGCTGGCGATATCGCATGGGCTCGACGCCGCCAACGATCTGTACGAGCGTCGGCCGGACGCGCGCAACAAGCCGATCAAGGGTTACCTGCAGGTGGCGAAGATCGTCATCTTCGCCATCGCCGGCCTGGCGATCGTGGCCACCCTCGCCGGTGTCGAGCTGCGCTACCTGGTGACCGGCCTGGGTGCCGCCACCGCGGTCCTCATGCTGGTCTTCCAGGACACCATCCTGTCGTTGGTCGCCAGCGTGCAGATCAGCGGCGACGGCCGGATCCGCCTGGGCGACTGGATCGAAATGCCCAGCCAGAATGCCGATGGCGATGTCATCGATATCGCCCTGCATACGGTCACCGTGCAGAACTGGGACAAGACCATCACCACCATCCCGACCAAGAAGCTGGTGACCGAGTCCTTCAAGAACTGGCGCGGCATGCAGGAGTCCGGTGGACGGCGGATCAAACGCTCGCTGTACCTGGACCAGCACAGTGTCGGCTTCATGGCGCCGGAAGTCCGCACCCGCATCGGCCACTTCGCGCTGCTGGGCGACTACCTGAAGACCAAGGAAGAGGAACTGGCGGCCTGGAATGCCGAGCTTCGCGAACGCGGCGCCGACGAGATCAACAGCCGCCGGGTCACCAATCTGGGCACGTTCCGGGCGTACGTGGACCGCTACCTGCGCAGCCACCCCGGTATCAATACGGACATGACCCTGATGGTGCGCCAGCTGGAGCCGACCACCGAGGGCCTGCCGCTGGAGCTGTACTGCTTCACCCGCAGCACGGCATGGGTGGAATATGAGGGCGTGCAGTCCGACATCTTCGACCATTTGCTGGCGGTACTGCCGGCCTTCGGCCTTCGCGTATTCCAGTCATCCAGCGACGCCATGCTGATGACCGCCCGCGACGCTGCCCGCTGATCGGCCGGGTGCTTTAATCTGACCCCCTGGCCCTGCGGCCAACCGCACAGACCGGGTCCACATGAACGCAGAAGATGCGCACATATGGACCCGATACCGATAGAATGTCGGCACTGAAAACGTTTACATCAAGGACACCCGGTGGCTTCCGAACGTATCGAATCCCTCATTGCACAGATGACCCTGGAAGAAAAAGTGGGTCAGCTGGGCGTGTTCGCCGACATGGTTCGCCCCTTTGCACCGGATGTGAACCCGGAAGCCAACGTGAGCAACGCCGACCAGGTGCTGCAGCAGGTCCGTGAAGGCAAGGTCGGCTCGCTGTTCAACGGCGTGGGCGCCGAACTGGGCCGCCGCATCCAGCAGGTTGCGCTGGAAGAAAGCCGCCTGGGCATTCCGGTGATCCTGGCGGCCGATGTCATCCACGGCATGCGCACCGTGTTCCCGATTCCGCTGGGTGAAGCAGCCAGCTTCGAGCCCGACCTGGCCCGCCGCACCGCGCGTGCCACGGCGGTGGAAGCGACGGCCGCCGGGCTGCACTGGACCTATGCACCGGCGGTGGACATCGCCCGTGACCAGCGCTGGGGCCGTGGTGCGGAAGGCGCGGGCGAAGACGTGGTGCTGGGCTGTGCGTTTGCCGCCGCCCGCGTGCGCGGTTTCCAGGGCGATGACCTGCGTGCCGACGACGCGCTGCTGGCCACGCCGAAGCATTTCGCTGCCTACGGTGCAGTGATGGCGGGCATGGAATACAACATGGTGGACATCTCGCCGCAGACCCTGCGCGACGTGCACCTGCCGCCGTTCAAGGCCGCCTTCGATGCCGGTGCAGTCACCGTGATGTCCTCGTTCAACGACATCAACGGCGTGCCCGCCAGTGCCAATGCGGAGCTGCTGACCGACATCCTGCGCGGTGAGTGGAACTTCCCCGGCGTGGTGATCTCCGATTACACCGCCGACATGGAACTGGTGGCACACGGTTATGCCGCCGACGACCGCGACGCCACGGCCAAGGCATTCACCGCCGGGCTGGACCTGAGCATGCAGAGCGGCTTCTATGCCGAACACCTGCCGGGCCTGGTGGAAAGTGGTGAAGTGCCGATGTCGGTGCTGGACGAAGGGGTGCGTCGCATCCTGTGGCTGAAGGAAACCATCGGCCTGTTCGACAACCCGTACCGTTCGCTGGATCCGGCACGCGAAGCCGATGACGCGCACATCGTGGCCCATGACGCGCTCTCGCGTGATGCGGCGCGCCGCTCCATCGTGCTGCTGAAGAACGAACACTCTGCTTTGCCGCTGCGCAAGACCAGCCAGAAGATCGCGCTGATCGGCCCGTTCGTGCAGGACCGCGAGAACATCGAAGGCTGCTGGACGCTGTTCGGTGACAAGGAACGCTATGTCGACCTGGAAACCGGCGTGCGCGCGGCCATCGCCGACGAAGCGCAGCTGGAAGTGGTGCCGGGTTGTGACCTCGAAGCGGCCGTCAGCGGTGGCATCGAAGCAGCGGTAGCGGCTGCCCTGCGCGCCGACGTGGTGGTGCTGGCCCTGGGCGAACCGCAGCGGTACAGCGGCGAAGCGCAGTCGCGCGTGGAGATCACCCTGCCGCCCGCGCAGCAGGCGCTGGCCGAAGCGGTGGCGATGACCGGCAAGCCGCTGGTGGTGCTGCTGCGCAATGGTCGCGCGCTGGCCCTGCAGGGCGCGGTGCGCAATGCGCAGGCCGTGGCCATCACGTGGTACCTGGGCACGCAGACCGGCCACGCCGTGGCCGATGTGCTGTTCGGTGACTACAACCCGTCCGCACGTCTGCCGGTGAGCTTCCCGCAGGTGTCCGGCCAGCAGCCCTATTTCTACAACCATCCGCGTACCGGCCGTCCGGAACTGCCGACCATGTCGGAGTTCAAGGCACGCTGGCGCGAGATCCCGAACGAGCCGCTGTACCCGTTCGGCCATGGCATCAGCTACACCAGCTTCGCCTACGGCGTACCGCAGCTGAGTGCAGCCCGCCTGGGCTGGGATGACACGCTGACCGTCACCACCACGCTGACCAACACCGGCAGCGTGGCCGGCGAAGAAGTGGTGCAGCTGTACGTGCATGACCGCGTTGCCAGCCGCGTGCGCCCGGTGCGTGAGCTGAAGGATTTCCGCAAGGTCATGCTGCAGCCGGGCGAGTCGGTCGAGGTGGCGTTCACCGTGCACCGTTCGCAGCTGGAGTTCACCGGCCGCGACAATGTGCTGCGTGCGGAGCCGGGGCTGTTCGACCTGTGGGTGTGTGCCTCGGCGATCAGTGGTTCACCGGTGCAGTTCGAGCTGCTCGCGGGCTGACGCGATCAACGCGCCTGCGGGCGCGTTGCACGGGTCTGCCAACACGGCGCACACGCGTCTGCGGCCCGTCATGCATGCCCGGCTCACGTTGGCCGGGCTAGGCTGGTGGTGACCGATTCTGACGGAGTCACCGATGCGCCTGACACGACGTTTCTCATTGCCGTTGCTGCTTGCCAGCCCCTTGCTGCTGGCCGCCTGCAGCCCTTCCGCCGCGCCACCCGCTGCTGACGAAGCCGCGCCGCCGCCGATGACGGGCGCAGCGCCTGCACAGCCTGACACGCCGACGCCCCCGCCGACGACGGCCGCACCCGATGACCGCACTGCGTCTGCCGTGGAGTCCGGGCCCAACGCACCGGCAGACGCCGCAGCGCAGGACGCCGGCCAGGCGCGTACCCGCATCGAGCGGGTGCTCGGGGATGCGGACAGCTATGAACGCGTATTCAAGGCGCTGCAGCAGGGCGTTGCCAGCGAAGACCGTGCCGCGGTCGCCACGCTGATGCGCTATCCCTTGCGTGTCGAAACCGCAGCCGGCAAGCGCGAAATCGCCGATGCCGCTGCGTTCCAGCACGACTACGCACAGATCATCACCAAGCCGGTCGCGCAGGCGATCGCCGCGCAGTCCTTCGACACCGTGTTCGCGAACCAGCAGGGCGTGATGATCGGCAGCGGCCAGGTCTGGTTGAACGGCACCTGCGTGGACCAGGCGTGCAGCCGCAGCGACGTGAAGGTCGTGACCATCCAGGAGTAACGCGCGTCCCGCGAGGGGCGGGGTCGGATCATCTTCGCGCTGCGAAAGGGATCCGACCCCGGTTGCTCAGCCCTTGGGGGTCAGCTTCAGCAGCTTGCCGTCCTTGCCATCTTCCAGGATCCAGACCGCACCGTCAGGTCCCTGCTCGACTTCGCGGATGCGTGCGCCCATGTCGAAGCGCTCCGCCTCACGCGCGTTCTCGCCGTCGAACGTCACGCGCACCAGCGCCTGCGACGACAGGCCGCCGATGAAGCCGCTGCCCTTCCACTGGGGGAACAGGTCGCCGCTGTAGATCATGAAGCCGGCAGGCGAAATCACCGGATTCCAGGTGATCTTCGGCGCCGCGAATTCCGGGCGCGTGCTGTGGTCCGGGATCGGCCGCCCATCGTAATGGTCGCCATTGGAGACGATCGGATACCCGTAGTTCTCACCGCGGGTGATCAGGTTCAACTCGTCGCCGCCGGCCGGGCCCATCTCGTGCACCCACAGCTTGCCGCTGCCGTCGAAGGCGATGCCCAGCATGTTGCGGTGGCCCAGCGACCACACCTGCGCCGCGACGCCACCCTGCGAAACGAACGGGTTGTCTGCCGGCACACTGCCGTCGTCGTTCAACCGGATCAGCTTGCCGAGATTGCTCTTCATGTCCTGTGCGGGATCGAACTTCTGCCGCTCGCTGGAGGTGATCCAGAGCTTGCCATCCGGGCCGAACGCAATGCGGTGGCCGTAGTGGCCGTTGCCGCTGACCTTCGCATCCTGCCGCCAGATCACCGACAGGTCCTGCAGCGTGCCACCGCCGTTGCCATCGAGTACCAGCTTGGCACGCGCCACGGCCGCACCGCGCGTATCGTTGCTGCCCTGTTCGGCGTAGCTCAGATACACCAGCTGGTTACTGGCAAACGCGGGATGCAGCACGACATCGCCGAAGCCGCCCTGGCCGCCATAGGCCACTTTCGGCCCGCCATTGATTTCGTGCTTCTGCTTGGTGGCGATATCGAAGTGCTGCAGGCGGCCACCTTTCTCGGTCACCAGCAGGCTGCCGTCGGGCAGGAAGGCCATGGCCCACGGCTCATCGAAGCGGGCGAACTCCGTGCTGTTGAACGCGGCCTGTGTCTTCGGTGTCGCGGCGGGGGCCGGTGCATCGGGTGCCGCCGCACTGCAGGCGGTAGTGACGAACACCGGCGTCAAGCCGATGGCGAGGGTGAGAAGCAACTTACGGGTCATGGGTATCTCCAGACGGGGACGCGGATGGCCAACCCCTTCTGTATACCATCCCCGTCGTGCACACCGTGCGCGGCGCGGAAACGACGATGCGCCCACTGAGGGGCGCATCGGGGATCCATCATGTCTCAGCCGTGATCAGAGGCCGCGCTTCGGATCCTTGCCCAGCCGCGGATCGGCCAGCAATGCATCTTCCCAGCCACGCTTCACGGCATGCTGCGCCTGCAGCCATTCCAGGCGGCTCTCTCCGCGCTCGGCGGCCCAGCGCGTTTCCAGCTCACGCTCAACCTCTTCGTAGGCACGGATGACATCCTGTGCCCGCGACTGATGGCCGAGGCGGTAGGCGGGCTCGTACTCATCAAACGCCGAGTTGGCATCGAAGTACGGCTCGCTCGGATAGCGCTCACGCCAGTAAGTGGAGAACGTGTCGCGCTGCACACCGTCGTCCGGCACACGGCCGGGGATCTGATAATCGGGGCTCATTGGGTGGGCTCCGTCTTGGTCATGAGTGAGGCTCCATCATGGCCGAGCGGCGGTTAACGCCCCGGGCCCACGGCGTGAGCGCAACGTGCAGCTGACAGGTTGTGGCTTGCGCCCATGCTGCTCATGCCACCCCCGCCACCACCCCCGCTCTGGTAGAGCCGACTTCAGTCGGCTGCTCTTGCCCCCGCTCTGGTAGAGCTGACTTCAGTCGGCTGCTCTTGCCCCCGCTCTGGTAGAGCCGACTTCAGTCGGCTGCTCTTGCTCTCGCTCTGGTAGAGCCGACTTTAGTCGGCTGCTCTTGCGCGAAATGCAGCCGACTGAAGTCGGCTCTACCAGGCTGATGCAGCCGACTGAAGTCGGCTCTACCAGGCTGACGCAGCCGACTGAAGTCGGCTCTACCAGGCTGACGCAGCCGACTGAAGTCGGCTCTACCGAGCTGACGCAGCCGGGCGCGTCATGGGTACCGCGTGGGTTACTGCTCCGCTTTGCGTGGGAACAGATAGATCACCGCGCCCACCGCGAATGCGGCCAGCGCGGCCAGGATGTTCGCCCAGCTCGCGCTGGCAAACAGCGCCAGGCACAGCACCAGCGCCAGCACCGGGATCACGGGGCCGCCCGGCAGCTTCAACGCACCGGGACGGTCAGCAAAGCGCTTCGCCAGGACCAGCACGGCGGCAGCGGTCCCGATGTAGGCAAACAGACGCGTCGTCATCGACAGCAGCGCCAACTGCACGAACGAACCACTCAACGCCAACGCCAACGAAATCAGGCCCTGGCACAGGATCGCCGCCGCAGGCGTGCGGAAACGTGGATGCACCTGCGCCAGCACCTTGGGGCCGTAGCCATCGGCCGCCAACGCATACAGGAAGCGCGGCCCCATCATCATCGTGTTGCTGTTCGTGCCCAGGATCGAGATCGTCGCCCCCACGGTCAGGATCAGGGCCAGTGCCTCGCCACCGAAGCCGGCCGCCGCATCGGCAAGCGGCGTCGCAGACCCCGCCAGACCTACCAGCGTGCCCTGCGCCACGATCTGTACCGCTGCATAGATGACGGTGACGGTGATGATCATGGTGATCAGAGCGAACGGGATGTCACGCCGCGGGTTGCGATACTCACCCGCGGCGGCCGGGATGTTCTCGAATCCGGCGTACGCGTACAGCAGCAACAGCGCCGCTTCGCCCATCCGCTGCAGGTCATGCGGGTCCGGGCGCTGACCGGAGAAGGCGAGCTGCGGATCGATGTAGAACGCGCCGATGGCCACGAACAACACCAGCGGCACCAGCTTGCCGATCACCAGCACCACGCCGGTACGCGCGGCAGAACGCACGCCGATGATGTTGATCCCGGTCAGGAAGGCCAGCGACAGCACGATCACCGCGATGCGCCCGCCGCCACTGCCGGCCATGGGCCAGAAGCGGGCCACGGCATCGGCCAGCGCGTTGCTCAGGGCAGCAGCCGAACTGATGCGGGTCAGCCAGATCATCCAGCCGATCTCGAAGCCGGCGAACCGGCCGAAGGCCTCGCGTGCGTACAGATAGCTGCCGCCGGGTTCGTCGAAGTAACTCGCGGCCTGCGCGTAGCACAGCACCAGCAGGGCCACGACCACGCCTGCAGCGAGTACGCCCCACAGGCTGAACGGGCCGAGCAGCAGTACCGTCGCAGCGGGCAGCAGGTAGATGCCGCTGCCGATGACATCGTTGATGGACAGGCCAACGATCTGCCAGCGACTGACCGCGCGCTGCAGGCTCGGGGTGGGTTCGGTATCGGCCGCGCTCACGGTTGCGCCTTGGCGATGGGCGGCAACGCAGGCAGTTGCCACGCGTCCTGCAGGCGCGCATACGCGGCGCGGGGCAACAGCACGAAGCGCGGTGACTGTCGCGGGTCCAGCCAGGCCAGCAGCGCCTGCATGTGTGCCGCGGTCATGGCCGTGCAGCCGGCCGTCGCCTCACCGGGCGTGCGCCACAGGTGGGCGAAGATGCAGCTGCCCTGGCCGGGCACGTTGCGCGGGTTATGCGCGATCACGAATCCCTGCTGATAGCGGATGTCGCCGTTCTTGTGCAGGTCCAGGCGCATCGGCTCGGTGGAGCCTTCCACCGCATCTGCGCCCACGGTGTCTGCATCGACGATGCGGTTGTAGTACGGCGAGTCGGGCACGTCCATGCAGTAGCTGCTCTCGCGCATCGGCTGCCACGGCCACCTCGTATCGGCCTGCGCGGCGTAGCCGAAGGCGGTACCCAGCGCGAACACACCAGCAGGACTGCGACCATCGCCTTCGCGCTTCTGGGGGGCCGTCGTGTCGATGTCTGCGTCATGCAGGCCGAGGCCCCACGCGCTGCCACTGCGGCCCAACGCGACGTCGAACGGTGCACCCTCTGCCTTCCATCCGCTGCGGGTGCGCGCGTACGCCTGCAGGCGCCCCTGTGTGCTGTCCCACCCCTCGCTGGTCACCACCACGAGCTGATCGGCGCCGTGCAACGGCGTGCCGGCGACAACGGGACCGGCCAGCGACAGCGCCGCGATGGTCAGGCAACGCAACAGCGACTTCATGGGCAGCTCCGGTCAGGTATCCAGCAGGTGTTCGATGCGTTCCAGGTTGACCGCCAACTGGCGGTTGCGGTCCGGATTGGCCTCGCACAACAGCACGAAAACAAAATCCAGCAGCGACTGCAAGGAAGAACGGTACAGCACCTGCGCCACGTGCGCCGCGCGATCTTCCGCGCAGACGGCAAGCGACGCATCGGCATGGGCGCGCAAGGGGTTGGCGGTGTGCCGGGTGATCGATACCACCTTGCCGCCGACATCCTGGAACTGGCGCGACAGCATCGACAACTGGGGCAGCTTGCCGAACTCGGAGAACACCAGCATCACATCGCCCGGACGGGCCGCGGAGAGGTTGGCGAGCATCAGGATGGGATCGGCGTGGTGCACCACCAACATGCCCAGCAGCGACAGGCGCATCGCGAACTCGCGGGCATACAGGCCGTCATCGCCCAGCCCGTAGACGAACAGCTTGGGCGCCGCGTCGATCAGGGCGACGATGCGCTCGACATCGGACTGCGGGTTGGCCGCGCGCGTTTCGTCTTCGGCGGCGGCCTTGCTGGCCTGCAGCGCCTGCGCGATGCGGGTGTAGCCGTCCACGCCGCTGGCCACGGTGGGCGCCGGTGAGGCTGGCGCACCGCTGCGGGCGATGTCCTGGCCGATGGAGTACTTGAGGTCCGGATACCCCTTGAAGCCAAGCTTCTGCGCGAACTTCACCACACTGGACTGGCTGATGCCCAGCGCGCTGGCCAGCTGCTGCGAGGAGTAGTCGCGCAGCAGGTGGGCGTTGTCGAGGATGAAATCCGCGATGCGCCGCTCGATCGCCGACATCTGCCCACGTTCGGCGCGGATTTTCAGCAGCGGTGGCATGCAGCATCCAACACGTCGCGTAGCGCCGAGCCACGCTCGGCGGCGTTTCGGTCAGGCATCGCGGTGGTTCCCGCCGAGCGTGGCTCGGCGCTACCTGAGCGGTCGCTCGGCGTCTCGCGTAGCGCCGAGCCATGCTCGGCGGCGTTTCGGTCAGGCATCGCGGTGGTTCCCGCCGTGCGCGGTGTTTCGCATTGCGCCTGCGTGTTCACGCCAGCATCTCCAGCCCGCGCACTTCGGTGATCCCCAATCCCGGGGCATCGCTGATGCTGATCTCCGACTCGTTGAACGTGACGCCGCCGCTGACCGGATTGAACTGCCCCAGCGAGGGGCCGTCCAGGTCGACCTTGGTGATCACATCGCTCTTTGCAACTGCCAGGTGGACCGCTGCGGCGACGCTGATGCTGGATTCGATCATGCAGCCGATCATGCACGGCACGCCGTGGATGGCGGCGATGTCGGCGATGCGGATCGCGTTGGACAGCCCGCCGGTCTTCATCAATTTGATGTTGACGATGTCGGCGGCGCGCTGCTGGATCAGGTCGATCACCTGCGCCGGGCTGAATACACTCTCATCGGCCATCACCGGCGTGTTCACGCGGTCGGTTACGTACTTCAGCCCGGCGATGTCGGCGGCCTTGACCGGCTGTTCCAGCAGCTCCAGCACCACGCCGGCGTCTTCCAGCGTGCGCATGGCGTGCACCGCCTGCTTGGCGGTCCAGCCCTGGTTCGCATCCAGCCGCAGCAGGGCGCGGCCCTGCACCGCCGCGTGGATCGCCTTCACCCGCTCGATATCCAGCCCGATGTCCTTGCCGACCTTGATCTTCAGCGACTCGAATCCGCGATCCAGCGCAGACACGGAATCGGCCACCATCTTGTCGATGTAGTCCACGCTGATGGTGATGTCGGTGGTGATCACCGGATCGCCGCCGCCCAGCATCTGGTACAGCGGGGCGCCATGCAGCTGCGCCCACAGGTCGTACAGCGCGATCTCCACCGCCGCCTTCGCGCTGCTGTTGCGCTCCATCGAGGTCTGCACCAGCGCGCACAAGCGGTTGAGGTTGGCCACCTCCTGGCCCACCAGGCGCGGCTTGATGAAATGGCGGATGGCTTCGATGATCGACCCGTGCGTATCGCCGGTAATCACTGCGGTCGCCGCCGCCTCGCCGTAGCCGGTGTGGCCGCTGTCGGTGCGCACCATCACCACCACGTCCTCGATGGTCTCCACGGTGCGCAGGGCGGTCTTAAACGGGGTCTTCAAGGGCACGCGCAGCATGCCCAGTTCGATATCGGTGATCTTCATCAAGGACTCTGCGGCGAGGTAGGCGGCCGGAGCCGCTGGATGTTGGTGATGCGGTCGATGTAGCGCAGGGTGTCGCTGGCCATCATCGGCTCCAGCGGCGTCACCGACACACCGTTCAGATGCGCCTGCACCCGCGTGCCATCCGGTCCCTTCCAGCTGCCACCGGCGGTGTCATGGATCACCCAGGTGCGGCCGTCGACGTGGCCGATGGCCATCATCACGTGGCCCGGGATGTACACCAGGTCGCCGACCCGCAAGGCGGCGACGGCGCGATCCCGCGTGGCGGCGTCGTCCTTCGCGGTGAAGGCGATGCGGTCCAGGGCCGGGCTGATCCCCTGCGCGCTGGTATTGCGTGGCAGCAGCACGCCGAAGCTGCGATAGATCTCCGATACGAAGCCGCTGCAGTCGCGGGTATCGTAGTCGTGGCCCCAGCCATAACGCTCACCCAGGAACTTGTAGGCCTGCGCAAGCAGCAGGCGCGGGGTCAGTGGCAGATAGTCGGCGCTGCTGTCCTGCGAGCGCGGCAGCAGTGCCGGCACCAACTGCAACGTGCCGTCTTCGTCGCGCACCGGCAGTTGCACCACCCAGCTGGCATGCGCCTGCTGGCCGTTCACGGGCTGCGCAGGTGACCAGTCGGCCAGCACCGGCAGGCGCACGCCCATGTCCAGCTGCAGCCGGGACACGCGCGGTTCCTCGGGCGTGAACACGGTATGCGCCACCGCGCCGGTGATGACCCGATACGGGCCCTTCGCGCCGTAGCCCAGCACGGTGTCCTTGCGACCGGTCGCCACGTAGCGGGCTTCGATCCACGCGCTGTAGCGGTCGCTGTGCACGAACAACCACGCGCCATCGGCGCTGCGATGGACCACCGCGACCTTGTCGCCCGGGAACAGTGCGGACTCCTGGAAGCGGTCGATGTCGGTGCCTTCGCTGCTGCTGAAGACACGCTGGCGGGTCGGGAATGTGCGCAGCGCCGCGCGGTGCACCACCAGGCCGTACTGCGGTGCGGTGCTGGCGGGCAGCGCGTCCAGCGCCAGGTTGGCCTCGATGTCCTGGCGCAGCGCCGGCGACACCAGCGTGCCGTGGCTATCGTGCAGGGGCCGCGCCGGCCAGCTGGACAGCGCGACGATCGATGCCCGCAGCTGCGCCGCGCTGATCGCTGCAGGCAACCGGGCGATGTCCTGGATATGGTCATCATCGCGGCGCATGCGCGCGTTCTGTGCGTCGACCTGTGCACGGTCCAGCATCGGCACATCCGCATCGGGCAGCCGCGCCGCCCAGTACTGGGGCGTCAGGTAGGCCTCATGCAGCCCCACGATGTAGGGCAGGGCGGGGCCCGGATCGGGGGCTGGCAGCGGCGCGGCGGTGCCTGCCAGCGCGGGCAGGCTGCCAAGGCACAGCACCAGCGCAAGCGATGGCGCCTGCCAGCGGCACGTAAGACGGGAAGCCAGGAACATGCGGCGGTCACCCTCGTTGATAGCCAGTGGAATAGTTATTCCTTTTCGCGGGGAACGCAAGAATAAATTATTGACCCGATGCCCCGTGCGTGTTACACAGCGATGACCACCTGCGCTGGGGAAGTGTCGCTGTGGATACCGTCGTTCGCAAACTGCTGCTGCCCGCCATGGCCTGCCTGTGCGCGGTGATCGTGTGCGCACCGGCAACCGGCAGCGTGCCGCAGGCGCCTGCGGCCGATGTGACCGGCGACGTGGTGACGATGATCGACAGCGGCCGTTTCCGCGAAGCGCAGCAGGCAGTGCAGTCTCGGCTTGCGCTCACGCCTGCAACCGACGTCGCCGGGGCCGAGGCGCTGCGGTTCCAGCAGGAGCGCATGCGCCGCATCCGTCTGGATTTCAGCCTGGATGAGCGTGCGGCAAAAGAGAAACTGCGGCACTGGATTCCGGACCTGCGCGACGAGGAGTTCGCGCGCTGGGATGCGCAGGGGCGGCTGGAGCATCTGGATATCGATGGCCAGCGCTGGTACTTCAATCGCGCGCCGTCCAACCTCTTCCGCCTGAGCGAAGAGGCACGTGCGCGTCGCCGTGCGGACGCCCCGATGCCGGTGGACGGTCCCTTCGAATCGATCACCCCGTACCACGCGCAGGTGATCGCGGCAGCACGGGGCAACCGCACGGCGTTCGTATTGCCACAGCGGGTAGCGGTCACCCAATCGCTGGTGGTCAAGGCCGACGCCGTGCCGGCGGGTGAAACGGTGCGTGCATGGATTCCGTATCCGCGCGAGATTCCGGGACAGCAGGAGCATCTGCAGTGGATCGGCAGCCGTCCTGCCGGGGCGCGCATCGCGCCTGCGGACACGCAACAGCGCACGGCGTATCTGGAAGCCACGGCGGTTGCCGGCCAGCCGACGCAGTTCGAAATCCGCTATGCCCTGACCGTGAGCGCACGGCACACCGCCATCGATCCCTCCACGGTGCAGCCCACGCCGCACGATGCTGCCCTGGCGCCTTACCTCGCCGAGCACGCACCGCATGTGCGCTTCACCCCCGCGCTGCGCGCGTACTCGCAGCGGGTGCTGCAGGGCGAGACCCGCCCGTATGAAGTGGCGCGCCTGCTGTTCAACGCGGTCGACCAGATCCCGTGGGCCGGTGCGCGCGAGTACTCCACGCTGAGCAACATCAGCGAGCATGCATTGCAGGCCGGCCACGCCGACTGCGGCCAGCAGACCCTGCTGCTGATCACCCTGCTGCGCATGAACGGCATCCCGGCGCGGTGGCAGTCCGGCATGGTGTTCTCCGACAACGCGACCGGCTACAGCAACCTGCACGACTGGGGCGCGGTCTATCTGGCGCCCTACGGCTGGCTGCCGATGGATGTCACCACCGGTGCGCTGGACAGCACGGATCCGGTGCTGCGCGACTTCTACTTTGGTGGCCTGGATGGCTACCGCATCGCGTTCAACGATGATTTCGGCCAGCCCTTCGTACCGGCCAAACAGCACTTCCGCTCGGAAACGGTGGACTCGCAGCGCGGCGAGGCCGAGTGGGCAGGCGGCAACCTGTACTTCGACCAATGGGACTACCGGTTCCAATGGCAGGTACTGCCTGCAGGCGGCACACCCAGCGCGACACCCTAGGCACCTACACCGTTCAATTTCTGCAGGAGAGAGCAGGGGATGAAGGCAATCAGCATGAAGCGTGCGGCGCTCTGCGTCGCACTTGGGACCTGTCTGGGCATGATGATGCCCAGCGTGGCATCGGCACAGAACGTATCCGGCGCGGTTGCCGGCCGGGCGACGGCGGGCGACCAGGTGACCGTGGTCAGCCGAGGCACTGGCCTGACCCGCACCGCCACGGCAGCACGCGATGGCAGCTACCGCCTTGGCCAGCTGCCCGTGGGCGACTACACGCTGCAACTCAGCCGCGACGGCGCGGCAGTAGGCGAACCGGTCAGCGTCAGCGTGGCCGTGGGCGGCACCACCACGGTGAACCTGGCCAGCGGTGGCGGCGTGGTCAATCTCGATGCCCTGCAAGTGGTCGGGTCGCGGGTCATCAACCGGGTGGACGTGTACTCCACCGAGACCTCGTTCAACGTCAACCGGCAGGAGATCTCGCGGCTGCCGGTGGCCCAGGACCTGTCCGCCGTGGCGTTGCTGGCGCCGGGTGTGGTCGGCGGCAACTCATCGTTCGGCGGCCTGTCCTTTGCCGGTTCGTCAGTGGCGGAAAACGCGGTCTACATCAACGGCCTCAACGTCACCGACATGTACACCCGTCGCGGCTTCTCCAGCGCGCCGTTCGGCTTCTTCCAGGAATTCCAGGTCAAGACCGGCGGCTACTCCGTGGAGTTCGGTCGCTCCACCGGTGGCGTGATCAATGCCGTGACCCGCTCCGGCAGCAACGAGTTCGAGGGAGGCGCCGAAGTCACCTTCGAGCCCAACGCGTGGCGCTCGTCGGCACGCGACCATTTCCATCGCGACGGTTCGCCGCACGCCTATGCCAGCACCGATGCCACCTCGTTCACCAAGACCAATGTGTGGGGTTCCGGTGCGCTGGTGAAAGACCGGCTGTTCCTGTTCGCGATGTATGAAAAGCGCGATACCCACGGCAACAACATGGCATCCGACGGGCGCACCTGGTTCGACAACAAGGGCGACGACGACTTCTGGGGGGCCAAGCTGGACTGGAACATCACCGACAACCACACCCTGGAACTGCTGGCCTTCTCCGACGAAACCGAGACCACGCAGGCGTCGTCCGGCTACAACTGGGAGACGCAGACGCTCGGGCAATGGGGCGGGGACACGCTGACGGACGGCGGTGGCAAGAACTGGTCGGCCACGTACACCGGCCGCTTCGGCGAGAACTTCACCGCCAAGGCGATGGTCGGCCAGAACAACCAGCGCGCCTTCTCCAACTCGACGCTGGATCTGTACTGCGATGCAGTGTTCACCGATGCCACGTACGCACCCTACCTGGGCCAGTTGAACGGACTGCGTGCCGGCTGCCACCCCACCGGTACCGCCATTGCCGAGCGCGACGATACCCGCGATGCCGCGCGCCTGGATTTCGAATGGGCCTTGGGCACCCACCTGCTGCGCTTCGGCATCGACCGTGAGTTGATGACCACCGAGCAGTCCACCCGCTATCCCGGCCCCAGCCAGATGACCTACACCGCCTATGCAGCGCGCCCCGGTGACGAGGTGTGGGACGGCGCCGGTGCCTTCGTGCCGCCGGGTGTGATGCAGATGCTGCGTGCCCGCAACCGCGTATCCGGCGGCACCTTCGAAACGGAGGCCAACGCGCTGTATGTCGAAGACATCTGGAACATCACCCCGACCCTGATGCTCACTCTGGGCGTGCGCTGGGATCGGTTCGAGAACCGCACCGCCGATGGCGATGCCTTCATCAAGATGGACGATCTGATCGCGCCGCGCGTCGGCTTCTCGTGGGACGTGAAGGGCGACGGCAGCACCAAGATCTTCGGCAACGCGGGACGCTATTACCTGCCGGTGACCAACAACATCAACGTCAACTTCGCCGGTGGGCTCACCGACGAATACAGTTACTACGTGCTCAACGGCTGGCAGCAGCAGAGCAATCCGGTGACCGGTGCGCCGTACATGGCGCCGATCATCGGCCAGCAGGTGGGGCCGACCGATACCCGCATGAACACCGGTGCGGCCGATCTGCGGCAGAGCGTGGACAAAGACCTGAAGGCGGTCTACCAGGACGAATACATCCTTGGGTTCCAGACCATGATCGACCGGGCATGGTCGTGGGGCGTCAACGGCACCTATCGCAAAATGACCCGTGCGCTGGACGACATGCGCCTGAACTACACACCGTGCGGGCCGACCGGCAGCACGCTGTGGCCGATCGCCAATCCCGGCGAAAGCCTGACCATCTGGGGGGATTCCAGCATAGGGTGCGCCGAGGAGGGCTGGATCACCATCGATACGGCCAACAGCGGCTACCGCAAGGGCGGCAGTGGCGAGGTGGTGGGGTATTCCAAACCCAAGCGCACCTACAAGGCGCTGGAGTTCCAGCTGGATCGCGCATGGGACGAGAAGTGGATGTTCAACGCGTCCTACCTGTGGGCCAAGAGCGAAGGCAACTTCGAAGGGCCGGTCAACTCGGACACCAACTACGGTGACACCGGCATGGTCCAGCACTGGGACCACCCGTCGAACAACGAACGCTATGGCGTGCTGTTCAACGACTTCCGCCATCAGTTCAAGTTCCGCGCCGCCTATGCGTTGAACGAGCAGTGGTCGTTCGGTACCACGCTGCAGGTGCAGTCCGGTGGCCCCATCACCGCCTTCGGCGTGATGTGGCCGGGTGACACCGTGGCCGGGGGCAGCACCTCCAGCGAAGGCAGCGGCGGCGGCACCGGCTGGCTGTGCGTGGCCAACTGTGCCGGCCCCGTCGACCAGCGTGTGTTCGAACCGACCGCGCGCGGCGCCTTCGGGCGCCTGCCGTGGACCTGGACCATGGGGGCCAACGTGACCTGGCGGTTGCCGGTGGACGGCATCGACCTGAGCGCGCGCCTGTCGGTGTACAACCTGTTCAACAACCAGACCGTGATCAACGTGCACCAGCGCTACGAGAGCCAGCCCGGCGTGTACCGCGAAGCGACGTTCAACACGGGCACGCGTTGGCAGGCACCGCGCTATGCGCAGCTGGTGGTGGCCTGGAACTTCTAGGAAGGTAGTAACGGCCGCTGGCCGTCAATCGGTTGCCCCGGCCGCTGCGCTCGCCGAGCATGGCTCGGCGCTACGGATCCATTCTTGAAGGGTTGCCCGCCATGTTCCAACCGCTGCTGCTGCTCGCGCTCGCATCATCGCCGTTCGACGCCATGTTCGAGCGCACGGTGCAGCGCGAGCAGTTGCCCGGCCTCGCCATGGGCGTGGTGGAGAATGGCGACGTCGTCTACCGCCGCGCGGAAGGGCTGCGCGGCGACGCCACGGGTGCGCGCATCGACGACGACACGTTGTTCAAGATCGCCTCCAACAGCAAGGCCATGACCGCCGCGTTGCTGGCACGGCTGGTGCAGCAGGGACGCCTGCGCTGGGACGATCCTGTGCGTCGTCACCTTCCGTCCTTCACCCTGTTCGATCCTTGGGTGGGGGAACAGATGCAGGTGCGTGACCTGCTGATCCACAACAGCGGGCTGGGTCTCGGCGCCGGCGACCTGATGCTGTGGCCGGAGCCCAACCAGTTCACACGGCAGGACATCATCGCCGGCCTGGCCCACCTGAAACCGGTCACCAGTTTCCGCAGCGGGTATGCCTACGACAACCTGATGTATGTCGTAGCCGGTGAAGTCGCCGCAGCCGCGGGCGGCAAACCCTATGACCAGCTGATGCGCGAGCAGGTGTTCCAGCCCTTGGGCCTGACCCGCTGCCAGGTGGGTGCCTGGTCTACGACCGCAGTGGGCAACGTCGCCCAGCCCCACGTGCGCCGCGCGGGACGCAACGTGGTCGTCGCGCCGGACATGGAAACCAACCCGGACGCACCGTCGATGGCGGCCGGCGGCATCCGTTGTTCGTTGAATGACATGCTGCGCTGGATGCAGGTGCTGCTCGATCCGGACACCGTCCCGGGCTGGCTGGACGCCACCCAGCGCAATGCGTTGTGGACGCTGCACATGCCGATGCCGCTGGGTGAGCGACAGCGGCGCTGGGACAACGCGCACTTTGCAGGCTATGGATATGGCTGGCGGCTGTCCGACCTGGACGGGGAATGGAAAGTAGCCCACACCGGCACCCTGTCCGGCATGTATTCCTCGCTCGCCCTGCTACCGGACCGCAAGGTGGGCGTGGTGCTGCTGATCAACGGCGAAGGCGAGAATGCACGTACTGCCTTGATGCAGGCGGCGCTGAAACACTACACCGCGCCCGCTGACACGCAGGGCGTGGAGGGATGGCTGGACAAACTGGCACAGGCGCGCCCTTCGCCCGCTGCGGCGGACGATCCGCTGGCGGCCACCCGCGCGGCACCGCGCGCATCCGCAACCGCGTTGCAGGCCGTACAGGGGCGCTATCGTGACCCTTGGCTGGGCGACGCATCGCTCTGCCCGGTGCAGGGTCGGCTGCGTTTCAGCGTGGACAAATCCCCGCGGCTGCAGGCCGATGTGCTGCAGGCCGGATCACGCTGGGTGCTGCGCTGGGATACGCTGGAGCCCGCCGCGCAGGCATGGCTGCAGCCCACTGCCGGGCCGGTGCCCACCCTGGACCTGCGCGCCATCGATCCGGATATCGACTTCAGCTATGACTACCAGGACCTGCATTTCACTCGTACTGGCGATTGCCCTGGCCGCGAGCGTCCACGCCGCTGAGCCGCCGGCGGTATCCCCTGCGCGGACGACGGCCGAAGCCGGCCTGGTGGAGATCCGTACGCGGGCGCCCGGCATCGCGCTGGATATCCGCTATGCCACGGCCAATAACTTCACCAGCCAGCGCGTGCCCGGCTACGCGCGTCCGGCCTGTTATCTCCTGCCTGCCGTCGCCGACGCGTTGGCCAAGGTGGAGCACCATCTGCGCCGCCAAGGCCATGCGCTGCAGGTGTACGACTGCTACCGCCCCGTGCGCTCGGTGCAGGCCTTCGTGGCCTGGGCACAGGACCCCCGGGAGACATCACGCAAGGCGGTGCAATACCCCGACCTGGAGAAATCGCAGCTGTTTGCGGACGGCTACATCGCCGAGCGCTCCGGCCACAGTCGCGCCGCCACCGTGGATGTCGGGCTGATGCGTTGCGACGCCGCACGCTGCACGCCGCTGGACCTGGGCACCGACTTCGACTTCTTCGGCGCCCGCGCACATACCGATGCGGCCGGGCTCAGCGACGTGCAGCGGGCCAACCGGCGACGCCTGCAGCAGGCGATGGCCGCTGAGGGTTTCGTCAACTATCCGAAGGAATGGTGGCACTTCACCTTCCAGCCCGAGCCGGATCCGCAGACGGCGTACGACGTGCCCGTGGAGTGATCGCGCGATCCCCGCCACCGCGCGGTCTGACGCCCTGCTGCTCCCCTTACACTGTCGCTATGAACCTTCCCCTTCATTTCGGTCTGCTGGGCACACTGGAAGCGGCGGGCATCGCCCTGCTGGTCGGCCTGCTCGTGTACTTCCTGTTCCACCACCTCGCGCGCGCGCTGCGCTGGGCCCACGGTCCCGCATTGGGCTGGGCCAGCGGTATCTCGGTGGTCATCGCGGCCGGCATCGACATGTGGAAGCTGTTCTACATGGGCATCGTGCGGATGGAGTCGCCGTTCTACGCGCGTCTTTTCCTGTCCACCATCCACGATCCGAACGAACTGGGTAGTCGGGTCATGCTGGAAATCATCGGTGCCCTGTCTGGTGTTGCCTTGGGGTGGCTGTTGTTCAGTTCGCGGTCAGTCGATGAAACGTCCGATGCCGGCTGATTTATGTTTGTTGCAGGTTAAAAATGACTCTGCTGAATGCGCACCTTACTTTCCGCTCACCACCGGCTAACCAAGGAGGTAGCCGATGCCTTCCGGTGAGTGGTTAACGCGCCGTGTTCGTGCTGATTGCGGCCCAATTTGCGTTCATCGACACGCTGCCAACGTAGGCCCCGTACGGAATACATGGCCGTGCAACATTCCCTCAGGAGACCACCCAATGACGATTCGTAACCGTAAGCCGCTGATCGCCCTCCTTGTCGCCGCTGGCAGTGTGTTCGCCCTCCCGGCCATGGCGCAGAGCGCCGCACAGGATCGCGCAGCGGATGCACAGGCGCAGGCCGTGCAGGCGCAGCAGGCCGCCGCAGCGGCGGGCAACCAGGCCGCCGAAGCAGGCAACGCCGCCGACCAGGCAACCCACGCCGCTGGGCAGGCCGCCGCACAGGCCAATGGCGGTGGCCAGACCTGGGCCAGCATCGATACCGACGGCAACGGCACCCTCAGCAAGAGCGAAGCGCAGGTCAACGCCGGACTCGCCCAGGTCTTCGACCAGGCGGACACCAACAAGGACGGCGAGCTGTCGACCGATGAGTACAAGGCCTTCGTCCAGTCGCAGCAGGCAGCGGGCGCGGCACAGGGCAACTGATTCCAGCCTGTTCTGCGGTGTCGGCTCCGGCCGACACCGCGGGATGCTGGCCGGCTGACCGGCGCGGGTAGTTCCGATTTCGCTCGCGGTTTTGGTTGTCGCCGTTTTTGATTTTGATTTTGGTTTTGGTTTTGCTTTTGCTTTGGCTTTGAGTTTGGCTTTGGCTTTGCTTTTGGCTTTTGGCTTTTGGCTTTGGCTTTGCTTTGCTTTGCTTTTGGTAGAGCCGACTTCAGTCGGCTGCTCTGCCGCCGCGCCGCCTGACGACAGCCGACTGAAGTCGGCTCTACCAGATCCAGATCCAGAGCCAGAGCCAGAGCCAGATCCAGATCCAGAGCCAGAGCCAGAGCCAGAGCCAGAGCCAGAGCCAGAGCCAGAGCCAGATCCGCATCCGCATCCGCATCCCCACCAGCCGGCATTCGCAGCCCCGTCCACAGGCAAATCCGGAGCCCCGCCCACCCCCTGTTATTCTTCACCGATGACTACCCCAACGCCTGCGCGTGACCGCGCCATTGGCCTGGTTGGTTTTGACGGTGACGACACGCTGTGGAAGAGCGAGGATTTCTACCGTCAGGCCGAGCAGGACTACCTCGAGCTGCTTTCCCATTACATCGATGTGCACGACACCGGCACCGCGCGGCACCTGCTGGAGGTGCAACGTCGGAACCTGACCGTGTTCGGCTACGGGGTGAAGGCGATGACGCTCTCGATGATCGAGGCGGCGATCGAGATCACCGACAGCCGCGTCAGTGCGGCGCATATCCAACGCATGCTGGACATCGGCCATGCCACGCTGCGTCATCCTGTCGAGCTGATCGCGGGTGTGCGCGAGTCGGTCGCCAGGATCGCGGAGCAGTACCCCGTGGTGCTGATCACCAAGGGCGACCTGTTTCATCAGGAAGCCAAGATCAAGGTCGCGCAGTTGCATGATCTCTTCCCGCGCATCGAGATCGTGTCCGAGAAAGACCCGGAAACCTACGCCCGCGTGCTGGCCGAGTTCGACTTGCCGATCGCGCAATTCGTGATGGTCGGCAACTCGCTGCGCTCGGATATCGAGCCAGTGGTGACCCTCGGTGGCTGGGGCGTGCATACCCCCTACGCTGTCACCTGGGCCCATGAAACCGAGCACGGCGTGGCCGATGACGAGCCGCGCATGGTCACCGCCGATACCGCGTGGGACTGGCCGGCTGCACTGGACACGATCGAGGCCAAGGCCATCGCGGCCCGCGACGGGAAGGCCTGACAGGCGCGGCGCGCTGGGTCACAATCAGGACATGAGCCGCCTGCTGACCCTGCTGCTGTTGCTGTCCGCGCTGCTGGTGCCGACGATCACGTTGGCCCAGCAGACCGCGGAGAAATCCGCCACCTACACCGTGCAGACCGGCGACGCCTGGGTGGACACCTGGCTGAGCGACATCAACCATTACGCCGAACGCTACCCGGACAGCTTCCTGGACGAGGTGTCGCGCTACAGCGGCGTGGATCGCGGTTACGCCGCCGCACTGGTCAACAACCACGGCTGGCACGCCGCCGACGTGTACTTTGCCTGTTTCTGGGCCAAGGCAATCAAGCACAGCTGCCGCGACACGGTGCGGGCTTTTAGTGCGAACCCGGAAGGGGGCTGGGAAGCCGTGGTCGAGCGCTTGCCGGTAGCACCGGACAACCTGCACTGGCGCGCGGTGCGCCACGACATCGTGGCCAGCTTCCGCCATTGGGACCGCCCGATCACTCTGGACGCCACCCTGCGCCGCCAGCTGGGCAACTGACGGCGCTACCCAAGCGGCGGTGGCCCAGCGACAATGCAGCTCAACGCCTGTTCCGAGTTCCTTGCCGGGTACCCCATGAGCACTTCTGAATTCCTGTCGACCGATGCCATCCGCCGCTTGTTCGCGCAGGCGATGTCCCGCATGTACCGCGCCGAAGTGCCGCTCTACGGCGACCTGGTCGATCTGGTGGCGCAGATCAATGCACAGGTGCTGGACACCGATGCCGAGCTTGCCTCACAGCTGCAGCGCAACGATGGCCGCGGTCGGCTGGATGAAGAGCGCCACGGCGCCATCCGCGTTGGCACGGCCGAAGAGCTTTCCACCCTGCGCCGGTTGTTCGCGATGATGGGCATGCAGCCGGTGGGCTACTACGATCTCAGCGTGGCCGGCGTGCCGGTGCACTCGACGGCATTCCGTCCCACCGACGCCGCTGCGCTGGCGGCCAACCCGTTCCGTGTGTTCACGTCGCTGCTGCGCCTGGAGCTGATCGAAGACGACGCGCTGCGCGCGCAGGCTGCCGCGATCCTGGCACGCCGCCGCATCTTCACCGACGACGCGCTCGCGCTGATCGAACAGGCCGAGCACGACGGTGGACTGTCGGCCGCCGATGCCGAACGCTTCGTCGCGCAGGCGCTGGAAACGTTCCGCTGGCACGGCGACGCCACCGTGGCGCTGGATACTTACCACGCCCTGCAGGAGGCACACCGCCTGATCGCCGACGTGGTCAGCTTCCGCGGCCCGCACATCAACCACCTCACGCCGCGTACGCTGGATATCGACGCTGCGCAGGCGGCGATGATCGAACGCGGCATGGCCGCCAAGGCGGTGATCGAAGGACCGCCGCCGCGCGCCTGCCCGATCCTGCTGCGGCAGACCAGCTTCAAGGCGCTGGAGGAACCGGTGCACTTCCCGGATGGCGAAGGCGGCCGCGCTGGCAGCCACACCGCGCGTTTCGGCGAGATCGAGCAGCGCGGGCTGGCCCTCACCCACAAGGGCCGCGCGCTGTATGACCAGCTGCTCGCGCAGGCCCGCGAAGCCGATGCGGCAGGCAGCACGGGCGCTGACTACGGCCAGCGCCTGCAGGCCGTGTTCGTCGGCTTCCCGGACGACCATGCCACGTTGCGTGCCGAGGGTCTGGGCTTCTATCGGTACCAGCTCACCGACGCTGGCCGCGCGGCGCCGGGACGTGTCGCCGACCTGCCGGCCGAGCAGCTGATCGCCGAAGGCCTGGCCACCGCCGATCCGATCATCTATGAGGACTTCCTGCCGGTCAGCGCAGCGGGCATCTTCCAGTCCAACCTGGGCGGCGGCGAACAACGCGCCTATGCCGCACACGCGAACCGCAGTGCGTTTGAAGAAGCGCTGGGCGCGCGCGTGCATGACGAATTCGCGTTGTACCAGCAGCTGCAGGACGACTCGCTCGCGTCATTGCGGGCGTGACCATCTCAACGCGATGGGTGCCGGATCACAGGGTAGGCATGGCGTTCGTCAGCTGACAGGGAATGGCGCATTGCCCGCGCAGTGCACGGCACGCGCTTCCAGGTAACGCGCGTCAGGCGCTGCGGGGCACAAACGGCAGGGGCCATGTATGAAACTGGCGCAGCTCTTTCAGCACCGTTTTCGCATCGGGGGTCGGTTCGTCCAGGGCAAACGCAACGCCTACCGGCCCCAGCGGGTCTTTACCGCGGACCGGCCAAAGCCGTGCGTCGGTACCGCTGATCGCCTGTCGCGCCGCCCGCTGCCAGTGCAGACAATCGTTCACCATCGTCTCGGCAACATGATGGCCTGGCGCCGTGCGGATGCGGTCTAGGCAGTACTCAGCAAATGTAGTGAAGCCGTAGGTCCCGTCCATCACCGTGCCGTTGTCTGCCACGGCGCACAGCAGCCCGTTGAGTGAGTCCACATATTCCTGCAGCTGCGGTGTCAGCGGGTGGGCGGGTGCATCCGGAGCGCGCGCGCTGCCCTGTCCGCGCTCTGCTGCCAGCGCAGCGCCCAGCCGCGTGTCGTCGGCGAGTGCAAGGCTGGTCGCGCGCAGGAAGACCGCGGTTTCCTTCTGATCCAGGCCACGGATAAAGGTCAGGCCGGCGTCGATCAACTGCGGTGCACCGAACTCCGCGCAGCGCCGACGCAGGCTGGCGACCAGGTCATTGCCGGTCTCGCTCGGTGCCAGCCTCAGCAAGCGTGGCACCGAGGCAACGTGTGAGGTTGCATCTGCATTGGTCACTGTCGCCGGCACGGTGGCCAAGGGAAGTGCGTTGCCGGCTGCACGGGATGACACGGTAGCGAACGCGGAGTGCGCGGAGGGAATGCAGGGAAAGGGAATGTCCATGACTGCAGCACATCCCATCCTGCGCTGCTCTGCTTTCAGCGTGCGCTCACCGTGTCGGCGCGCAGGGCATCACGCCTTCATCGTGCCGGTATCCAGCCAGCGCTGGTGCCAGCTGAGTGCTTCCGGCAACAGATGCGGGGTGTGCTTGCCGTAGCTGTCCCGGTTGGCACGGTCGACGTAATCCTGCAGCTGCGCACGGAAATCCGGATGCGCACAGCGGTCGATCACCACCTGCGCGCGCTTGCGCGGCGGCAGGCCACGCAGGTCGGCCAGGCCCTGTTCGGTCACGATCACCGACACATCGTGCTCGGTGTGGTCGACATGGCTGACCATCGGCACGATGGCCGAAATGGTGCCGTTCTTCGCCGTGGACGGGCTGAGGAACGCCGACAGGAACCCGTTGCGCGCGAAGTCACCGGAGCCGCCGATGCCGTTCATGATGCGCGAGCCCATCACGTGGGTGGAGTTGACGTTGCCGTACAGGTCGGCCTCGATCATGCCGTTCATGCCGATGCAGCCCAGCCGTCGTACCAGTTCGGGATGGTTGGATATTTCCTGCGTGCGCATGATGATGCGCTCGCGGTAGAAATCGATGTGCTCTTTGAACGTTTCGTTGGCCTGCGGGCTCAGCGCGAAACCGGTGCACGAGGCATGGCTCAGCACGCCATCGCGCAGCAGGTCGAGCATGCCGTCCTGGATGACTTCGGTGAACGCGGTGAGGTCACGGAAACCACTCTTGGCCAGGCCCGCCAGCACCGCATTGGGAATGTTGCCCACGCCGCTCTGCAGCGGCAGCAGGTTGGGCGGCAGGCGGCCCTTGCTGATCTCGTGCTTCAGGAAGTCGATCAGGTATTCGGCGATCTGTTCGCTGGCCGCATCGATCGGGCTGAACGGACTGTTGCGGTCCGGTCCGTTGGTGCGAACCACGGCGACGATCTTGTCCGGGTCGCAGCGCAACGCGGTTTCGCCGATGCGGTCGTTGGCGTGCACCAGTGGAATCGGTTTGCGATGCGGCGGCAGCGCGGTGCCGTAGTAGATGTCATGCATGCCATCCACGCCGGCCGGCTGCCATTCGTTGACCTCGACGATCACCTTCTTCGCCAGGTCCAGCCAGGTCTTGTTGTTGCCGACCGACGTGGAGGGCACCAGCGATCCGTCCTCGCGGATGGCCGACACTTCGATCACGGCGGTATCGATGTCACCGTAGAAACCGAACCACACGTGCTGGGCGACATGGCTGAGATGGATGTCGATGTAATCCAGCTTGCCTTCATTGATCTGGTTGCGCGCGTACGGGTCACTCTGGAATGGCATGCGCATGGCGATGCCATCGGCCTTGGCCAGTGCGCCGTCCAGCTCCGGGGCGGTGGAGGCACCGGTCATCAGGCTGATCTGGAACGGCAGGCCCTGCGCATGTACCGCTTCGATGCGGCGGGCCAGCTCGACGGGGACGGCCTTGGGATAGCCGGAGCCGGTGAAGCCGCTCATGGCCACGGTTTCACCGGGTTGGATAAGCGCGGCTGCGGCCTCGGCGGAGACCACGCGGTCACGGAGACGCGCGTTGGCGATGCGATCTACAGACATGACGACGATGTTTCGTGGGGGAAAGTCCGATTATCGGCCAAACCCACCCGTACGGGGCCTGCGACCTTGGTGGGATGGCGCCGCGGCGCCTGAACGCTTCTGTACCTGCCAGTATTGTTTTGCAGTGCAGCGTGCAAGTTGCTTTTGCAACCGGCACGATGGACCTGCATCCCGACGTGGGGGAGGGAGCAGAGCCCGCTGGCAGTTCGCTGCAAGCGGGCTTTTTTACGTCTGCAGGTTACACCTGAATAGGCGTCGGCGCTTCGGCTGCGGGAAGCGACAGCCGATGTCTGCGCCGACCGATGCGCGGGGTCGATGCACCATCCCGATACGCGCCGGGCGATGCACCCGACCGGAGCACGCTGGCCGATACGTCCGGACTGGTAGAGCCGACTTCAGTCGGCTGCCGTACGCGACAAGCCGGCTGAAGCCGGCTCTACCCGGCGCGCCGTACGCGACCAGCCGATTGACCTCCGTACGCGACCAGCCGACTGAAGTCGGCTCTACAATCATGCGATGACCCAGATCGTCGCGCCGCTCCCCGATGCCCTTCTGCCCCTGGTTGATCGCGCCATGGCGCGGCTGGTAACCGCACAGGGCGCCCCGATTCCCGCAGACCTGACTCCGTTCCTGCGCCAGCTCGCTGCCACCAGCGATTTCGCCATCGACACGCTGTGCCGTCAGCCCACCCTGCTCGCCCACCTGGCGCAGCCCGATTGCCCGCCGCTGCCGCTGCCTGTCCTGGATCCGGCCCAGCCGGGCGAGTGGCCCGGCCTGCTGCGGCGCTACCGTGCAGCGATGTCCACGCGTCTGGTGTGGCGGGACCTCGCCGGGCTGGATACGGTGGAGCAGACGCTCGCCGGCGCCACCCTGCTGGCAGAGAACTGTCTGCAACGGGCGCTGGAGGCGCTGGAACAGGAGTTCGCCACCCGCCACGGCGTAGTGCGCGATGAAGACGGCCAGGCCCAACGCCTGGTGGTCTTCGGCTTGGGCAAACTCGGCGGCGGCGAGCTCAACTTCAGCTCCGACGTCGATCTGGTCTATGCGTTCACGCAGCGGGGCGAATCCGACGGCGCGCGCCCCCTGGCAGCAGAAGAGTATTTCGCGCGGCTCGGCCAACGCCTGGCCAAGCTGTTGGACGACACCACGGCCGATGGCTTCAGCCACCGCGTGGACCTGCGCCTGCGCCCGTTCGGCCGGGCCGGGCGGGTGGCGCTGTCCTTCCCCGCGATGGACCAGTACTTCCAGCGCGAGGGCCGCGACTGGGAGCGGTACGCCTGGCTGAAGGCGCGCGCGGTGGCCGGTGACATCGCCGCCGGCGAAGACTGGCTGACGTCGCTGCGGCCGTTCGTCTACCGCCGTTACCTGGATTTCACCGCACTGGACGGCCTGCGTGACATGAAGGCCGCGATCACCGCCGAAGTGGCGCGTCGTGACATGCACGACGACATCAAGCGCGGCGCAGGCGGTATCCGCGAGATCGAGTTCCTGTGCCAGGCGCTGCAGTTGATCCGCGCCGGCCGCGAGCCGGTGCTGCGCGAGCGTCGGCTGCTGCATGCGCTCGCTGCCTTGATCGATGCCGGTCAGATCGCCGCCGATGATGGCGCGGCCCTGCGCGAGGCCTATCTGTTCCTGCGTCGCCTGGAGAACCGCCTGCAGATGCTGCGCGACGCGCAGACGCACGTGCTGCCGGCCGATCCGTTGGAGCGGCTGCGCATCGCCGTTGGACTGGGCTACCCAGACTTTGACAGCCTGCGCGATGCGCTGGCCGTGCAGCAGGCACGCGTCAGCACCGAATTCGCGGCGTTGCTGGCACCGCGCAAAGGCAAGGCGGCCCCGGACGCCGTCGCCAGCTACTGGCGGGGACTGCCCGAGCACGGCGACGCGCAACTGCTGGTCGATGCGGGCTTCATCGATGCCAACGGGGCAGACCAGATGCTGCGCGACTTCGCGCAATCATCCGGTGTGAAATCGCTGTCCGACGGCGCCCGTACGCGTTTGGATCGCGTGCTGCCCGCCTTGCTGCATTCCGCGACACGTTCACCGCAACCCGATGCGGCGTTGAAGCGCGTGCTTGGGCTGCTGCAGGCGATCCTGCGGCGTACCAGTTACCTGGCGCTGCTGGATGAGCAGCCCAGTTCGATGGCGCGGCTGGTGGATGTGCTGTCACGCAGCGCATTGTTGGCCGAGCGGCTGGAAGCGTACCCCCTGCTGCTGGATGAGCTGCTGGATGTACGCGTGTCCGGACCCTTGCCGACCTTTGAAGAGATACAGGCCGAGTGCGCGCAGGTGCGCAAGGTGGAAGATCCCGAATCGGCGCTGCGTTGGCTCAACGAGCTTCGCTTGGCGTTGAGTTTCCGCATGGCGATGGCCAGTCTGGATGGTCGCCAGGGTGCGGTGGATACCACGCGGCAACTGGCCGAACTGGCGCAGGTCGTGGTCGATACCGTGCTGCAGCTCGCGCAGGCGGACATGCGGGCGGCGCACGGCGATATTGCCGGTGGCCGTTTCGCGATCATCGGCTACGGCAGCCTGGGCGGTCTGGAACTCGGCTTCGGTTCGGATCTGGACCTGGTGTTCCTGCATGACCATCCGGCCGATGTGGAAACCAGCGACGGCGCCCGCCCGCTCGAACCCGGTCGCTGGTATGCACGGCTGGCGCAGAAAGTGATGGCGCTGCTGGGCGCGGTCACGGCCGCAGGACGCCTGTACGACATCGACGTGCGGCTGCGTCCGGACGGTGGCAAGGGCGCGCTGGTGTCTTCGCTGGCGAGTTACCGCGAGTACCAGCGTGAGCGCGCGTGGACCTGGGAACATCAGGCCTTGGTGCGTGCACGCGGCGTGGCCGGCGATGCCGAGCTGCTGGCTGCGTTTGAAGCGGTGCGCGCTCAGACCGTGGGTCGCCCGCGTGATCGTGCGGCCTTGCACGCCGATATCGTGAAGATGCGCCAGCGCATGCGCGCCGAACTGGATCGTAGCGACGCCGCGCGCATGGACCTGAAGCAGGGTGCCGGTGGCGTGGTTGATCTGGAGTTCCTGTTGCAGGCGGGTGTGCTGGGTCAGGCAGCCGACCATCCCACGCTGCTGCAGCCACGCGATACCAGCGGACTGATCGATGCACTCGCCGCCGCCGGATGGTTGCCGGCAGACCGCGCCGCCGGCCTGCAGACCGCGCATGCCACGCTGCTGGAGCTGGGCCTGGCCTGCACCCTCGATCGCCGCCCCCGCACCGCACCGCCCAGTGACGCACTGGACGAAGCCCGCGCCCTCATCCGCCACGCCTGCGACGCAGCGGACCTGCCGTTCGACGCGCCCACAGCGCGTTAACCCGTCAGGAATAACCCGTCATGGTAGAGCCGACTTCAGTCGGCTTCGCTTCTGCCTTCGCTCTGGTAGAGCCGACTTCAGTCGGCTTCGCTTCTGCCTTTGCTCTGGTAGAGCCGACTTCAGTCGGCTTCGCTCACCGCAGCCGACTAAAGTCGGCTCTACCAGACCCAGCAGCCGACGAAAGTCGGCTCTACCCGCCACATCTGGGCTGCGGCACGCAGTTCACCGCGCCGGGGCCATCTTCCACAGCAGCGCGCGGAACGGGGCCAGCAGGCAGACGCCGATCGCCAGCTTTACCGCCAGATCGCCCAGCGCCCAGCTCACCCACGGCAGCGTGGACCCGGCGAAGGCGATGCTCCAGAAAATCGTGGTATCCACCGTCGCACTGCAGGTGGTGGCGACCATCGGGGCCCGCCACCAGCTGCCGCGGCGCAATCGATCGAAGACGGTGATGTCCAGCAGCTGCGCCACGATGAAGGCCGAGCACGAGGCCACGGCGATGCGCGGCGTCGCCACCCAGAACGACAGCACCACCGCCAGCGCGAAACCGGCCCACGCCACCCGGCGGGCAGGGCCCGGGCCGAAGCGGCGGTTGATCAGGTTGCTCACCAGGAACGCGACCGGATAGCTGAACGCACCCCAGGTCAGCCAGTCGTTGATCGGGTACTGCACCAGCACGTTCGAGCCCAGCACCACCGCGCCCATGGCCAACACCGCCAGCAGCAGGGCGCGGACGGTCATCGGAGCAAAAGCGGGGGCGGGACGCACGGACATGGCGAGCCAGGAGGCAGAAAGGAAGGCGCGCATTATCCGCCCCCGGGCAGCGCGCTGCCAGCAGCGCCTGAACAGCGTAGTCAGGGCGCCGGTAACGCGTCGCGGTCGGCTTGGGGTAGAGCCGACTTCAGTCGGCTGCGGTGGGAAGCCGGCTGAAGCCGGCTCTCCCGCTGATTTGGGAAGCCGGCTGAAGCCGGCTCTACCGCTGATTTGGGAAGCCGGCTGAAGCCGGCTCTACCGCTGATTTGGGAAGCCGGCTGAAGCCGGCTCTACCGGGGCTCGGGCAAGCCGGCTGAAGCCGGCTCTACCGGCCGGCTCTACCGCCTTGGCGTCACCACGTGCCGGTGAGGTTGTCCGCGGCGGCGTACTCGGTGGGGACATAAGCCAGCGTCTTCCCGCCGCCATCGGTCACGTTCCAGCCCGCTCCGGCGGGTGTCGGCACGAAGGCCACGGTCTCGCCGACGGCGAAGGCTGCACCGGGGTTGTCCTGCCGCGCCGGCCACTGCAGCGTGGCGGTCTGCTCTGCATTGCCCGGCACCTGCAGCTGCACTTTGCAGCCCTGCGCGTCGGTGGTGACTTCTTTGACTTCCATCGGCGGCAGCGGCTTGGCCGGCACGCGTTTGCGGGCGCTGCGTTGCTCGCTGGCCTTGAACGGCGCCTTCGACAATTCCACCAACCCCACCGACGCGGCCAGCGGGATCGACAGCGTCAGCACCATCGACACCAGCACGCCGGCCTCGCTGCTGTTGAGGTCCCCGCCGCCGGCGTGGGCGCGTGGACTGAATACGGTGGTGGCCGCAAGCAGCAAGGCCAGGGCGGGTGTGGCGAAGGTACGGGACATGCGTGTCTCCAGGTACGGAAAGGGTCAGGGCGCGACCGGGGCAGCGCCTGCCACGGCGACATGCGGTATGGAAAGGTCCTGTTGCAGCTGGCGCCGCACGCGCAGGAAGTCGAACACGGATTCCACGGTGACCACCGAGTAATTGCCCGACACCCGCTCGCCGGCGGGATGGTCGGTCGTGGTGGCATTGGCCACGAACAGGCGCGCGCCCAATCGCTTGCCCAGGCCGATGTGCAGCACGCTGGGCCGGTAGTCGTGGGTCTTCAGCCAGTCCTGCGCCTGCGTGCGATCCTGCAGCGGCGCGGTACCGTCGGCGCTTGCCATCGCCACCGCCAGCACCTCCAGCACCCAGCCGTTGGAATTCTGGAACTCGGTACGGAACGGATAGGCCACCGCGTTGTAGCGCGGCTCGTGCAGCGCATGCGCGGTGCGGGCGGGCGGCTGCAGCAGCGCTTTCAACCGCGCGCGCAGGGGCGCATCGGGAATGCCGATGCGCAGGTCGGTGTGGCCACCGGTTTCGCCGATGAAGTTGGCCAGCCCTTCGCGGTACAACTGCGAACGGTCGGTCTTGCAGCGGTTGAGCAGATGCACCGCGCGCCAGCGTCCATCGGCTTCGCGCAGCAGGAAGGCCAGATGGCTGTGGCGCAGGCCGTAGCGGCTCAGGTCCTGGCCACCGCGTGCGGCGACCACGATGTCGACGTCCGGCAGCGCTTCCAGTTGCTCGGCCGTGGTCCATGCCATGTCGAACATCGCCGCTTCGGCGGCCGGGCTGGGGTAGCGCTCGCGGCAGGTGCCGCTGTCGGCCCAGGCAGATGCCGGGGCAAGGAGCAGCAGCAGGGCGAGGTAAAAAGCGAGACGTTCCATGTGCCGCCGATGATAGACGGTCACCGGAGCAGCGGGGCGGCCATGCCCAATCGCCGTTTCACCTCGGCGGCCACGCGCGTGGTCTCGCGCAGCGGCGCGATAGGGTCGTGTGACCAGTCCAGCCAGCGCGGCTGCAGCCGGCCACGTTCCTGCAAGGCACGGTGGAAGCGGGCCAGGCGACCCTGCACTACATCACCCAGCGCCACCATCACCGGCAGCCGCGTGGCGCAGGCTTCAGACAACAGGTTCACCGAATCCGGCGATGCCACCACCCGGTCGGCCCAGCCCAGCAGGCCGGCGTACGGATTCACGCCATCGCCGCCATCGCCCCAGATCACGTGGGGCACATCGGCGAAGGTCGCGCGCATCGCATCGGACAGTGCCGGCGGCGTGCGGCGCGACGTCGTGGCCAGCAGGCTGCCGCCCTCGCTGCGCAGCTGCGACGCTACCTGCTCGAACACCGTGCGCATGGCGTCCTCGGTCCATGCCGCATGCGCCGTCGGCCCTCCCACCAGCAAGGCCGTACGTGGCCCGGGCAGGCTGCCGAAATCACCGAACGCTGCCCGCCCCAACGACAGCCAGTCGTCGTCGACCGGGTTGAGGCTGCCGAGCAGGGTCAGCACATTGCTGCCGCGCAGGGCGTCATGCTCGGGCACGATCACCAGGTCCCAATGGCGCGCATTGATGCGCGGGTCCAGGATCTGCACGACCTGGCTGCCGCGTGCGCGCAGCACCCGCAAGGCACCGGCGGCTTGGCGCCCACAGCCGATCGCCAACGCAGGAGGTGTCGCAGTCAGCGCTGCGAAGGCCGTTCCGTAGCCCTGCGCGTCACCGGGCAGGCGGCGTGGCGACAGCCAGCGCCACGGTGCGCGTGGCGCGAGTGTCAGCGGCTGATGGGTGCCCAGACGCAAGGCACCGGCCAGTGCCACGGCCTGGCGGACATTGCCGGCGCGGCCATCGGTAATCGTCGAGGGCGCACTCGATCGTTGCACGATTGGCATTAATTCGTTTCAACCCTGCTGGGTGTTGCAACAGACGCGACACTCTACACTGCCTCGCATGGACCCGGCCGTTGCGGCATTGCCACCGCAGCCCGGCCCGCGATCCGCTGCGGCGGATCTCCCACCACTCCCAAGGAGGATGCATGTCGCACGAACTCGACGCCGTCGCACTCGATCAGTTGTTCCGCACTGCCCGCACCGCCAACAGCTTCCACGACACGCCGGTGGACGAAGCCACGCTGCGTGCGCTGTACGACCTGGTGAAGTTCGGGCCGACCTCGGCCAACTCCAGCCCGGCGCGGTTCGTGTTCGTCACCTCCAAGGAAGGCAAGGCCAAGCTGGCGCCCGCGCTGTCCGAAGGCAACCTCGCCAAGACGATGGCCGCGCCGGTCACGGTGATCATCGCGCATGACCTCGACTTCCACGAGAAGCTGCCTTATCTGTTCCCGCATGCCGATGCGAAGAGCTGGTTCGACGGCCCGCAGGAAAACCGACAGAAGCCCGCACTGCTCAACGGCAGCCTGCAGGGCGCCTACCTGATCCTGGCCGCACGCGCGCTGGGTCTGGATGCTGGCCCGATGACCGGCTTCGATCCGGCCAAGGTCGACGAGGCATTCTTCGCGGGCACCTCGCTGCGCAGCAACTTCCTGGTCAACCTGGGCCATGGCGATGACGCGGCGCTGTTCCCGCGTTCGCCGCGTCTGTCCTTCGACGAAGCCGCTCGCATCGTCTGAACCGCTTTTATGTTTGAATCGGCCCGTCCCGCGCGGTCGGGTCGATGTTTGCAGTCCATTCCCTTACCGAAATCGAGAGAGAGTCCGAACATGACCAAGACCCATAAGCTGCTGCTGCCGCTCGCCCTGACCCTGGCGATCGCCGCCTGCTCCAAGCCGGCTGAAGAAGCGGCTGCGCCGGCTGCTCCGGCCGCCGATGCCACCGCACCGGCCGCTGCTGCGCCGACCACCACCCCGGCCACCGACGCCGCTGCTGCTGCCCCGGCCGAAGCCGTGCAGATCGCATCGGGCACCTACAAGCTCGACCCGACCCACACCGACGTGCTGGCGCAGTGGAGCCACTTCGGTTTCTCCCACCCGACCGCCCACTTCGGCAATGCCGAAGGCACGCTGGTGTATGACGCGGCCGACGTGACCAAGTCCACCGTGCAAGTGAAGCTGCCGCTGACCGGCCTGAACAGCTTCACCGCGAAGTTCGACGAGCACCTGAAGAGCGCCGATTTCTTCGACGCCGGCAAGTTCCCGGCCGCCACCTTCAAGAGCACCAAGGTGGAAGCTGCGGGCACCAACAAGCTGACCGTCACCGGTGACCTGACTATCAAGGACCAGACCAAGCCGGTCACCCTGGACGTCACCATCAATGGCGGCGGCGAGCACCCGATGGCCAAGGTGCCGGCGGCTGGTTTCGATGCCACCACCACCATCAAGCGCAGCGATTTCGGCGTCGGCGCATATGCCCCGAACGTCAGCGACGAGGTCAAGATCCGCATCACGACCGAAGCCACCGGCGAGAAGCCGGCTGCCTGATCCACGGCAGGCTGCATGAAAAAACCCGCCGGTGACGGCGGGTTTTTTTTTGCGGCGTCGTCGATGCGTACTTGAAGACGTTGCGCGCTGCTTGGCGTCGACACGTACTTGGGAAAAATTGGCGCGCTGCTTGGTAGCGCCGAGCCATGCTCGGCGGAAACCTTGGCCGCGCGTGAACCGTGAACCGCGAACCGCGCCGCTGCGCTCGCCGAGCATGGCTCGGCGCTACCGCGATGGCGCGTCATCCGTCGCGATGGTGCCTCGTCCGTGTGGTCAGGTCAGGCGCGTCTGCAGCCAGCGGTCGGTCACCGCGATCGGCGTCAAGCGTGGGGTGATCTTCAAGTCGAGCGCGCGCACGAAATCCTGCGCGGCGCGGCCGTACGCCTGGCGGGCCACCAGTGCGGCCTGCTTGGTGCTGGCCTGCTGCGTGCGCAGCTTCACCAGATGCACCGAAGGGCGTCCAGGCGGTGAGAACTTCTGGTCGCGGCGCAGGATGTCCGCTACCAGGTTCATATCCGTATCGGCTTTCAGCGCCGCGTGCTTGGTCTGCAGCAGGGACAGCAACAGCGGGCGCAGGCTGGCGGACTCGCCGTGGGGGGCCAGCAGGGAATCGAAGGCAGCATCGTCGGCCTGCAGGCGCTCGAGCGCCGCGGCGAGGGTAGGAACAGAGAGGTCGGTCATGGCGCGATTATCGCGCCAATCGGGGTGGCGTGGCGGGCGAGCAGCGGGCGAGGTGCGGGACGCCGGTGGTGTTGTTGGTGCTCTGGCTCTCGTTCTCGCTCTTGCTCTGGTAGAGCCGACTTCAGTCGGCTGGCACCGTCATCGCCCGCGGTGGGGCAGCCGACTGAAGTCGGCTCTACCTTCGGCTGGCACTGTCACCGCTCGCGGTGGGGCAGCCGACTGAAGTCGGCTCTACCTTCGCCTGGCACTGTCATCGCCCGCGGTGGGCAGCCGACTGAAGTCGGCTCTACCTTCGGCTGGCTCTGTCATCGCCCGCGGTGGGCAAGCCGACTGAAGTCGGCTCTACCTTCGGCTGGCACTGTCATCGCCCGCGGTGGGCAAGCCGACTGAAGTCGGCTCTACCGTCGGCTCCACCCTTGGGAGGGTTCAATCGCCGTCGCTGTCATCCGGGTGGGCTTTCCAATAGCCGGTGGAGCGGATCCAATCGCGTGGCACGGCGTGGTGGCCTTCGAAGAACTTGCGCATCATGCGGGCGCGGCGGGATTCGGTGGCGATCCAATAGAACACGTCGCCTTCCGGAGCCTCGAAGTCCACCAGCGCATCTTCCAGCAACGAACTGCTGGCCGCCGGGAAGCCATTGCGCTCCAGCCACTGGATGCGCACGTTGTCACCCTGCGGCAGGTCCTGGCGCTCTTCTTCGTCGGCCACTTCGATCAGCACCTGTACCTCGGCCGTTTCAGGCAGCACCTCCAACCAGCGTGCAATCGCCGGCAGCGCCGTTTCATCGCCTATCAGTACATAGCCGTCGTAGTCATCGGCCACCTGGAACGACCCGCGCGGGCCGCCCACGGCCAGCGTGTCGCCCGGCTGTGCGCGGGCAGCCCATGGGCCGGCGACACCGTGGTCGCCGTGCAGTACGAAGTCGATGGCCAGCTCGCCCGCTTCATGATCCCAGCCGCGTGGCGTGTAGTCGCGGGCCGGCGAATGCTCCTTGCCTTCCGGGTAACGCGGGCCCTCGGCGGTCATGGTCGGCAGCACCATCTCGCCGCTGCTGTTGGGGAAGAACAGCTTGATGTGGTCGTCGGCGCCGGGCGAATCGAAGCCGGCCAGATCGGTACCGCCCAGGATCACGCGACGCATGTGGGGGGTGATGTCTTCAGTGCGCAGCACGGTCAGTTCGCGGAAGCGGACATCCAGGCGCAGGCGCTTGTTTTCGTGGTGGGACATGGGGGATTCCTGCAGAGAGTAGGGCGCAGACGCGCAGGTCGACCGGGCTGGCTCAGGCGGGCGGGGTCGAAGAATCAGGGGGGGTGGCAGGTTGGCCGTTCAACAGCGCGGTGGCACGCAACAGGTAATCGGCCACCTGCTCGGCTTCGCCGTCCACCCAGCGGCCGTGGTGACGGACCAGCGCGCCTTTGAACTGGCGCAGCGCATCGCGCAGTGCGGGCGGCATGTCGGCCTTGGCGATATCGCGTGCGCGGTGCCAAGCGCGGTGCTGGGCCGCTTTCACTTCATCGCGGCGCGCCAGCAGTTCGGCGCGGCCGGTGTCGGTGATGTGGAAACGCCGGCGGCCGGCATCGTCCTCGCCGAGTACCCAGCCGGCCTGTTCGAAGCTGGCCAGCAGCGGATACATGGTGCCCGCGCTGGGGGTGTAGGCCCGGGCGAAGAGCTCGCTGACGTGCTGGATGAGCTCGTAACCGTGGCGCGGCTGCTCACCCAGCAGGGCCAGCGCCAAGAGGCGCAGGTCGCCCCGGCTGAGCAGGCGGGTGGGGGAGGGAGCGGGACGCGGGGGAGTCATTTCGATATATCGGTATCGGGTGTCGAAACGATATATCGATAAGGAGTGCGAAGCAAGCACACGGTAGTGACGGCCGCTGGCCGTCATTCATGGAAGAGTGGGGGGTTGCGGGATTAGGGGAGTTCGGTGCCGACTGAAGTCGGCACTACCGGGCCGGCGGGTTTACAGCTCGCCGCGGGCGACTTTGTCCTGGATCGCGGTCAGGTAGCCGTCCAGTTCGGTCTGCGAGGCGAAGATGTCTTCTACCGGCACGGCCTTCACCAGTTCGAATACCTTGCGCACGCCTGGCTGCGGTTGCATCACCAGTACGCGGCCGGCGTGGGCGTGCAGGGCCTTGCGGGCGCGGAAGATCGAACGCAGGCCGGCACTGGAGATGTATTCCAGCCCCGCCAGGTTGAACTCCAGGATGTGGGTGCCGTCGTGCAGCAGGGGCGCCATCGCCTCATCCAGCTGCGGATGCGTGCTGCCGTCCAGCCAGCCGGACAGGAAAATCCGTTGGTAGGGGCCATCACCGGGCTCGATTCGCAGGCTCAGACGGGGCATGGCTTACTCCTGACGCGGCGCTGCCAACGGCAGCAGCAGATGGACACGGTTGCTGCCATCGCGGCGGCAGTAGATAAAACGGGTGCACAGCGAGCGGACCAGATGCAGGCCCCAGCCGCCGACTACGCGATCCTGCAAGGGGGCATCCAGGTCCGGCGCGGGCACGGCGGCGGGATCGAAGGGCCGGCCGGTATCGCGCAACTGCAGTGCCAATCCATCGTCATCCAGGGTTGCAGTGACGTCGAGAGTCACTTGCGACAGCTCGCGCTGATGCACCAGCACATTGCCGAACAACTCATCCACCACCAGCCGCGCGCGCTGGCGCGGTTCTTCCTGCAGGCCCATCGCCAGCAGCCCGCGCTCCAGCCGCGAAAGCAACGAGTACAGCCCATCGCGATCAGCAGGCGCGCGCAGATGCAGCGGCGGCCACGACAGCTGCCGGCCCACGCTGAGCAGGGCCAGGTCATCCAGATTGCCGGCCCCTGCGCAGAACGCCTGCAGCGCCGCCACCACCGCATCACAGACGCGGCGATCGTCAGCCACATCGGCCACCACCGCCAGCACGCGCTCCATGCCGAACCAGCGGTGCTTCGGGCACTGCGCTTCGCTGATGCCATCGGTATACGCCAGCAGGTATTCGCCAGGGCCCAGCAGCCCGCGCGCGCAGGGAAACACCGATCGCGCATTGATACCCAGCGCCGGCCCGCTGCGCATCGGCACCACCGTCGCCTGCCCATCAGCGCGTCGCAGCAAGGGCGATTCGTGCCCCGCGCTGGCCAGCTCGAACTGGCCGGTGGCCACGTCCACCACCCCGCACAGCACGGTGGCGAACATGCATGCCTCGTTGCGCTGGGCCACGTGGCGTGCGGCCTCGGTAAGGATGTGCCCCGGCTGGCGGTGCAACTGCATGGCAGCCTCCAACAACGTCAGCACCCGCGCCATGAACAACGCCGCCGGTACGCCGCTGCCGGATACATCGCCGATCACGAAGCACAGCGTGGTGCTGTCCAATGGCGCGATGTGGTGGAAATCGCCGCCGACTTCGCGTGCCGGCACCAGTACCGTGGAACTGCGCAGCACGAAGCCATCGGCCTGCAGCTGCGGCGGTGGCGCCAGCATGCCCTGCTGGATGCCACGGGCGATGCGCAGCTCGCTTTCACTGCGCTCGCGGGCGCCGGCCATGTGCTCGATGGTGTGCATCTGCTGCAGGATGGATTGTCGTGCCCGTTCGAACGCCCGGCTCATCTCGCCCACTTCGTCGTGCTGGCGCGGGTAGGGCAGCGGTTGGTTGAAGTGGCCCACACTGAAACGGCGCGCGGCGGCGGTCAGCGTTTCCATCGGCAGCAGCAGCCGCTGCGCATGGCGTCGGACCAGCAGCAGCCAGACCAGCACGCCCAGCACCCCCAGGCCCACCGCCCACCAGGTTACCCGGCGCAGATCGCCCAGCAGCAGATCGTGGTCGGCCGACAGCACCACCTGCCAGCCGGCCTGCTCCAGCGGGGCGATGCGGCTGAGGAAACGGGTGCCATCGCGACCCTGATGGTCGAAGCCTTCATCGTCGGGCAGCGGGGGCTGCTTGGGATCGAACAGCGGCGCCAGATCCGGCCGGTGCTGCAGGTAGCGCCGTAGCGACATGCCGGGTTCTATCTCCGGCGCAGAGCTCAGCACCACGCGGTGGTCCGGCGCCAGCAACGTGGCGCGCAGGCGCGAGGTGTGCGGCAGTTGGCCCAGGTCATGGCGCAGGCGCGCCAGCGGTACGTCCACGCTGACCAGCCCGGCCGGCAGCAGCTCGCCGGGCAGCCGCAGCGGCACGCTGTAGGTAATGAACAACCGACCCTCTTCGCTGGGATTGGCATACGGTTCGGACCACCACGGGCCCGTGGCATGCAGGGCTTTGCGGTACCACCTACGCTGCCGGCCGTTGAGGTCCAGGTCGGCGCCGCAGCGCTGTTGCACGGCCCCATCCAGCAACACGTCATGGCAGGCGTAGCCATCGGGCATGCCCGGCACGCGGTCGGGTTCGATGATCACCGTGGCGCCGTCCACGTTGGGGTCGGCCACCACCGCCGCATGCAGCAGCCCGTGCATCTGGTTGGTATCAAAGGCGTTGCCAGCCAGCGGGGCCAGCAGCATGTCGCCGGTGATCTGCGCCGAACGCAGCGAGTTGCCCAGGCTGCGCGCGGTCTGCTCGGCCAGGTGGTTCAGCTGCGCAATGGCCTGCTGATGCACCAGCGCACGGCCCCCCAGATAGAACAGTGTCACCAGCAGCAGCAACAATGCCGCCTGGACCAGGCACGACCACAGCATCAGCTGGGTACGCAGACTGCGTCCGCGCGGGGGCACAGGGGGTGCAGGCGGGGGACGGCTGCGCATGACCTCATCCTTGGTTTTCCGTCCCGGATCAATGGCATGGCGGGGGCCGGCGGGGCAAGGAACGGGTTCCGCTGCGCACGTAACGTCTTGGAAACATTGGCCGGGACAGCTTCGGACAGTCCGCAGACAAACAAGCCATTTACGACCATACGCACGCGTAGCCAAGTGACGGAAGCCCCCGGTGCGCTACACTTTGCGGTCTAGAAATCAATAACAGTCGCGCGCGTGCGTGCGGTAATGGGAGCGCTAATGAACTGGTTGAACGAGCTGCTGAACAACGACCCGAACCCGGTGGAAAGCCAGGAGTGGATCGAGTCGTTGAAGGCCGTGATTGATGTCGAGGGCCCCGAGCGCGCGCATCAACTGTTGGAAGGCATGGTGGAGCTGACCCGTCGTTCGGGCGCGTACCTGCCGTTCTCTCCCACCACCGAATACGTGAACACCATCGCGCCGAACCTGGAGGCCAAGAGCCCGGGCGACGCCGATCTGGAATGGCGCATCCGTTCGATCATCCGCTGGAATGCGATGGCCACCGTGGTGCGTGCCAACCGCAAGCCGGGCGACCTGGGCGGCCACATCGCCAGCTTCGCCTCCGGCGCGACGCTGTATGACGTCGGCTTCAACCACTTCTGGCGCGCCCCGAGCGACAACCATCCGGGCGACCTGCTGTTCATCCAGGGCCACAGCGCCCCGGGTATCTATGCGCGTTCTTATCTGGAAGGCCGCATCGACGAAGCGCAGCTGGACAAGTTCCGCATGGAAGTGGACGGCGGTGGCCTTTCGAGCTATCCGCATCCGTGGCTGATGCCCGATTACTGGCAGACCCCGACCGTGTCGATGGGCCTGGGCCCGCTCGCCGCGATCTACCAGGCGCAGTTCCTGCGTTACCTGGAAAACCGTGGCCTGATCGAAAAGTCCGACCGCAAGGTGTGGTGCTTCATCGGCGATGGCGAGAGCGACGAGCCGGAAACCCTGGGCGCGATCGCGCTGGCCGGCCGCGAAGGCCTGGACAACCTGATCTTCGTGGTGAACTGCAACCTGCAGCGCCTGGACGGCCCGGTGCGCGGCAACGGCAAGATCATCCAGGAACTGGAAGGCGTGTTCCGTGGCGGTGGCTGGAATGTCATCAAGCTGCTGTGGGGCGGTTACTGGGATGCCCTGCTGGCCAAGGACACCGATGGCGTCCTGAAGAAGCTGATGATGGAAACCGTCGATGGCGAATACCAGAACTGCAAGGCCTTCGGTGGCGCGTATACCCGCGAGCATTTCTTCGGCAAGTACCCGGAAACCGCTGCGATGGTGTCCGGCCTGTCCGACGATGACATCTGGCGCTTGAACCGTGGTGGCCACGACCCGCACAAGGTGTTTGCCGCCTACCACCAGGCCGTGAACACCAAGGGCATGCCGACCGTGATCCTGGCCAAGACGGTCAAGGGCTACGGCATGGGCAGCGCCGGCGAGGCACTGAACCCGACCCACCAGACCAAGAAGCTGGACGACGAAGCGGTGCGCCACTTCCGCGACCGTTTCAACATTCCGGTGACCGACGAGCAGCTGAAGGATGGCCAGGTGCCGTTCTATCACCCCGGCCCGGATTCGCCGGAAGTGAAGTACCTGCAGGAACGTCGTTCCGCGCTAGGCGGTTACCTGCCGCAGCGTCGCCGCAAGGCCAGCAAAAGCTTCAACGCACCGAAGCTGGAAACCTACGAGCGCCTGCTGAAGAGCAGTGGCGAGCGTTCGTACTCCACCACGATGGCCTTCGTGCAGAGCTTGAACATCACCCTGCGTGACAAGGAACTGGGTCCGCACATCGTGCCGATCGTGGCCGATGAGGCCCGTACGTTCGGTATGGAAGGCCTGTTCCGCCAGATCGGCATCTACGCGCCGTTCGGCCAGAAGTACAAGCCGGTGGATGCGGACCAGCTGATGTTCTACCGCGAAGACCAGAGCGGCCAGGTGCTGCAGCAGGGCATCAGCGAGCCGGGTGCGATCGCCTCGTGGATGGCCGCCGGTACCAGCTATTCGGTCAGCAACGTGCCGATGCTGCCGTTCTACATCTATTACTCGATGTTCGGCTTCCAGCGCGTGGGCGACATTGCGTGGCAGGCAGCGGACATGCGGACGCGTGGCTTCCTGCTGGGCGGCACCGCCGGCCGCACCACGCTGAACGGTGAAGGCCTGCAGCACGAAGATGGCCACAGCCATCTGGCTGCCGGTGGCATCCCGAACGTGCGCAGCTATGACCCGACCTTCGGTTACGAAGTGACGGTGATCCTGCAGCACGGCACCAAGGCGATGATGGAAGATCAGATTGATGAGTACTACTACATCACCCTGATGAACGAAAACTACACCCACCCGGAAATGCCGGAAGGTGCGGCCGAAGGCATCGTCAAGGGTATGTACCTGCTGACCGACGCCGGCAAGCCGAAGAAGAACGAGCTGCGCGTGCAGCTGCTGGGTTCGGGCACGATCCTGCGCGAAGCGATTGCCGCGGCCGAGCTGTTGGACAAGGACTTCGGCGTGACCGCCGATATCTGGAGCTGCCCGAGCTTCAACGAACTGCGTCGCGATGGTTTCGATGCAGAGCGTTACAACCGCATGCACCCGGAAGGCGAACAGCGCAAGGCGTACGTGACCGAGCTGCTGGAAGGCCGCCAGGGTCCGGTGGTTGCCGCGACCGACTATGTGCGTGCGTATGCGGACCAGATCCGTGCGTTCATCCCGGGGCACTACACCGTGCTGGGTACGGATGGCTTCGGTCGTTCGGATACGCGTGCGAACCTGCGTCGTTTCTTCGAGGTTGACCGCTACTACATCGCGCATGCTGCGATTGCGGCGCTGGCGAAGGAAGGGAAGATGACGGGTAAGGATGTGGCCCGGGCGATCAAGCAGTACAAGATTGATGTGGAGAAGTCGAATCCGGTTGGGGTTTGATTGATAATTTCGAATAGCAAGAGCAGGGCTGATTGGGTCGCGAACAAGCAGTACTTCGAGGCTTGTAGTCACTGACTAATCTCTGGACCTGCGCAATGAGGCGGCTCACTGAGCCGCCTCATTGCGTTTTAGCCCCAGGTTGCCAACCAGATCAGAGTGCCCGGAAGGTGGATGGGCACCGCCCAGCGTGGACTGGCGTAGTGAATTCAGAGGCTTTTGCTGGAAACCCTGTCTGCCGTCGGATTGAACTCAGCTGCCTGCCAAGCCATCTAATCAACCAGTTTGCTAACATTCCCTGGCGAACCGGTGAACTGGTGCCGCCGGTTGCAGACTCAAGCGAGATTCGGCTCAGTGCAGAAAATGATGCTCGGCCCGGACAAGGAGCTGTAAATGCCAACTTCAGATAAGAATGACCCAGTTTCAGAGACTTTGCCCTTTCGGCCGAGGGCCCGTCTGCTGCAGCTTCTCGGAGACCAGCTGATCGGTAGCCCAAGGCTCGCAGTCTTCGAGCTCGTAAAGAATGCCTATGATGCAGATGCCGAGCAGGTCACGGTGACGCTGAGCTCACTTGGCACCGCTCAAGCCAGTATCACGGTGCAAGACGATGGCGATGGGATGACTCTCGCCACAGTTAAGGACATTTGGCTTGTACCTGCGCACGATCATCGGGGGTTGCAGCGATCAAAGCTGAAGCGCACTAAGTTGAATCGTTTGCCCTTGGGGGAAAAGGGCCTAGGCCGCTTTGCGGTGCACAAGCTCGGAGACGCAATCGAGCTGGTCACTCGCGCTCCGGGTGAGCAAGAGTGCGTTATTCAAATTGATTGGACCGCGCTCATAGCAAAGGAGTTTCTTTCGGAGGCTGAGGTCACAGTAGAGACTCGGGAGCCCTTGGTCTTCACTGGAAATAAGAAGGGGACCCGTCTAACGATTGGCGAACTTCGAGAAGCAAATTGGACTCGAGGAGAGGTAAGGCGTCTGCTGAGGCAGATCACCTCCATTTCTTCACCATTCAATGCCCGCTCCGACCAGTTTAATACCGAGCTCAAGGTTCCTGAACATCCGGAGTGGGTCTCTGGAGTTCCTGATATTAGTGTCCTTCTAGAAAGAGCGCCGTGGCGTTTCGTGTTTTCCTTCGAGAACGGAAAGATTGACTGGGATTACGAATTTCGCGGTATCGCAGGTATCAAATTAGAGAAGCGTGCAGTAAGCAGTAACGCAGGAAATCTCCAGATCGTGGCTGATCGTGATGTTGATGATCTTGGGGCCAATCAAGGGGCCACATCCAAAACTGCGAGAAAGCTAGTAGCCGATGAATCCATGACCGATGGCCTAGGGCCAGTTACTGGAGAGTTCTACGTTTTTGACCGAGATCGGGAAGTTCTCCAGCTGCTTGGAGATAGTCAGCTAATTCAGAGCTTCCTTGACGAGAATGGTGGCGTCAGGGTGTACCGGGACAGTATCCGAGTGTACAACTATGGCGAGGCCGGGGATGATTGGTTGAGCCTAGATCTTCGCCGTGTAAATACCCCGACTCGAAACATCAGCCGAAACATCGTCGTCGGTGCGATAGATCTATCTCTCGAGAAAAGCACCAGTCTCGTGGAGAAGACGAATAGAGAGGGTTTTGTTGAGAACGCTGCCTATGCAAATTTGAGGCGTATAGTTCTTGGTGCGCTCGCCATACTCGAAATAGAACGAAAGATAGACAAGGATAACATTCGTGCCATCACCGGGAAAGGCAAGGATCGGGAGGCCGCTAACATAACGATGCCGCTTCAGGCGCTTCGCGATGCGGCCAAGAAGCACAAACTCTCCGCAGAGCTGGATCCCCTGATCAACAAGGCGGAGAAGAATTACAATGAAATGCGCGATACCATGCTTCAGGCAGGAATTTCTGGCATGGGGCTCGCGATCGTGTTTCACGAGATCGAGCAAGGCGTCCGGCTTCTGTATGACGCAATCGAGGACGGACGCAATCTTCAGAACGTTCAGGTTCAGGCCCGAGAGCTAGTTCGGGTGCTCGACGGGTTTAGCGAGCTTCTGCGCAAGGGCGATCGCCGAGATCATAGCCTCAAGCATTTGATCAAACGAGCGAGAGATCTTAATCGTGTCAGATTCAGGAATCACGACGTCAGTCTTGTTTGTCCAATCCTTGAGGATGACTCGCCCGGAATAGAAAGAAGGTTCTCGTTCGGATTGCTACTTGGCGCGCTTAATAACCTCCTTGACAATGCGTTCCACTGGCTTCAGGTCAGGTGGCCGGAAGGGTCTCAAAATGACCGTAAAATTTACATTGGCATCGAGCCAGATCTCACGGGTTGCCCAGCTATCATCGTTGCCGACACTGGCCCGGGCTTCCAAGATGATCCAGATAGGCTGATAAAGCCGTTCTTTAGTCGGCGCCCGGATGGTATGGGTGTCGGGCTCTATTACGCGAACATGGTGATGGAGCTAAATGGTGGACATCTCGCTTTCCCAGATGCGGCGGAAGTGGGATTGCCCGACGAGTTTACTGGGGCTGTTATTGCCCTTATGTTTCCGAAGGAAGGGACCTCCTCATGATGATAGTAGCGCCGCGCTTCATTGCAGTAGATGATAAGAAAGAGCACCTCGAAGCAATCGTTTCTTCCCTGCAGAAAATGGGGGCGCCTTGCATAGGTGTACAGTACGACCTTGAAAATGATCTAAATGTCAGTTATTTTCGCGGTGTCAGATGCCTGTTTATGGATCTTCATCTAACGGGTGGCAACCTCAAGACCGACCACAAGGGTGACTTTAGTAGAATTCAGCAGATCCTCGAAGACTGCATCGACTCTCGTGGCGGCCCTTTTATTCTGGTGATGTGGACTCAGCATGCCGACCTGAAGGATCAGCTGGTCGACTACCTGGAGAGGAACATTGATCCGGACCGTTCGTACGCGCGTCCGCTCGCTGTACTTAGTCTCGCCAAGGACAGGTATTTGGTGAATTTGGACGAAGGTGTAGTGCGCGATCCGGCGGAGCTTCTTGGCGCTATCCAGGAGTCCATACTTGGAAATCCACAGCTTGCCGTTCTTCTTCAGTGGGAAGCTGATGTACTCAAGGCTGCCGGTGCGACGTTGGCATCGTTGTTGGAGCTAGTGCCAGTCGATTCACGGACGAACGCGCATTACTCTGACGCGCTGGATTCGCTTCTCAGCCGCATGGTGACTGAGGCGGTCGGGACGAATCATGTCGCGGCAGATCCGCGAGCGGCTATCACGACAGCCCTTGCTCCAATACTTTCTGACCGTGTCCAAAACCAGGACGTCGCAGATGTCGAAGCCAATATATGGAGCGCGGCTGTAACCAAGCACGACGCGAGGATGCCCAAGGCCGATTCCGTCGAGGCTGGTAGCATCAACAGGATGCTTCACCTTGCCATACCTGGTACAGAGAGGCTAACAGCCACAGATTGGGGAGCCGTGGTAGCCTGGCCATTCGTTTGGGACGATCCGACCTTCCTTAGTATTACTGGTATAAGCATTAAGGATATGCTGTGTCAGCAGTTCAAGATGAGAAGCGCTTCGATTGCAGATTGTCGTCCGATTCTCGTTCGAGTTGGGGCTGCGTGTGACTATGCACAAAGCAATCCAGGCCCTATTACCTACTTATTGGGGTTCGAAATTCCCGAGGGTGCTGCGCGTCAGGAGACCAAAGCCACTGATGCGATCTGGGTCTCCCCTGTTTTTGTTCGGGATCCAGGACAAGGCCCTTACCGGATTCATGCGCATATCAGGTTCCCACAGACTCACCTGCCTGCGGAGGCTGGTCAATGGCAGGTTACTAGCCGGTTGCGCGAGCAGCTGCTTATGCAACTTATTAGTTCCGCAAGCAACTACGTGGCACGTCCGGGGATAGTTCAGATTACATGTTGAAGGGCCGATTATCCGAAAACATGATCTTAGTCCTCAAGTTGCGCAGCGCCGGGTCCTGCCTGAGTCATGCCGGATGAATCGAGCAGGCACCGGTGCGTCATTACAAGCTCTCGGACCCCCGTGCTGCGGACTGCGAATAGTGGCGCATAGGTCGATCAGCACAGGGGGGGGCACCTGAGTGCCCTCTCCAGGTCATCTCGGTTAGAACGCGAGGAAATCCCAGAAGTCGCCAAACGCGTTGCGCGACGCAGTAAGTCGCGTGCGCAACTCAGAGCGAACTGACCGCGCCACTGGTGATCCGTTGCAGCGGGTTCGAAATGAATGCCGGGTGACTATGTTCGTATCACGCCCACCTTTTGACTGCCCAGTCAGCGACAAGTTGGGAGCGCTCCGAAATCAGAGTTGGGGTCCAATCTGCGTAATCCCGTGCAAAATGTCGCGCAGCCTTAAACCCTGAATCGTCCTGGTAGACGTTTCTCTTTTTTTCATATGGGCCATTGCTTAGCGATTGGTTCATTTCTCTAGATAGTGGAAGTAGGTTTGCTAGAAGGCCCTTCAAAGCTTCATGCTGTTGCGTCGTGAAGTGTTCCTTCCATGTCTCCGACAGCTTGTCCGGCAATACATGCTCAATCCACATTGTTCCCTGGGGCTGGTCTCCGCCAAGGTGACGATTCCATTCCAGAAGGACGAACCTCGTTACCGATGCACCATAGAGTGGCCTTTCCGCTATCGCTTGTCGCACATCATTGTCGTCTGGCCAAACAACGGTCTTGTGCTTGCGAATACATGCCTCCACCGAATCTTCTGTTGGGCTGCCATCGCAGTCCTGCCACAGTCGCTTAAAGACGGCATGGAGTCCAGTGGGCTCGTGTCCGCAAACAGCTCGACGGATAAGAAACGATTCAACCTTTGCGGCAGCTTCAACGGCTACAGTCTGAGGTATGGAGCCTTCTCGCACGGCATTGGTGAGCTGCATCAGAAACGGATAGGTCGAGCTTGGTGCATCGCATTCGCTGAGGCGGAGCATGGCCTTGGCTGTATCTGGAGGAAGGCCTTGGTGATTCGTGCCATTCACCACGTCAAGGAATGCATCTTGGTACTTTGCGAGGTCGCTAATGATTGATCTTGGATCAGAAAGGTCTTTCCATCTTACGCGAAGCTTGTCAAACACCTCAGACTTTTTCACGTTGGGATCGTGGATTAGGCCGTATGGGAAGAAGTAGGAATCGAAGAGGCTCTTCTCATCGCGTAAGAACTTGCTGTAGAAGGGTTGCCAGTCGTTTTGATCAATTTCTTCGATTCGGTCTGGTGCTTCATTTGCAACTTTCGAGAAGATTTCGTTGCGGACCAAGTCGCCAGTGGTAATCGGCTCCTGGCGCGAGTTAAGGCTGTCGAATATCTTGGGGCCATCGGTTGGATTTCTGACCACGATCTGTACAACGCTCACCGCTCCCAACAGAGCGCGATAGATCCCATGTAGGCGATCCTCTCCCTCAAGCTCAACTTGGTCCTTAAGAAATCGATGGGCTGTTCGATAGTTGTTCCATAAACGTCCGTTGGTATGCCCTGTTGCAGACAGTGGCTTGTACCTGAACGAGCCAAGCTTCTCCGCAAACGTGGTATCCGAGAGGATGTGTTCGAATACTCTGTTGAGCTGGGCGCGGTCTTCCTTGCACGAATGGAGCTTAGAATTGGATGCCAAACGACCTTCCCGCCCGATGCCGATCACTAGGTACTTGAGGAAAAGGCCAGCCGCATCGTCATACAGGCCGTTGTCGCAGAGTGTCTTTACAATTGCGCAGATGTAAAGGAAGACGGTCGTAGTCCGCTGCTGACCATCGATAACTTCGTATACGCTCGGATCCGCAGGGTTGCCGCGGCGCGCGTACATAATAATCGCCCCCAGAAAATGTGTGTCTTCAGCATCGATAATGCTGAGGAGGTCCTTCTCGAGCTGCCGGAGCCTTTCAGGCTTCCATTTATAAGCGCGCTGAAAGTACGGAATGCTGAAAACTAAGTCTCCGGAAAGCAAGTTGGAGAGCTCGGTTTCATCTGAGCTATTGGTGAGGCGCTGTGCGATTGACATCAGGGGCCATTCTCCGTGCGGAAGGTTGCTTGAGTGGGTCTTGCTTTCCTAGTATTGCAATGGCTCGGTATCTGGTCTCTTAAGCACTGATGCAACTGTGGTCAAAAGAGTCCTTAGGGTCGTCGCCCATCCGATCATGCCGCTACAGGGCAGCACAGAATAAGGTATTCACCCCAACTTTCAGGGACACACTTGGCGGCCGGCCGGCCGGCCCGGCCTGAGCGCACGTCATTGGGTTCGATCTGGGCAAGCAACGCCTACCTCGGCACCACCTGCTCTATCTATGCCAGGAAGATCTCACGACGGGCCTGCTTGCGTTTCCCCGGGCTCTCGGCGTCGCCGAATGTCAGCTCCATGGATGGCTCCTCAACATGTGCCGCCATTGTCGCTCAGGCAGCCGGTCAGCGGCCGGCACTACCGGGGGGCAGAGCATCCCTAACGCGATCGCCTAGCAACCGTTGACGACTGCTCATAGAAATACACCATGGTTCGAGTGATTAGAACCCCGATGGAGCGGTGTGTATATCTGCAGGACGCCACAAATGATGACGCCTTGACTGATGCTGAGGACTAATATCCCAGAGGCGGCCCATGGCTACACATTAACCAAATGGACCTGTGCGGCAAGCTGTTGATCACTCCAGGGCATCCTGTGTCGAAATCTCGATCCTCGTGTCCTCGGTACAACGTAGAAACGACGCGCATCGGAAGGCTGCTGCTTGGGCTCCGATCCTCCTACTCCCTCGGAGGGAGCATTCCCATACAATGATGACTCGCCAGCCCAGCACTATGAGCGTCGTTTCGACCCGTTCATCTCGCGCCCTGTTGCATGCAATCTTCTTAGTCCAGAAATCTGTTCTCGTCGAGGGAATCTTTGCACGGTGGCAATTATGACCGTGCCAGAAGCAGCCATGAACGAAGATGGCAGTACGGTACTTTGTCAGTGCAATATCCGGCGAGCCTGGAAGATCTTTCTTGTGCAGTGCATATCTGAATCCAAGTGAGTGGAGGGCTCTTCTCAGCAGCATCTCGGCCTCGGTGTCACCTTTGCGAGTCCGACTCATGTTCCAACTACGTTGTGCCCGATTGCTGCGATCGACCATCACCGGTACCTTTGCGTCCGGGGAAACGAAAATGACCGTCCAGCAGAACTCGGTGCGAGACACCAAAGTTGCAACTGAACGGTCATCGTGGATGGAATCTTCTAAGTGCCGACCCGCTCAGTCGGAGCGGTCGCTTCGAATTTTGCGGAGACGGAACTCATGAGAGTTCCAATCATCTCAGATGCAATTGCTTTTGCTAGCAGAGGGGGGACAGCGTTACCGATCTGCTTGAACGCAGGATTCATAGTGCCGCTGAACTTGAAGCCATCGGGGAAGGACTGAAGCCGAGCCGCCTCACGAACCGATATCGTGCGGGCCTGACTGCTATCGTAGTGAATGTGGCTATAGCTGTCCTTCCCCAGGTGCGCCATCAGTGTGCGCGCGGGTTGATCTGCCCACATCTTGCGCCACTTGTTAGGAAACTTAGTAGCGTCGTATGGCGGAACAATAGAATCCCAGAGAGCCTTGTAGCCCGCCGACTTCTCTCCCAACTTCTCGCCTCGGGCAAGGGCAGCCTCCAACTTCTCCTGGAACATCTCAAGTGCGTGCGTGTAAGCCTCAGGATACTGATCCCCAGGATTCATTCTTGCAAACAGCTCGTAGTCTCTCGGAAGGTACCGAATTACGTGGTCGGAAATGCCTTGCTTGGGAGCTTGATGCCCCTCCCACGAACGCATCAGTGTCCCGTAAGCAGTGGGCTTCTTCTTGCCATAGGGGATCGGAGTGTCAAAGCGACGCGCGCCACGCACAATCTTTCCCTCCGCAAGAAGCTCGCGTGCATTGATACTTGGCAGGTCTGCCAAGGCGTCTGTTGCGGTTACCGCAGGTGGAAGATCTGGTGAGGCCGCCGGAGGGGCGATGTATGAATGAGCCCCCTTAAGGTGGTTGCGCAACGTCTTTAATGCGACAGAACGCGAACTCTCATAGCCTGGCGGCAAGACGAGGTAATGAGTCGGCTTGGGGAACGACACGGTCGCGTTGAGTTCGCGCCTGTATGCCATCAGGAACATACGCTCACGCATCTGCGGGACGCCATAGAAAGCCGCATTGAGTAGTGTATACCCGCAGGTGTAGCCCTTCGACTCGAGCACCTCACAGGTCTCTTCGGCGATGTTCTGCCCGCCATGATTCAGCATGTCGGGCACGTTCTCCATCAGAACCGCAATTGGCTGGAAGGCATCTACGTACTCAAGGTACTTCTTATAGAGCTGAGCTCGCGGATCATGAATGAAGGCCTCAGGATGCTCTTCGATCTCGCGCAACTTTGAGCGACCGACGCGAGCGAACGCTTGGCATGGCGGGCCCCCGACGACGATATCAAACGCGTCAGAGACGCTCCCAAGCCCAAGCTGCATGCAGAGCTCGGCTGGTGTGGTCTTGGTAATATCAATCGGCTTGCTGTGAGCCTCTGCACCGCCATGGAAGTTCAAGCCATGTGATCTAGCAGCATCGGGGTCGAACTCGACCGCGGCACGGAGCTCGAAGCCGGCTGACTCGAAGCCCAGAGAAATGCCCCCGCAGCCGGCGAACAGATCAAGCACGCGAGGCTTACCGCCTGCGGCGATGCGCTCCAGCTTACGAAGAATGACATCAGTGTTCATTAATTGGTCCCTTGCCCGTTTGGCAGGCGAAGTGGTGACTCGGTCTGGTTGTTGCAGTCGTCGAGGAAGCGTTGGACCGCCATGCGAATGACCCAGGCGGACGAAACGTGGTGGCTGTCTGCTAAGGCCTGAACCTGGGTGTGGACGTTCTCGGGCAGCATCACCGATGTCCGCACAGACCTGCGGTCTGGTGAGATGGGGCTTCGAGCCATGGCAAGGCCAAAATTAGGGTAGTGCCTGCATTGTGGAGCAATCTGCGTATAAGTGCACCACATAGGCTGCTCTGGAGGCGGCATACTTGCGTTCATCTGGATAAAGATCATCGACATATGGCCCGCAAGCTAGCCCTTAAGCGTCTCACCGCTTCAGATTTGACTGTTTTCCGCTGGCATTTCATCAATCGGCCCTCAGGCAACCAAAAGGCGATCAACCTGGACAAAAGCGTCTTGGTGGACAGCCTGTTCCCTGAGCTGGCCAAGCCGGGGGCGGTGCCCAACCCTCGATACAACCTTGAGCTCAGGATCTCTGGCCCGGGCCCCTGTTCGCCTCACACGTTGGTCCGCAAGATCCTTAAGCAGCAGAAGAATTGGAGGCTCAACGGTGAGTTCATCGATGGGCCAATTGATGATCCGACGAGGTACAACTACCTCGCAGCTGACGACTTTGCCTTCTTTGAGTTCCGCGGCGATCAAGTGCCGGAGGCTATTCATATGCTGCTGGTCTCGGCGGCCAATCCGCAGGACGCGCAGCTCCACCAAGTCCTCAGTCAGATCTTTGTTTCTGGCTCGATGCGAGTCATAGATGAGCACTTCATTCATGATGTGCTCGAGCGAAGTGGAGTTGCCGGCCGACACGCGCTGTCTGACTGGGCCGAGGGCGCACTGCTTGAAGAGATCGGGCTCGGCAGCGCGGCTGCCACCCTTAAACTCTACGACCGTCGTAACAGCCGTGGACTTACTCCGGAGGAGTTTCTTGAGATCCGAGGCCGCGCACAGTCAACGGGGATTTCCGGAGAACGGTACCTCAACGACTGGCTGCTGGACCGGCAGCGAAAGGGAGACTGCTATGACGTTGAGTGGACATCAAGCACAAATGCGATTGCGCCATTCGACTTCCGACTCAAAGTGCCCCCGTATGGTGTGGAACGCCGGATCGACGCGAAGTCGACCACTGGCGAATTTGAAACCCCGCTGCATATGTCACGCGCGGAGATCACTGAAGCGGTGCGAGGTGGTGTGTACTACGACATATATCGTCTCTATCGGCTGACAGAGGATGGGGCGGAGATGCGGGTTGCATACGATGTTGGGCCTGCCTTGGCCCCTATACTGGAAGCGCTCGAAGACCTTCCGCTTGGCGTCTCGGTAGATTCGGTCTCCATCGACCCGCGAATTCTTCAGTTCACCTCAGACGTCCACTATCCGCGGAACTCGGAGCTGGACGACGATGAAGTAAGTCTCTGAACTATATCGGTGCTACTTCTAAGGGACCTGATGAGCCGGGCGGAGCGCGACTTCCTCCGGCGCCAGAGGGCACGCTCTTCGAACGAATTGTGGGCCCTCTAAACCCGCCCACTACTCAAGCCAGGGGGAAAGCAGTCGGTTGCCGCTCAACTGGCGCCGCCTGACCTAGTTGCTGTGCCTGCACTTACAAGCGATATGGCTCATGCCATGCATCTCGGACACCAGCAGAAGGTAGCGCGCGAACCTCGTTTCGTCATAGTTGATCATGTCCAGGCAGGCATCCAGGGATTCGACGGATCTCGCGGGACGGTCAAATCACTACGCCCCAACCGCCGCTTTCGACCATACGCCTGCGCCATCCTGAAGCTCAATCTGTACCACGGCGGGATCTTCAGCGCTCTAACGAACGCTGCTTCTTGACATGCTCTAACACTGCCGGATTGAAGGGTGTTGGACTTTGTAGCTGAGTCTCAGAAGGTTTGGATCAACATCGAGCACAGATCATCTCATTCCATGAGACTGAACTTGGATAGCTTCTCTGATCACTCAGTCACAGTCCGCCTTCAATGAGATTTGCGAAACCAGATCACGCTGCAATCGAGGAAATCATCGGCACGTTCGAAGCATTGGCATCACTCTCCAAACACGCTCCCAAGCAGTGCGTCCCACGCTGGTTCGCCATGGCGGAGCGCGCGATGCTGTGGCTGTACCTCGTAGCAACAGCCTGCGTTATCGTGATCGCGTTGTTGTCGAGGCTGGGCCGCTACCATGAAGCGATCAACGAATGGGCACTCCCTGTTTTCATTATCTCTGCAACATCGGGGTGCTTTTTCATTATTTTAAACGTGACCTCACTCGTTATACAGATATCATCCACACATGGCAGAAGTCATGGAGCGATCTTCGATCGCATGAAACGCGAAGCGATCGAGTCTTGGGAACTCATCTCCCAGTTGCGGCAACAGCCGAAGCACCTTGTCGAATACGCATTCTCGCAGTTCAGCGCTCAGTGGGAAGCGATGAGCGTGAGAGCAAGTTTGCTCACAGGTGACTTTCTCCGCTTGGGCCTTCTGCCTGCACTCGCCGCAACAATTACTGCGGCCGCAGCTCTAGCGAAGCAAGGGTCAAACATCTATCTCTGGATGCCAATTGCAATGGTAGCAATCGGCTACATCATGGTCTTCATGGCAATGGCCTCGCGTGAGGGGGTCAGGCAATCGACCCTATCGGTGAAGTACCTGCTCACTCACTGGGACGAGATGCCGTCACCAAATCCGGAGCCACCCGCCGGCAGCTACTCTAGTGACCACCGTCTGAGCGAATGTGGATAGCGAGCGTTGAAGTCATTGGGCGCTGACTGTTTCCAAGGATGGGACGGTGAAGGTGCTGGGCTCTGGCGCTCGGCTCCCTTCACTGGCTAAGCTGCGCCAGCAGATATCAGGAGTCATCGTCATGGAAGACCTGCTCAACCGATCCGCGCTGCTCAGCCAGGCGCTCCTCTCCACCGTGGATCATCCTGCCGCTAATCATTCGACGAGGCTGCTGGCCTCAATGAATGCAGCGTTGCTGAGCCTCGAACACGCAGAAGCCCTTCGTACGCTGATGGCGGCGGGCATGGCGTCTTCGGCGGTCGCGTTGTTCCGCTGCCAGTACGAGGCATTCACGAGGTCGGTATGGATCCTGCACTGTGCAAACGACGAGCAGGTTGAGTTGCTGTCACGACCGCCGGAGGCCGGAATGAGCGAGAAGGGACTGCCGATGCTGTCGAAGATGTTGGAGGCATTCCCACAGGTCCCTTTTCTGGACAACCTGCTGCCGCACCTCATCGAACTGAAGGCATTTGGCTGGTCATCATTGAACTCATTCGTGCACGCAGGGGCGCCCGCATTGTGCCGGAGCCGCGATGGTTTCCCAACGCCCCTGGCGATCAACGTCGTCCGCATTAGCAACAATATGTCGATGCTGGCGGGGCAGCACCTCGCCATCCTTACTGGTATTCCGGATCTGCAGAAGGAAGTCCTCCGGCTCAATGAGACGTATGCCGGGTGTCTTCTGTTCGATGAAGAGAAACGCCGGGCCATCGAGGCGGCTTCACTGTCAGGGCAGTCGACCTAGTTGATGGTTGCCTACATCGACGGCAAGGAAGCACGCTGCTGTTGCTCCTGCGTACGCTGCGTTTCTGCCGCCTGCTCGTGCGCTTGGCGCTGCCCGATTGCCTCCACCTGGCTCAGACTCTCCTGCACCGGCCGCTGGGCGGCATCCGCCGTTGGCATGTGCGTACGTAGTGCGGCAGGGTCGGACATGTCACCCTGAACCACGAAGATGTTCTGTGCTGCAGGTGAAACTGCAGTTTGCTTGCTCAGCACTACATGGTCTGCGCGGGTGATGCCCGCATCCTTGGCGCTGGCCAGCAGGCTGGCCGACATGCGCTCGCTGGTTTCGTCGAAGGTGCGGCCATTGGCCTTGTCGAGTATTTCGACCTTGCTGCGGATCTCGTTAAGTAATGTTTGATCGCTTGGGCCCAGTCCTGATGCCGTGGGGGGCGCGTCGCCCACGGCACGGTCTGACTTGTCCCGCGGCTTCTGCGTGAGATCGGCAGTGTTGTTCAGCTCGATTCGACCGTACCCTTCCTTGCCGAGATCGATGATGGGAAACACCCTGGCGTTGCCGAGGTCCAATCCATTGCGTTCAAGCTGGCGAGGGTCCAAGCCCAGCTCGTGCAGGTCCACCCGGATCTCCGCAGGGGGCCTGCCGCGCCAGAGCCCTTCGTAGCCTTGTGCGATAGAGGAAATTGGTGAGGTACCGTAGTAGTTCCGGTAATCCGAATCGCCGTTGCGGCCCAGCGTCCCCGAGCCATCGTAGAAGCATCTTTCTACTGCGGGCGTCAGTCTTGGGCCATCTTGGTAGGGTCCCGTCGTCAGATCTTCGTAACCAATTCCCGCTGCCAGTTGAGGGGCGTGACCAGATCGGTCGATGCATCGCGAGGTGGAATCCTGGGCAAGCAGCCGTTCGAGTTCGGCCTCTGATGCATCAGGCGATAGGTTCCTGTTGCGACTGTTGAGAGCTCGCAGGCCGCTGATCTCAGCCAAAGCCTCTTCTCTGCGCCCGCCATCGAGGTACTTGCGTACCGGCTCGGTCAAGTCAACACGCTCGTCATAGTCCCGGTAGGCCTGCGTCATTGCCTTGCCGTAGGCAAGGTTGAAGTCAGCCAGCGCATCCTGCCGGAAAGAGGTCAGCACACCGTGCATGCCTTCGTGGCCCAGCACTTCCGTAATCAGGCCAAGGCGCGCGTTCCCGCTCCACTCGGTGAAGTTGGTGGCGCTGACGTACACAGTGCCTGGCTGGCCGTTCTGACCGGCTTCGAAGTGCCCGCCGTTATGTTCGCCATAGGAGACTCCGATCGCACCAATCCGCTTTTCAGAGGCAGCGTTGCCCAGAAGTGCATGCAGATACGGAGATTCCGCTATGGCCTGCCGAATAACGTGCTCAGCGCCCTTGGGAAGTCGAGGGTCTTGGGGCAGTTGAGAAAGCAGCGCTTCTACACGCGCATCCATGTCCTTCATGGTACATCTCCTGAAAATCGCACCTCGTAAACGCAGACTTTCGGCGACGGGGCGCCCGTGGTGTAGGTCAGCAGGTCGGCGTAGAACACTGTGCTGCCATCGGAAGAGGTGCGGCGGTACTGCTGCAGGCGGCCTCTCTGGTAAGCACGCTCGCCGCCTCGCTCATATCCGCTCGCTGCCAGGGCCTCTCCTGCAGTCGATGCAGCCCAGAAGCAGGGAGCTTGCGGGTCCTCCGTGAGCGCCTTCTTGCCGGGCCTGTAAATGGAAACGCCATGGTAGGGCGCCTTCATGCCTCGCGTAGGGCTCCCGTAGCTGGCATAGAACGCGTAGCCAACCGCCATGGGCTGATCCTTTGCTTCCCCGCCAGCCCTTCCTTCTTCGACCGGTGTCAGAGCGATCTCCATGGCTCGGCAAAACTTTTCTTCCGAGGCATCAGAGGGCTCATGCAAGGAGGCCGCGTAGGCGACAAGACGTTGCTGCAGTTCGCTTGCACTGAGCGTGCGCACAGCTGCCGGGCCGTTTGATGGCGCGCCCGCCTCTGGCTGAGACGGTGCGCTGATGGCAGTCACGTCGGACGCTGGAGCACATGCGGGCAGTACCGCGAGCAGGGCCGACAATCCTACGGCCATGAGGGCGTGAGCTGATCGTGCCGCTGTGCGGTGGGGCATCGACGTGAGCCGCGCGAAGAGCAGGGTAGGCAGGCCATTAGCCCAAGAACGTCCAACGTACATAAGCGCGTCCATTTCGATGGCCACTCCTTCATCAATGTCCATTGGGGCCAGTCTGCTCATCGTTAATCTTTGAAGTTCGATTGCGGCTTGAACGCATAACAGCGCACCAGCTCATAGCTGTGTTAACGAACCTTGTAACGGGAAAGTACGTCCCGCGCCGCATCTTCGATGGATCTCCAGTCCTTCAGCAGGACGCTGGGATAGAAAAGGGTCACCGATAGGCTGTCAGTTTGGTCCACAAGATAGTGGGAACAACTGGCAACTATGTCTGCACCATCGGATACCAGCGCTGCGCCTTTGATCTCCAGACCTTGGCGACCGTTCTGGGGCTGATCACACTTGATGAAAGTTGACAGTGTGTCGCCGCTGGAGCGGGCGACGTACCAGTCATCCTCGGTCCTGACGTTACGGACAGGTGGATTGCCTCGCTGTGCCAAGTAAGCCTTGGAATAGGCCGTCATCCGGTCCTCATCGATGACGTACGGGGTAAGCCCGAACTGCTCAGGCGCAGGCCTGCGCATGTCCAATCGATTACGAGGGTCTTGCCGCTCGATTGAACCATCTTCGGTCTTGGATTCCGTACTGGTTCTCCGTTGCAGCAAATCGTCGATGGGCACTGCATCTACGTGATCAATGGACATGCTGATCGCACGGTGATGATCGGACATTGAGCGCGTAGAGCGTGTCCCTGGAGGCGCGGCATCAAGCTCCGGCCACATCAACGTCAACCCGACCCCTCCGCCGATAGCAGGGCCGATCTGGTCATCGTAGTAGTTGGCGGGGAACGCGAACCGATGTGGTCCGATCTTGGCCTCAACGGGCTTGGTCGTATAGGTGTACCCATCAACGGTGCGGCTCTCGGCCGGATTCTCAGTCATGGCAGCTTCCTTTTCAGCCTTCTCAGACGATGGTCCCTTGGCGCATGCCGTTGTGTTGAGCCCCACGGCCAGTGCCAAGGCAATGCATCGACTGGGTGACAAGACACTCATGGGACCAATCCTTTGTGGGTCATCGCTCGGATTGTAGGGGCCGCAGCGTCAAGGACTCGGTAAGCGATCACGGTTCCTATCGTAAAGGCTGTTGGCACCGGAGCCGCGTCAACTCACCTTGTAGCGCGCCAACGCGGCCCGCACGTCGCTCTCCATCCGCTTCCAATCCGCAAGAACGGCCTGTGTGTAGGTCAGGCGGATGGAAGGAATGTCCTCCACGTCCACGACGCATGAGGGGCCTTCAACGTGTGTCTGATGGACCTCAAGCTTCCCGGCCAGCGGCCGGCACTACCTATCCCGCGCATATTTGTTCGGACCAGGTCTAGCCCTCTTCGGTCGACTATCAGTACTGGAAATGCCTCCGCCGCTCCGGTTAGCCTGCAAGGGCCCAAATCGCTCGCCGCCACATGGATTGGACGAATATCATGGCAAACATCGCCAAGAATGAACCGAGGACTGGGGAATTCTTCCAGCTGCAGCCGGATGCAAGGCGAGGTGGAAAGGGGCACGGGGTCGTCTTTGAGAACGAGCAGGCCCTATTGATGCCGCCGCGTCTCATCCTGCAGCCCAGCACGGGTGGCTTTCCGCCGCTGCGTGAGACCCCTCGCTTGGCCCATCACCCCCGCGAGGGAGTGCCTCCTGAGGATCTGGAAGGCGGGATGAGCGGCTACTGGCTCGTCTCAGAGCGCCTACGTCAGGTGATGGAGGCGGTTGATCGTGAGGCATTTGTCTTCGCGGGAACCGATTATCGCTTGGCTGATGGCTCGAAGGGACCCACCTACGTCCTTTGCGATGTGGTGCGCACCGTAGATGCCCTCGACGAGGACGCCTCCACTCTCGACCTCGTGATCAGTGAAGATTTTGAAGGAGGTAAGTACTACGGTCTTACCGGTGAGGTGCGTTTGGCCTTCAAACGGGATGTGTTGGGTTCGGCACACGTGTTCAGATTGCCGTTCCATGGCGGGGTCTTCTGCGACCGGATATTCAAGGACGCCGTAGAGGATGCAGGCATTCTCACCGCAAAGAAATCGAACGGTCTTTGGTTCTACGACATGGTCAACCGTTAAGCCGGGAACACAGGTTTCAGGAAGGAACCCGAATAGTGAGCTTCTTACGGACTGGCAAGGCAGGTGACAGCGAGGCGCCGTCTGACATCGGAGAAGACTGACCCGCTGCAACACGCGAGTCTGCCAGGGCCCGATGCTTGCCCGCCTGGTATCCGCCCCACACAGTTGCCATGCCAAGGCACGCGAGGATGATGCCCACCTGCCAGCGCGTATCACGCAGGCTGGATGCGCCCAAAAGAATCAGTGCGAAGCCAATGAAACTCACGTGGTAGGCGATGGCCAGCACCAGGAAAAGCAGGCCGAGAAGTAGCAGGACAAGGCTTAGTTTGCTACGACGGTCTGACGTATCCAGCATGGTGTTCCTCCTTGAAATCACTGACGCTGTAGAACCGGTGCGATCGGTTGGCAGCAGACGCAGCGGCAACGATGCGACATTGCGTTGGCCTGCCTTTCTCTATTGTCCGACATTACCGCGTGCCGGCCCGGTGTGCACCCTTGTCCCACTCCCGCCCCCTGACCCTGCGGTGTCACGCACGTCCCACGAGGATTGCTTATAGTCAGCCACAATCCCGCAATGGGTAGGCCAACAATGCGCCTGATGTCTTCCTGCCGCTTGCTGGGATGTGCTCTCGCCGTCGCGCTGAGCGTGGGTGCCTGCGCTAGACCGCCGTCCACCGAAGACAGTGGGAATGCCGCCAAGTCGAGTCCCCCAGACTGGTCGTAGCATCCATAGCCGCACGTACACTGATGCACCGGTGGACGCGAAGCTGGGCTCGAACACCTTCCGTAGTCGGGCCAACTACCTGGACAGCCAGATCGCGCCTTGGCCGGGCGATGGCGTGTCGCTGGTGATCGAGCGGCCGGATCTGACGCCGACGGCCCTCGGTGCCCGTTCGAGCCCGCGGACCAATGATTTCCGGAAGGAGATCTCGGCGGTCATCAACTATGTAGATCGGGCGCCCATTGAGCGCATGCTGGAAAGATATTCCTCCAACGATTCCATCACCGAGGACGGCTCCGTAGAAGAACCGGATCCGCGGGATCGCCTCGATCTGCGCAGGGCGGAAACTGAGGTGGTGGGACTTACCCCGTATGCTATCGACGAATCAAGGATGGCCGCCTACGCCAGAACGTACGAGGGCGCCTACGGTAAGGCGCCGGTTCGCAACGCTGCCTTTGAGGGCGACGGGTACGTGTCTCGGCGCACTGATGGAGAATAGACAGTGAACCAGGCTCAGCCGCAACGCGGGGAATTCTTCCTCTTGCAACCTGACACGACCCGCGGTGGTCGCGGTCACGGAGTAGTCTTCGAGAACGTCAAGACGCTGCGGACACTACCGCGAATGATCCTACGCCCGGCCAGCGGCGGCTTCCCGTCATTGAGCGAAGCACCGCGACTCGTGCACTCGCCAGAAGAGGGTGACCCGCCGCAAGACCTTGAGGGTGGGATCAGCGGCTACTGGATGGTTTCGGAAAGACTCCAGCGGGTCCTCTCGCAGGTAGACCCTGATGGCTTCGCGTTCGTTGCGGCTGACTATCGCCTCAGTGAGGGTAAGAAGGGGCCGCCCTACTACTTGTGTGACGTCATCCGCGAGCTTGATGCGCTGGATGAAGCGTCTTCGAAGCTGACAATAGAACTGAGCGACGAGTTCCCTGCTGGCAAGTTTTATGACCTGACCGGCGGCAGCAGTCTGATATTTCGGAGAGATGCCGTGGGCGCGGCACATGTGTTCAGGACCCCGTACTCGGGGCGCCTCGTCTTCTGTGATCGCCATCTGCGCGATGCCATCATCGACGCAGGCATGGGGACAGAAAAGGAAACATATGGCGTATGGTTTACCGATGCGGCAGATATTTGAAGTCGCAGAGTCCAGGCTGTAGCAAGGTCCATACGCCAGTAGAGGAGACCGACCGCATGAAGCGAAAAGGCACGCACCCGTTTGCTGAAGGCGTGTTCTTCATGTTCGGGCCAGAATCAGAAAGCAACAGAGGTTTTCGCGGTGCGCGCCTTGAGAACATTCAGCAACTTCAGACATCCCCGCGACTGATCCTACGGCCAGATGCGGGGGGATTTCCGCCACTCAGCGAAGTGCCGCGTGTGGTATTCGATCCGTCTGAAGGACCTGTGCCTCGAGACCTGGAAGGCGGCTTCAGTGGTTACTGGCTGGTGTCTGAGCGGCTCCAGCGGGCGATGTCAGCAATAGATTCTGAAGCGTTCGCTTTCGTTGAATGCGAAGTCCGTCTGGCCGACGGATCAAAGGGGCCGAGCCGCTTTTTGTGCGATGTCGTGCGGGAGGTGGACGCGCTCGACGAAGCGGCTTCCCAGCTCAGGATCAAGGTCGATGATGACTACGTCCGGGGCAAGTTCTACTCCTTGGGAGGTGGGGCGAGGCTCGTGTTCAAGCGCGACGCGCTGGCGGGTGCGCATGTGTTCTTGACGCCGTTCAACCCTTCCGCGTTCTGCGACAGAAACTTCCGAAGTGCTGTCCAAGCCGCTGGTATCTCGATGGACGCAGGAGTGAGTGGCATCTCCTTCGTGGATGTGACTGATATCTGATTCAACGATCAACGCCCAGCCGCGTCTGGCCGAGGTCAATCGGGGCGTCCGAGGATCAACAGTTCGGCCAATATCGGCGTGTCACCGCCGGGCAATAGGGCTTGATCAGACGGCGATATGCCGATCGCGGTGAGCGCCGCCTGCGAGGTAAAGATGATCTCTCGCATGTCTTCATCGCTGAGGGATCTTTCGGTGACCGCATGACAAACGGCCAGCGAGAACCTGCGCAGGAAGGAGAGATCGTCCTCGTCGCTTTGCAGATCTTTCTTGAACGTGAGTATGTGTTCCAGCGTGACCGCATGGGACATATCGATGGTGTAAACCCATTCGCGCTTGTCGTTCTCCCGCACAAGCCAGTTTGAGCCGCCGCTCAACCCCATGAAGCCGAACTCGGCTTCTCCGCGGTAGAGAAGGAACTCATACTGCGCCGGATCACTGCCGTCCGGCAGGGGACCTTGGACTCTCACTACATGAATCCGGATACTTCGATCATCAGCGGGTTCGCGCAGGCATCGGGGTTGGAAGTAGGTAGGCATGGATCTTTGGCTGAGAGGAGTGAATGGATGATCTCATCAACGTCCTTGGGGAGTCGCGAGGGCTGGGTTCCAAGGTGGGCACCCACCGTCCGCTGGCGAAGTAGCGCACCAGCGTGGCATCAAACGCAGCCAGCCACGCCGGCTGCAGGGGCGCTGTAGCAGACACTCAAATCACCTCTATCCGCAACCGGATACCCAGCGCCCGCATCGCGCCCAGCACGCTGTCCAGCTACAGCGGCCGGTTGCCGCTCAACTGCCGGCGCATGACTTCGCTGCTGTGCCCGCATTCGCGCGCGATATGGCTCATGCCATGCAGTTCGGACACCAGCAGCAGGGAGCGCGCGAACGTGGTTTCATCGTAGTTGGCCATGTTCAAGCGGGCATCCAGGTACTCGGCCATCTCGGCTGCACGCAGGTTGCTGACACGCGCATTGGCGAAGCCGCCGTCCGGCCCGCTCAAGACCGGCTTCACATGGCATCCGCCGATGACCGCACCAGTTCCCGTCCGGAGATGATCAGCCCTTCGACGAGGTACTCGCCGAAGCCATTATCGGGCTGGCCCTGCTGCCGGCCGACATGCACCGAGTGCAGCACTTCGAAGATCGAGGCCAGCGCCTGCAGGGTACGGATCGGCACGGCGACATCGGCGGTACGCTGAGGCTCCCGGTGGCAGCCGCTGCCTTCTTTCGGTGTAACCGCTGCCGGCTCTGGCACCACGCGCAGGTGCATCACGCGATGTTCGTTGGTGCGTGAGGTTTCGAACTCTTCAAGCCTCCGCTCAAGGCGCTCGATGAAGTAGGGCGGGACGTCGATCATCCGATCGCCCATCAGGGCGTACAGACGCTTTGCGCTAAGAGGGTAGTGCGAATCCATCGGCTTACCTCACAAGGCTTGAGGCCACCTGCGCCGAGGCGCGAGGTGGCGGGCGATGCGGGTTGGCATACCGGGCGACCAGATCAAAAAGACCTGCGGATCAGGGATCCCCCACATCGCCCGCCGTAAAACCGACGTGCGATGCAGTGCATTCTCCGCCGTGCCCAAAGGGCAAAACAGAGTCAAAGATCCAGTGCGCTTGCAGGATGCCAATCCCGGCTGACGCTCTTCGTCGCCAGCGCGTCCATACCGGCCATGGCCGAATCTGGAAAAGTGACAGTGCATGGCTCTACTTAGGCTACGCAAGGGTGATCCCGGCTCATGGGCGGCCGAGGCTCACTGCAACGGCCTATTGCGAACGTAGCGGTGGCCCGTCGCGGCACGCGGCCTCACATTATTTTTGCAACTCATCCCCCGGCCGTTGCTAAGTTCGCCCCATAGCCACCCAAGGAACCTGCGATGACCCGGACGTCCACCCTGGCCCTGCTCGCCCTCTGCCTCAGCCCCGCCTTGGCCTTAGCCCAATCTGATCGCCAAGTCGCCGAGAATATGGTCACCCGCGCCGCCAACGTATGCCCCGGCCACAGCGCCGAGCGCACCGCGCCGACAGTGAAGAGGGTGCCGGTTGGCGCACTGCGCGTCATGATCGACCGCGGCCTGGTGATGTGCCCGGACCGGCGCCTGGATGCCTCCGCCCCGGCCGTGTTCTATGGCCGCGTGGGCGTGTTCGCCTGGAACCCGGACGCCGCTGACGCAGCGGCGGTGATCGTCAGCAAGATCGGTGAGATGACACGTAAGGACGACTACCCGGTCGAGACGCTGGTCTGGGACGCCAAGGGCAATGCGTTGACCCAGCAGACCGTGCCGGCGTTCGAGGCGCGCCCGGGCGCGGCGGTGCTTTACAAGCTGCGCTGAGGTGGGAAAGGTTGGGGTGCCGCAATGGGCGGCATAGCTCAACGCGTTTAACTCTATTCAAGGAGGAAGCATGCCACTCAACTTCCAGTCACGCGGGGGCGCTGCCTACGATGCCACCAGTGGCATCACCATTCCCGAACCACGCACCCTTCCCATGACGATGCCGGATGGCAGCCCGGGAACGGAGTACCAATACGCGTTCTATCAGAACGGTCGACGGATTGGCGGCTTGGGGGTGTGGGGTCACAACACGACGATCAACCTTGGAGGGCGGGACGTGAGCCTGCTCGGTCCAACTTGGCCCCTGTAGAGTTTGAACGGCGCTACGCGCAAAGCGGCTCATGAATGTCTACGGAAGTCTGGCCGGTCCAGATCCCGTAATTTCTAGGCTGGGCATAGCCCTGAGCTCATGACGCCTGACGCCTGACGCCTGACGCGAGTGGCCGTCCTCAGGAAATGGTCGCCATGCAATACTGAGATATGCACAAACATCGATGATAAGGAGACGCATCATGTCCGTCCTGCCCCCGCCAGTCCCCTCACGTCTCGTTGAGATGCTCAGCGGATATCCGGAGCACGTCGAGCGGCTCCGAGAAGTGCTTAGTGGAGTGCTTGAGTATCCGCCATCAGTTACGCCGCGGGCTGAGCGCGCGGTTCTCGCGCTGGAAGGGCGGTTGGAAGCATTTTCCTCGGAGGCGAGAAGAGAGCTTGAGGCCGCCACTGCCAGTGGAGACGCAAGCGCGGTAGTTCAGGCCGAGGCGAAGGACAAGGTGATGTCTCGGTTGTTGTGGAGGGAGGCCTGGGCCTACGATGACGATCTCTGGAGCTACTTCGAAATGCGCGCGGATGCGCCCGAATGAGCAGCGCGTCAGACTTGCTGAGTAAGGAAGATCATGAGCGAATCTTCCGTGAGCGGATCATGCCAGAGGAGCGGCTTGCCGCGGCCACCTCTCTCGATAGCCCGAAGGCAATCATCCTTGGTGGGCAGCCCGGTGCTGGCAAGGGAGGCCTAGCAAGATCGGCAAGTAGCGAGTTGCGCGGCGATGTCATCGCTATCGATCCTGACGCGTTGCGTGAGTTCCACCCATATATCGATAGGTTCCGTGAGCAGAACCCGTATCAGTGGTCCGGTCGAACTCATATGGATGCAAGTGGATGGGCAGATGAGGCCCTTGGTGCAGCATCTGATGCAAAGAAAAATCTCATCTTCGATACAACTCTCAGCAACGGAGAATGGGCTTCGGACTCCCTGATCAAGGGTCTGCAAGAGAAGGGCTATCAGGTCGAGGTAAGAGTAGTTGCCTCGCCTAAGCTGGAGAGCGAGCTTGGGGTTGACCAGCGATTCACGGACAGCTTGGATAGGGATGGCTTCGGCCGACACGTCCCGCAAGCAGCGCGTGATGCCATCTACGAGAAGACACCCGCTAGCCTGGATTTCATCCACACTCGTACGAACGTACCTATTCGCATATTCAACCGCGAGGGAGAGCAACTATACGACAGCCGCACAGACTCGGAACTACGTCGAAAAGGACGGGCAGCGGGAGTGGGTCTTCACGTTCCATCTTGGTACAGAGAAGCTTCTCAGGGCCATGTTCGAGTTCAAGGCCGTTTTTCATGCGGATGGTGAAGATTTCGAGTTTCTTTGCAAGCTGGCTCAAGGCTTGGTATTAGCTTATGCCGGCCGTACGGACAACGAGGATGCCCTTCGTTACACTGCTGCTACGACGTTCGAAGCCCTCTCCGCAGCGAGCGTTTTCATCTCTGGCGAGACTCGAGTTCTGGATGACGGAATAGTCATCCTTGCTGAGGCTCTCGTTCCCAAGCATGCGGGTTGAGGTGGAGAACGACACATGGCACTTAATTTTCAAGCGCGTGAAGGGTCTTCATATGACCCTGCCAGCGGGATAAGCATCCCTGAGCCTCGGATTCTGCCGGTCGAGCTGCCAGACGGTACGCAAGGAACTGAGTACCAGTTCGGGCTCTATCAAAATGGCGAGCGCATAGGCGAGCTGGGCTTTTCAGGTCCTGATGAAATCATAGAGTCAGATGGGTGGCGTGAGCATGTCTTCTTTTTCGACCTAGGCCATGATTGGCTGATCGAAGATATGCTGGCATTGAAAAGGAAGATTGCTAATTCGGACGGCGACTATTCGTACCTCCAGCAGTTCTCTCGAGGGCTGGTGCTCGCGTACGCCAGGCAGACAAACAACAAAGAGAACTTATGCTATGTCGTCACCACTACATCAGAGGCGCTGGCGAGCTGCGGAGTGGTGATTTCAGGCGAGAATCCAATTTTGGCCGATGGTGCCGTAGTCCTCGCTGAGGTCTCCATCCCAGCGCGCCTTGCCAGGTGACACATGTATGCGGATCAGCTTTGACACAGGGAAGGCTTGCGCTACATAGCAACCAGCTCGCTAGAGGCGCTCATGAGGTCCCGTGCCCTCACGTGGGACGAAGGCACCGTTTCGCGAGAGGGTAAGATAGTGCTTGCTTGGGTGCACTTTGCAGAAAATAATCTGAGGAAAAGGCATGGCGGTTAATTTTATCCCTAGAGAACGTTCCGCCTTCGATGTGGAGAGTGGGATATCTATCTTGCTTCCGCGCGTGCTTCCTTCTGATCAGTCGGAGCCGGGCGGGTCCATCGAATATCAATACACGTTCAGACGCAACGGAGAGCCAGTGGGCGGGCTTGGTATGTTTGGCGATCAGCGAGTAGACGGCACGTCGAATCGCCCGGTGTGGACGTATACCGTGAACCTTAGTCCGCCTTGGGTATTGCGCGACATTCTTCGAATGAAGTCCCTCTTCGGAAGCATCGAGCCGGACTTCACTTTTCTGCAGAGCATCGCGCACGGGCTTGTGGCTGCATTCGCGGGGCAGACGACCAATACGGTAGACCTGCGGTATGTAGCTTTAGCAAGCTCTGAATCCCTGATCGGCGAAGGGTTATCTGATATCCAAATCTCAGGTGTGCCGAACGAGGGTGAGGTCATTCTGGCAGAAGTTTTTGTGCCGGCGCACATTCTCTGAGGATCCAGGGATGGCCAAATTTGAATTTTCCGACTTTGCCAAGACGACGCTAAGTGCCGCAAAGAATAAGGCTGACCGCAGCCTCATTTCGGAACAGAACTTGAAGGTGGTTGTTGACTACCTCCAATCGCCGGGGTCCGGGCCAGATGCTACGTCGAGCTACGCAGATTATCTGGAAGAAAAATTGCGGAGCCATCCTCCTGAGCTTGCCCGGGGAGTCGACTATGTCGCGTTCTCCGGCAGAGATGGTTCGAACGTTTCGAATTACCGAAATGCTTTGGATTACAAGAGTGATGTCGGTGGAGCTGCCGGGATCATTGGTGACACGCATTGGGGGAAATTAATACAGGATATTGACGACTCGCCTTCGCAGCACCCTGATTTCAAGGTGATGGAACGCAAGCTCGCGGAATTCATGACGGCGTTGGATGTAGAGCCCCTGGGGACCCACGCCGCCGCCCTCCAAGACATCATGTGGAACGCAGGCAGCCCCGAATACTTCAAGAACGCCATCGCTACCGGCAAGCCACTGCTCGCCTTTGTCGAAAACGCACCACCCAACCGCGGCTTCAGCAACTTCGAACTCACCACCGCGCTCGAGCACCCGGACGTTCGCATCAACGGCTACCCGGTCAGCGCCTTTGGGCCTGATCCGCGTGCCTTCGTGAGCAAGTCTGCTGCGGAATACCAGGCCTTGGAGCGCACCATCTCGCAGCAGGCCACCATCAACAGCGGCCATGCGGTCGACGTCGCCCACGTGCGCCGGCATCTCACGCCTATCGAAGGATGGGACGCAGTCAACAAGACGCTCTTCAGCCGGCCCGTGGATGAGTTCCATTCATTGAACCTGGCCGACATGACGCGCGCCCGCGCTGACTGGGTTGCTGCGCGTCCACAGATGGCAACGGGCCCTCGCCTTTACGCTGACGTAGCCGAGTTAACACCGCACGCACCGGGGCAACCGGGAGCGCCGCGCGGGCCACCGGGCGCCGCTGCTGCTGCCGAGATCGCAGGCGACGCCTCGCAGACTGCGCGCGTAAGCCCGGGCATGAAGGTGGCCGGCGTCGCCGGTTTTGCGCTGCTGGCGCACGACTTCGCTACATCAGGTCACAAGTGGGTGGAGTTGAACGCGCAGGGCAATGCGGCAGGGGCCGATTCCACGGCCGCGCACTTCATCGGACGCAACGTCGGCGGCGCGGTAGGCGGCTTCGTTGCCGGCGCGGGCGTTGGCCTCGCCACAGGGTCCTGGACCGGACCCGGCGCGTTGGCGACGGGCATCGGCGGGGGCGCGGTGGGTGCGATCCTTGGCGAGCGCTGGGCCGACCAGAAGGACATCGACCGCATCTACACCCAGATCGATCCCATGGGCCGCGCGTGGACCCGCGATCCGGCCGATGCAGAGGGCCGGTGGCTTCGCGCCGCGCATCAGCAACAGGTGCAGAGCAGCGACACGGGAACGGGCGTGGAAGTGCGTCCCGTGCAGACGGCACAGGGCGATGACGTTACCTTCCGCGCCAGTTATGTGGCCTCCGGCACGCTGGAGCGCCAGTTGAACTGGCAGGCGGCCCGAGCATCCTACGAACTGGGGCTCGCCACGCCGCCCACCCCGCAGGATCCGTACCGGCTCAGTGCCAGCGCTGCGGATCAGCCGCCGCGCGGCCCGTTCGAGAGTGGACGGACGTTTGTTCGCGACCCGCAGTCGAGCGACTGGACGCTGGAGATCAAGGAGACGCTTGACGGCCGCATCGCTGTTACCCGGAACGAGCCAGTCTCGCCCGAGCGTGCGCTAGTGCTGGATGAGCAAGCGCGGACCGTGATCGCACAGAATGCAGCCAATACACCGGCCGCCATGGCCGCGCGCTACATGGTGGCGCATGCGCAGCAGCGCTGGAGCGACTTTGGCGACTCCGACAATCCATCAATACCCAATGCGATCCAGAGAGCACGCGATAGTGCCGATACGCTGAAGGCAAGTGACGGTGCCGACTACACCCGTCAGGTAGATGGACGGTGGGTCAACGAGGGTCGGCTGTACGATACTGCGGCGAACCGAAACCTCACCGAAGAACTGGATGTGACCTGGCGCAGCCAGAACGCCGGCGTCGACGATATGACGATGATGGCGGAAGGCATCCGGTCCAAGCTGGAACTCGCCCCTGAAGGCATACGCGGGCAGGTGGCTGCTCTTTACGAGAAGCATGGCATTGAGCGCAGCGAAGCGCAGTTGGCTGTCACGTCGGCAGCGGTGGAACAGAACCTAGCCAGCAACGGTCGCCAACCGTACGTCGTGCTGGAACTGATGCCCGATCCGCGTACGCACGCGCCAAGTGCGGAAAGCGCGATTGCCGCCTTCAGTGACGCCGGTGGAAACCGGATGGTGCTCACGGCCACCACGACGTTTGAGGACATTGCAAAATTCCAAGCGTCTCAGCAGCAGGCTTCTGCGCCTGTGCGGGCGACTGGGCCCGTTCCTACGTTGGACACGGTAAGTGTGCGCCCCGACCAGCAGGCGCCCATCCACGACGCGCCGGAGCTGCGGATCGAGGCCCTGTCACCCCAGGAGCAGGACGCCCACCGCCAGGCGCTTCACGAAGCAAACCGCCAAGGTGCCTCCACCACTGAGGCTCAACAGGCAGCAGTCGTTGCAGCGCATATGGCGAATGGCTCGCCCACCGACACAGTGCGCGCGCAAACCACGGAACAGGACGGCACACGCGAGCGTGATACGGGCCGCAACCCGGGGCCGGCCGTGCAACCGGCTCCCATGCCGACCGGGTATGCCGCAGGCACGGCTACAGCGGGCACAGTGGCCGCCGCGACGGCGCCTGCTCCCGTCGTGGCACCAGCACCCAGGCCGACGTCAGCAGAAGTGCCGACGCAGACGGAGACACAGCGTGCCGCGCCGTCGACACCTGCAGCAGACCCCTCGGAGCGCCAGCGTCAGGAAGCCACCTCTGCCCAGCGACGCGAGGAGGCCGCTCGGGAGCACACGTCGGCGCGCCCTGCGGCGATTCCCACAGCGATGCATGATCCGTTGACGCAGGCGCGTCGTGAAGAGATGCAGCAAGAAGGCGACGCGGGTAGGTCAGAGATGCCAGGTCCAGTTCAGGCCAAGGCTCTGGCGGACGCTGAAGCCATTCGACAGACCGTTCGGGACCGCGCGCCACCGCCTTTTGCACACGCCGCGCTGGACGGCGAACGCACGCTGCCAGCCGACGGGAGCATCCGCGTTGCATCCACTCGGCCACAGGACCCCACTGGCATGGCTGCCGCAACGGCGATGCAGGCAAGGGAACGTGCGGGGCGGTCTGAGTACGTACCGATGCCGCCCGAGCCCATTGCCCATGACGCGATGCCTAAGCCTGAGGTTGCTCACGTTGAGCGCAAAGGCCCTGAACAGTTGGATCGTAGAGATTTCGAGCTCTATCAGCAGGTTCGACAGGGCGTGGCAGCCCTGGACACGAAGCACGGCCGTAGCTTTGATGAGACCAGTGAGCGCATGAGTGCCAGCCTGTTGGTTCTGGCCAAGGACAACGATTTGTCGCGGGTGGACCATGTGCTGCTGAGCAACGCAACTGAGCGCAATCCTGCTGGCCACACCCTGTACGTGGTGCAAGGCGAGCCGAGCGACCCGGCGCACCTGCGCGCCAGCATGCCGACCGCGCAAGCCGCCATGGCCCCGGTAGCCGAATCCATGCAGCAGTTTGCTGTGGTGAGCCAGCATGCGGAGCAGCGTGCGATATCACAGCAACTGGACCAGCAGGCGGAGACCGAGCGGATGCAGCAGGGGATACAGGCGCGAACTCAGGGGATGGGGTGACGGTGTGTGCTGGATATGTTCACGACCCGTGACTCAGACAGCCGGAGCCTAGTGTGATGAATCACAAGCAGACAAGGTCAACACTGAAGCGTCCGTTCCACGAGGTAGCCAAGCTCACTGAGGCCGTTTTATGGATGTGCCATGGCACGTCTCCCTTCGGTCACTGTGCTTTTGAACGCTGGACGGTCTGCAACGTTGCAAAAGACGAAGGCGCTCCGCTAGCCAGCGAGGTACTTCCACGCAATAGCCCCAATCACCATGATCGCGCCCAGAATGGCCAACCCCTTTCTCGCGCTCCAGGTTCCCCAGGCGGAAAATAAGAACCCGATACAAGCGACAAGGTTGTGCAGGCTCATGCCATAAAATACGAAATCAATTGCATTCACGATGGCAAGCACGATCAGCAGGCCAAGCAGCACCTTGTTGGGTTTGGGAGAAGCTGAGTTCATCGGGTCGATCCCTTATCAATCATGTCGTTCCGTCTACTTGGATATTATGGATTTGAGGCTGATGTAACAACGGATGCTTCGTCGCTTCGCCAGTGGCCACGCAACTCTCAGCGCCCCCAGCCTAACCAGTCCATTCGTTCCACGCCCGCATCCTCACGCCCAATACCGAAGTAGCGGCGAAGCGCTTCACGAACGTCGCCAGCAATGCATCATCCACATCGCTACACATCAGCGCGCACCTCACGGCGCCGCAACCTCGAGCCGGATCTGCAATCCTGGTACCCGCGTCACCCTCAGCAGGGTGCACATATTCGCCCCGCGTGCGGACTGGAGCTGCCGGCGCCGGGGCAGCGTTGTCATCCGCCGCATGCACGCGATACGCGCCGCACTACCCAATAGACTCCTAGGTATCCACTGGCCAGCGGAGACGCTTGAGGAACCGGAAAATGGTCCACGGCCGCTTCTGAAGAGTGGAGCGTGATCCGACGCTGTGCCGAATCGGAGCATGCCCCGATTGCCTATTGGAAAAGACTTGGGTTAAAACAAGCGCAGACTCGTTGTGAGTGGCCATAGGAAAGGACATCCATGAATGACATCGATGAAACCGAAGCGCTGTTCGATTCCCAGCTGATCATCGGTCCGACCATACTTGCTGGGAGTCCGCTGCTTCGCCATCTGCATGCGGTGGGTGAGTTTGACATCGACGCTCAAGAAAATTGGCTCTACCTGCCCATTGACCAGGCCTTTGCAGACAAACTGGGCTGCTCACGCTATGCAAAAGAACCGATTGATCCTTACACGCAGGGCATGCTCCAGCAATTGTCCGCACTGGAGGCCTCGCCAGACGGGCGAGGAGCGCTTGAAGGGGACCTGGGTTCTACCGTTCGGACCGTGCATGCCATAAGGCGGCTGCAGGATACGGTGAAAGTGGCGTTGATCAATGGAGATCTGGTCGTGGCCTATAGCCACTGAGGCCTATTGGCGTCCACTTGACGATAGCCAGCCATATCGTAAATGGCGCCCTGTTGATCCCTCCGCGGATCATCCTGCAAGGGTTCCCCTGATCAACAGCTCGGGCAGTATCGGTTTGTCACCGCTGGGCTACATGGCTTGTTCGCAGAACTCCTTCAGATAGTCTTGGAAGTACGTGGCCGTCTTCTTTTCATCAACGATATAGACGTTTATTACGAACTGAGGAGGCTTCGGAATACCTTGACGGAACATTGAGCGCGCGTCCTGCAGAAACCGATGTTATGGGTTTGTCGCGCACGCAACAATGGACGGAATGACCAAGGCGGTGGCCGAACGGCCACGTCCGCATTCCAATACGCAGCTGATATCCGATCACCGCCCGCCCCCTCACCGCATGACGCGCCCGATACTCCACCAGTCCAGCGGACCCAGATCGTAGTCCTCCGCGAATGCCATCGCGGCCTGATCCGCCGGCAGATCAGCGTGTCGCTGCAGCACAATGCCGTCCGCCCCGGCATCTTCGCAGGTGGTCGCGTAGGACCGTTGAAGCGTCTGGTCAAATTCGGCCAGCCATGCATTGCCGGTCAGGCGGCTCGTCGGATCGTTGCCTCTGATCATGGGGGAGGGAGCTCCGGCAAGCAGGGGCTGGCTGCAGTGCACTGCATACCGGTCGATGGGTCAGCGCGCTTTAGTCCCTGAGAACGGCAGCGGGTCGGTCATAGGTATGCGCTCAGCGGCCATCGAGCTGTCGTCCTGCGGATGCCTTGATCAGCTCCCGCCCCGCCACCAGCAGTCCATCCACCAGGTGCTCACCCAGCAGCGTGGTGGTGTCGCCATCGCGTCGCGCGATATGCTCGGCATGCAGGATCTCCAGCGCCGCATCCAACGCCTGCATCACGCGGATCGGCACGGCGACTTTGCCCACGCGCTCCAGCTCTGCGGCGGGGTCTGCATCCGGTGCGGGTAGAGACGGCACCAGGGTCAGGTGGGTCAGTCGCGCACTGGCGGGATGCTCGGTGGCGTACTGCTGCAGGCGGCGTTCCAGCGTCTCGATGAACTTCTGCGGCACGTCGTGAATATGCTCGCCCAGCAAGGAGGCAAGGCGCGCGGAGCTGAGGGGATGATCGGTAGTCAACGGCAGGACCTCGCAGTGAGGCCACCTGCGCCGAGGCGGCAACAGGTGGCGGGCGATGCGGGTTGCCATACCGGCAGGATTGATCATTAACCGGCGGATCAGGGATCCCCCGCATCGCCTGCCATGAAACCGGTAGGCGATGCAGTGCATTCTCCGCCGTGCCCCGCAGGGCAGAACAGAGTCAACGATCAATCCATAGGCAGGATGGCAATCCCGGCTGCAGCCCCGTGGCTCCAGCGTGGTCATCGTGCGCAGCCGTAAGTGCCTGCGTCCATGAGGAAAACTGCGAAGTGCGGTGTCAGGCATGCGGTCGCCGCCCGTTCACCAGCGACATGCCAACGCCCGCAACGCAGCGCCAAGCAGCACTCCTGCCCGCGACGCTCGCGTCAGCATGACGGGCAAGGTGCGACGCACACCCGTTTACCCCATGGGTAGAGCCGACTTCAGTCGGCTAGAACCAACCACCACCCCGATACCCCGCACCCACCTTTCCTCACCCGACGCTGAGCCCGATCCCCTATGCTCGCATTGGTAACGAAACCGACGGTGTCGCCTACAGGCGGCAGCCCGCCTTCTGACAGGGATTCAGTGCGATGAACCGGACAAGAAGATTGCTGCAATTCAGTGCGCTGACTGTCGCGTTTGCAGCATTGATGGGCTGCGGCGACAACGCACCGACGACAGACGTTGCCCTGGTGCCTGTGCTGACCGAAGCGGAAGCCAACGCGCGCACCACGGTACCGCTGACGCGAACGATTTCGCTTGAGAAGCCCGGGGTCGTTGCGGATTTTGAGTTCGACTTGCCGCCGCCCGGTGAGCTCTCAGGCCCCTCTCTGGTGATCGGAATTCGGATCAGCGAGCAGACTCCCAAAGCCATCGTGGCCCGTTCAAGTTTGATCGTGCGGGAAGGCGTTCCTTCCCGTGTCCGGTTGCAGCGAGTGGACGGTGAGCGGAGAACGGATGTGCTTCTTCGTCGTACTGCGAGCGATCCTCAAACGCGAATAGAGATCAGTGCAGACGGCTTCACGCCGGGCGTAGTGCCGCACAGTGTCGGACCTGCGATGCTGCGCGGTGCTGGCCTGCTCAAGCAGGGCGGGCTATATCAGGAACTGGCTCTAGCGTACGCAGGACGGCCTGCGCCTGGCCGGTACCATCTCCGGGTAGAACTGCTGGAAGATCGCCCGCTTCTGAAGGACGGACGCACGGAACTCATTCTCGCCTACGATGGAATCTCAAAGTAACCATGGACAGCAATGATCGCTACACATTAACCGTCTACGTTGCCGCGCCAGGAACTCCATTGGCGGACCCGGATAGGCCAGGCACATCGCACGGTACGTCACGCACGGGGCACATGTATTTGGAGACAGTGCATGGAGACGACCGGATGAGTGCCGGTTGGCAGCCTCTGGAGCGCATCCCGGGAGGTGGCTATCTGGGCTCAACGGTCACAACCGACACCGAGACGTATGTTTCGCCCTACTACGCCCGAACGATGGAGATCACTCAGGATCAGTTCGAGAAGATCCGTGAGTACGCGGCAGCACCGGTGGAGCACGGTATGGGCGCCAAATACGATTCCTTCTTTAACAGTTGTACTGACTATGCTTGGGGCGCGTTGAACCACGCAGGCCTCCACACCAAGACATTAGGCGTTGAGTTCAATAACTTCGAAGGCATCATCCAGCCAACCAAGAACATACCTGCGATCCAGAGCATCGAAGCGCCCTTCCCGGACAGTCCGCTGAACAAGGAAGACCACAATCCGATGCCAAAACAAACGTTCGAGCAGTGGCTCTACACCAGCAATGATCGCGCACTGGGTGAGCAGGTGTCGAAGGGCGTTGCCACGCTGGACGCGAAACACGGCCGCACGCCCGATGAAGCCAGCGAGCGCATGTGCGGCAGCCTGTTCTGCCTGGCCAAGGAGAACGGCCTGTCCCGCGTGGACCACGTGCTGCTGAGCGGCCCGAATGCGGAAGGCCATACCGGTACCAATGTCTTCGTCGTGCAGGGTGAACCCTCAGACCCGGCCCACCTACGCGCCAGCATGCCGACCGCCACGGCCGCACAGACACCCGTGCACGAATCCATGGCGCAGGCCGAGCGGCTGACGCAGACACAGCAGCAGGTCGCCCAGCAGCAGGATCACGCGCAGGTACAGGAACAGCAGGCCGCCGCCGTGCGCATGGGCTGACCTGTCGGAGGAGGGTAGAGCTGACTTCAGTCGGCTCCGGTGGCAGAGGCAGCTGACTGAAGTCAGCTCTACCAGCAAAGGCAGCCGACTGAAGTCGGCTCTGCGAGTAGGGCATCTGGCGTGAGTCGAATGCCATCAGTCATCTGGGCTGCTCGGCTGGAAGTACATGCGGCCGTAGCTCATGGAGCCACTGGAAAACTGGAATCCCTGTCTGATGTCGATCGGCACCCTCTCGGTCGCGTCGAACTGCATCAGGTCAATCAAGTGCTGCAGGGCGAGGTCCATTGATGTGACCAGACGCATGCGTGCTTTCAGCGCCTCCAGCTCGTTGTCTTTGTTGCGTAGCATCCAGGCAAATCGACCCTCATTCGCGAGCGCTGTCCCAACGGCCGACAGGTATTTCTGCATCCGGTCGTAGTCTGTAATGGAGCGCTCATGCAGGGCATGTTCGATGCTCCATGGACCCTCTGCTGCCGATCCGTTATCCATCCTCGCGATGACTGTCTGCAGGTGAAATGCCAGCCCGACCAGCACGGCCTTCGCATCCTCCTTGCAGTCTGCCGCGTCTATGTCCCGAGCTGCCTCGGCGAGGCGTCCGGTGATCTTCTGCAGTGCATCGTTTTCCATCGAGGTCATCCCCGTATTAGCGATCATGCAGCCCCTCCGTTGTGCGAATACTACGAGTGATGGAGCCCTGTTACCATGGGCCTACCCAGCCAGCCTGACCACGCTACTGATGTGTGGGCGGTCGCTCCAGTGCCATTGCACTGCATACGCGGCCGTGCGAGCCAAGGATTTCTTCTCCTGACTCCCACGAGGACGCTTCCGTGAATTCCATTATCTCCCAGCCACCGCGTACGACCTCGCTCTGCATGAGCGCCGCCTTGGCCGTGGCCATTGCCGTGGGTATCGCCGCGCCGTCTGCGTACGCCGCCGGCCAGGCCGCGCCCGCGTCCGCCGCGTCGCAGTCCGCCGTGCAGCGCAGCGCCGTCGCCCAGGGTCTGTACGAGCTGGCTTACAGCGCCAAGCAGAACGCCGTGTATGTCGCGTCGTCCGGTGGGTTCGGCGATGACGCAGGCCCGGCCCAGGTGCTGAAGCTGGACCCAGCCACGCTGGCCGTGCAGGCCAGCATCCCGCTGGAGCGCAAGGGCTTCGGCGTGGTGCTGGACGATGCCAATGACCGGCTGTACGTCGGCAACACGGTGGATACCTCGGTGACCGTGGTCGACACCGCGCAGGGCAAGGCGATCGGCATCGTGCAGTTGATGGAAAAGAAGGTCGGCAAGGACGGCAAGGCCAGCTACACCCACGACCTGCGCGAGCTGGTGGTGGACGGTGCCAACAGCCGCCTGTACGTCACCGGTCACTCGGGCGAGGGCAGCGTGCTGTTCGTTGTGGATACGCAGTCCCTGAAGCTGCTCAACACCATTCCCGGCCTGGGCAACGCGAAGGCGCCCGGCCTGGCATTGGATGCCGCCAACAAGCGCGTGTACACCAGCAACCTGCTGGGCGAAGTGGTGGTGGCCGGTACCGATACCGGTAAGGTGGAGCAGCGCTACAAGGTCACCGCCGAGCAGCCGATGAACATCGCGCTGGACTCGGCGAGCCCGCGCCTGTTCATCACCGACCAGGGATCGGAGATGATCCGCAAGTATCAGGGCAGCAGCATTGAAGGCTTCGCATCGAAGCACCCGGGCAAGCGCGTGCTGGTGCTGGACCGTAATACGGGCAAGGAGCTGGCGAGCATCCCGGCCGACGCGGGCACGCTAGGCATCCTGCTGGACGCCTCGCGCAAGCGCCTCTACGTGACCAACCGCGAGGCGGGATCGGTGACGGGCTACGACAGCGACACCTACCAGCAGATCGGCACGTGGTCGGTGCCGACGCACCCGAACAGCCTGGCGCTGGATGCGAAGAACAACGTGCTGTACGTGACCATCAAGAACGGCGACGACGAAGCGAAGGGCGCGAAGGAGAGCGTGGCGCGCATCGCGCTGTAGCCCGGGGGACGTACGGCATCCGCTGAGCACGGGGGACCAACCCCTCGGTGTAGATCAACGGTGGAGGAGCCGGTGACGTCCGTAGACCGTCAGGCCCCGTAGGTGCGGACTTCGGTCCGCACGGTCCCAAGCGAAGGAGTCTCCGTGCAAACCCCCAGCCGACTGAAGTCGGCTCTACCCGGCCTTCGCTTTTAGGCGGTCAGCCGCGGCTTGTGCTCGCACCGCGGGTAGCCCGAGCACGAGTGGAAGTCCCCGTACTTGCCGGTCTTCTTCACGATCACGCCGGTGCCACACGCGGGGCATCGCTGTTCCTTGATCGGCAGGCCATCCACCGTGGTCACGCTGACGGCCCCATCGCGTTCCAGCTCATCCAGGAAGGGGGAGCGTCGGCCACTGACGGTGAACATCGCCACTGATCGACGTGCGCGGGTAAGCGCGACGTAGAACAGGCGCCGCTCTTCGCCCAGCGGGAAGGTATCGCCGCTCGGCATGGCCAAGGACAGCACCGGGTCGTCCGCACGCAGGTTGGGGAAGGCGCGGTCCAGCAGGGCAGGCAGGATCACGTAGTCCGCTTCCATGCCCTTGCTGCGGTGGGCGGTCAGAAAGCTGACCTCCATCGTGGTGCCGAAGCGTGCCTGCCAGTTGCTCGGCACGAAGGCCCGGTCGGCGTTGTAGCGGCCCAGCACGAACACCCGCAGTTTGCCGTCGCGGCCGGCGGGTAGCGCACCCGTGTGGCACTGCGTGTGCAGGTGCTGCAGGTACTGGGCGATGGCATCGTTCAACTGTTCGCGCGTGGCGACCTGGAACGCCTGCAGGACGGGCCCATACGACGGCGTGGTGGAGCGCACGCGCTTGCGGATCTGCGCCGGGTTGGCGCTGACGAAGTGGCTGGACGCATCGCACAGCGCCTGCGGGCAGCGGAACGTCTGTTCCAGCCGCAGCACCTGGCCATGGCCGAACCATGCACGGAACTGGGTCATCACCGATACGTCCGCACCGGCAAACCGGTTGATCGACTGCCAGTCGTCGCCGACGGCGAAGAAGTACGTACCCGGTTCTTGCACCAGGGCGCGGCACAGCCGGGCGCGGGCGCGTGAGGCGTCCTGGAATTCATCGGCCATCACCAGCGTGTACGGTGATGCGAATCGGCCTTGCTCCAGGTGCTCGGCCGCTTGGTTGAGCATGTCTTCGAAGTCGATGGCGCGTGCGTCATCCAGTGCGTCGTCCCACGCCTGCAGCACGGGCACGGCAATCTGCAGGAAGCGTCGGTGGCGTTCCTTGTACTGGTCATCGGGCATGTCGCGCAGGCGCGCGGCCATATCATCCAGGCTGAGTGCGTTGCTCTTGGCGTGGCTGATGAAGCTGCGCATCAGGCCGACCAGTTCGGTATCCGGCATGGGCTTCTGGCCCTCGTCCGGGATGTCGCGGTCCGGGTTGGGGTCCGGCACCACGCCGCCTGCGCTCAGTGCTTCAGCCAGGTCATCGAAGGCCCAGCCCATGCGCAGGTGGTGCGAGGTCGTTTCGATCATCCGGGCACCGTCGGGCTGCGGCGTGCCACGTCGCGGAGTAGGGGCTTCGTCGTCGGCCAGATGCTCGTGGTCCAGGTCGGCATCGGGGTAATGGAAGTCCGGTTGCTGCGCCTTGAAGACCTCGGTATCGGCGTCAAAGGATCGCGCGCGGCCAAGCACGTAGTCCACGCCGTTGTAGAACGACCAATCGGCCAGCACGCACTCTTCCACGCTGCGCGCGCGCTCGCCCCGCAGGGTGCGCACGTAACCGCTGCCATCCTTTTCCCAGCCATCGGCCGCCATCGCGCCACCCTGCAAGGGCAGGTCACGCCCGAACACCAGCCGGAACATGTCCCACTGGGTACGGAACGCATGCGAGCGGTCCTTCAACTGGTCTACCAGTTCGGCCAGCTTGTTGAAGCCCAGCGCGGCATCGACGGCCCAATCGGGCACGTCCGGCCGGCGTCCGGTGGCGCTGGCGATGATATGCAGGCCGAGTGCGTGGAAGGTGCGGGCCTCGACGCCGTGGTCTTCCAGGCCGATGCGCGCGAACGACCGGTCGGCACGCTGCTGCAACTCCTTTGCGGCTTCTTTGTTAAAGGCGAGCATGACGATCTGTCGCGGTTCGGCGTAGCCGCGGTGGATGGCATACGCGGCCTTGGCCACCATGGTGGAGGTTTTACCGGACCCGGCCGCGGCGACGACCTGCACGCGGTTGTCGAAGCAAATGACCGCGTGCGCCTGCTCGTCGGTGAGCGGTCGGCTCTCGACGTGGTCGAGCAGGGGCCGCGCGTCATTGCGCTCGATCGCCAGAATCTGTGCATTCACTGCTTCGCAGGCGCCGGTCCAGTCCTGTTCCCACAGGTCCAGCTCGATCAGCGCCGCTTCGTGTTCGTCTTCATCGGCATGTGCAGCCGGGTCGTTGAAGAGTGCGTGCAGCGTTGCGGTGTCCGTGTCCAGCGACGGGCGGCTGTCCTGCAAGGCCTGTCGGTCGTCGTGGCTGATCCAGCGACGCTGCGCACGGTGCTGTGCCAGCAGATCTTCGGCATCCCCGTTCCACTGCCGCATGGTGTGCAGGATGCGTTGCAAGGCAGGGCCACGCGCAGCGCGATCCTGTGTGTCGTCATGGGGGGTCAGTGCGTTCGACAGCGCCTTGGCGTCCGCGTTGGACAGGCCTTCCAGCAGCAGCGGAGGGCCCTCGCGACGCTGGACGTTGACGCTGGCCCACAGCATGCCGGGCTTCACCTGGACGCGTGCATCCATACCGAGTTGGAGCCGTTGCGTGGTGTCGCCGATCGTGATGACCAGTACGTCGCCTTGCAGCTGCAGCGACCACGGTTGCGTGCGGGGCAGGGACATCGCCAGGCGTGAGGGTTTCCAGTGCTGCGTCATGCGTGCTGCTGTCCTGCGGAATCTGTGTCATGCCGCGGGCGGCAAGCGCGATCGCGGGTGTTGTCATGATAGCGGGGGACGCGCCGGGCGTGGATATCGATCGCGTCAGTTCCGCAAGGTGGTGGAGTGGTAGCGCCGAGCCATGCTCGGCGAGCGCCCTGCGCGGTGCTTCATGCATTTCGCCGAGCGCGGCTCGGCGCTACCGAGATCTCTGCGCCCCTCTGCTCCGTGCAGGCGGTGTCACGGCCCGCGCGGAATCTTTCACGGCCCACATAGCCCATCCCGTTTAGCGTGGGCGCTCCAATCCCTTCCATGGAGTGTCCATGACTGCTTCCCGCGTTCGCCTTCACGTTGAAGATTCCGGTGGCACCGGTCGTCCGGTGGTGCTGATCCATGGCTGGCCGCTGTCGGCCGACTCCTGGAAGGCGCAGGTGCCGATCCTGCGCGATGCCGGTTACCGCGTCATTGCCTATGACCGCCGCGGCTTCGGCCGGTCGGAGAAGCCCTCGGATGGCTATGAGTACGACACGCTGTCGGCTGACTTGGCGGGCGTGATCGACGATCTGGACCTGAAGGACGTCTCTCTGGTCGGTTTCTCGATGGGTGGCGGCGAAGTAGCGCGCTATATCGCCAACCACGGCGAAGGCCGGCTGCACAGCGTGGTGTTCGCCGCGGCGGTGCCGCCGTACCTGCTGAAGACCAGCGACAATCCTGATGGTCCGCTCACGCAGGAAGCGGCCGATGGTATGGCGGCGGAACTCGGCAAGGACCGCGAGGCCTTTTTCGACAACTTCACCAAGGACTTCTTCAGCGCCAATGGCAAGCTGAAGGTCACCGAGGCGCAGCGTCAGGACGCCATCGCATTGGCCCACCAGTCCGACCAGACTGCGGCGCTGGGCTGCATGAAGGCCTTCGCCACCACGGACTTCCGCGACGACATCAAGAAGGTCACTGTGCCGACGCTGGTCATCCATGGCGACAGTGATGGCACCGTTCCGTTCGAGGGCTCCGGTAAGCGTACCCACGAGGCCATCGCAGGCAGCGAGCTGGTCGTGCTGAAGGATGCACCGCATGGCTGCAATGTCAGTCATGCCGATGATTTCAACCTGGCCCTGCTGAACTTCCTGAAGAAGTAAGTTGCCGGTAACGTGTTGCGAGTCGCCCGGTCGGATGGCCGGGCGATTCTGTTTCTTTCCTTCGCTGGAGCCGCCTGGCCATGCGCAAATCCACGACGCCGCCCTGGAAGAAGCCCAATCCCAAGGGCCAGAAGTCCACGCCGCTTACCGCCGCGCAGAAAGAGGCGGCGAAACAGCGGGCTGAAGAGAACGGTCGGCCGTATCCGAACCTGGTGGACAACATGTGGGCCACCAAACAGCGGTAAATTCAGGCCTGCTCTTCATGCCCGTGCCGGGCAGGACCGTGGGATGAACTATCGTTCGTGTGTGTGGTTATTGCTGGCTGTCTGCGGCATCGCGCAGGCCGCCGAGGTCGACCGCCGCATCGCCGTCACCATCGATGACCTGCCTTGGGCGCGACTGGATGAGATCCGTCCGCCGGACCTGCAGGTGCGGCACCAAGCGCTGATGGCGCAGCTGCGTCAGGCCAACGTGCCGGTCGTGGGCTTCGTCAACGAGAACAAGCTGGAAGTGGACGGGAGGGTGCAGCCGGCGCGCGTGCAGATGCTGCGGGACTGGTTGGATGCCGGCTATGCGCTGGGCAACCACACGTATTCGCACATGGATCTGAATGCCGAAGGCGTGCAGGCATTCCAGCGTGACTTCCTGCGTGGGGAGCAGGTGCTGCGGCCGCTGCTGGCCGAGCGGGGCCTGACGCCGACGTGGATGCGCCACCCGTATCTGCGCGTGGGCCGCACGGCGGAGGACCGCCGGCAGATGGACGTGTTCTTCAGCGAGCACGGCTACCGCGTCGCGCCGGTCACCGTGGATAACGGTGAGTGGGTATGGGCGTTCGCGTACGCGAACGTGATAAACGAGCAGCCTGATTCGCCGGCGCGCGAGGTGACCCTGCGTCAGCTGCGCCGCGGCTATGTGCCGTACATGCTCAACAAGCTGGATTACTACGAGGCGCAGTCGCAGTCGCTGCTGGGATATGCGCTGCCGCAGGTGTGGCTGATGCATGCGAACGAGCTCAACGCGGCGACGTTTGCCGAGCTGGTTGCGGCGACGAAGCGGCGTGGGTATCGCTTCGTCAGCCTGGAAGAGGCAGTGCGCGACCCGGCATATGCGCACGGGGCGGAGGGGTATGACGGACGGTACGGACCGAGCTGGCTGCATCGCTGGGCGATGGCGGAGAAGAAGCCGAAGGAGTTCTATGCCGGGGAGCCGGACGTGCCGGCGTGGGTGAAGGTGTTGGCGAAGGTGGATTACGAGTGACGGGTTGAGGGGATGATGTGGGGGGGGTAGAGCCGACTTCAGTCGGCTGCTGGAAAATGCCTCAGCCGACTGAAGTCGGCTCTACCGGTGGGTTTATGGGGAAAGCCTCAGCCGACTGAAGTCGGCTCTACCGGTGGGGTTATGGGGAAATGCCTCAGCCGACTGAAGTCGGCTCTACCGGTGGGTTTATGGGGAAGGCTTCAGCCGACTGAAGTCGGCTCTACCCATCGGCTCTACCGCTCGGTGGGGTGCGCGTCTTTTGCGGCGCTGAGGGCCTGGTCGGCGCGCAGGAACACGGCGGAGGTGGGTTCGCCGGTGCGGGTGCCGGCGCTGCCCATCAGCAGCGGGGTGCCGAGGGTGTGGCGGATCTCTTCGGCTACTTCGTGCAGGGCGGTGAGCGTGTCGGCGGCTTGTTCGGTGCCGAGCACCGCGATGAACTCGCCGCTGCCGGTGACCCGGTTGATGCTGTCGCCCCGGGCGGGCTGCAGGCACTGCTCCAGCCGCAGGTCCAGCGCCTGCAGCTGCTTGGCCAGCCCGCGTTCGCCCAGTCGCGCGGACAGCGCGTCGAGGTCCTGCAGTTCCAGGATCACCACGCTGTACTCGCCCGCACTCCCCGGTGCGTTGGACGCTTCCAGCTCCAGGCCTTGGTTGAGGATTTCCGCCACCGCCTGCTCGCGTTCGCGGCTGCGTGCTTCCATCAGGGCCATGGTCAGGCGGGCGAGGGCCTTCAGGGCATCGCGCTGGGTGTCGTTGAGTTCGCGTGGATTGAGGTCTACCACGCACACGCTACCGACGGCGGCGCCGTCACCGGTCACCAGCGGCATGCCGGCGTAGAAGCGCGCGCCCATTTCTTTCAACACCGGGTTCTCCGCGAAGCGGCTGTCCAGTTGCAGGTCGCCGATCTCCATCAGGTCTTCAGGCTGGCGGATGGCGTGGTCGCACACGGCGACGTTGCGATCGGTCTGGCTGCCCTCCACGCCGGTACGGGCCTTGAACCACTGCCGGTCGCGATCGATCAGCGTCACCAGCGCCATCGGCGTACCGCACACCGCAGCGGCGACCCGCACGATGTCTTCGTACGCCGGCTCTGGCAGGCTGCCGACGATGTGCAGTGCATCCAGTGCACGTTGCCGCTCGGCTTCATCGCCAGGAAGATGGGAATGGGGATCGGCCATGTCGTCCTCAGATTCGGTGATTGCCTGTCCAGATTACGGCAGCTTGCGTCGGCCAGGTTGACTGCTGCGTGAGCAGTGCCTGTCGCGCGTCGCCGTGGAAACGGAGCACACCCGGATCGCCTGTCGGCAGGCGCGGGCCGTGGGTCGGCGCCTGCTTCGTGGCTCAGTGCTTCTTCACCGCCAGCACGCCATCCAGGGCCAGTTCGACCTTGAAACCGGCTTTCTCCAACCGCTTGGACACTTCGCGTGGCACGTCGCGGCCACTGGTGAGCTTGTTCGGCGCACCGGTGTAATGGAACAGGCGCCCGCCGCTGCGGATCACGCGCGCCAGATGATCGTAGAACACCTGCGAATACAGTTCGCCGGCGATGCCGAACCGCGGCGGGTCGTGCAGGATCGCATCCACGGTGCCGCTGGGAATGGACTCGATTTCTTTCGACACGTCGCCCTGGGCAAGGTGCAACCGGCCGCCGGCACCGGCGGAATCCGGGTCCGGTGACCAGGAGTTGAGCGTGCGCAGCCACAGCACGTCCGGGTTCTTTTCGAATGAACGGATCTGGCTGACGCCTGCTTCCAGGCAGCAGGCCGCGAAGTACCCCAGGCCGCCGCAGGTATCGAGCACGACCTTGCCGGCCGGTGCCACCAGTTCCACCTTGCGGCGTGCATCGTCGAAGGGCGATACCTTGGCCGTGGGCAGCATCTTGATGCCGTCTATCTCGAAGGTGGGTGCGCCCCAGTCGGTGGGGACCAGCTTGATCAGGCCCGTGCTGAAACGCGAGATGGGCATGAACGCATCGTCGTCCCAGTAGTACAGCGTGCGGTCTTTGAGCTTGCCGGGCCACGCATAGACGTGCCCGCGGAAGGTGAAGCCATCCGCCGCCAGCGCAACGTCTTCTTCGCTGCGCCCGAGATCCAACGAGCCGTGCCACGTGGCGGCACCGCCATCGGCAGCGCGTTGCAGCAGGGCGGCGGAATCACGGGTAAGCAGGGGGCCGGTGTAATGGGGCACGGGATCGGTCAGGCGACAGGCAGGCCGCCTAGTGTAGGCCGGGAGTCAGCGCTGCGCTGTGCGATATCGCGCGTGGTTCAGAACATCAGCATGGAGGCGAGGAACAGCACCAGCGGCGCCGATGACAACGCGGCACCGGCCAAGCCGAGCCACGGCCAGCGCTCTTCGCGCACGCGCGAGGCCAGCATCAGGCCGAAGCCGCACATGGCAGCAGCCAGCACGCCCACCGCCATCGGGCTGTTGCCGGTTGCGCCGACCAGGCGTGCCGCATGCTCCACCAGCACGCCGACCAGCAGCCCCAGGCAACTGCACAGGCCCATCCACGGCGCCACGCTACGCCGTAGGGCGCTTCCCCTTGCTGCCATCGCACGCTCTCCTTTGCTTGTCTGGCCGGGCTGGCCGGTCCCTACAGTAACCGGTGTCGGGTATTTGACGCGCGTGCCGATGATCCGGCGGGGTCAGCACTGGCGGTGGCGCCGCCGGGCATTCCACACGTGGGTGGCGGCCAGCATCAGGCTGCCGGTGACGGTGACGGCGGTTTCACTGTCATGGCTGGGGAATTCGAGGGCACCGGCCAGCAGCAGGGCCAGCCCCAGCCCGGCCCCCAGCCACGCCATGGCCGGCAGGGCGTGCTGGCGGTGCGCGCGCCACAACGCAAACGCGGTGAGCGGCAACGCCATGCTGATGAACACCCAGTGCACCCACTCGGCTTCGGCCCAGGCGCCGAACAAGGGCAGGGCCGCGGCCAGCAGGGGCAGGGCGAGGCAGTGCAACAGGCACAGGCTGGACAGGGCGACGGCACCGGCGTCGAGCAGGGCAGCGTTGGTTTTCATGGGGAAGGGTTTGGAGGCGACGTGGTGTTACATAGTAACATTTGCTTCATGGTCCGCAGCGCCATCCGGCCACGGGTTCAGGGTCCATCCACGCGGGGTCACCTGCAGCACATGGGTGGGCCGCATGGCAGCCAGCAGGCGGGCATCGTGGCTGGCCATCACCAAGGTGCCGGTGTACTGCTGCAGCAGGTCTTCCAGTACCTGCAGCGCCTGCAGGTCCAGCGCATTGCCGGGCTCGTCCAGCAGCAACAGGCCGGGAGCCGGATCGGCATACAGCGCGCACGCCATCGCGGCCTTCAGGCGTTCGCCTGCGCTGAGGGTGTCTGTCGTGCGTTCGATCCGCTGGGCATCGAGGCCCAGCAAGGCAAGGCGTGTGCGCAGATCGTGCAGGGCCGCGCCCGGATTGGCCCGCTGCAGGGCATCCAGCGCGCTGCCTGATGACGGCAGCGCACGCAGGTGCTGGTCCAGCAGGGCGGACGGTACCGCGACCTCCACGGCACCGCTGCGTGGCGACAGCTGGCCGGCCAGCACGCGCAGCAGGGTCGACTTGCCACTGCCGTTGTCACCGACCAGGGCGACGCGCTGGCCGCGCTGCAGGACAAGATCCAACGGTTCAGCGCAGCCGTTTGGGAGCACCAGCGCGTCCAACCGGGCGACGCGTTGGGTGCCATGGCCCGCATCCGGCGCGAAGGCCATCAGCTCGGCCGCGCGTCCCACGCTGGCCGCTGCCGTGCGCACGCGCTCCGCACTGCCGGCCAGACGCTGCTGCTGCAGTTGCGCGTTGCGCCCGGCGCTGGCCTGCGCCCGTTGTTTCTGCAGGCCCAGCAGGATGGGAGCCTGGTTGGCATCGCGCGCGCTGCGCTCGCCCCGCGAATGCCGCTGCTGCGCGCGTTCGTGTTGCTCGCGTGCCTGTCGTTGCTGTTGGCGATGCGCGTTGCGGGCGTGGTCCAGCTGGGCCTGCGCCGCCGCCGCTTGGGTGGCCTTGGCCTGCACGAAGTCCGCATAGCCGCCACCGAACCGATGCAGGCCACCGCCATCCAGTTCGACGATGCTTTCCATGTGGTCCAGCAGTGCGCGGTCGTGACTGATGACGATCAGGCCACCCCGCCAGCGCGCCAGCTGGGTCTCCAGTTCGCTGCGCCGGCGCGCATCCAGATGATTGCTGGGCTCGTCCAGGATCAACCAGTCGGCACCGCTGGCCCAGGCGCCGGACAGCGCGACCTGCATTGCTTGGCCGCCGCTGAGGCGGGCTGCCGGTTGCTCCGGATCCAGGTCATCCGGCAGGCCCTGTTGGCGCCACTGCTGCTGCAGCCGCTCCCGCAGGTCCCAGCGATCATCGACGGTGCTGAAATCCGCCGGGTTGACGCTGCCGGCGCTGATGCGTGCCAGGGCGGCCAGCACCTCTGCTACGCCCGCCAGTTCGCCCACGCTGCCCTGCACCGTGCCACTCAGCGCCGGCAGCAGGGTCACCCTTCCCTCACTGTGGCAGCGCCCGCTGCTGGGTTGAAGCTGCCCGGCGAGGATGCGTGCGAGCACGGATTTGCCCACGCCATTGGCGCCCACCAGACCGGTCCGGACAGGGTCGAACGTAAAGGACAGTTCGGAAAACACTGTGCGCCCATCCGAGAGGCGACAGGTCACGCGATCAAGCGTGAGCGGATACGTGGTCATGCAGACCTCCAGCAGATGCCATCGACTCCCCCTGCGCGCAGGGGCGGGAAGATTCAGGCCGTCAGAAAGACGGGGGCATCAGTGGCGCATCGGCGTGGGTCTCCAGAGTGAGGCTGGAATTATAAAGGCTGGGGCTGAATGGAACCGGCAACGGCGTGGCGCGTGCGGGATGGCTGACCCCGATCGCGGTATTACCGCTGCGCGTTCTGCATGTTTTCGCGGGCTGCGCCGTACAACGCGCGGCGGTGTTCGTGGAAGGCGATGAAATCGTCGCGCTTGAGCGCCTTGGAGAACAGCCAACCCTGCCCGAACTCCACCTTGCGGCTGTGCAGGTAGGCCAGTTGCGCTTCGGTTTCCACACCCTCGGCCACCACGAACAGGCCGAGCGTCTTGGCCATGTCGATGATGTGGCCGGTGACCGGACTGGTCGCGCTCTCGGTGCCGATCGCATCGATGAACGACTTGTCGATCTTCAACGCATCCAGCGGCAACTGCTGCAGGTACTGCAGGTTGGAATAGCCCACCCCGAAATCATCAATGGCCACCGCATGGCCGGCATGGCGGGCGGCGGTGATCACTGCACGTGCGCGCTCGATGTCCATGAAGCCGCGCTCGGTGGCTTCCAGCCAGATCTGCTGGTTGGCGATGCCGGTGCCGGCCAGCTTGCTGGCGATCACCTTCAACGCGCGCCCGCTGATCATGTCCTCCGGTGCGAGGTTGATGGCGATGTGCGCGCTGCGATCACCCACCAGCAAGTGCTGCATGTCCGCGATCACGCGTTCGATCACCATGTCGGTGATCGCTTCGACCAGTCCGCTTTCTTCGGCCAGCGGAATGAACAGATCCGGGCGCACCTCGGTGCCGTCGGCACGGCGCCAGCGGATCAGGGCTTCGGCGCCCACGCAGATGCCGGTCTCCAGTTCGATGATCGGTTGATACACCACATAGAGTTCGTTGCGGCGCAGCCCCTGCACCAGCCCGCCATGCAGCGAAAGACGGCGGCGAGACAGCCACAATGCGCCCCCGGCACACCCCGCCGCGAGCAGGATCCCCAGCGGGAAGAAACGCCAGAACTGGCCGACGAAAATGTCACGCAGGCGGCCGCGTGGGGCCACGACGATCGCCAGCCATTCTTCGCTGCGCGCGGTGGCGAACAGATCACGGTCGTCCATGCCGCTGCGGGGATCGCGCAGCAGCGACTCCAGCAGGTCGTGGCGCGCCAGTGACTGCTGCGCGATCAAGCGGCCATCCGGGGTGGCGATGGCCAGGCGCAGGTCCTGCGCGGCGACGAGGTCGACGAAGTGACCCGGATCCATCAGGGCGTCGTACTGGCCCAGCCGCAGTGACAGCATCCGGCGTCCGTAGGCGGCACGCGGCTGCACGTCCAGCTGCAGCGCGGCGCCATCGGCGGTGGTGTGGTCCGGCGTGCCCCAAGCGATGCTGCCGTCAGATGGCCCCCAGGAGGTGCAGCGCATGCGCCCGTCGACGAAGTAGCCGATCTGGTCCACCGATGACGTGGTCACCACCTTGGATTGCATGCGATGAATGTGTGCAGGGCTGCACGGGACCAGGTCATCGGCCTGCATCGACTGCAATGCCGACAACGCCTGCGCATAGGAGCGCTCGGCGCGCTGCAGCGTGCGCTGTGCGGTCTCCTGCAGGTCATCCTGCGCCAGCGTCACCGCCTGCTGCCAGCTCAACCAGGTCATCAGGGCCACGGGCACGACGGCGGCCAGGGCGGCCACTGCGGTCATGATGAGCAGGGTGCGGGTGCGGGTCATGGGAGGCCGGTGACGGAGGTCGAAGAACTCGGCCGGGCCCGCGCGCAGGCCGCCTTGTCGGCAAGCGTAACGGAATGAACGGGCCACCGGTGATCTGCGCAGACCGAGGTCCGTTTCCCTGCAGGCGGCGCATCCGCCCCCGCAGCAGCAAGGGGTTGAAGGCGACATGCGCCGCTTTCACTGCCGGTTCGCGGTGGCAGGCTGACCATCGCGGCCCGCCCCCCGCCTTGTGACCCGCGATGCCCTTGCCTTTCCTGCTGTGCATCGTGCTGCTCTGCCTGGCCAGTGGGTCGGTGCAGGCCCGCACCGTGTACCGCTGCGTGCAGGGCAACACGGTCAGCATGGCCACCGCGCCAGAACCGGGATCGCGCTGCACGCCCAAAGAGATCGATGACAGCGCCGTCCAGGCACCGAACCTGTGGGGCAACATGGGGGTGTTCAGTGGCACGTTGTACGAGCGCGAGCAGGACGGGCGCCTGGTGTATTCCACCCGCAACCTGCCCGGATCGACGGTGTATCTGAAATTCACCGTGGCCACGCCGCCGGGCGAGCCGGCGCACGAGGGACTGGGGCGCGTGGGTGCCGCGCAGTTGGCCCCGCATGCGCGCCAGTTCAAGGCCGCCGCGAAGGCGACCGGCGTGGACGATGCGTGGTTGCGCGCCATCGCCCATGCGGAGAGCAATTTCGATGCGGCTGCGGTGTCGCCGAAGGGCGCCCAAGGGGTGATGCAGCTGATGCCCGAGACGGCGCGCGACTACGGCGTGGTGGATCCGCTGTCGGCGGCGCAGTCCATCGACGGCGGTGCCCGCCACATGCGCGCGCTGCTGCGCCGCTACAACGGTGATCGGGTGCTGGCCGCGGCGGCCTACAACGCGGGCATCGGGGCGGTGACGCGCTACAAGGGTGTGCCGCCGTACGCCGAGACATTGGCCTACGTGGACAAGGTGATGGCGTTGTACGCGCGCTATCGCGAGGCGATGGGCATCCGGACCGAGGTGCCCGCGCGCTGACGCTGCGCGGTCGTCTTGGCGTGTGCGTGGGCAGCCGGTATCGTCGCCCGTTGCACATGACGAAGGACGCCGATGGCACGGATGCGATGGATGTTGGGCATGGCCGCGTTGACGGCCGTCGCCGTGGCTGCGACCTTCCTGCCGCGGGAGTCTGCGGTGCCCGTGCCGGTCGGGCCGGCCGCCACCCCGCTGGGCTGGACGGCGCAGATAGAAACGCTGGCCGGTGAGGGGGTGCCGGGTGACCGCGATGGCGCGGCGGCGCAGGCGCGGTTCTCCGACCCGTACGCGCTGCTGGCCTTGGATGACGGCAGCGTGCTGGTGGCCGATGCCGGTGACAGCAATCGCATCCGGCGGCTGCGTGCGGACGGCATCGTCGAAACCGTGGCCGGCAGCAGCGAGGGCTTCGTCGACGGGCCCGCACACCAGGCACGCTTCCATACCCCGTCAGCATTGGCACGGGATGCGGCCGGCGTGGTCTATGTCGCCGACACCGGCAACCATGCGATCCGCAGGATCGGTCTGGACGGCCAGGTCAGCACGTTGGCTGGCGGTGTCCGGGGCTTTGCCGATGGCCCGGCCGCACAGGCGCGCTTCGATGCGCCGATGGGCGTGGCCGTGGACGCCGCCGGCAATGTCTATGTCGCCGATACCTGGAACGACCGCATCCGGGTCATCGGTGTCGACGGCAACGTGCGCACGCTGGCCGGTGATGCCGGCCCCGCGCACGTGGACGGTTTTGCGGGGGCGTCCCGCTTCGACACGCCGGTGGCGCTTGAATGGGACGGGCACGGTGCGTTGCTGGTGGCTGATTTCTATAACAACGCGATCCGTCGGGTCCGCATGGACGGGCAGGTCGACACCGTGGTGGGCGCCGGCAGCGTGATGAACGGGCCGCTCGGCCTGGCACGCACGCACGACGATGTGCTGTATGTCGGCGACCGTGCCGGCCGCATCGTCCAGGTATCGCCTGCGGGCCACCAGATCGCGTTGGTGGGGACCGGGGCGGTAACGCGGCTGGCCCGGCCCAGTGGCGTGGCGGTCGCCGCCGATGGCAGCCTGCGCGTGGCCGATGCGGCTGCCGGGCGGCTGCACCGCATCGTGCCGCTGGCCCCCGGTGAAGCGCTTGCGCCGGCGTTGGTCGGCCCGGCGGTGGACGCGCCGCTGCCGCGCAGCGAAGGGCGCTGGCCGCTGGCGCCGCAGGACGGCTGGCATGAAGTGGTGGGCACGCTGGGCGAGGTGCGCGGCAATTTCCGCGGCGAAAGCCGGCACCACCTGCATGATGGATTCGACGTGCGCGGTGACGTGGGCCAGACCGTGCTGGCGATCGCCGATGGCAAGATCGATACGCCGCTGGCGAGCTGGTCGGTGGGCGGGCAGGCGGAGGGACTGGCCGTGGGCACGCTGCGTTACCTGCACATGCGGGTGGGGCGCGATCCGCGCGGCCAGCCGTTCGACGAGCGCTGGCAGCAGCTGTTCGACAGCGAGGGCACGCTGGAGCGGATACGGCTGCGGCGTGGCACGCGCATCCACGCCGGGGACCGGCTGGGCAGCATCAACAGCCAGGCCCACGTGCACCTGAGCGTCGGCAGCAGCGGCTTCGAGCGCAACGCGGCCCTGTTGGGTTTTACCGGCTTCGTCGATCGCGTGCCGCCGCGCATCACCGATGTGGCGCTGCTGGATGATGCGGACCAGCCGCTGCAGCGCGACGCGCAGGGACGCGTGCCGGTACCGCGCGGTGGGCGTGGTGTGCAGATCGTGGTGGAGGCCTGGGACCAGGTGGATGGCAACCTGCCGCGCCGTCGTCTGGGGCTGTATGCGGTGGGGTACCAGGTGCTGGATGCCGCGGGCGTAGCGCTGGCCGGGTATGAGCAACCGCGCTGGAACATCGTGTTCAATCGCATGCCGCCGCAGCAGGCGGCGGTTCGCGTGGCGTATGCACCGGACAGCGGCGTCACCGTACACGGCAGCGCCGTCACCCGCTTCCGCTACCTGGCCAGCAACACCGTGCGCGACGGGCTGATGCAGCAGGGGCGCTGGCGACCCGACGGCCTGCCGCCGGGCGAGTACGTGATCCGCGCGCATGCCCGCGACCACAGCGGCAACGCAGCAGTGGGCCCAAGCGACCTGCGCGTGGTGGTGTTGTAGAACCGGCGCGCGGCGGGGGTGGTAGAGCCGACTTCAGTCGGCTGCGCTGCTGGCAGAGTGAGGTAGAGCCGACTTCAGTCGGCTGCACCTCAAATGCAGCCGACTGAAGTCGGCTCTACCTCGGTGCGCGAAATGCAGCCGACTGAAGTCGGCTCTACCTCGTTGCGCCCGAAATGCAGCCGACTGAAGTCGGCTCTACCCTGCGCCGACGCGCTCGCGCTCGACGTCCAGATCCTGCAGCGGGCGTACTTCGATGCTGCCGAACCGTGCCCACGGGAACCCCTGCGCGATGCGCATCGCGGCATCCGCGTCGGGGGCCTGGATCAGGTTGAAGCCCGCCAGCAATTCGTGGGTTTCGGCGAACGGTCCATCGACGATGCGCTGCTGCGTGCCGCGGATGCGCAGTGTTCTGGCTTCTTCCACCGGTTGCAGTTTCTGCGAGGCCAACAAGGTGCCCTGTGCCTGCAGCGCGTCCGCGTGCTGCAGGCAGTCGCGCATCAATGCGTCGAACTCGGTGCTGGGCAGTGCCTGCAGCAGGGCAGGCTCGATGTAGATCAGAAGCGCGTACTGCGGCATGGGCGAAGTCCAGGGCGGCCAGGCGCCCATGATGGACCCGATCCGGGCCTTCCCATGTTGCGACGCCGCAGGGTGCCGGGGCGTTGAGTCAAGGAATCTGCGCCGGGCGTGTCGATTCCACGCGCTCTGGTTCGTCGTCATGATGAAGGCCCGGCAGAACCGGTGCCACGCGCGGAGCACGGTCATGAAGGTGATGGTCCTGGTGAAATCCAACCCCCGGATCGAGGCGGGCGAGATGCCCAGCCACGCTGCGCTGGAAGCAATGGGGACGTTCAACGATGCGCTGGTCAAGGCCGGCGTACTGCTGGCGGGCGAGGGGCTGCATGCCAGTGCGCGGGGACACCGGCTGCGCTTCGACGGGGCAGCGCCGCAGGTGCAGGCGGGGCCGTTTGCCAATCCGCATGGCCTGGTCGCGGGCTTCTGGCTGTGGCAGGTGCGGTCGATGGACGAAGCGCTGGAATGGGCGCGGCGTGCGCCGTTTGTCGAAGGGGATGAATTGGAGCTGCGCCCGGTGATGAGCGAAGAGGACTTCGGTGAAGCCTTCACCCCCGAGCTGCGCGCGCAGGAGCAGCATCTGCGCGACGTGTCTGCCAACCGTTGAAACGCCGGAGAATCCACATGAAACTGATTCCGTTCCTTGATTTCAACGGCCAGGCACACGACGCGATGGCGTTCTATGCGCACGCGCTGGGTGGCGTGGTGACGTCCGAGATGACCTACCGCGATATGCCGCCCTCCGACGGCCCGGGCTGCAACGAGATGCCGGTGGACACCCTGGACCGCGTCGCCCACGCGCAACTCGACGTCGGCGGCGCGACCCTGATGGCGGCGGACGGGCCCGGCGCGGGAAATGCGGGGGGCACCACCATCAACGTGGAGGTGACCTCCATCGAGGAAGCCGAGCGGGTCTTCGCTGCACTGGCCGCAGGCGGCACCGTCCACATGCCCTTGGCGGAGACCTTCTGGGCGCACCGCTGGGGCATGCTGCACGACCGCTACGGCAAACCGTGGATGGTCAATTGCATGAAGACACCGCACGCGGCATGACGGGGATGCAGCAACGGCTGGAAACCCTGTGGCGCATGGAATCGCCCCTGCTGATCGCCCGCTGCGCGCGGCTGCTCGGCGGTGACATCGGCCGTGCCGAGGAGCTGGTGCAGGATGTCTGGCTGGTGGCCTTTGAGCGCTGGCCAGTGGAGGGCATGCCGGATAACCCTGGAGCCTGGCTGATGACCGCGACGCGCAACCGTGCCATCGATGTGCTGCGTCAGCATCAACGCGTGGCCGAGCAGCACGCGCGCTGGGGGGAGGTGCTGCATCCGGCGAGCCCGGTGGCGCCGGATGACAGTGAGGCCCTGGTCGATGACATCGGCGATGACCTGCTGCGGCTGATGTTCGTCGCCTGCCACCCGCAGTTGCCCGCGGACGCGCGGATCGCCTTGACGCTGCGCCTGCTGGGTGGACTGACCACGCAGGAAATCGCGCGTGCGTTCCTGCTGCCCGAACCGACGATTGCGCAGCGCATCGTGCGGGCGAAGCGCACACTCGCGCAGCACCAGGTGCCCTTCGACGTGCCGCGCGCGGCCGACCTGCCTGCGCGGGTGGGGGCGGTGCTGGAGGTGATCTACCTGGTGTTCAATGAAGGCTACGCTGCCAGTTACGGCGAGGATTGGATGCGCCCGGCCCTGTGCGAGGAAGCGCTGCGGCTGGCGCGGATCCTGGCGCAGCGGATGCCTGGCCATGCGTCGATCCACGGGTTGCTGGCGTTGATGGAACTGCAGGCATCGCGCAGCGCGGCACGTTCCGATGGCGCTGGCGCGCCGGTCCTGCTCGAGCAGGACCGGTCGCGCTGGGATCGGCTGCAGATTGCGCGGGGCCTGGCATCGCTGCAGCAGGCGCATTCGCTGAGGGGCCAGGAAGACCCGTACGTGCTGCAGGCGGGAATCGCGGCGTGCCATGCCCGCGCGCTGACGCCTGAGGACACCGATTGGGCCGGGATCGCCACGCTGTACACCCGGCTGCTGCAGGTCCAGCCGTCGCCGGTGATCGCCCTGAACCGGGTGGTCGCGATTTTGCGCGCAGACGGTCCCTTGGCCGCGTGGGGTCTGCTGCACCCCCTTCTGGACGAACCTCGCCTGCAGCAGTACGCGCCGTTGTGGGTGGTGCGCGGGGAAGTGTTGTCACGACTGGGCAGGAGCGACGACGCACGCGCAGCCTTCACCCATGCCGCTTCGCTGACCGGCAACGAGCGCGAACGGATCCTGCTGCTTGGAAAAGCGGGGGCGGGGGGGTAGAGCCGACTTCAGTCGGCTGCACTACTGGCGGGGTGAGGTAGAGCCGACTTCAGTCGGCTGCACCAGCAATGCAGCCGACTGAAGTCGGCTCTACCACCCCCGCTTCCCCTCCGCCCCGTTTTTTAAGCGGCTACACTCGGGGGCTTGTCGCAATCCCTGCTGGAGAGAGCAATGAAGCGTGTAGTGATGACTGTGCTGGCCCTGTCGGTGTCAGGTGCGTTGATGGCGGCGACGCCGAAGTTCGATGGCGCGCGGATCTCTGCTGATGTCCGCGAGCTGGCATCGGATGCCTACGAGGGTCGTTCGCCGGCCACTGCCGGGGAGACCAAGACGATTGATTTCCTCAGCAAGCAGTTCGCTGCGGCGGGCTTGCAGCCGGGCGGTGATCTGCAGGACGGCAAGCGCTTGTGGACCCAGGCGGTGCCGTTGCTGAAGGGAGACATCGTGGGCACGCCGCAGTTGGCGTTGCATCAGGGCCAGAAGACGCTTCCGCTGGAGCAGGGAAAGCAGATCGCGGTGCGTGCGGCCATGAATGGTGCCGACAAGGTCGCCATCAGCAAGGCGCCGCTGGTGTTCCTGGGCTACGGCGTGAAGGCGCCGGAGAAGAACTGGGACGATTTCAAGGGCGTGGACCTGAAGGGCAAGATCGCCGTCGTACTGATCAACGACCCGGACTTCGAGACCGGCCAGGGTGACTTCGATGGCAAGGGCATGACGTACTACGGTCGCTGGACCTACAAGTACGAAGAGGCTGCCCGGCAGGGTGCGCTCGGCGTGCTGATCGTGCACGAGACCGCACCGGCGTCGTACGGCTGGGCCACCGTGGCTGGCTCCAACACCAACACGATGTTCGACGTGGTGCGTGACGATCCGGCCGGCAGCCATCCGCTGCTGGAAGGCTGGATCCAGCGTGATCTTGCGGTGGACCTGTTCCGCTCGGCGGGACTGGATTTCGAGGCGTTGAAGAAGCAGGCGCAGCAGCGCGACTTCACCGCCGTGCCGCTGACCGGTGCCAGCCTGGATGCGAATTACGCGGTGAAGACCGAAGTGATCACCTCGCACAACGTGGCGGCGCGCCTGGAAGGCAGCAAGCACCCGGATGAAACCGTGGTGTACAGCGCGCACTGGGACCATATCGGCGTGGGCGAGCCCGATGCCCGCGGTGACCGGATCTTCAACGGCGCACTGGACAACGCCAGCGGCACCGCCGCCTTGATCGAGCTGGCGCGTGGCTACGCCAAGGCCCCCAAGCCGGAACGTTCGGTCTTGTTCCTGGCGGTGACAGCCGAAGAGAAGGGGTTGCTGGGCTCGGAGTACTACGCCACCCATCCGCTGTATCCGCTGGAAAAGACCGTGGCGGTGATCAACATGGATGGCATAGCGCCCTTCAGTCCGTCGCGTGACTTCGGCATTTACGGTTCGGCGCGCTTCGAGCTGCTGGACCAGTTGAAGGGCGTGGCCCAGCGCTGGGACATCCGCTACACCCCGGACCCGAAGCCGGAAGCCGGCCTTTTCTTCCGCTCGGATCATTTCCCTTTCGCCAAGCGCGGCGTGCCGGCGCTTTCGTGGTCGGCGGGGCAGGACTGGGTGGACGGTGGCGTCGCGGCGGGCAAGAAGGCGTCCGACGATTACACCGCCAAGCGCTACCACCAGCAGGGTGACGAATGGCAGCCGGACTGGAAGTTCGCCGGGGCCGCACGTGACCTGGAGGTGCTGTACACGCTGGGGAACGAACTGGCCAACTCACGCGACTGGCCGAACTGGGACGCCGCCGAAGCGTTCCGCACGGTCCGTGACCAGAGTGCCGCGCAGCGCCGCTGAGGCAGCGGCTGGGTAGCGCCGGGCCATGCTCGGCGTGGTTGACCAACGGCGCCGCTGGCTGACGGCCAGCGGCCGTCGCTGCCAAGGCGGGATTCGTCGCCTGATTCCCGGCGTTCGTCGCCGGGTGCTTGCGGTGGTGGGCCGGCGCACTATGCTCAGCCCATCCCATCGCCAAAGGCACTCCCGTGTTCGCCAGCGTTTCCCTGATCTTCCGACATCTGCTGGCCTGGGCCGCTGCGCTGGTCGTGGCGGGCATGGTGTGGAGTGGCATCTTCAGCGGCATGGAAGACGGCCCGGGCTGGGTGTTCGGCCTGCTTGCGATGTTCCTGATGCTGTCCGCACTGGGCAGCGCGATCACCCACGTGCGCCGGGTGTGGCTGATCACCGGCAAGCTGGATGGGAGCACGCTATCCAACCGCCAGCGGCGGCAGATCGAACTGCCCCTGGATGCCGGACCGGCCTTCCTGCTGCTGGAGCGCGCCATCGCCGAGTTGCCGCGTGTCGAGGATATCGAAAGTTCAGCCGGTAGCCTGCAGGTGCGTGCCTATGTACGGCGCGTCGATCCGTGGAATGGTCGCCAGCCCTCTCGCTGGAACCTGCCCGCGCGTCTGGCGATCAAGCGCAACAGCGTGCTGGCCACGGTGACGCCGGGGCAGGGAACGAGCACGGTCACCCTGTTGTTCGAGCCCGACGCGGGCTGGTGGGCCGACCTGCTGGCGCTGGACGAAGGCAGCAACTTCGAGAACGCCGAAGCGCTGACCCGCGCCGTCAGCGGCCGCGTGGCCGACCAGCGACGCGACGAACAAGCGGCGGCCGAGCAGACCCATGTGGAGAAAGAACTGTCGGTCGCGCGCTTGAACCTGCTGCATGCGCAGGTGGAACCGCACTTTCTGTACAACTCGCTGGCCAATGCGCAGGTGCTCACCCGCACCGATCCAGCGCGTGCTGACCAGATGATCGGCCACCTGATCCAGTACCTGCGCAGCTCGCTGCCGAGCATGGAAGAGTCGGTGTCCACCTTGGGCGTGGAGCTGGAGCGCACCCGTGCGTACCTGGAGATCCTGCGTATCCGGATGGGCGCACGGCTGGGCGTTGAAGTGCAGGTGCCCGATGCGTTGCAGGGCGTCCGGCTGCCGGCGATGGCGCTGCAGACGCTGGTGGAGAACGCGATCAAGCACGGCCTGGAACCCAAGCCGGGCGGTGGCACGATCTGGATCATCGCGCGCGCCTTCGATGACCATGTCACGGTGACCGTGGCCGACGATGGGCTTGGCTTCGGCCATGGCACCAGCGGCACCGGCATCGGGCTGAAGAACCTGCGCGAGCGCCTGCGCCTGACCTGCGGTGAGCAGGCCGGTGTAGCGATCGTCACCAATTTCCCCAGCGGCGTCGCCGCCACCATGACGTTGCCGCAGGCCCCGAAGGACACCGCTCATGCCGCTTGACGCGTTGATTGCCGAAGACGAAGAGCTGCTGCGCGCCGCCTTGGTGGAGCAGTTGCAGCGGTTGTGGCCGGAGCTGCGCATCGTCGCCGAGTGCGAGGACGGCGCCACGGCACTGGAGCAACTGGCCGAACGCCAACCGGACATCGCGTTCCTGGACATCCGCATGCCGGGTATCAGCGGCATCCAGGTGGCACGCGCGCTGGCCGAACTGAGCCCGCGCACGCAGGTGGTGTTCGTTACGGCCTACGACCAGTACGCCATCGATGCGTTCGAACAGGGCGCGATGGATTATCTGCTCAAGCCGGTAAGCGATGAGCGCCTGCTGGCGACGCGCGAGCGCATCCTGTCGCGGCTGCCGTCGGCACGCCACGACGATGCCGTGCTGGAGCGGCTGCTGCAGCGATTGGGGGCTCCAGCGGAGCGTGCAGACGTACCGCCACTGGCATGGATTACCGCAAGCAATGGACGTGACACGGTGCTGATCATGCTGGAGGACGTGGTGTATTTCCGCGCAGACAACAAATACACCACGGTGGTGACCGCCGACGGCGAGAGCCTGCTGCGCACCCCACTGCGGGAGCTGGTGGCGGCGTTGGATCCACAGCAGTTCCGCCAGGTGCACCGGTCCACCATCGTCAACATGAAAGCCGTTGCCGCGGTGAGCCGCGACGACACCGGGCGGGGCGTACTGCGCCTGCGCGAACGCCCCGAAACACTCACCGTCAGTCAACCGTTCATGAGCCTGTTCCGCGGCATGTAAGCCGCGGCAGGCCACTAGGGAAGGGCCATGCCATGCGTTTTCTCACTACGATAATGAGTTGCCTGCTGTCCTTGTTCGGCTGCCATGACAAGGTGACCACGACCTCGATCACCCGCATCAGCGCGCACGGCATGGATCAGCTGTTTAGCCGCACGTCCGTGCGTACGGACGGCGCGTGGTTCGAGTGCGTGAGCAGTGACAGCGGCCGCTGCTACTACCAGGTATTCCAGGAGGCCTGCGATGGGCAACAGCATTGCGAACGCAGCGCCCTGCAGCAGTTCGACGTCCGCGCCGGCCAACGGCAGAAGCACGCCAGCCTGCCGCCGGGATTCAAGAGCTGCGTAGCCACCACCCCCGCCGCCCGCTGCCAATGACAACAAAAAGGGGACGGAGGGGATTAAGTCGCTTTCAACCCGTAGGGGCCAGAAACGACTTAATCCCCTCCGTCCCCTTTTTTTGGGTTCAGAAGGCGGGTTGCAGGGTGAGGTCGCGGTGGCTGGTGGTCTGGCCGACGTGGTTCAGGCGGCCAACCAGTTCGGTATGCTGCTTCATGCGGCCGATCTCGGACATGATGCGGATGTCCTCGTGGCGCAGTTCGCGTTTCTCGGTTACGGACTGCTTGTAATCCAGCACTTCCGGGTAGTGTTCGGCCATTCCGAGTGCGTCGGCCACGCATTCCACGCTGTCGGCGCTGGAGGTGATGCGGGCGCGGCTGTTGAAGGCTTTCATCCAGCGTTCGAACCCGGCTTGCTGGTCGAACATGTTCGCCATGAACCAGATCACGAACAGGATCGATACCCAGGAGCCGATGATGATGACGACGCGGGTGAAGGTGATATGGAAATCATCCCGCCAGAGGTAATTGGCGATCAGCCCGAGGATCAGCAGCGATGCGGCCTGCCAGCCGACGATGGAGGCGATCAGCCATTGGCTTTTCGCCTGGGCCAGCACGGCCACCTCCTGGCGGATCTGCTGCTCGCTGAGACCACGCCAGTGGGCAACCTGTTTTTCGAACGGGCTGTGGTACAGCTCGTTGTCGCGCAACAACAATCCTAGACCTTTGAACAAAGCAATCATGGCGGGCTCCCTGTTGGAACGTGCGGCGATGCATTGACCGGTGAGGCGGGTTCAGTTCTAGCACTTCCAGCGAGGCGCGCAATAAAGGGAATGCGAAGGCGCGGACGCATACGCGGATGAATACGGAAAGGCACACACCCCTTGGTGCGCCGCAGCATCGATCTGACGGCCTGCGACAAGATGTCGCACTGCAAATCGTGCTGCGCGCGCACATGGTCATGGCCGCGTCCGGCTTTCACAGGGCATGGGGCGTCGACTGGCCGACAATGGGGCCAAATCGCGCAAGCTGCGCCACTGCCAGGTCCCCCGATCCCCCATGCCTTCTTTGTTTTCGCCACTGACCGCGCCTATCCGCCGCTGGGTGATGGATGCCTTTCCCCGGGGACAGAGCGAGATCGACTACGACCATCCGATCGGGGACCCAGGCTGGTTCGGGCCGGACAGCGTCACTTGGCGGGTCCATGCCGAACTGCCGTCGATGCTCGCCGGCGGGCTCTGTGCCCTGATGCTGCAGGCGCTGCATCCGCGTGCGCTGGCGGGGGTGTACGACCACTCCAACTTCCGCGAAGACCTGGTCGGGCGCCTGCGCCGGACCACGGCGTTCGTCGCGGGCACGACCTATGCCCCCACGGCGGAAGTCGACACGCTCGTGGCCCGGGTGCGCCGGATCCATTCAAGCGTGCGCGGCAGCGTGGAGGGTGTGCCCTACGCCGCCGATGACCCGCAGTTGCTCACCTGGGTGCATGTGACCGAGGCCTATGGCTTCCTGCAGGGATTTCGTCGCTATGGACGGGCGATGCCCGACGCGATGGTTGATCGCTATTACGATGAGTTCCGGCGTGTCGCCGAAGCATTGGGCGCGAGGGATGTGCCGCGTAGTGCAGCGGAAGTGGATGCGTTCTTTGCGATGCAGCGGCCGCAGTTGCGCCTGGATGCACGGGCGCGCGAGGTGTTGCAGGTGCTGTCTGCGGTGAAGTTGCCCGTGCCGGTGGCGGGACTGTCGCGGGATGTGTTCATGGGCGCGGGGGCGGCGTTGTTGCCGGAGTGGGCAAGCGAACTGCTGGAGCACGGCACGCGGCAGCGGGTCCAGGCACAGGCATCGATGCGGCTGTTGCAGGGGGCGGCGCCGCTGTTCCGGCGTGCGCTTCCGGATGGATTGGCGAGTCGGGCGTGTGCGCGGGTGGGTGTCGAGGTGGCGCACTTGCAGCGGTGGCCGGCGGGCCTGTAAAGGCCCACCGGTGCGCTCGCCGAGCACGGCTCGGTGCTATCCATTCGCCGAGCATGGCTCGGCGCTACCAGGGATTACCAGACCTTTACGCGCTTGTCGGGCGCCAGGTAGAGCTTCTGGCCTTCCTTTACGTCGAATGCGGGATACCAGGCGTCGATGTTGCGTACGGTCAGTGCGCGGAACTGGCCCGGTGCATGCACGTCGGTCAACAACGAATTGCGCAGGGCCTGCTCGCGGCTCTTGCTGCGCCACGCTTGGGCGAAGCCGAGGAAGAAGCGCTGATCGGGCGTGAAGCCTTCCAGCGTCTGTCCCGGCTTGCCCTGCAGCGAGAGCAGGTAAGCATCGTAGGCGGTGCCCAGACCGGCCACGTCGGCGATGTTCTCGCCCAGCGACAGGCGGCCATTGACGTGCACGCCGGGGAAGGGCTCGTAGCTGCTGAACTGCGCGGCCAGCGCGTCGCCCGCTGCGTTGAACTTCTGCAGGTCCTGCGGCGTCCACCAGTTGTGCAGGCGGCCGGTGTCATCGAACAGCGCGCCCGCGTTGTCGAACCCGTGGCTGATCTCGTGGCCGATCACCGCACCGATGGCGCCGTAGTTCACGGCATCGTCGGCGGCGCCATCGAAGAAGGGCGGCTGCAGGATCGCCGCCGGGAACACCAGGCGGTTTTCAAGCGGCACGTTCATCGCGTTGATGGTCTGCGGCAGCATCGCCCACTCGCCGTGGTCCGGTGCCTTGCCCAGCTTGGAAAGATTGCGCTGGTACTCGAACTGTTCGGCGCGCTGCGCATTGCCCAACGGATCATCCCGCTTCACCTCCAGGCCGCTGTAGTCGCGCCACGTCTCCGGATAGCCCATGCCCACGGTGAGTCCGGCAACCTTGGCCTTGGCACTGGCCTTGGTCTGCGGTGACATCCACTCCAGGCCATCGATGCGCTTGGCGAAGGCGGCGATGATGTTCTTCGCCATCGCGTCGGCGCGTTCTTTGGTCTTGGCGTCGAAGTGCTTTTCCACGTAGCGCTTGCCGATGGCTTCGCCCACGGCGTGGTTGGCATCGTCCACCGCCCGCTTCCAGCGATCACTCTGCTGCGGGGTGCCACTGAGTGCGGTGCCATGGAAGGCGAAGCGCGCATCGGCGAAGGTCTTCGGCAGGTAGGGCGCGGCCCGGTCCAGGGCGTGGAAGGTCAGGTAGTCCTTCCAGTCTTCGAGGGGTTCGGTGGCGACCAGCCGCGACAGGCCGGCGACGGCCTTGGGCTGCCAGACGATGAAATCCTGCTGCTGGCCCAGCCCGGAGGCCTCCAGGAACGCGGCCCAGTCCATGCCCGGTGCCTTCGCGCTGAAGTCTTCGCGGGTCCAGGGGTTGGCCCCCTTGGCGACGTCGTTGGTTTCTTCCTGGCTCACGTGGGCCTGGGCGATCTTGGTTTCCAGCGCCACGATGCGCTGCGCCTTCGCGGCGGGGTCGGCGACGCCGGCCAGCTTCAGCACTTGGCCTACGTAGTCCTGGTACTGCTTGCGCAACGCCGCCATGCGGCCATCGCCCAGGTAGAAATCACGGTCCGGCATGCCCAGCCCACCCTGCACGAGGTAAGGCGCGGTGCGCTCCGGCTGCAGCAGGTCGACCGACACCCACAACCCGAACAAGCGGTCGGTGTAGAAGTTCGTGGCGTTGAGCAGGTCCACGTCGGCGCGCACATCGGCACCGAGTGCGCGGGCCAACGCGGCCTTGTCGGCGAGCGCCTCGATCGCCTGCAACTGCGGCTGCACCGGGGCCAGTCCGCGCTGTTCGATGCCGGCCTCGTCCATGTAGGCCGCGTAGTAATCACCGATCAGCTTGTCTTCGCCGGTGGCCTGCGCATTGTTCGCCGCGCCTTCCAGGATGGCGCGCGTATCGGCCTGGGTTTTGTCAGCGATCACGTTGAAGCTGCCGAACCGCGAGCGGTCGGCCGGGATCTCGGTGTTCTTGACCCAGCTGCCGTTGGCGAAGTCGAAGAAGTTGTCGCCCGCGGCCACGCTGCGGTCCATTCCCGATGCATCGAAACCGAAGCTGCCCAGCTGTGCCTTGACGGGAGCCTCGGCGGCGGCCTGCTGCTGGGGCTGTGGCGCATCGGCCGGGGTATCGCCACCGCAGGCCGACAGGGTCAGGGACAGGCTGGCGGCGATGGCCAGCAGCAGGGGAGAGCGGCGCAACCTGGGCATGGAATTCTCGAACGGCGGAAAAATACCAGTCTACTGCCTGCTACCGGGGCTGGTTGCAGTGGCAACCGTGCCGCAGCAGGGCGGCGCCTGTGCCGGATGTGGCTGAACGGGGGATGCTCCTCTTCCTGTCGTCATCTGCCTGATGCATGCTGCAAACCGGGGCCGGGCTGGGCGCGCTGCGCGCGACATCACCGGGAAACAACCAGGGCGGTCAAGAAAGTGCATCCGCGGCCGCTCTGGTCAGGATCACAGGAAGCGTTTTGCGCATGAGAGCAACTGCCCACCATTGGCAACGTTCGCACCGATGTCCGCACTGAGTCGCGCCTTGCTGCGCCCGCAGCGCGCCTTCCTGTGGGGCGGCGCGCTGCTGGGCGTTTTGTTCGGCGCTGGCCTGGCCACGATGCTGGCCAGCGATTTCCAGCGTCGCACAGACGTGGCGCAGCGCCAGAGCCGCACCTTGGCGGTGGGCAGCCAGCGCCTGTTATGGCTGGAGATGCGCAATCTGGAACGGGCGATGCATGGCATCGGGGCCGATGCGGCGCAGCTGTTCCGCAGCGTGCCGGCGCAGGCCCCTCAGTTGCTGGACCAGAACATCGCCGGCGTGCTGCACCGCCATGCCGAGCTCGACAGCATCGTGGTGGTGGACCAGCACGGGCGCGCGATCACCAGCGGAGTCGGTGACCTGCAGCTGCCGTTGTGGGTGGACGGCCAGCGCCGTGGTTCCGGCAGCGATCTGTACCTGGGTCCGCCGCAGCGTCGCGATGGACTGAACTGGGTGCTGCCGCTGGCGCTGCAGCTTGAGCAGGATCGCTGGTTGCTGGTGCGGCTGCACACCAGCGAACTGCAACGGATCATCAGCGGCCTGGATATCGGTAGCCAAGGCGTCGTATCGATCACCGACGTGGAAGGACACGTACTGGCCCGCGCGCCGGCGAGCGGCGACATCGTGGGGCAGCGCTTCGACCTGCCGCACCGGTCCGCGTTGGGCACCGATGCGGTGCACTCGCTTGGCGTGGAAACCAGCGCCATCGACGGGACAACCCGCATCTCGGCGATGAGCACGCTGCACCAGTATCCGCTGGCGGTGTATGCGGGATTGGGACGGCGCGACGTGCTGTCTGCCTGGTGGCCGTACCTGTACGCGGCATCGGCCATGTTCCTGCTGTACTGGGTGCTGCTGGGTGCCTTGGTGTGGGTGGTGCGTCGTACCAGCCGACGCCAGCTGGTGCTGGCCGAAGAGCTGCGCACTGGCCATGCCGAGCTGCTGCTGGCGCATCAGGTGGGTCGCGTATGCACCTGGTATGTCGATGAGGATGCCTGCCAGCTGCACTGGTCGCCGCTGGCGCGTGAGCTGTTCGGCGTGCCGGTGGACACCCTGCCGGTTTCGGATTTCTTCGCCCGCGTGCATCGCGAGGATGCGGGTCGCCTGCAGGCCGCCTTCGACAGCGCGTTTGCCGGTGATGCGGTATTGGATGAAGTGTTCCGCCTGGTGCTGCCCGGCGGCGAGATACGCTGGGTGAGCGCGCGCGGACGCCGCGTGGCGATGTCCGACCGGCAGCGGCGCGTGATCGGCGCGGTGACCGACATCAGCGAGCGGTACCAGGCCCGTGAGCGACTGGTACAGGCGGAGCGTCAGTTCCGCCTGCTGTTTGACCGCAATCCCGCGCCGTTCTGGGTGTTCGACCCGGACACGCTGCGCTTCATGGAGGTCAACCGCGCGGCGATCAGCCAGTATGGCTATACCCGCGAAGAGTTCCTCGGGATGAGTATCCTCGACATCCGCCCGCGCGCGGGATGGGAAGAGATCCGCGGCGCGATCGCCGATGCCCGCGTCGGCGAAGTACAGGATGCCAAGATCCGGCTGCACCAGCGCAAGGATGGCAGCGTCTTCGAAGTGCGCGCCCATCTGTCGCGGCTGGATTTCGATGGCCGTTCGGCGTGCCTGGTGTTGGCCGAGGACGTGAGCGAGCGGCTGGCCTACGAGCGCGAACTTGCCTACCACGCCAGCCACCATCCGCAGACCGGCCTGCTCAATCCGCGCGCACTGGCTGCTGCGCTGGACGACTGCGGCAGCGGCTACACCGTCGCCTTCATCCAGCTGCGCGGACTGCAGCTGGTGTCCGATGCGCTGGGGGGTGATATCGGGGATGCGGTGTTGCAGGCGATGGCCACGCGACTGGGTGGGCTGGGCGCGCGTTACGGCTGGCTGGCCTTCCAGCCGGGCGAGGACTTCGTGTTCGCCTTCCGCGATGGGCAGGAAACACAGAGCGCGCTGGACGCGTTGGTGCAGATCGTATCGGAGCCCGTGCGTGGCAAGGAGTCGCTGCATCAGTTCGAGCCGAGCGTAGGTGTGGCGGTGCATATCGCGGGCGATGGGCTGCAGGCCACGCAGGTGATCGGCATGGCCGCACAAGCGGCACACAGTGCGCGCGCCGAGGGCGACGCGCTGGCATGGTTCGACCCCAGCGTGACCGCGCGATTGGCCGAGCGGCTGCGTCTGGCCGGGCGAATCCACAACGCGATCGACGCCGAATTCGAGCTCTATTTCCAGCCGATCTGTCATGCCGCCGATGGCACGCCGGCCGCGCTGGAAGCGCTGCTTCGCTGGCCGCAGGCCGATGGCAGCTTCATTCCGCCGGGCGACTTCATCCAGCTGTGCGAAGACACTGGCCTGATCCTGGCGCTGGGGCGCTGGGTGATCCGCGCGGCGGCGCAGGCGCAGCGGCAGCTGGTGGATGCCGGCTGGGGTGACCTGCCGATTGCGGTCAATGTGTCGGCGGTGCAGTTCTTCAACAGTGATCTGGTGGGTGAGTTCGCGCGCGCCATGCAGGAGTTCGGCCTGCGTCGCGGTGCGCTGCAGGTGGAGCTCACCGAGAGCAGCCTGATGCGCAAGCCTGCACAGGCGATGCAGACGATGCAGCGGCTGCACGAGCAGGGCATCTGCGTATCGCTGGATGACTTCGGTACGGGGTATTCGAGCATGTCCTACCTGCAGCACCTGCCGCTGGATATTTTGAAGATCGACCGCAGCTTCGTGGCGGATGTGGAAACCAATCCGCGCAATGCGTCGATCTGTCGGGCGCTGTTGTCGCTGGGGCACAGCATGGGCCTGACGATCATTGCGGAGGGCGTGGAAACCCCGGGCCAGCTGCAGTGGCTGGGCGCGCACGGCTGTGATCAGGTGCAGGGCTACCTGCTGGGGCGGCCGGCGCCGCTGGCGACGGTGATCGCGCAGCTGGATGCGGTGGAGGCCTGAGAGCGCCGGGGAGGGGGCGCGAAGGGCCCGCTGCGCTCGCCGACCATGGGTCGGCGCTACGGATGCTGGCCCCTCTGGTAGCGCCGAGCCACGCTCGGCGGAATCTTTCCGCGACCGGCCCGCTGCGCTCGCCGACCATGGGTCGGCGCTACGGATGCTGGCCCCTCTGGTAGTGCCGAGCCACGCTCGGCGGAATCTTGTCGCCACCGGCCCGCTGCGCTCGCCGACCATGGGGCAGTATTGCGGTCACTGCTGGGACGGACCGGCTCGTCGGTCCTGTTTATCGCGTCGGCGGCGAGGCCTACGCTGGTCGCAGGTTTCCCGAGGCCCGCGCCATGCGCCGTCTGCCCAGTCTGTACATCTCCCACGGTTCGCCGATGACGGCGCTGCAGCCGGGCCAGGTCGGCCTTCGCCTGGCGGAGCTGGCGGCCGACCTGCCACGGCCCCGCGCCATCGTCATCGCCAGTGCGCACTGGTTGAGCGACCTGCCGCGCGTCGGCGCGCATCCGCAGCCACCGACGATCCATGATTTTGGTGGCTTCCCCGAGGCGCTGTACCGGATCCGCTACCCAGCCCCCGGCGACCCCGTCCTGGCTGCGCAGGTCCTGCAGAGGCTGCAGGATGCACACCTGGACGCACAGCTGGACGTGAGTCGCGGGCTGGACCACGGGGCGTGGGTGCCGCTGCGCCTGCTGTTCCCGGACGCGTCGATCCCGGTCGTGCCGATCTCGCTGCAACCGCAGCGCGGTCCTGTGCACCAGCTTGCACTGGGCCGTGCCTTGGCGCCGTTGCGCGACCAAGGGGTGCTGCTCATCGGCTCGGGCAGCATCACCCACAACCTGCACGATTTCGGCACGTATCAGGATGGCAAGGAGGCGCCCTACGTGCGTCCTTTCATCAACTGGGTAGAGCAGCGCCTGGCCGCCAGCGATGTCGATGCCTTGCTCGACTACCGGCGCCAGGCCCCCTACGCGGCGCGCGCACATCCGACGGACGAGCACCTGCAGCCGCTGCATTTCGCCATGGGGGCGGCAGGGACGGGCGCGTTGGGCGCGCAGCGCATCGATGCCGGGATCGACGCGGGCATGCTGGCGATGGACCTCTACCGCTTCGACGGCGAGCGCAGCTGACGACCCGCGCACTCCCTCGCGCTCGCTCCGTATCTGCCGACCCGCACACGCTCCGCTTATGGGCGATATCAAATGGGTGTGCTAGTTTTTTCGCGTTAGTGGCGCTTGGCCTGTCGGCCATCCCTCGCCCCGCGCCGTCATCTGGATGATGCATGCATACCATTGAAGTCGTACTGGCGATGCTGGTCGCGGTAGTCGCCAGCGGCTACCTCGTCCGGGTCCTGCCGTTTTCGCTGCCGTTGCCGCTGGTGCAGATCGCGCTGGGCGCGGTGATTGCCGGGGTGTTCAACCGCGGCCATGACCTCGACCCGGACATGTTCTTCCTGCTGTTCCTGCCGCCGTTGCTGTTCCTCGACGGCTGGCGCATTCCCAAGCAGGGCTTGTTCCGCGACAAGGGCGCGATCCTGGAGTTGGCCTTCGGCCTGGTGGTGTTCACCGTGCTCGGGGCCGGCCTGCTGATCCACTGGATGATCCCGGTGATGCCGCTGGCCGTGTGCTTCGCATTGGCGGCGATCATCTCGCCGACCGACCCGGTGGCGGTCGGTGCGATCGCCTCGAAGGCACCCATTCCCAAGCGGCTGATGCACATCCTGGAGGGCGAATCGCTGCTCAACGATGCCTCGGGCCTGGTCTGCTTCCGCTTTGCCGTGGCCGCGGTGATGACCGGCAGCTTCTCGCTGGCGACCGCGTCGCTGACCTTCCTGTGGGTGGCCGTGGCCGGCCTGGCCGTGGGTGTCGCGGTGACCTTCGGGGTATCCACCTTCCAGCGCTGGTTGTGGCGGCGCTTCGGCGAAGAGCCGGGCGCGGCGATGCTGGTCAACCTGCTGATCCCGTTCGCAGCCTACCTGCTGGCCGAAGAGATCAACGCCTCGGGCATCCTCGCTGCGGTGGCCGCCGGCATCACCATGAGCTACGTAGAGCTGACGGGCCGCGTATCGGGCAGCATGCGGGTGCAGCGTTCGGCAGTGTGGAACATGCTGCAGTTCACCTTCAACGGCATCATGTTCGTACTGCTGGGCGAACAGCTGCCGGGCATCGTGGAGCGTGCCATCGCCACCATGGGCGAGAGCGGCCACCAGAATCCGTGGTGGCTGGCGGTATATGTGCTGGTGATCAACCTTGCGCTGATCCTGCTGCGCCTGTTGTGGGTATGGCTGTCGCTACGATGGAACCTGCTGCGTGCGCGCCGTCGCGGGCAGAAGCAGGGCGAAGCGCCCGGCTGGCGCATCGTGGTGGCGACCTCGGTGGCCGGCGTGCGCGGCGCGATCACCCTGGCCGGCGTGCTGACCCTGCCCTTGTTCCTGCCCAGCGGTGATCCGTTCCCGGCACGTGACCTGGTGATCTTCCTGGCCGCCGCGGTGATCCTGTTCTCGCTGATCGGAGCCAGCGTGGCGCTGCCGCAGCTGTTGAAAGGGCTGCAGTTGCCGGCCGATTCGGGTGAGCGCAAGGAAGAGGACGTGGCCCGCAAGCTGGCTTCGAAGGCGGCGCTGGCCGGGGTGGAGCGGATGCGGCAGCAGCTGGTGCTGAAGCAGACCACCGAGAACGTGCAGCTGTACAACGACGCGGCGTCGCGGGTGAGCCTGCTGTACCAGCGCAATCTGGAAAAAGAGAACGGCCCCGATGTCGATCCGGAGAAGGTGCGGCGCATGGAGCGCGGCTACCGCCAGCTGCGCAGTGCCGGCTTGGTCGCCGAGCGCGAAGAACTGTTCCGGCTGACCCGGCGCGGGGTGATCTCCGACGAGATCTCACGCAAGCTGATCCGCAACCTGGACCTGCTGGAATCCCGGCAGCGGGAATGATCGGCCCCGGCCGCCGCTGCCTTTGGTAGAGCCGGCTTCAGCCGGCTGGTGTTGCGCTGGTCGCCGCTGCCTTTGGTAGAGCCGGCTTCAGCCGGCTGGTGTTGCCGATTGCCTGCGGTAGAACAGCCGACTGAAGTCGGCTCTACCCAGCCGGCTCTAGCCACCATGTGCCTGCAGTAGAGCAGCCGACTGAAGTCGGCTCTACCCAGTCGGCTCTACCCCGTCGCCCCCCCCCCCATGACCGCGACGCTCAGCCCTGCGGCTTCAGGTCCAGGAAGCGCACGTCGACCTTGCCTTTGATCTTCAGGGTCATCGGGTTGCCGCGGCGGTCACGGGCCTTGCCGGCCTGCACGCGGATCCAGCCTTCGCTGACCGAATACTCTTCAACGTCGGTGCGCTCGACATCGTTGAAACGCACGCCGACGCCGCGCTCCAGCGCCTGGGCGTCGTGATGGGGGCTGGCCGGGTTGATGGCCAGGTGGTCGGGAGGCGTATCGCTCATTGCAGGATTCACTGTGGCGGCCAACACGGCCGGCTTCATGCGGTAAAGGATACCCGGCCCGGCGGCGTGGCCCAATCCCGGTGCTTCCGGCTCGAGCCGCCAGGCCTCAGAATGCAGGCCACGCACCACGCATCCCAGGAACACGCCCATGCCCGACAACAGCGATTATTTCGACTTCCAGGAAGAAGAGCACGACTTCGACGAGGCCGACTTCGAGGCACGTGCGTGGAACCTGCTGGTGCTGATCAACCCGGGCGACGAAGAGCTTGCGCTGCAGCAGTTCAACCGCTTCCGCGAGCTGCTGGCCGAGCAGGGCGAGCCGATGGAGGCCGACAGCGACTGGCTGCCGCCGCTGTTCGGGGCGATCGGCTGGCAGAGTGGCTTCGAGGTGGAGCGCGACGATCTGGAATCGCTGATGTCGGCCGTCAACGAGCTGTCTGCACGGTTCAACCTGCAGGTGGAGTGGGGCGGCGACCTGGACGATGAGGATTTCACGGCGGACCTGGACGGCGCGCAGCTGATGTCCACCGCGTTCGATCGGCTACGCGAACGCAACTACACGCTGTGGAGCGTGGATGCCGGCAGCGAAGGCTTCACCGGCTGGATGGCGCTGACCCGCGATGACGACGCGATGCTGGCGCTGTGCTCGCTGATGAACGTGGAAGTGCGGTTGGGCAGCGACCCGTTCTGACGCGGGTCAGTCGGGCTGGTACTGCGCGCGGGCGTTGGCGATCACCGCCTTCATCCGCGCACGATCGGTGTGCCGGGAGATCGGCATCGCCCCGAGGGCGATGGCCTGCACGCGCATCGGCGCGCTGACATCGTAATGCGCCCCACTGGCTTTGTTCTGGAACGCGCGGCGGGGCATGCCGAGCCGCGCCGCCATGGCGTGCAGCTCGGGCAAGGTGTCGGCCATCAGGTGTGCCCAGCGCTGTCCGCGCCAGGCCTGTACTGCGTCGTCGACGTAGACCGTCACCGTGATTCCGCCAGGCCTCAGGCCTTCGGCTTGTCGTCGGCGTCGGCAGCGGCGTCAGCCTCGACGTCGACGGCATCGGTCGATGCGTCGGCTGCAGCTGCGTCCGCATCGGTGTCAGCGGTGGCTTCGGTCGCTGCGTCTTCCGCGTCGATGGTATCGAACTCGGCAGCCAGCTCATCCAGGTAAGCGTCAGCGTCCAGGTCCTTCTCGGCCGCCATCACCTTGATCAGCTCGCCCAGGCCATCGGAGTACTGCAGGTCGACCTTGCGGCCTTCCTTGCCCTGCACGTTCGCCAGATGCTTGAGCATGGCCAGCATCGGCATCGGGTCGTCCGCGTTGCCCATCGTCTGGCCACCGATCGACAGCAGCCACTGGCGGCCCTGCAGGCCAATCGCGGCCACGACCTGGCCTTCTTCATTGGTCAGCACGGCGTGGTTCTGCACCTGCTGCTGATCGCTCAGGCGGGCGAACGGGCGCTTCGGCTGCTGCTTCTTGCGCTTGTCGCGCTTGGACTTGGACAGCTTGGACATGATGCGGCTACCTGCAAAAAAGGAGGCCCCCATTGTAAGGGCCCGGGGCAGCGAGCGCAGGGGCATGCCCTGCGCGGTCAGGGAGCGGCGTCGCCGACCTCGATGGGCGCCTGCGCGGCCTGTACATCGGGGTCTGCCACGGCGGCGGACATCGCAACCGGCGTGCCGGCACCGGACAGCGCGGCGGCTTCCGCATCCTTGGTCATCACCACGATGCTGATGCGGCGGTTGATCGGATTCTGCGGGTTGGTCTTGTCAAACAACACCGAGGAGGCCAGGCCGACCACCCGGGTGACCTTGCTGTCATCCAGGCCACCGTCCACCAGCGCACGACGGGCGGCATTCGCGCGGTCCGCGCTGAGTTCCCAGTTGCCATAGCCATGGACGCTGCTGTACGCCGTGGTGTCGGTGTGGCCGGTCAGGCTGATCCGGTTCGGTACGTGGTTCAGATAGGTCGCCAGCTCATGCAGGATCGTACTGGTGTACGCCTTCAGGGACGAGCCACCCAGATCGAACATCGGCCGGTTCTGCTTGTCCACGATCTGCACGCGCAGCCCTTCCGGGGTGAGGTCGAGCAGCAACTGGTCCTTGAAGGGTTCCAGGGCCTGGCTCTTGCTGATCGCCTCCTGCAGTTCCTTCATCAGCGATTCCAGCTGCTGTTTCTCGCGCTCGCGGCGATCAATGGCCTGCGGGATGGCTTCACGCTGGTTCTGGAACGGGTCGCTGCTGTTGCCGCGGCTGACGTCGGCCGCGCCGCCCAGCTTGATCATCGACGTGCTGGCACCGCCGGGCCCGGCCATGCCCGGAGCCGGCGTGGTGCTCTTGCCCGACAACGGACTGGGGTTGCGAAAGTACTCGGAAATGGCACCGCGCTCGGGCTTGCTGGTGGACGCCACCAGCCACAGCACGAGGAAGAACGCCATCATCGCGGTCACGAAGTCGGCGTATGCCACTTTCCACGAGCCGCCATGATGCGCGGCGTGGCCGTGCTTCTTGACCCGGCGAACGATGACGGTGGGCTTGGTGTCCGACATGGCTTATTTGACCGTCTTCAGGTGCTGCTCGAACTCCGAGAAGGCCGGGCGCACATCAGAGGGCAGGGTCTTGCGGGCGAACTCCAGGGCGATCTTCGGGTTGTAGCCGCGCAGGCAGGCCAGCAGGGCGGTCTTCACGGACTCATAGATACGGCTGTCCTGCTCGGCGCGCGCTTCCATGGCCGCTGCCATCGGGCCGACGAAACCATAGCCCAGCAGGATGCCCAGGAAGGTGCCGACCAGCGCGCCGGCTACGTGAGCGCCGACTTCTTCGATCGGGCCACCAATGGAGCCCATGGTGATGACGATGCCCAGCACGGCGGCCACGATGCCGAAGCCGGGCAGGCCGTCGGCCACCTTGGTCACGACCTGCGAAGGCGCCAAGGCTTCGGCGTGGTGCTTCTCCAGCTCCAGCTCCAGCAGCGGTTCCAGTTCATGCGGTTCGATGTTGCTGCCGATCATCAGGCGCAGGCAGTCGGTGATGAAGTCCACCAGATGGTGGTCGGCCTGCACCTTCGGGTAGTTCGCGAAGATCGGGCTTTCGCCGGGCTTCTCTACGTGGTCTTCCAACGACATGAAGCCTTCGCGACGCGCCTTGTTGAGCAGTTCGTAGACCAGGCTGAGCACATCCAGGTAATCCTGCCGCTTGTAACGCGGCCCCTTGAACACGGCCACGCTGGCCAGCAGGGTCTGCTTCACCGTCTTTGCCGGCGTACCCACCAGGAACGCGCCCACGGCGGCACCGCCGATGATGACCAGCTCATACGGTTGCCACAGGGCACCCAGCCGACCGTGGGCGCCGAGATAGCCGCCGAGCACGCTGGCGATGACAACGAGGAAGCCGATGAGGATGAGCATGGACGCGACGCAGGAAGCAGGGGTATCTCCCTTTACGGCGCGTTCACGGGTTTTCTGAAGAGCGGATGTGTGAAATCCATCCGCTCTGGTGCCGTCAGGTGATCAGCCGGCCGGCTGGGCCTCAGCACCGCCGCGCTTGAGCGGATCGGCGTAGGGGGCGCCATTCTCGGTGAATGAAAGTGAGACGGAGTTCAGGCAGTGCCGCTCGAACGTGGGCGGCGGCCCATCCGGGAACACATGGCCCAAGTGGCTGCCGCAGCGGGCACAGGTGATCTCCGTGCGGATCATGCCGTGGCTGATGTCCCGTATTTCATGCACGTGTTCGGCGGCGAAAGGCGCAAAGAAGCTGGGCCAGCCCGTACCGGAGTCGAACTTGGTGTTGGAGCGGAACAGCGGCAGGGCGCACAGGCGGCAGCAGTAGACACCGTCCCGCTTGTTGTCCAGGAACACGCCGCAGAAGGGCGCTTCGGTGCCGTGCTGGAGCAGCACGCGCGCCTCGTCGGGGCTGAGGCTGGCTTCCAGCGCTTGGCGTTGGGCGTCGCTGGGGGGCGTGAGGTCGAAGGCGCTCATGCGGGATCTCCATGGGGGACTGTCTGCAGATGGGGCCGGCGCCGACGGCATGCAAGCGCGGGCTCCCTTCATGGGCAGCACCATTCATGGGCAGCACACAAGGCCGGGTGCAGGCTGGGATCACACCGTGTGGGAGCCGTGGCATGAAACGATCATTGTTGTTGCTGGGCGCGCTGCTGCTGCCCACCCTGGCCTTGGCGCAGATCGCCTCGCCGTCCAGCCCGACCTCCACCCGCGGGGCGACCACGGTGACGCCGCCTGCGGCGCAGCCCGTGCCTGCCCAGCCACCGCGACCGGTGCAGCCATCGCCCCCGTCCCCGGTGCAAGCGCCGCGCCCCCTGATGAATCCACCGCCGGCGGCCGGACCGATCCGCAGCACGGGACCGGCCCAGATAGCGCCGCCCCCCACCAGCACCGCCCCGGCCAAGGTGTATGACCGCGATGGGCGGATCATCCCAGGCGTGCGGCCGGCCGGCCAGAACCGCGTGTTTGACTCGCGCACCGGTCGATACCACGACAGCGTGCCGCAGGGCGCGGACTCCAAGATCAAGCCGTAACGCGCCACGGCCATCGGTAGCGCCGAGCCACGCTCGGCGGAATGTACCCGCCAACGGCCCGCTGCGCTCGCCGACCATGGGTATGCCAGTCGTCCTGACCGGCACCCTACGGGCCGTCGCAAGCGACGTTGGCCGCGGCTCCTGCCGCTGCCTTCGGCGCTACCGCTTTTCTTTCTTCTTCATTACGCGGCTGGCTGGCGGCCATCGGTAGCGCCGAGCCGTGCTCGGCGGAATGTACCCGCCAACGGCCCGCTGCGCTCGCCGACCATGGGTATGCCGGTCGTCCT